>NZ_BJWH01000004.1 GCF_007990265.1 Cellulomonas terrae
CCGCGACCGTGGTCGCGGCGGGACTGCAGGCTCACGCGGGCGAGACCGTCGACGTGTAGACGTCGTTCGCCTCCGGATCGGCGCGGGTGTGCGCCACGGTCATGTGCAGCAGGTCGGTGTCGTACCCCGCCACCGAGACGCGCACGAGGTCGCGGGCGGTCGTCGAGCTCGTCGACGGCCGGAACGCGAACTTGTCACCGGGCGAGACCCGGGGCGTCGTCGCCGAGTGGGCGGGGACGTCCCCGAAGAAGGCTCCCGAGATCGTGAACGAGCTCTGCCACGGGGAGTTCACGCCGTTGCTGCGGACGAGGGTGCCGTTGAGCCCCTCGACCAGCAGGCTCAGCTGGTTGGCGTCCAGCGGGCCCGAGTTGGCCACCTGGATGCGGAAGAGGACCTCTTCGAGCGTGTTGATCACGGACCCGGGCGGGTCCACCTGGACGATCTGGACGTCCAGGAAGTCCCTCGGGTAGGTCTCGAACTCGTTGGCGAGGTCGGTGAGGATGGTCATGATGGTTCCCCCTGCTGTGCGGTGCGGACCGGCTCTCGGTCCGACCCCCCGAACGTAGGTCGGCAGGGGTGCGGCCCTACAGCGGGGAAACCCCTGACGACACCCCAGACCGCGCCACCCGGCGCGACAGCTCGGCGCGGTTGCGCAGCCCGAGCTTGCGGTAGGTCCGGGTCAGGTGCGCCTCCACGGTCGACTCGCTGACGAACAGCCGTGCGGCGATCTCCCGGTTGCGCAGACCGTCGGCCACGAGGGCTGCGATCTCGCTCTCGGTCGGCGTCAGCTCGTCGTCCGTCGTGCCCCGGACCCGGTCGAGGAGCTCGACGACCACCGCGTCCCAACCCCGCACGCCCGCGTCCAGGAAGGTGGCGAGGTACCGCTCGCCGTGCTCGCGCGCCCACTGCCGCCGACCTGTCCGCAGCGCCGCGGCCAGCGCGAACGAGCCGGTGCGGGCGGCGTCCAGCCCGTACCCGAGGCCCGCGAGACGGTCCTGGGCCCGCTGGAGGGCGTCGAAGGCCTCCGGCTGGTCCCGCAGGAGCAGCAGCTGCCCCGTGGCGGCCAGCACCTGGGCGTCCGCCCAGGGGGACGCCAGGGCGGCGCACTGGTCCCGCAACCGGTGCGTCAGCTGCTCGACGAGGTCGGTCGCGCCCGCGAGGCTCGCCACCTGGATCGCCTGCGGGAGCACAGGCACGGGCCCGGGGTGCGCGTAGCCGAGGGTGTCGAGCACGCCGAGCGCACCCTGCAGCGTGTCGAGCGCCGCGGGCCAGTCGCGTCGGGCGGCCGCCGCGACCCCCCGCACGTGTCCCGCCATCGCCAGCCGCGGTCGCTCCCCGACGCGCGCCGCCCACGCGTCGAGCCGGTCCGCGTGCGCGTGGGCCGCGTCCGTGTTCCCCCGGAGACCGGCGAGCAGGCCCGCGGGATAGGCCAGCCACGCGAGGGCCCGGTCGTCCGCGCAGTCCCGTGCCGCCTCGGACCCGTCCTCGAGGTGGTGCGCGGCGACGTCGAGCTCGCCCGCGGCCAGCGCCACCTGCGCCAGGTCGTACAGCCGGTACGACCGCTGGAACTCCGCGCCGTTGCTCCGTGCGCTGCGGTGCATGGACTCGAGGTTCGTCCGCGCCCAGGCGAGGTGGCCGTCCCAGAGCTGCTGGCGACCCTGCAGGACCCGCGGCCACAGGGCGAGCTGCGACTGGACCACCTCGCTCCCGACGGCCACGGCCTCCTCGATCAGCCCGTCGGTCCGCCGGCCGAGCAGCAGTGACGTCGTGGACACGGCGGACGCCGCCTGCGCGATCAGCACCGCGTCGTCGAGAGACCGACCGGTCTCGAGCGCTGCCTGTGCACACGCCAGCCCTTCGTCCAGGCGACCGAGGTGGATGCCGAGGAGCCACCCGAGCAGCCCGAGCACCCGGCCGCGCAGGCTCGCGTGCGCGACCGACCCGTCCTCCGGGACCTCCTCCAACGCCGTCCGCAGCACAGCCTCCGCGTCCGTGAAGTCGAGCACGACGCGGCCGGTGACGACGGACGCGCGCAGCGGCCCCGGCTCGAGCCGTTCCAGCAGGCCGTCCGCGAGCCGCAGTGCCGTCGGGAGGTCCCCGGCGGTGGCGCACTGCATCATCCGGGCCAGGGTGCGTCGCACGGAGGCGTCCTCGTCGTCGGGCGGGGTCAGCCGGGCGCTGTCGCCGAGCAGGTCGGCCGCGAGCCGGGGGGCGCCCCGGCGCGCGAGCCGCAGGGCCGCCGACTCGATCTCGTCCGCGGCGGCGGCATCGGTCCCGTCGACGGCACGGGCCAGGTGCACCGCCCGGGCGTCGGGATCCTCGAGGGTGCGTGCCAGCGCCGCGTGCAGGCCCCGACGGTCCAGGGCGTGCATCCCGGCGAGCACCGCTGTGGAGATCAGCGGGTGCGTGAACCGCAGGCCGAAGTCGTGCTCGAGCACGACCACCTCGGCATCCAGGGCCGGGCGGACGGCGTCGTCGACGCTCCGGAGCCCGGCGGCCGACGCGAGGCCCCGCAGCGGCGACGGTCCCGCGAGCGCGAGCAGCCGCACGAGCCGCAGCGTGTCCGCGGGCAGCTCGGCGACGCGGTGACCGAGCGCGGCCAGCGGGGACCCGTCGGGCGGGCACCCGGTCCCGAGCTGGTGGGCGCGGGCGAGCTCGAGCGCGAAGAAGGGGTTCCCGTGCGCCAGCTCGCCCACCTGCGAGACCGCCGGGAGGCTCAGCGTGGGGACCGCGGCGGACACGATGCGTCGCAGGCTCAGGCGTTCCAGCCCGGGCAGGTCGAGCCGCTCGACGCCGCCGTCGAGGCCGGGTGCGGGGATGGCGAGCTCCTCGGGGCTCCAGGTCCGGGCGGTGGCCAGCAGGGAGACGGGCTCGTCGCCGAGCCGGCGCAGCGCGAAGCGCAGGGTGTGCCGAGTGATGTCGTCCAGCCACGGCAGGTCGTCGACGGCGACCACGACGGGAGCCTCGGCAGCCAGGGCGCGGAGCTGGTCGAGCAGCCAGCGGGACCGTTCGACGGCCGGCAGGTCGGCCGCCAGCTCGGTGGACGCCGGGAGACGGTCGAACAGGTCGTGCAGGCCCTGCGCAGGGTTGTCGCGGTCCTCCTCGCTGGGCCGAGCCACCAGCACGAGCGCCTGCGCCGCCCGGCAGCACTCGACCCCGTGCTCCCACAGGGTCGTCTTGCCGATGCCCGCCTCGCCGACCAGGACGAGGGAGCGCCCGCGCGCGGCGAGCCGGACGTCGTCGGCGAACGACTCCACCCGCCGGAGCTCGGCGTCGCGTCCGACGATCCGCGGGAGCCTGCGGCCGGAGACGTGCAGGGAGGGGCCCCGCGGCTGTGCCGTACCGAGGAGATCCACCACGAGGATCAGGAGCGGTGCCCCCCGCGGGCTGATACGGCCGCGGGTGCGCGCTCCGCGACGCCCGGCGGCAGCGGTTCGCCCGGCGAGGTGAGATGGCGGGGCCGGCGCGGCACCGGGACGTCGGTGAGCAGCGGGGCGGGGAGCGCCTTGGCCAGCTCTCCGACGAGCGCGCGCCAGGACTGCTCGGCAGCCCGCAGGTGCGTCGCCACGTGCTCGGGGGCGACGTGACCGATCGCGCCGATGCCGTCGGCTGCGTCGAGCGCGTCCAGACCGCGCTCGATCGCGGCCCGGGACGTCCGGTAGTTCGCCGTGTCCCGTGCCGTCGGCGGGGTCAGCACCTCCAGGACCGCGGCCGCGTCGTCGAACATCGAGCGCAGGAGCGCCACCGCGTGGGGCCTGTCGCCCATGGAGAGGCGGTCCGCAGAGTCCGTGACGGCCGCGACGATCGTCGAGTGGGAGAGCCGGTCGACGGTCGCCGACAGCACACCGGGCGCGATCTGGATCTGCAGCAGGAGCGCGACGGTCCGCCCGAGGACCCGTTCCGAGCGCTCCCGCCGCACCCGCCGCCGCTCGGCCGCCCGTCGCGCTTCGTCCTCCGCGCGCAGCTCCAGGGCGAGCGCCTCGCGCTCGCGGCGCTCGGCCTCCTGCCGGGCCGCGTTCGCACGTCGGGACACCTGCTCCGTGGCCGCGCGCACGTGGTGCTCGGACTCGGTCTGGGCGCGGTGCACGAGCTCGACCGCGACCGGGTTGGCGGGGCTCGCGTAGCCGGTGTCGGTGTAGCCGAAGAGGGCGATGTGGTGCTCCTCCGCCCACAGGACGGCGGTCTTGGTGAAACCGGAGCGCGAGTAGAAGACGGCGACGAACGAGCCGGCCGCGACGCGGAGGTCCTCGAGGTCGCTGCGTCCGACGGGGCTGCGGCGGTGCTCGACGCGACCGGCGAAGTCGATGCCGACGAGGTCCAGCTCCGTGGCGGATCCCGGTCCCGTGACGCGGACGTCGGTGCGGGCGAGGACCGTGCGGGCGTGCCGTTCGGCGAACCGCTCGGCGTCCCGCCACTGCGGGTCCTTGCCCGTCGCGCTCACGTCCACCTCCTCCACCGCAGCTGGGCCGGTCAGGCACGCCTTGACGGTAGTGACCACGCACCAGCGCGGAGTCGACCGTCCGGGTGACCCGAGCGGCGCAACCCGACACCCCGGACGATTCGACCGGGTGAAACCGGGGCGCCCACGGGGCGGGCGGTGGCAGGGTGGGCGTCATGACGGCACGGTGGCCGGCGTTCGCCCCGGCGCTCGACCGCGCGGTGCACCATGCGCGCGACTGGCTGACGTCCCTGGCGGAGCGACCCGTGCACCCGCGGGCCCGACCGGACGACCTCGCGGCCGTCCTCGGCGGGCCTCTCCCGGACGGGCCGACCGCACCCGAGACCGTCGTCGACGAGCTCGCCGCCGGCGTCGAGCCCGGGCTGATGGGGATGCCGTCGGGACGCTTCTTCGGCTGGGTGATCGGAGGGACGCACCCGGCCGCGCTCGCGGCGGACTGGCTCACGAGCGCATGGGACCAGAACACGGCGATGCGCCACTCGACGCCGGGCGTCGTGGCGGTGGAGGACGCGGCGGCGGCGTGGGCGCTCGACCTCCTCGGCCTGCCGCCCGACGCCGACGTCGGGTTCGTCACCGGCGCCACGATGGCGAACTTCACGGGGCTCGCGGCCGCCCGGCAGCACGTCCTGGCCGACGCGGGCTGGGACGTCGGCCGCGACGGGCTCGCGGGCGGCCCGCGGGTCCGGGTGCTGGTCGGGGCGGAGCGGCACGAGACTCTCGACCTCGCGCTGCGCTACCTCGGGCTCGGCACGCCGACGGTCGTCGCCGCCGACGACCAGGGCCGGCTCGTCGTCGCCGACCTCGACCGCGCTCTGGCGCAGGGCGGTGGCCCGACGATCGTCTGCCTCCAGGCGGGCAACCTGCACTCCGGCGCGTTCGACCCGATGGCCCAGGCCGTCGACCTCGCGCACCGGCACGGCGCGTGGGTCCACGTCGACGGCGCCTTCGGTCTGTGGGCGGCCGCGTCTCCTCGGTTGCGGGGCCTCCTCGCCGGCGTCGAGCACGCCGACTCGTGGGCCACCGACGCGCACAAGACCCTCAACGTGCCCTACGACTGCGGTCTGGCGATCGTCGCGCACCCCGAGCCGCTGCGCCGCGCCTTCGGCATGCACGCCGACTACTTCGCGACGTTCAGCGGGTCGGGCGACCCGCTGGAGAAGGTGCCCGAGCTCTCCCGTCGTGCACGCGGCGTGCCGGTGTGGGCGGTCCTGCGGTCGCTCGGGCGCAGCGGGGTCGAGGACCTGGTCGACGGGCTCGTGGCGAACGCCAGGGCCATCGCCGACGGGATCGCGACGATCGACGGCGCCGAGATCCTCAACGACGTCGTGTTCACCCAGGTCTGCGTCGGGTTCGGCTCCGACGAGCGCACCCGTGCCGTCACCGCACGCGTGCTGGCCGACGGGGTGACGTGGATGTCGGGATCGCGGTGGCAGGGTCGCGACGTGCTGCGCGTGTCGGTGAGCAACTGGTCGACGGACGCCGAGGACGTCGCCCGCTCGGTCGACGCCGTCCGGCGGGCGGCGTCGACCGGCTGACGTCAGCGGCTGGTGCTGGTGGGGGTCGACGGGCGGCGAGGGCCGCATCGTGACCGCGCCGCGCTCGTGCTGCTCAGAGGGCGTACGCGGCCGAGGTCCAGAGGTGCACGGCCGCGTAGGCGCGCAGAGGGCGCCAACGCTCGGCCAGTCGCGTGACGTCCGCCGCGGACCCCACCCCGAGAGCGCGGCGCAGCACGAGGTCGCCGACGGGCATCGCGTCGCGGTCGCCCAGCACGCGCAGGGCGAGGTAGTCCGCGGTCCACGGACCGATCCCGGGGAGGGCGACGAGGTGCTCCCGCGTGCCCGGCCCTCGCAGGTCGAGCCCGTCGGCGCACGCCCGCGCGAGGGCGTGCAGGGTGCGCGCACGGGAGTGCGTGATGCGCACGACGCTCTGCAGCTCCACCGGGTCCACCGCCGCGAGCCGCTCCGGCGTCGGGTAGGCGGTCAGCCCACCGGGTCCGGGCTCGCCGTACGCGGCGGCGAGCCGTCCGCCGAACGTGCGGGCCGCGGCCAGCGAGACCTGCTGGCCGAGCACCGTCGTGACCGCTGCCTCGAAGCCGTCGGGGTGGCCGAGGATCCGCAGCCGCGGGCGGGCCCGGACCAGCGGCCCGAGGACCTCGTCGTCCGCGAAGGCGCCCACGACGGCATCGAGGTCGTCGGCGAGGCCGAACCACGCGACGGCGAGCGCGCTCAGGTCCGCCTCCGACCCGGCGCTCGCGCGGAGGGCGACCCGGTCCGGTCCGAGCGTCGCGGCGACGAGGGCCGGTCGGTCGCCCAGCAGCACGACACGTGTCACCGTGCCGGCGTCCACGACCTCCACCCCGGGCACCGCGTGCGCGACCAGCGAGGCGAGCGCCGGCGCCGGGTCGAACGGCTGCCGCAGGATGAGGGAGGCGCTCACGCGACGACGGTAACGTGCTGGACGCTTTACCAAGTCAAGGTATTTCCATGGAGCGGATGCGCCCCTGGCGTGGCAGTGCTAGAACTGTTCTAGCTGATCGCACCGGGAGCCCGGGGCGACCAGCCGGTCGCAAGTTGGGCCGCGTTGCCGAGGGCCACGGCGAGAGCCGGGCCGCCCGTGAGGGTTCAGGGAGTGCGCCAAGCCTCGTGCCGGCGAGACGCCTCTCCGTGGCGCCCCGTCCCCGAGAACAGGGGACGGGGCGCACCTACGTCCGGCACTGCCTACGCTGAGGGGCGTGCGCCCCCACCTGCTCCCCGGCGCCGTCGACGAGTCCGTGGCGGACGATGTCCAGGGCTTCGTCGTGCCGACGGTGTCCCTGCTGGCTGCGATCGTCATCGCCTTCCTCGCGGCAACCCTCATCTCCGTCGTCGTGCGGCGGCTCGCCCGTCGCTCCACCGTCGCCGCCGACCTCACCCGCCGCTCGCGCAAGCCGATGCGCGCGGTCCTGCTCGTCGTCGCGGTCTGGATCGCGCTGCGCCTGAGCACCGACCCGTCCGACTGGACCCGCACCGTCGAGCACGTGCTGCTCATCGCGTTCATCGTCACCGTGGCCTGGCTGATCGGCAGCCTCGCCTTCGTGCTCGAGGACGCCGCCCTCCAGCGGTACCGGATCGACGTCGCCGACAACCGGCACGCCCGCCGCGTCCGCACGCAGGTGCAGGTGCTGCGGAGGATCACGGTCGCGATCCTCGTGCTCTGCGCGATCGCGGCCATCCTGCTGACGTTCCCCTCGGCGCGCGCGCTCGGTGCGAGCCTGCTGGCGTCGGCGGGTCTCATCTCGATCGTGGCCGGCCTGGCCGCGCAGAGCTCCCTGGCCAACGTGTTCGCCGGGCTGCAGCTCGCGTTCACCGACGCGATCCGGGTGGACGACGTGGTCGTCGTCGCCGACGAGTGGGGCCGGATCGAGGAGATCACGCTCACCTACGTCGTCGTGCACGTCTGGGACGACCGTCGCCTGATCCTGCCGTCCACGTACTTCACGACGACGCCGTTCGAGAACTGGACGCGCCGCGCGGCCGACCTGCTGGGCACCGTCGAGCTCGACGTCGACTGGGAGGTCCCCGTCGAGGCGATGCGCACCGAGCTGACGCGGCTGCTCCAGGACACCGACCTGTGGGACCGCCGCGTCGGCATCCTGCAGGTCACGGATGCGGTCGGCGGGCTGGTCCGCGTCCGCGCGCTGGCCAGCGCCGTCGACGCCCCCACCCTGTTCGACCTGCGGTGCTACGTCCGCGAGGGGCTGGTCGGCTGGCTGCAGCGCGAAGCGCCGGAGAGCCTGCCGAAGACGAGGTTCGAGGGCGGAGCGCCCGTGTCGGGCCGCCGGGCGGCCACGCGCCCCGACTCGGCACCGACGCCCGTGCTCCCGGTCCCGGGGGCGTGGTCCCCGGACGACACGCAGACCATCACCACCGGCGGCCAGGACGCCCGGCTCTTCACCGGCAGCATCGAGGCACTGGAGCGGTCGCGGAACTTCTCCGGGCCGGGTCAGGACGTCATCGACGAGCGCGAGCAGACCGCGGACGACCACGGTGAGGGGCGGCAGCCCTGATCGAGCCGGTCACGCCCGACCTGCTGGTCGACCGGCTGGTGCGACTGGTCGCCTCACACGACGGCAGGGTCCGCGTCCTCGTCGACGGTGCCCCGCCGACGCGGCCCGCCGACCTCGCGGACGCCCTCGTCGACCCGCTGCGAGCGCTCGGCAGACCGGTGTCCCGGGTGCACGCCGACGACTTCCTGCGGCCGGCCTCCGTGCGGTTCGAGCACGGGCGGCACGACCCGGACGCCTACCTGGAGGACCGGCTCGATGCGGGTGCGCTGGGGCGGGAGGTCCTCGACCTCTTCGCCTCGCGCGGCCGCTTCCTGCCGACGCTCTGGGACGCCGTGGCCGACCGGTCGACCCGCGCCGCGTACGTGGACGTGCCCGGACGAGCGGTCCTGGTGCTCGACGGGAGCCTGCTGCTCGGGCGCTGGCTCGACGCGGACCTCACCGTGCACCTGACCGTCCGCGCGGCGACCCTCGCGCGCCGGACACCTGAGCAGGACCGGTGGACCCTCCCGGCGTTCGCCCGCTACGACGCGGAGACGACGCCGACGCAGGTGGCGGACGTCGTGGTCCACGTCGACGACCCCCGCCACCCCGCGCTGGCGTCCGGCGGGTGGTGAACCCGGCCTGGGGTGACGGTTCGACCGCTCACTCAGGGACCGCTGCCGTCAGGCGGGCCGCCAGGCGGTGCATCGCGTCAGCCAGCTCGGGAGGACCGACGACGCGCAGCGGCACGCCGAACATCGCGAACCGCGCGGCGACACCGTCCCACGACCAGGCGCTGAGGACCGCACGGCAGCTGTGGTCGCCGAGGGGCTCGACGAGGGCGTCCCGGCCGGCCCACTGCGCGACCTCGGACGCCGCCATGTCGACCTCGGCCTCGCCCCGGCAGGGCCAGGGGTTCACGGTGCTGAAGCGCTCGGCGACGAACGCGGCGACGTCGGCGGCGGGCAGCGGCCGGGGTGCGAACCGCGGCCCGGACCCGGTCTTCGGGGTGATGCGGTCGACCCGGTACGTGCGCCAGTCGGCGCGGTCGAGGTCGTAGCCGACGAGGTACCAGCGCCCGCCCCACGTCACCAGGTGGTGCGCCTCGGCGCGGCGGGGGAGCCGGGTGTCGCTGCCGCCCTCGTAGTCGAACCGGAGCACCTCGTGCGCGCGCACGGCCGAGCCGACGGCCATCAGCACCTGCTGGTCGACCTGGGGACGCGTGCTGCCCCCGCGCGCCACGGCGGTGACCTGCAGGGCGTCGGCCGCGGCGCGCAGCCGCGCGGGCATGACCTGGCGGAGGGTCGCGAGCGCGCGCACGGCGGCCTCGTCGACCCCCGCCACGCCCGTGGACGCGGTCTGCAGGGCGACGACGAGGGCGACCGCCTGCTCGTCGTCGAGCAGGAGCGGGGGCATCTGGGTGCCGGCGTCGAGCCGGTACCCGCCGTCGGGTCCCTTGCTCGCGTGCACGGGGTAGCCGAGCTCGCGCAGCCGGTCGACGTCGCGGCGCACGGTCCGCGGGCTGACGCCGAGCCGGTCCGCGAGCACCTCGCCCGGCCAGTCGCGGCGGGCCTGCAGCAGCGACAGGAGCGCGAGGAGGCGGGAGGACGGCGTGGACACGTCCTCAGGATGCCACGCAGTAGAGGACAGGGCCTGACCGCTATCCCCGACAGGCTGGCTCTTGTACCCACTCGACGAGGGAGAGACATGATCCAGACCCGAGGACTCACCAAGGACTTCGTGGTGAGCAGCTCCGAGACCGTGCACGCCGTGCGCGGCATCGACCTCGACATCGCCCCGGGCGAGCTCGTCGCCGTGCTCGGGCCGAACGGCGCCGGCAAGTCGACGACGATGCGCATGCTCACCACCCTGGTCCGCCCGACCTCCGGGTCCGCGACGGTCGCGGGCGTGGACGTCGTCGCGGACCCGGCGGCGGTCCGGCGGAACATCGGCTACGTCGGCCAGGGCAACGGCGCCGGGCACCAGCAGCGTGCCGGCGACGAGCTGACCCTGCAGGGCCGGGTCTACGGGCTCGACCGCGCGGCGGCCCAGCGGCGCACGGCCGAGCTGCTCGACGCGCTCGACCTGACCGCCCTGGCCAGGCGCAAGGTGTCGGACCTGTCCGGCGGCCAGCGGCGGCGGTTGGACGTCGCGCTCGGCCTGGTGCACGCGCCGCGCCTGCTGTTCCTGGACGAGCCGACCACCGGCCTCGACCCGCACAACCGCGCCAACCTGTGGGAGCACATCTCCCGGCTGCGCACCGAGCACGACATGACGATCGTGCTCACCACGCACTACCTCGACGAGGCGGACACCATGGCCGAGCGCGTCGTGGTCGTCGACCACGGGCAGATCATCGCCGACGACACCGCGGACGGCCTCAAGCGCACGCTCGCCGGCGACCGCGTGGTGCTCACCGTCGCAGTCGGGGGGACCGCGTCGCGGGTCGCGTCGATCGTCGAGGCGCTCCCCGGCGCGCGGGACGTGACCATTGCGGGCGACCGGGTGGAGGCCAGGGTGGCCGACGCCGGTGCGGCCGTGCCCGAGCTGGTCCTGGCCGCGTCCGGCGCCGGGGCGCCCCTGCTCGAGGCGCTCGCGGTGCGGCCCACGCTCGACGACGTCTTCCTGGCCCTCACGGGCCGCAGCCTGCGCGACGGCGCCGACACCACGACCACCGAGGAGGCCGCAGCATGAGCACCGCCACGATCGACGCACCGACCCGCACCCTGACCCCTGTCCGCCGCTCGTGGCTCTCGGACGTCTGGCTCGTCATGACCCGAGAGCTGCGGCCCGTGGTCCGCGAGCCGTTCTCCGTCGTGTTCGGCCTGATCCAGCCGCTCGTCTTCCTGGGTCTGTTCGGGCCGCTGCTCGTCGGCTCCGTCGGGGAGACCGGGGGCCTGAGCTCCACGGACGTCTGGCAGTGGTTCGTGCCGTCGATCCTGGTCATGACCACGCTCTTCGGGACGTCCACGACCGGCTCCAACCTGCAGTTCGAGATGCAGACCGGGGCGCACGAGCGGTTGCTGGTCACCCCGCTGTCCCGGTCCTCGCAGCTCGTCGGCCGGTCGCTGAAGGAGATGGTGCCGCTGGTCGCGCAGGCGGTCATCCTCGTCCTCGTCATGCTCCCGTTCGGCTTCCGTGCCGACCCCGTCGGTGCCCCGATCGGGCTCGCGATGCTCGCGGTGCTCGGCGTCGGGCTGGGGTCGCTCAGCTACGCGCTGGCGATCGCGGTGCGCAAGCAGGAGTGGATGTTCTGGGCGGTGCAGCAGACCGTGCTGTTCCCGCTGCTGATCCTGTCCGGGATGCTCCTGCCGCTGGAGACCGGTCCGCACTGGATGAAGGTCGCCTCCGCGTTCGACCCGCTGCGGTGGGTCGTCGAGGCCGAGCGGGCGCTGTTCGCCGGCGACCTGACCAGCAGCGCCGTGGCGGCAGGCTGGCTCGCGGCCGTCCTCACGGCGGTCGTCGGTCTGGCGGTCGGGGTGCGGACCCTGCTGCGCAGCACCGACTGAGCACCTCACGCCGAACCGCCGTCGCGCGTCTTCTCCTCGAGGGCGCGCGACGGGCGGGCCGTGTCAGTGGGTGGGGGAATGATGACGGTCATGACCGTCCTGGAAGAGGTCCGTGTGGTGCACACGGTGGTCCCGTCGCCGCTCGGCCCGATCACGCTCGTCTCCCACGACGGGGGCCTGTCCGCGCTGCTGCTGCAGAGCTCGAAGTACGAGGCCGTCCAGGGCCCGTTCGGCGAGCGGGCCGACGACGAGTTCGACGAGGTGCAGACGCAGCTCCACGAGTACTTCGCCGGGACTCGCACGCAGTTCGACCTCCCCCTGCACCTCGTGGGGACCACGTTCCAGCGCCGCGTGTGGGAGGGGCTGCTGCGGATCCCGTACGGGCAGACGCGGTCCTACGGTGAGCTCGCCGCGGAGATCGGTCTGGACCCGCGCACGTCGTCGCGCGCCGTCGGGGCGGCCAACGGGCGCAACCGGATCGCGATCGTCGTCCCCTGCCACCGCGTCATCGGTGCGGACGGCACGCTGACCGGGTTCGCCGCCGGGCTGGAGCGCAAGCGGTTCCTGCTCGGGCACGAGGCCAAGGGCCGGCCGCGCGAGCACCTGCTGTTCTGAGATCACCGTGGGGTCTGCCCCACCACGGCTCGGGGGAGTGCTCCATGGTGGGCGGCGGCTGCGCGTCGACAGGCTGAGATCACCCGACATCGAGGAGATCTCATGACGAGACGACACAGCAGGGCCCGTACGGCTGTCACGATCGCCGCCGTCTGCACGGTCGCGGTCGGTGCCGTGATCACCGGCACCCCGGCGTACTCCGAGGGCCGCGCGCCCCGGGACGTCGTCCAGCGCGAGCTCGACGGCCTCGTCCGTGACGCAGGCTTCCCCGCCGCGCTGGCCACCTACCAGGACCCACGCGGACGCAGCCGCGACTACACCGCGGGCGTCGGCGACCTGGAGACGGGCGCCCGGGTGCCGCTCGACGGGCAGGTCCGCATCGGCAGCAACACCAAGACGTTCGTCGCCGTCACGCTCCTGCAGCTGGTCGACGAGGGGGAGGTCGAGCTCGACGCCCCGGTCGAGACGTACCTGCCCGGGCTGGTGCACGGCGACGGCGTCGACGGCACCCGCATCACCGTCCGGCAGGTGCTCCAGCACACGAGCGGTGTGCCCAACTACACCGCGGTGATCGACCCCGACTTCTTCGCGACGCGCCACCAGTACGTCGAGCCGCACGAGCTGCTCGACCTGGCGCTGACCCAGCCGGGCACGCCGCCGGGGACCGGGTGGTCGTACAGCAACACCAACTACGTCATCGCCGGGCTGATCGTGCAGAAGGTCACCGGACGTCCGCTGGCCGAGGTCGTCACCGACCGTGTCATCGAGCCGCTGCACCTGCGGGACACCTACGTCCCGGACCGCGGCGAAGAGGAGCTCCGCGGACGCCACCCCCTCGGGTACCACGCGACGGAGCCCGGCGGTGAGCTGCGCGACATCACCGTGCTGGACCCGGGCTGGGCCTGGGGCGCGGGAGACATCGTGTCGACCCCGAGCGACCTGAACGCGTTCTTCGTCGCCCTGCTCGACGGGGAGCTGCTGCCCCCGGCGCTCCTTGCGGAGATGCAGACGACCGTCGAGACGGCGCCGGAGCTGGACGGCATGCGCTACGGGCTGGCCCTCTTCAGCACGCCGCTGAGCTGCGGCGGGGTCGCCTGGGGCCACGGCGGCAGCATCCCCGGGTACGAGACCGGCGGCGGCGTCGGCCCGGACGGCCGGTCGGTGACCGTCGCGGTGACCGCGCTCCCGGCGGCCACGGCGGACCCCGAGGGGGCGTGGCACCGGATGACCGAGGCGGTCGACGCGGTGCTCTGCGCGTAGCCCTCACGTCGCCGGGTGCAGGTCCGGGCGCTGCGACGGGCGGCCCGGCAGGTCGGGGGAGATCTGCCGGTAGCCGTCGCGCAGCCGGACCGCGCCCGGCTCGACGGCCGCCACGTCCTGCCAGTGCACGAGGAACGTCCCGCGGTGCCGCCACCGCAACCAGCGCGCCACGAGCGCAGGGGACCGCACCCCCGTCCGCTCGTAGCCGAGGAACGACGTCCCGGTCCGCGGGCTGACCAGCAGCCCGTGCAGGCGCGGTGCGGCGAGCGGTCCGACGAGCGGGCCGTCGAGCACCAGCCGCACGTCCACCACGTAGCCGAGACGCTCGTCGGCGGGGCCCCGCACGGGGGTGTCGAGCAGGTCACCCAGGATCATGGCGACCTCCCGGCAGGCGTCCGATCACCCGGTCGCGGACCCAGCGCTCGGTCCACGTCACGTCCAGCGTGTCGCCGCGCACGCCGAGCGCCACGGTGGTGCCGACGTCGGCGACGTGGGACCAGCGGATGCGGTGCCAGCTGGACGACGGCGGCCGGCCGCCGAAGACCCGGGTGGCCAGCACGGCGCCGCTGAGCAGCGACGTCACGACGGCCGTCTGGGTGCCGTCCGGCCGGTCGCTGCCGTCCATGCCGTGCACCTCCAGGTCGTCGACGGTGCAGACGGGGACGCCGTCGACGTCGAGGACCTGGCGGTCGAGCAGGTGCAGCCGGGCGTCGAGCACGAGCCCGGGCAGCCGCTCGTCGGGGGGAAGGGTCATGAGCCCGCTCCGGTCGCGATCATCAGGGGGATCGCGGCGACGGATGCCGTCACGATGATGACGAGGTATACGAGCGCGAGGGCGTTGGTGGCCCGTCCGTTGACGTGCTCGCCCATGTACTCCGGGTCGTTGGCGACGATCAGGATGGGCAGGTACGTCAAGGGCAGCGCGATCGCGGAGAACACCACCGAGAACTCCGTGATCTTGATGGGGTCGACGCTGGTCATGAGCACCGCGCCCGCCACCAGGATGCAGACGATCATCGTCAGGTGGAACCGGGCGGCCTGCGCGGGGCGGCGGAACTTCCCCCACGACCAGCCCATGAACTGGGCGAGCGTGTACCCGCTGGACAGGGACGTCTCCAGCGCGGCGCCGAAGGTCGCGGCGACGATCCCGACGATGACGACCGCGAGCGCGAGCTTGCCGCCCGCGAGCGCGACGGGGAGCACGATCTGGGACAGCGACGACACCTCGATGCCGGCGGGCAGGAACACGATCGCGGCGCACGCGGCGATCGCGACGGACAGGATCCCGCCGAGCGGGAAGCCGACCAGCACGTTCATCCGGGACTGCGCCAGGTCCTTGACGGTCCACCGCTCCTCGACCGCCCCGGAGGAGAAGAAGAAGACCTCGTAGGGCGTCATCGCGGCACCGAACAGGGCGATCGCGTAGTACCAGTAGACGGCGTGCCCCTCGGCGGCGGGCACGGTGGGGGAGAGTGCCTGGTCGGCGAGCTCGTTCCAGTCGGGGCCGAGCAGGAACACCGCGACCGCGAACACGACGAGGGTGAGCCCGACCAGCCCGGTGACGTTCTCCATGATCGAGAACTTCGCGCGCCACACGACGAGCCACAGGGCGAGCGCGGCGACGGGGATCCAGAGGCGCGGCTCGACGCTGCTGGCCAGCTGCAGCGCGAGCGCGATGCCGCCGACCTCGGCGGTCAGGGTCAGCAGGTTGATGAGGAACGAGGCCGTGAGGTTGGCACCCGCCGCGCGGGGTCCGAGGCGCTCCCGGATGATCTCGAACGTCGCCCGGCCGCTGACCGCCGCGACCCGACCGGACATGCTGGCGAACAGGCAGATGCCGATCACGCCGACGACCACGACCCATGCGAGCGAGAGCCCGAACCGGCTGCCGACGACCGCGTTGGTGACCATGTCCCCGATGTCGAGGAACCCGCCGATCGCCGTGAGGATGCCGAGCGCGACACCGAGGACCCGCTTCACTCGCCCGTCACCTCGTCGAGCGTGGCGGTGAGGTCGTCCAGCGCGGTCGCGCTCGCGTCGAGGGCGGCGACGACGGTCCCCTCGTCGGAACCGGCACCGTTAGCCCAGCCGCGGGCAGCCGCGACCGCGACCTGCGCGTCCCGGACCGTGGTCAGGGCGTCGGCCTGCCACGCCGCTCCCGTGCGGTCCGCGGGGACGAACGTCGCGACGGCGTCGGCGGCCTCCTGCAGCACGTGCACCTGGTCGAGCAGCGCGGTGTCCGTCACGGCGGCCGTGCTGCGGCCGTCCCCGAGGAGCTCGGCGGCCAGCGTCGCGGTCCCGACCGCCGACGACGCCTGCTCCAGGGGCGACGTCAGCGCGCGTGCCTCGTCGACCGGCGTCGCGTCCAGGCCCACGGCGCACCCGGCCGCGGCCGCGACCGCGGCGAGCCCCAGGAGCGCCCGAACGACCCGCATGGACGCATCGTGGCTCGCGGCACGCGACGGCGCGCGTCGAGCAGGGATGCGGGCTGCCGCATCTGGTGCGAGCGTGGGTCCATGAGGGTCGTCGTGGTCGGTGCCAGCGGAAACGTCGGCACGGCACTGCTGCGGCGGTTCTCCGACGACGAGACCGTGACCTCGGTGGTGGGCGTCGCCCGCCGCGTGCCCCGCGGGACCCCGCCCGCTCCGTACCGCGTGGCGTCGTGGGTCGGGTGCGACGTGACCGACCCGGGTGCGGTCGACACCTTGGCCGCGGCGTTCGCCGGTGCCGACGCGGTGGTCCACCTCGCGTGGGCGATCCAGCCCAGCCACGACCGGCGCCGGCTGCGCGACGTGAACGTCGCCGGGACGCGCCGGGTCCTCGACGCGGCGCGTCGGGCGGGGGTGCCGCACGTGGTGGTCGCGTCGAGCGTCGGCGCGTACTCGCCCGCCCCGGACGATGTCCCGCGGGGGGAGGGCTGGGCGACCGACGGGGTGCGGTCGTCGTCGTACAGCCTCGACAAGGCCTCCGTCGAGCGGGTGCTCGACGAGGTCGAGGACGCCAGCCCCGGCCTGGCCGTCGCCCGGCTGCGGCCCGCGCTGGTGTTCCAGCGCTCCGCCGGGCACGAGATCTCGCGGTACTTCCTGGGCCCGTGGGTGCCGAAGCGGGCCGTCAGCGGGTACCTCTCGGTGCTGCCGTGGCCGGAGGGTCTGCGGCTGCAGGCGGTGCACGCCGACGACGTCGCGGCGGCGTTCCGGGAGGCCGTGGTGCGCCGGGTGCGCGGCCCGTTCAACGTCGCCGCCCCCGACGTGCTGCGGGGGCAGGACCTGGCAGACGTCGTGTCCCGCGGGCGGCTGCTGGAGGTGCCGGTGGCGCAGGCGCGAGCGGCCGTCGCGGTCGGCTGGCACGCGCGTGCGGTCCCGGTCGGCCCGGGGTGGCTCGACATGGCACTGGCCGCGCCGCTGCTCGACACGTCGCGCGCCGAGCGGGAGCTCGACTGGCGGCCCACCCGGTCCGGCATCGACGCCGTGCGGGACGTGGTCGCGGGGATCGCGTCCGGCGCGGGGACCGCGAGCCCGCCGCTGCGGCCACGGCGCCGCTGAGCCTGGCATCCTCGACGCATGACCGATCCTGAGCGGCACGTCTACGGCCGGCCCGACGCTCCCGTCACCGTGCTGGAGTTCGGTGACCTCGAGTGCCCGTACTGCCGCGCGACGGCACCGGTGCTGCGCGAGCTGGTCGACACGTCCGACGGGCGGGTCCGGCTGGTCTGGCGGCACTTCCCGCTCTTCGAGGTGCACCCCTACGCGCTCGCGGCAGCGCTGGCCGCGGAGGCGGCCGGGGCGCACGGGAAGTTCTGGGAGATGCACGACGAGCTGCTGAGCCACCAGGACCGGTTGGCGGACCAGGACCTGCGGGCGGCCGCGCTGGCCCTCGGGCTCGACCCCGACGAGGTCGCCGGGGACGGGGCCCAGGGGTACGCGCCCGGGATCTCCGACGACTACACCGCGGGCATCGAGCTGGGCGTGCGGGGGACGCCGACACTCTTCGTCGACGGGGTCCGGTTCCACGGCAAGCCCACGCTGGAGCGGCTGCGCGAGGCCGTGGCGGTGGTCGCGTGAGGACCGCCCTGGTGACCGGGGCCGGGCGGGGGATCGGGCGCGGGATCGCGCTCGGGCTGGCGCAGGCGGGGTACGCGGTCGGCCTGGTGGGCCGGACCCGGGCGCACCTCGACTCCGTCGCCGAGGAGATCGGTCGCGACGTGTGCGTCGCTGCCGCCGACCTCGTGGACGCCACCGCGGTGCTCGACGCCGTCGCCCGCGTGGAGGAGGAGCTCGGCGGGATCGGGCTCCTGGTGAACAACGCCGGCGTCATCGAGCGCGCCGAGGTGCCGTTCGTCGAGGACGACGTCGAGGACTCGTGGCGCGTGATCGAGGCGAACGTGCGCGGTCCGCTGCTCGTCACCCATGCCGTGCTGCCCGGGATGCTCGCACGGGGTGACGGCCGGGTGCTGAACATGAACTCCGGTGCGGGGCACCGCGCGATGACCGCGTACACGGGCTACGCGATGAGCAAGGGCGCGCTCGCCCGGTTCACCACCCAGCTGCACACGCAGTACCGCGACCAGGGGATCCGCGTGCTCGACCTGGCCCCCGGGCACGTCGAGACGGCGATGACGACGTCGATGGCCATGCACGACGGCAGGACCGAGTGGACGCCCGTCGAGGCCGTCGCCGAGCTGGTCCGGGCGTTCGGCGACGGGGAGCTCGACGCGCTCTCGGGCCGGTTCGTGCGCGCGGGGACGGACACGGTGGAGTCCCTGCTCGCTGCCCTGCCCCAGATCCTCGCCACCGACGCCCGCACCCTGCGGCTCTCCGCGTACGGCGACGAGGACCCGGTCGCCTGATGGGACCGACCCGCCACCAGCTCGTCGTCGCACGATGACCGGGGTCGCGGTGGCGGTGGCTCCCGACCCCGGGTCGACCGGGGTCGAGGTGACCCCCGCGCCCACCGAGACACCCCCGGAGCCGACCCCGACCCCGACCCCGACGGACGCACCGACCACACCCGCACCCGAGACGCCCGTCGCCCCGACGGAGACGACGCCGGCGGAGCCCGTGCCGACCGTGACGGTCACGCAGGAGCCGCCGTCGCCGGAGCCGGTGCCCACGGAGACGGTCGTCGTGCATGTGCCGTGGACGCGCGAGCCCGCGGCCGCGACGTCTACGATCCCGCTCGGTGCGGTCGTCACCGCCCTGCTCGTGCTGGTGGTCGCGGCGACCGCGCTGGTCCTCGCCCTCCGGCGCACCCGCGGAGCGCGGCCGACGGGGGTGGTCGCGGCGTCGGCGCTCGAGCCCGCCGCGTCGACGACCGAGATCGGCATCCTGGACGACCGGCACGCCGTCGCGATGCCGGGGGACGTCCCGGCCGACACCGCGCGCAGCACGGAGACCGTCCGGTTCCTCATGGTGCTGGGCGAGGCGATGATCGACTCCAGCGCTCCCGTGGTCCAGGTGACCCGGACGCTCGAACGGGTCGCGGCGATCAACGGGGCCGCGGACGTCGAGGTGATCGCGCTGCCCACCGCGCTGCTCGTGTCGGTGCCGGGCCGGACGACGACCCAGACGGCGGCGTCGTCGGCGGGCTGGCGGCAGCTCCGCCTGCACCAGGTGCAGGACGTGCTGGGCGTCGCCGACGACGCCGAGGCCGGCCGGGTCGGTGCCGTCGAGGGCGCGCAGCGGATCGAGACGGCCGTCGCCGCGCCCCCGCTGTACGGCGGCCCGGCCCGCGTCCTCGGCTACGTCGGCGTCTCCGCGGGCCTGGCGATGATCCTGGGCGGGGGGCTGGTCGACGTGCTCGTCGCCGCCGTGCTCGGAGCCGCGATCGCGTGCCTGCAGGTCGCCACGGTGCGGTTGCCCGCCGCATACCAGGCGCTCGTGGTGCTCAGCTGCGCGTTCGTGGTGTCCGCCGCGGTGTTCTTGCTGTCGCGCACCGGGATCGACGTCGGGATGCTCGCGCCGCTGGTCGCACCGCTGGTCACGTTCCTGCCGGGCGCGCTGCTCACCACCGCGGCGATCGACCTGGCCACCCGGCAGATGATCGCGGGGTCGGCGCGGCTGGCCGCGGGCGTGATGCAGCTCGTCCTGCTCGCCCTCGGCATCGTCGGCGCCGCCGCCCTCGTCGGCGTCCCCGCGTCCGAGGTCGGCTCCGCGGCGGTCCAGCCGCTGGGCTGGGCGGGGCCGTGGATCGGGGTGCTCGTCTACGGCACGGGCGTCGTGTTCCACAACTGCGCCCGCCGTCCGGCGCTGCCGTGGATCCTCCTCGTCCTCGTCGTGGCGTACGCCGGCCAGGTGGTGGGCGGGCTGTTCTTCGGCGGGGTGTTCTCGGCGTTCATCGGCGCGCTGCTGATGACCCCGGTCGCGATGTTCGCTGCGACCCGCCCGACCGGACCGCCCGCGCTCGTCGGGTTCCTGCCGGGGTTCTGGCTCCTGGTGCCCGGTGCGCTCGGCCTGGTGGGCGTGACCTCGATCCTCGGCGACGAGGCGCAGGCGCTCGGCACGGTCGTCACCGCCGGGACGACGATGGTCGCGATCTCGCTCGGTGTGCTCGCGGGCATCGCGCTCGGCTCGGCGGTCGGGCGCCGCGCGGGCCTGGCGGTCACGCGGTTCTAGGGGCGCGACCCTGGTCGAGCCGGAACACGGGCCAGCCGATCTCCGTGCGCCACCGGTGTGGGTCAGGTGTGTCGCGGGCACCGACGAGGTACGTCTCGCGCACCGGCCCGCGACCGTGGTGACCCACCGTCTGGAGGGCGACTTCCCCGGTGGCGTCGTCGTGCTCGACTGCCGCTTCACCCTGGCCGACGAGGTCATGGTCTCGCTCGTCATCGCTCCCTGAGGCTCAGGCGTGCACGACCGACCCGTCGGCGGTGATCTCGTCCGCGTCGGCGTCGTCGAACCAGCGGCCCTGCTCGCCGAGGTAGCGGAACCGGACGGTCTCGCCCACCGGCACGGTCACCGACGTGCTCGCCGTCCCGTTGGAGCGTCGACGCAGCGGGTGCAGCCCGGGCGTCCAGTCGTTGAAGGAGCCGACGACGCTGACCGTTCCGTCGAGCGCGGTCGTCGGCAGGAAGAACGTGAGCGTGCAGGTGGCGGAGGAGGCGGAGCGGGACTTCTTGAGCACGGGCGGGGCCACACTTTCCCTCGAACGGGTGAGACACCGGGCATCGTGGCGCACCCATGTTCCGGGCGGGCTACGGCGACGTGATCACGACGTGACGGTCCGGTGCGTCTGCCCGAACGCGCGGCGGTGCTGGTCCTGCGCCCGGTTCGTCCGCAAAGATCCAGGTGAACGCGCTGTGCTCCGCTCACCTCGTCGGAAGGAACCCGATCGTGACTGAACAACGCAGCAGCCTTGCCGTCGGCATGACCGTCTTCGCGGCGACGATGCTCATCGTCATCGGCGTCCTGCACGCCCTCCAAGGGCTGGTGGCCGTCATCAACGACACCTTCTACGTGGTCGGCGCCGAGTGGGTGTTCGAGTTCGACGTGACGACGTGGGGCTGGATCCACATCCTCGTCGGCCTGCTCGTGGCCGTGGCCGGCTTCTTCGTGCTCAGCGGCGCCGTGTGGGCACGGACCGTCGGTGTGATCGTGGCGAGCCTCAGCCTCATCCTCAACTTCGTCTGGCTGCCCTACTACCCGGTCTGGGCGGTCGTCATCATCGCGCTCGACGTCTTCGTGATCTGGGCGCTGACGCTGCACGGGCGGGACATCGTCGCGGAGTGAGCCGACACCGACGCGCCCTCACCCGTCGCCGACCGGCGCCCGCCAGGGCAGCGGGGGCAGGGGTGGGGGCGCGTCGCTGAGCGGGGAGCACAGCGGCAGCTTCTCGCCGAGCCAGCGCAGCAGGACCGAGCCGAGCACGGCCGCGGTGAGGGACCCGGCGAGGATGCCGATCTTGGCGTTCTCCAGGTGCTGCGGGTCGTCGAACGCGAGCTCGGCGATGAACAGGGAGATCGTGAACCCGATGCCGGCGAGGACGGCTCCGCCGAGCAGGTGCCCCCAGCGCACGCGCCCGGGCAGCTCTCCGAGGCCGAGCCGCAGCGCCAGCGTGGCGGCGCCGGTGATGCCGATCGCGTTGCCGAGCACGAGGGCGACCGCGACGCCGATGGCCAGGCGCGACTGCGCAGCCGCCTGCAGGGACTCGAGGTCCAGCTGGATCCCGGCGTTGGCGAGGCCGAACAGGGGCACGACGACGAACGCGCTCCACGGGTGCAGCAGGCGCTGCAGCCGGTCGTTCGTCGGGACCGCCGCACGCGCGGCCAGCTCGGCGAGGTGCTCGCGCTCGGCGGTCGCGTCGGCGATCAGCTTGCGGCCGTACCCCGCGACCTCCTCGATCGTCTCCCGGGACGCCGGGCGGGCCGGGACGAGCAGACCGACGATCACGCCCGCGAGCGTCGCGTGCACGCCGGAGGCCTGCACGGCGAACCACAGGGCGATCCCCGCGACCACGTACGGCGCGAGCTGCCACACCTTGAGCCACCGCAGCATGAGGATCCCGGCGACGATCCCCGCCGCGAGGGCGAGCGCGGCCATGTCGACCTCGTCGGTGTAGAAGATCGACATCACGGTGATCGCGCCGATGTCGTCGACGATCGCGAGGGTGAGCAGGAACAGCCGCAGCCGGTCGGGGCACTTGGGGCCGAACAGGGCGAGGATCCCCACGAGGAACGCGGTGTCCGTCGACATCACGACACCCCACCCGTGCGCGGCGTCGGTCCCGCCGTTGAACGCCAGGAAGATCAGCACGGGGACCAGCAGGCCGCCGAGGGCGCCGAGCGCGGGGACCGCGACCGTCCGCTTGTCGCGCAGGTCTCCCGTGGTGGCCTCGCGGCTGATCTCGAGGCCGACGACGGTGAAGAAGATCGCCATCGCCGCGTCGTTGACCCAGTGGTGCAGGTCGAGGTCGATGCCCCACGTCCCGATGTGGAACCCCGCCGTCGTGTGCCAGAGCGCCTCGTACGAGTCCGCGAACGGCGAGTTGACCCAGACCAGGGCGACGACCGTGGCGGCCAGCAGGTAGACGGCGCTGCCGGCCTCGTTGGTGAGGAAGTTCTTGACGGAGGGCTGCAGGCCGGGCAGTGACACCCGCAGGTTGGGTCCGGGGCTGGTGGACGTGGCCGACATGCCGCTCAAGGTCGCAGGTGATCGACCGTCGTGCAACGCCCGTCCGCCAGGGGACGTCAGATGTACTCCTCCGGGTCCCCGAGCAGCTTCGCCACGTGGTTGGGGACGTACGTCGACCGGTCGCGGGAGGGACGCTGGTACCCGGTGCTCGCGGCCGGCCGGTCCGGGAGCGTGACCTTCTCGTGGGGCACGTCCACGTACGGGAGGGTGGAGAGCAGGTGGCTGATCATGTTGAGCCGCGCGTGCTTCTTGACGTCCGACTCGACGACGAACCACGGGCTGCCCGCGGTGTCGGTGTGGACCATCATGTCGTCCTTCGCCTTCGAGTAGTCCTCCCAGCGGCTGATCGACTCCAGGTCCATCGGGCTCAGCTTCCACTGCCGCAGCGGGTCGTTCAGGCGGGACCGGAACCTCTTGAGCTGCTCCTTGTCCGACACGGAGAACCAGTACTTGCGCAGCAGGATCCCGTCCTCGATGAGCATCTGCTCGAAGGCCGGGGTCTGGCGCATGAACCGGTCGTACTCCTCGTCGGTGCAGAAGCCCATGACCTTCTCGACGCCCGCGCGGTTGTACCAGGAGCGGTCGAACAGGACGATCTCGCCGGCCGTGGGCAGCTGGGCGACGTAGCGCTGGTAGTACCACTGCCCCTTCTCGCGCTCCGTCGGCGTCGGCAGCGCCGCGATGCGCACGATGCGGGGGCTGAGGTACTCGGCGATCCGCTTGATCGTGCCGCCCTTGCCGGCCGCGTCGCGGCCCTCGAAGATCACGACCACCCGCGCACCGGTCTCCTTGGCCCACAGCTGCACGCGCACCAGCTCGGCCTGGAGGCGGGACAGCTCCGCGTCGTAGACGTCGTTGGGGATCTTCTTCTTGAGCTTCTTGCCGGACTTCGTCGCCATGCCCGGACGCTACCGCCCGGATCGGTGCGCCGCCCGACATCCGCATCCGCGGATCGCACACGCTCGTTGCACCGCGTCTGCGGCACTATTGTCGCCTGTGTGACGACTTATCGGATCAGCGAGGCAGCCGAGCTCCTGGGCGTGAGCGACGACACCGTGCGCCGGTGGGTGGACTCGGGGGTCCTGGCCGCCTCCGACGACGACGCGGGCAGGAGCGTGATCGCGGGAACCGACCTGGCAGCGTTGGCCGTCGAGCGCGCGCGGACCCCCGACGACCCCGCCGCGGGCTCCAGCTCCGCGCGCAACCGGCTGCCCGGCCTGGTCACGGGGATCCTGTCGGACACGGTGATGTCGCAGGTCGAGCTCCAGGCCGGACCGTTCCGGCTGGTGTCGCTCATGTCCACGGAGGCCGTCCGTGAGCTCGGGCTCGAGGTCGGCTCGCGTGCCGTCGCCGTCGTCAAGGCCACCACGGTCCTGGTCGAGACGCCGCGGGCCCAGCGATGAGGGTCCGCGCGGTCGCCGGAGGTGCCGCCGCGGTCCTCGCGCTCGCCGGCTGCACGGCCGCCCCGCCGCCGGCCGAGGGTCTCGCCGGTGAGCTGACGGTGTTCGCCGCGGCCTCGCTCCAGGGTGCGTTCGACGCGCTCGGCGCGGAGTTCTCGGCGCAGCACCCGGGCGTCACGGTGCACCCGACGACCTACGACGGGTCCGCCACGCTGGCCACCCAGCTGGTCGGCGGGGCGACGGCCGACGTCTTCGCCGCGGCGGACCTCGAGACCATGGGCACGGTGACGGACGCGGGCCTCGCCGACGGCACCCCGACGGTGTTCACGACGAACACGCTCGAGATCGTCGTCGCACCGGGCAACCCGCTGGGGATCGACTCGCTCGCCGACCTCGCGACGCTGTCGACGTCCGGCGGCAAGGTCGTGCTCTGCGCGGCGCAGGTTCCCTGCGGGTCCGCCGCCGGGGCGGTCCTCGACGGGCTCACCCTGAGCCCGGTCAGCGAGGAGCAGAACGTCAAGGCCGTGCTCACCAAGGTGCAGACCGGGGACGCCGACGCGGGGCTGGTGTACTGGACCGACGTGCTCGCGGCGGGCGCCACGGTCGAGGGCGTGGAGTTCCCGGAGGCAGCCACGGCCGTCAACGAGTACCCGGTCGTGGTGCTCGAGGACACCGCGGTGGCGCGGGCGTTCGTGGACCTCGTGCTCTCCGCCGAGGGGCAGCGGCTCCTGACGGACCTGGGGTTCACCGCCCCGTGAGGCCGACCGGCGTCCCGCGTCTCCTGTGGCCGCCCGCGGCGTTGGCGGCCGGGCTCCTGGTCCTGCCGGTCGTCGCCCTGGTGCTCCGTGCGGACTGGTCGACGCTGCCGGCGGACATCACGACGCCCGCGGCGCTCGACGCGCTGCGGCTGTCGCTGTCGACGTCGGTGCTCGCGACCGGTGTCTGCCTGGTGCTCGGGGTGCCGCTCGCCGTCGTCCTCGCGCGCGCCGACGGCTGGCCCGCCGACGTGCTGCGCGCCCTGGTCACGCTGCCGCTCGTCCTGCCCCCGACGGTCGGCGGCATCGCGCTCCTCTACCTGCTGGGTCGGCGCGGTCTCGTCGGCGAGTCGCTCGACGCCTGGTTCGGCATCACGATCCCGTTCACCACGGCGGCGGTCGTCATCGCGCAGGCGTTCGTCGCGATGCCGTTCCTCGTCCTGAGCGTCGAGGGGTCGCTGCGTACGGCGGGCACCCGGTTCGACGTGGTCGCCGCCAGCCTCGGCGCCGGACGCTGGACGGTCCTGCGGCGGATCACGCTGCCGCTCGTCCGACCCGGCCTGATCAGCGGGACGGTCCTGTGCTTCGCACGGGCCCTCGGGGAGTTCGGTGCGACCGCCCTGTTCGCCGGCAACTCCCCGGGCGTCACCCAGACGATGCCGCTGGCCATCTACTCGGCCTTCAACGGCGCGGGGGTGACCCAGGGGACCGCGGTCGCCCTGTCGCTGCTGCTCGTGGTCACCGCCGTCGCGGTGCTGCTCGCAGCGCGCGCCTGGCGGCCGGGACGCCCGGCATGACCTCGCTGCACGCGGAGGTCGTCGTCCACCGCACGGGGTCCGACTTCACGCTCGACGTGACGTTCGCGGCCCACCCCGGGGAGATCGTCGCCATCCTCGGACCCAACGGCGCGGGCAAGTCCACCCTGCTCGCGGTGCTCGCCGGGCACCTCCTGCCGTCCTACGGCGTGGTGCGGGTGGGGGAGCGGACGCTGACCGCGGTCCGCGAGGACCGGGTGGAGACGGACGTCCGCCCCGAACGCCGGTCGGTCGGGCTGCTCGGGCAGGACCCGCTGGTGTTCCCGCACCTGAGCGCCCGGCAGAACGTGGCGTTCGGTCCGCGCGCGGCCGGGGTGCCCGCCGCCGAGGCGCGACGGGTGGCGGACGCGTGGCTGACGGCGGTCGGCCTGGACGGGCTGTCCGATCGGCGACCCGACGCGCTGTCCGGTGGGCAGCGCCAACGGGTCGCGCTCGCCCGGGCGCTCGCCGCCGAGCCCACGGTCCTGCTGCTGGACGAGCCGTTCGCGCAGCTGGACGTGCGCACGGCCGCCGAGCTGCGGGACGTGGTCCGCGAGCAGGTCCGCCGGACCCGCACCGCCACCGTCCTGGTCACCCACGACGTGCTCGACGCCGTGACCCTCGCCGACCGGGTGGTCGTGCTGCACGACGGACAGGTCGTGGAGCAGGGGCGCCCGCTCGACGTGCTCACCGACCCCCTGCACCCGTTCACCGCCGCGCTCGCGGGGGTGAACCTCGTCGTCGGACGCCTCGTGGCCCAGCCCGACGGGACGACCGCGCTGGCCGGTCCGGACGGGGTCCTGGTCCCGTGCGGCGCCCAGGACGCCGGTGGCCGGGCGCAGGTGACGTTCCCGCCGGGCGCGGTCGTCGTCGGCGACGGCTGGCCGGCACGCGTGATCGACCTCGAGCCCGGCACCACGGGCGTGCGCGTCCGGACCAGCGGCGACGTGCTCGTCGACCTCCCGCCCGCGCAGGCTGCGGCCCTCGCGCTGCGCGTGGGTGCCGAGCTCCGCCTGAGCGTCCCGTCCGGGCAGGTCAGGGTCCGTCCGCTGCCCTGATCTCACAGGGCCGCGCCACGGCCGGTGCGCGAAATGAACCGTGCACGCAACCGTTCGGACAGCTCCGCCGAAACATCCGCTGCCTAACGTCGGCGTCGACCCAGCACCCCCCCGCCCTCCCGGAGGTCCCCATGGCGCCACAGGTCATCACCGACGCCAGCACTGCCCCCGTCCTCGACGCTGCGCCGCTCACCCGCCGTCCCGGACGCTGGATCGACGGCTGGAACCCGGAGGACGAGGGCCAGTGGGCCTCTGTCGGCCGGGTCATCGCCCGCCGCAACCTGGGCCTGTCGATCTTCGCCGAGTTCCTCGGGTTCGCCGTCTGGGCGCTGTGGAGCATCGTCGTCCCGCGGCTGCCCGACGCCGGCTTCGTCCTGACCGTCGACCAGATGTTCTGGCTGATCGCGCTGCCCACGCTCGTCGGTGCCACCCTGCGGATCCCGTACACCTTCGCGGTGCCGATCTTCGGTGGCCGCAACTGGACCATCGTGTCCGCGCTGCTGCTCCTCGTCCCGACCGTCGCTCTGGGCGTGGCCGTGCAGAACCCGGAGCTCGGTTTCCCGGTCCTGCTCGTGGTCGCCGCGCTCGCCGGAGTCGGCGGGGGCAACTTCGCCTCGTCGATGGCGAACATCTCGTTCTTCTACCCCGAGAAGGAGAAGGGACGCGCGCTCGGCCTGAACGCGGCGGGTGGCAACCTCGGCACCGCCGCGGTGCAGTGGGCCGTGCCGATCGTCGTCGTCGTCGGCGCCGGGATGCAGCTCCAGTGGGCCGGCTTCATGTTCGTGCCGCTCATCCTGATCGCGGCGGTCCTGGCGTGGCGCTCCATGGACAACCTGTCGAACGCGAAGGCGGACCCGCGCGCCTACGCCGTCGCCGCCCGGTCCCGGAACACCTGGATCATCTCGTTCATCTACATCGGCACCTTCGGCTCGTTCATCGGCTTCTCCGGGGCGTTCCCGCTGCTGCTGGCGAACACGTTCCCCGAGGTCACGATCACGATCGCGTTCGCCGGCGCGCTCGTCGGTTCCATCGCCCGACCGTTCGGCGGGATGCTCGCGGACAAGCTGGGTGGCGCCCGCGTCACCATCGGGGCGTTCACGGTCATGGCGATCGGTGTCGTCTGCGCGATCTTCTCCCTGCGCGCCCACGCGTTCTGGCCGTTCCTCGTCTCGTTCCTGGTGCTCTTCATCGCCACCGGTGCGGGCAACGGCTCGGTCTACCGGATGATCCCCGCCGTCTTCCGGTTCGGGGCGACGGACGACGAGGACCGCGCCCGGCGCGCGAAGGCCGCAGCCGGCTGCCTCGGCATCGCCGGTGCCATCGGAGCGTTCGGCGGCTTCCTCATCCCGCGCGGGTTCGCCATCTCCACGACGGCGACGGGCAACATCCAGGCCGCCCTCTGGGTGATCGTGGGCCTGTACCTGGTGATGAGCCTGACCACGTGGGCCGTCTACCAGCGCCGCAGCGGCACCTACGGCTCGACGGTCATCTGATGACCCGGCTCGCGGCGGTGACGACGGAGGGTGCAGCCACGCACTGCCCCTACTGTGCGCTGCAGTGCGCGCAGACGCTCCGCAACTCGGACGAGGGGGCCGTCACCGCCGCGGGCCGGGACTTCCCGACGAACAAGGGCGGCATGTGCCAGAAGGGGTGGACGTCGCCGACCCTCCTGCGCGCGACCGACCGGCTCACCACGCCGCTCCTGCACGGTGAGCCCGTCTCGTGGGACACGGCGCTGTCGTTCGTCGCCACGCGGCTGGCCGCTCTGCGGGCGTCGCACGGGCCGGAGTCGGTCGCCGTGTTCGGCGGTGGCGGGCTCACGAACGAGAAGGCGTACGCGCTGGGCAAGTTCGCCCGGACCGTGCTGGCGACGCCGAACATCGACTACAACGGCCGGTTCTGCATGGCGAGCGCCGCCGCCGGCGCCAACCGGACCCTCGGTCTCGACCGTGGGCTGCCGTTCCCGCTGACCGACCTCGGGGGCGCGCAGGCGGTCCTGCTGCTCGGCTCGAACCTCGCCGAGACGATGCCGCCGTCCGTCCAGCACCTCGCCGGGGTGCGGGCGACCGGCGGCCTGATCGTCGTCGACCCCCGCCGCTCGGCGACCGCGGACCTCACCGCCGACGACGGCGGGCTGCACGTGCAGCCGGTCCCCGGTACCGACCTCGCGCTCCTGCTCGGTCTCGCGCACATCGTGCTCGCGGAGGGGTTCGCCGACGTCGCCTACCTCGACGAGCGGACCACGGGTCTGGACGACATCCGTCGCTCCGTGGCGCTCTGGTGGCCGGAGCGGACGGAGCAGGTGACCGGCGTCCCGGTCGCGACGCTGCGACGCGCGGCATTCCTGCTGGCCAACGCCTCGCCGTCGCGCGGCGGCTCCGGCGCGTACATCCTCACCGGCCGCGGCGTGGAGCAGAGCACGCAGGGCACCGACACCGTCACCGCGGCGATCAACCTCGCGCTCCTGCTCGGCCTGCCCGGCCGGGTCGGCTCCGGCTACGGCGCGATCACCGGGCAGGGCAACGGGCAGGGTGGTCGCGAGCACGGCCAGAAGGCCGACCAGCTCCCCGGCTACCGCTCCATCGAGGACGACGCCGCACGCGCGCACGTCGCGGACGTGTGGGGCGTCGACCCCGCCGACCTGCCGCGGACCGGGCTGCCCGCGATCGAGCTGCTGCGCTCGCTGGGGACGCCCGGCGGACCGAAGGCACTCCTGGTGCACGGCTCGAACGTGCTGGTCAGCGCTCCGGACGCCGACCGCGTCCGGGAACGGCTGGCGTCGCTCGACCTGCTGGTGGTGTGCGACTTCCTGCCGTCGGAGACGGCCCTGCTGGCCGACGTCGTCCTGCCCGTGACGCAGTGGGCGGAGGAGGAGGGCACGATGACGTCGCTCGAGGGCCGCGTCATCCGCCGTCGCCGCGCCCTGCCGCCGCCGCCCGGCGTGCGCAGCGAGCTCGAGATCCTCGCCGACCTCGCCGCGCGGCTAGGGTCGACGGTCCGATTCGACACGTCGCCGGCCGTGGTGTTCGACGAGCTCGCGCGAGCGTCGGCGGGCGGCCGGGCCGACTACAGCGGCCTGAGCCACGCGCGCCTGGACGCCGAGCCGGACCTGTTCTGGCCGGTCCCCGCCGGTCCGACGCCGCACCCCGGCACCCCGCGGATGTTCCTCGACCGCTTCTGGACGCCCGACGGTCGCGCCCGCCTGGTCCCGGTGGACCACCGCGGCCCGTCCGACGACCTGCGCCGGGACGCGCCCCTGTTCCTGATCACCGGCCGCGTCCTCGCGCACTACCAGTCCGGCGCCCAGACCCGTCGCGTGCCCGAGCTCGTGCGCAGCGCGCCCACGCCGTTCGTCGAGCTCCACCCGCTGCTCGCGGACCGGCTCGGCATCGACGAGGGCGACCTGGTGCAGCTCGACACCGAACGCGGCCGGGGCGTCGTGAGGGCCCGGCTGACCGACGCGCTGCGGCCCGACACGGTGTTCATGCCGTTCCACTGGGCAGGCACCGGCAGTGCCAACCGGCTCACCACCGACGCCACGGACCCGATCTCCGGGATGCCCGAGTTCAAGGTCTGCGCCGTCGACGTCCAGCGCTGGCACGGTCCCGTCGAGGTGCTCGAGGACCAGTCCTTGCTGTTCGCGGAAGAGGTCCTTGCATGAGTGTGGGCAACCAGGTCCGGGTGGTCGTGGTCGGTCACGGCATGGTCGGCGCGCGGTTCGTCGACGACCTGCACCAGCGCGACCCGGGTGGCCGCTTCCGCACGACGGTGCTCGGCGCCGAGGAGTACGAGCCCTACAACCGGGTCCTGCTGTCCGAGGTCGTCGCCGGGAAGCTCGACGTCGCGTCGATCACGCTGCCGCGCACCGCCCACCGGACCTCCAGCACCGTGCTGCCCGGGACGCAGGCGGTCACGATCGACCGCCACGCGGGCGTCGTGCACGACCACGCCGGCGAGCGGCACCGGTACGACGTCCTCGTGCTGGCCACTGGGGCGCGGGCGCGGATCCCGGAGCTGTTCGGGCGGCGCGTCGACGACGACCTGCCCGCCGGTGCGCACGCGCTGCGCACCCTCGACGACGCGCGCGAGATCGTCGCCGCCACGGTGAACGCCCACCGCGCGGTCGTCGTCGGCGGCGGCGTGCTCGGGCTCGAGGTGGCGTGCGGTCTCGCGCACCGCGGGGTTCCCGTGACGGTGGTGCACGGCGGCACCAACCTCATGGACCGCCAGCTCGACGGGCCCGCGGCGGCGGCGGCCACGGCCCGGCTCACGTCGCTCGGGATCTCGGTCCGTGTGGGCGCCCGCACCGAGGAGGCGGTCGTCAGTGGCGGACGCGTCACCGGGGTGCGCCTCGAGGGTGGCGAGGTCCTGGCCGCGGACCTGCTGGTGCTCACCGCCGGGACGGTCCCGGAGGTCGGGCTCGCGCAGCGGGCCGGGCTGGACGTGGCGCGCGGCATCGTCGTCGGGACCGACCTGGCCTCGCCGGCCGACGCGCGCGTCTTCGCCATCGGCGACTGCGCCGAACCTCCCGAGGGCGGTTCCGGACTCATCGCCCAGGGCTGGGACCAGGCGCGACGCCTCGCGACCCTGCTCACCGAACCGTCCGCGGCGCGCGACGACGTCCCCCTGCCGACCGCCGGGACCGACGTCGTCAAGGTCAAGGGCGTCGGGCTCGACGTCGTCGCGATGGGGGTCTGCGGGCCGCTGACCGGCGGTCGCCGCGTGCGGCTGAGCGACCCCGAGGGCGGCCGGCACATCGAGGTCGTCGTCGCGGACGGTCGTGTCATCGGTGCCACCTGCGTGGGCGCCGGTCCGGTCGCCGCCGACCTCGTCGCGGCCTACACGCGCGGCACCCCCGCACCCACCGACCCCGCCCAGCTGCTGGTCCGGCCCGTCGCCGGGACGGCTGTCCCCGCAGCGAGCCCGACGATGATGCCCGACCGCGCGGTCGTGTGCCGGTGCAACGGGGTCACCAAGGGCGACATCGTGGGCTGCTGGCGGCACGGTGCGCGGTCGGTCGAGGACGTGGCGGCGTCGACGCGCGCGACCACCGGCTGCGGCGGCTGCAAGGACGCCGTCTGCGGCATCGTCGACTGGCTCCGCCGCTCCGACCCGGACCAGCCGGCGCCGGCGCGGCCCGCGACCGACACCGCCGACGACCCGACCCCGGTCACGGCCCGCTGACGCCGACGGGACACGGCCGAGGTGACCCTGCTGGGGCGGTCACGTGTGTCTCAGGGCGTGATCGACGACGGGCTGACCGTGTCGGACCCGTCGATCAGGTCACCCTGACGCGGACCGTGTCGTAGCCCGTCGCGCCGTCCGGGATGACGTCGGCGCGGGCGCCCGTCTGGTAGCCCTGCGGGTCGGACGCGCGGACGTAGAGCTGGTACTCGCCCGGCTCGGCGTCCCACGTCCACGACCACTGCCGCCACGAGTCGATGCCGCCGTCGTCGGCCAGCGTGGCGTCGCTCCAGCTGCCCTGCTCGACGCGCACCTGCACGCCGGTGACGCCGCGGTGCTGCGCCCAGGCGGTCCCCGCCACGACGACCGGGCCGGCGGGGACCGACGCGCCGGGTCTCGGCACCTCGATGCGGGACTGGGTCTTGATCGGCCCCTGCGGCGACCAGCCGCGGTCGGTCCAGTACGCCGTCTCGTCGGCGAACCGGGTGAGCTTGAGTTCGGTGACCCACTTCGTCGCCGACACGTACCCGTACAGCCCCGGCACGACCATGCGCACGGGGAACCCGTGCTCGACGGGCAGCGGCTCGCCGTCCATCGCGATGGCCAGGAGCGCGTCCCGGCCGTCCGTCAGCGCGGCCAGCGGCGTCGACGCCGTGAACCCGTCGACGCTGCGGGAGAGCACCATGTCGGCGTCGTCCGTCGGCCGCGCCCGCGCGAGGAGGTCCGCGAGGGGCAGGCCGAGCCACTTCTGGTTGCCGATGAGGTCGCCCCCCACGGGGTTGGAGACGCACGCGAGCGTCACCCACGCCTCGACGAGGTCGCTGCCCAGCAGCTCGTCCCAGGTGAGCGTGACCTCCTCGGCGACCATGCCGTGCACGCGCAGGGTCCACGTCTCCGGGTCGACCTGCGGGACCACGAGGGCGGTGTCGATCCGGTAGAACTCGTCGGCCGGCGTCTGCCAGGGCACGACACCGTCGACGTCGACCTGCACACCGGCGGGGACCGGGGGCGCGGTGACGGCCGGGCGGGGGATCCGGATCGCGGCCCGCGCGGTCTGGGCGCCACGCGCGGTCGCCCCGACGGCGCGGCCGACGAGGACGCCGACGACCCCGAGGGCTCCCGCCGCGGCCGTGACCTGCAGGAACGCGCGCCGCTGGACGCCCTCGGGACGCGGCCGTGCGGGCGCTCCCGGTAGCCGACGGATCAGCTCGCGCAGCGTCAGCAGGCCCGCGATCGCGCCGGCGACTGCCGGCACCGCGGCGAGCGTCCCCGCGTCCGGACGACCCATCGCGGCCAGCCCGGCGACCGCGCCCAGCACGACCACGAGCGTCGCGCCCCACGCCCAGCGCCGCGCCGCGAGGACTCCGGCGAGCGCGGCGAGCGCGAGCACCACGACCACCTCGCCGATCCCGAGCACCACCTTGTCCGCGGTACCGAACGTGGACGCGGCGAAGTCCTTGAGCCACGCGGGGGTCGCGTCGACGAACGCTCCGCCGACCGCGACGAGCGGGTCGGTGGTCGGTCCGGTGAGCAGCGCGACGAGTGACGCCACGCCGAGGGTCACGGCACCCGCAGCGACCCCCGCGAGCGCCGCGAGCCCGGTGTCCTGACGTCCAGCCATCTGCTGCGTGCCTCCTCGATGAACCGTGTGACCCGACTCTGCCCTGCATCATCCGCGATGTCGCCACCCGCACCCCCGACGCCCCCCACGACGTCCGAGCGTGTGGTCGCCCCGACGCTCACTTCCTCGGACGTCCCGCGGTGGGATGCGTCAGCGTCCGAGCACCTGGTCGCTCCAGCGCTCACGGACGTCGACACCGAAGGTGCGGTGTCGGAGGTCGCACGGACGGGTCGATGCGCGCCCCAGGCACGCGGGACGTCCGCACCTCCGGTCGTCGGGACGCTCGAACGTGCGGACGTCGCGGCTGCGTCAGAGGGCGGGGCTGGTCATCGTCGCCGGGACGTGGGCACCGTCGCCCTGGGCGACCAGCGCCTCACGCACCCGGGACGCTGCCGCGTCCAGCTCCGCGGCCGGCACGTCGGTGCGGGCGTTGCGGAACGACAGCTCGGCCTCGCCCCAGGCGGGCAGGACGTGCAGGTGCAGGTGGTCCACCTCGAACCCGGCGACGAGCAGCGCGGCGCGCGGTGCGGACCAGGCCCGCTGCTGCGCCTGCCCGATCGTCCTCGCGACGACCATCAGGTGCGCGAGCACGTCGTCGGGAGCCTCGGTGAGCTGCACGATCTCGGCGCGGGGGACCACGAGCATGTGTCCGTCGGTGATGGGGGCGATGGTGCCGAACGCGACGGCGACGTCGTCGGCCCACACGAACCGGCCGGGGATGTCCCCGGCGATGATCTTGGTGAACAGGGTGCTCATGGCGTCCACGCTAGTCAGGCGCGCTCCCGGGCGAGGCGCTGCAGGGCGAGCACGGTGTTCCAGTTGCGGGCGGTCCCGGACCGGCCGGCCGCCTTCTCGAGCACCGGGAGGGTCAGCTTGGACCGGCCGATGCCGTCGGGGTAGTAGACGTAGGTCTCGTGCCCGGCGAACGCGACCGACTCGCGACCGTACGGTGCCGGGTCGAGGTCGCCGACCGCGGGCGCTCCGTCCCAGCAGTACAGGACCAGGTGGGACGGGTCCGAGGACGCCTCGTCGGGGTAGGGGAGCCGCTCCACGACGGCGTCCCACTGCGCCAGGGACCGGGTGATCACCGGCACGTCGAAACCGAGCTCCGCGACGAGCGCCCCGGCCAGCCCGGGTCCCACGGCGGACATCGGTCCGGAGGGCACCAGGACGATGTTCCCGCTGTTCACGTACGTCGTGACCTGCGTGTGGCCGAGGCCTTCCGCGACCGCGCGGAGCTGGGCGGACCTCACCGTGCGGCCACCGACGTTGACGGCACGCAGGAGGGCGATGACGGGGCTCATGCCCTCACTCTCACACCGGGCACCCACGTCGTGTGCGGGAAAGGTTCCTCCCAGGTAACGGAGCGACGCCATCGGGGAAACAACCGGTTCCTACCGTGGGACGTGCCCCACCCCCCAGCCCGACGGAGCACCCCCATGAACCAGCACCTCGTCGTCGTCGGCGGCGGCATGGTCGCGCAGCGGCTGGTCGAGGCGTTGCGTGACCGCGACACCGCCGGCACCTGGCGCATCACCGTCCTGGCGGAGGAGCCGCGCCGCCCGTACGACCGCGTCGCGCTCACGAGCTACTTCTCCGGCCGCGACGCCGACGACCTGGCGCTCGGCGACCCGGAGCTGTGGTCCGACCCGCTGGTCACCCTGGTCCGCGACGACGCCGTGACGCACCTCGACCGCGACGCGAAGACGGTCACCACGGCGCACGGCCGCACGGAGCACTACGACCACCTCGTCCTGGCGACGGGCTCGTCGGCCTGGGTCCCGCCGATCGAGGGCACGGACCTGCCGGGCGTGTTCGTCTACCGGACGGTCGACGACGTCGCGGAGCTGCGCGGCTACGTCGAGAAGCTCTCGGAGGACCGGGTCGTGAAGGGGGCGGTGCTCGGTGGCGGTCTGCTCGGTCTGGAGGCCGCGGGTGCGCTCCAGGCGATGGGTGCCCGCACGACCGTCCTGCAGGTGGGCACGCACCTCATGTCGACGCAGGTGGACCTCGGCGGTGGTGAGGCGCTGCGGCGGCTCATCAACCAGCTGGGCGTCGGTGTCCGCCTCAATGCGATGACCACGAAGATCCGGGCGCACCGGCGCGGTGGCGTCGGTCGCCTGGACCTGGCCGACGGTGGGCGGGTCGACGCGGACGTCGTCGTCATCGCGGCGGGGATCCGGCCGCGCGACGAGCTGGGCCGCGCGTCCGGCCTCGCGATCGGCGAGCGCGGCGGGGTCGTCGTCGACGACACGTGCCTGACCAGCGACCCGGACGTCTCGGCGGTCGGCGAGGTCGCGTGCATCCAGGGCGCGACCATCGGGCTCGTCGCCCCCGGCTACGCGATGGCGGAGATCGCCGCGGACCGGCTGCTCGGTGGCACCTCGTCCTTCCCGGGTGCCGACACCGCGACCAAGCTCAAGCTCTCCGGCGTCGACGTCGCGAGCTTCGGCGACGCCTTCGGGCAGACGCCCGGCGCCCTCGAGATCGTGTGGGCCGACCCGGTGGGCGGCGTCTACAAGAAGCTCGTCATGTCCGACGACGCGCGCACCCTGCTCGGCGGCGTCCTCGTCGGCGACGCGAGCGCGTACTCGAGCCTGCGGCCGATGCTCGGGCGCGAGCTGCCCGGGGACCCGGCCGCGTTCCTGCTGCCCGAGGGCGGCGGGGCAGGAGCGCCCGAGCTGGAGCTGCCCGACGACGCCGCCGTCTGCTCGTGCAACAACGTCTCGGCGGGCACCATCCGCGGTGCCGTCACCGAGCACGGCTGCACGGACCTGGGTGCGGTCAAGGCGTGCACCAAGGCGGGCACCAGCTGCGGCTCGTGCCTCCCGCTGGTCAAGAAGCTGGTCACCACCGAGCTCACGGCGCAGGGCATCGAGGTCAGCACCGCGCTGTGCGAGCACTTCGCCCTGTCCCGTGCGCAGCTCTACGACGCCGTCCGGGTCAGTGGCGTCTCGTCGTTCACGCAGGTCATCGAGCGGTTCGGCACCCGCGCGGAAGGGCGAGGCTGCGACATCTGCCGGCCGACGGTCGCGTCCATCCTGGCGACGACGTCGCCGGCGCACGTGCTCGAGGGCGAGCGGGCCACGCTGCAGGACACCAACGACCACGTCATGGCGAACCTGCAGAAGGACGGCTCCTACTCGGTCGTCCCGCGCATCGCGGGCGGCGAGGTGACCCCCGAGGGACTCATCGCCATCGGCGAGGTGGCCAAGGACTTCGGCCTGTACACGAAGATCACGGGCGGCCAGCGGATCGACATGTTCGGCGCCCGCATCGACCAGCTGCCCCTCATCTGGCAGCGCCTGGTCGACGCCGGGTTCGAGTCCGGCCACGCGTACGGCAAGTCGCTGCGCACCGTGAAGTCCTGCGTCGGCTCCACGTGGTGCCGGTTCGGCGTGCAGGACTCGGTGGCGCTCGCGGTCATGCTCGAGCTGCGGTACCGCGGGCTGCGCTCGCCGCACAAGATCAAGCTCGGCGTCTCGGGTTGTGCGCGCGAGTGCGCGGAGGCCCGCGGCAAGGACGTCGGCGTCATCGCGACCGACAAGGGCTGGAACGTGTACGTCGGCGGCAACGGCGGCTTCACCCCGCGGCACGCGCAGCTGCTGGCGGAGGACCTGGACACCGAGACCCTCGTCCGCACCATCGACCGCTTCCTCCTCTACTACGTGCGCACCGCGGACCGGCTGCAGCGCACGGCGCCGTGGATCGACGACGTCGAGGGCGGCCTCGACGGTGTCCGCGCGGTCGTCCTGGAGGACTCGCTGGGGATCGCGGCGGACCTCGACGAGCAGATGGCCCAGCACGTCGTCGAGTACGAGGACGAGTGGCGCGCGACGCTGGAGGACCCGGAGAAGCTCCGCCGGTTCGCGTCCTTCGTCAACGCCCCCGACACGCCGGACCCCTCGCTCGCGTACGTCCCCGAGCGCGGCCAGTCCCGCCCGGCCACGGCGGACGAGCGGGGCGACGCCCGCCCGACGCCCCACCACGAACCCGTCCTCGTCGCCGGAGCCCGACTGGAGGTGCGCTCATGACCGCGCTGGAGACGCTCGTGTGGACCACGGTCTGCCGGATCGACGACCTCGCCCCCGAACGGGGAGCGGCCGCCCTGCTCGGGGCCGACCAGGTCGCGCTCTTCCGCCTCCTCGACGGTCGCGTGCTCGCCGTCCAGCAGCACGACCCGTTCAGCGACGCGTACGTGATCTCCCGCGGCATCGTCGGCTCCCGGAAGGTCGACGACGTCGAGGTGCCGACGGTGGCCTCCCCGATGTACAAGCAGGTCTTCGACCTGACGACGGGCCGCTGTCTGGACGTCGCCGGGAAGACACCGGCACGGGACCTGCCGACCGACCTGCGGACCTGGCCGGTCCGGGTGCGCGACGGGATCGTGGAGGTGGGCTCGTGACCACGATGCTCGGCCTGCAGCTCACCGGGCGCCGGGTGCTCGTGGTCGGCGGTGGACCGGTCGCCGCGCGTCGCGTGCAGTCGCTGCTCGCCGACGCCGCACGCGTCGTGGTCGTCGCGCCGCAGCTGTGCGAGGTGCTCCTCGACCTGCACCGCTGGGGCCTGATCGAGTGGCGCGCCCGCGAGGTGCAGGAGCCCGACCTCGACGGTGCGTGGCTCGTGCACACCGCCACGGGGGACCGGTCGACGGACGCCGCCGTGCTCGCCTGGGCCGACGAGCGCCAGACGTTCTGCGTCGACGCCGGGTCCGGCACCGCCGGCTCGGCCCGCACGCCCGCGACGACCCAGCAGGGCGACGTCCTGGTCGGCGTGGTCTCGGCGGGCGCGGCCGACCCGCGGCGCACGATCGCCGTCCGCGACGCGTTCGCGTCCCAGCTGCGCGAGGGACGCGTGGACCTGCGCCACCGCCGCGACCACCCGGGCCGCGTCGTGCTCGTCGGGGGCGGACCGGGAGACGTCGGGCTCCTCACGCTGGCGGGCCGTCGCGCGCTCGCCGAGGCGGACGTCGTGGTCACGGACCGCCTCGGACCGGTCGCCGTGCTCGACGAGCTGGCACCGGGCGTCGAGGTCATCGACGTCGGCAAGACACCGGGCCACCACCCGGTGCCGCAGCACGAGATCGGCCGCATCCTCGTCGAGCAGGCCCAGCGTGGCCGGGTCGTGGTCCGGCTCAAGGGCGGGGACCCGTTCGTCTACGGCCGGGGTGGCGAGGAGGTGCTCGCCTGCCGGGAGGCGGACGTGCCCGTCGAGGTCATCCCCGGGGTGAGCAGCGCGTTCGCCGCACCCGCCGCCGCCGGCATCCCGCTCACGCACCGCGGCACGGTGGGCGCCGTGCACGTCATGAACGGGCACGACGGCTGGTCGTCGGCCGCCCTGACGGGCCTGCGCGACGGGTCGTGCACGGTCGTCGTCCTCATGGGCGTGAGCGCGCTGGCGACGCTGGCCACCCAGGCGCTCGACGCCGGCGCCGACCCGGCGACGCCGGTCGCCCTGGTCGAGGAGGGGACGCTGCCCGGCCAGCGCGTCACCCGGGCTCGCCTGGACGACGTCGTCGACGTCGCCGCGGCCGCCGGCGTGAAGGCCCCCGCCGTCATCGTCCTGGGCGCCGTGGCCGCCGCGGGGCTGCTGGAACCGGACCATGGTGACGCCGCTCACACGACCGCGTCACCGGACGCATCGGCCCCCGCGGCCGTCACAATGGCCACGTGAGCGAACCCATCGACCAGACCCTCGCGGGACTCGTCGTGCTCATCACCGCCGACCGCCGGTCGGCCGAGCTCGCCGCCGCACTGGGTCGCCGAGGTGCCGCCGTCCGGCACGCCCCGGCCCTGAGCATGGTTCCTCACACGGACGACGCCCGGCTGCTCGAGGGCACCCGGTCGCTGCTGGCCCACCCGCCGGACACCGTCGTGGTGACCACCGGCATCGGGTTCCGCGGCTGGATCGAGGCGGCGGACGCGGCCGGGCTGGACGAGCCCCTCGTGCAGATGCTCAAGGGCACCCGGATCGTCGCGCGCGGACCCAAGGCGCGCGGCGCGATCCAGGCCGCCGGGCTCACCGCCGACTGGGTCGCGGAGTCCGAGACCAGCGCCGAGATCGCAGAGGTGCTCCTCGACGAGGGGGTCGCCGGTCGGGACATCGCGGTCCAGCACCACGGCGCGGGCGCGGACGGTCTCGACGAGGCGTTCGCCGCCGCCGGTGCGCGGGTGCGCAGCCTCGTCGTCTACCGGTGGGGTCCGCCCCCGGACCCGGCCGTCGTGACGGCCTCGGTACGCGCGGTCGCCGCCGGGGAGATCGACGCGGTCGTCTTCACGTCGGCGCCCGGCGCGCACGCCTGGCTCGAGGCGGCCGACGAGGAGGGTGTCACTGACGACATCGTGATGCTCGCACAGCGCGGCAGCGTCGTGATGGCGGCCGTCGGACCCATCACGGCCAGGCCGCTGCTCGACCGGGGCATCGCACCGCTCGTGCCCGAACGGGGACGTCTGGGTGCGCTGGTCCGGTCGCTCGTCGGTCACTACGGCGGGCTCCAGGCGTTGCAGACCGTGGCAGGCCCGCTGCAGGTGCACCGCGGGACCGCGGTGCTCGACGGCCACGTGCTCGCCCTCACGCCGACGGGACTGGAGGTCCTCCGGCTGCTGGCCGCGGCAGGAGGGGCCGTGGTGCCGCGCGACCAGGTGCTGGCCGCGCTGCCGGGCGACTCGCAGGACCCGCACGCCGCCGAGGTGGCCATCGCGCGCCTGCGTGACGCGACGGGGAGCCGCCAGCTGATCCGCACGGTGGTCAAGAGGGGCTACCGTCTCCAGCTGGAGGAGGTCTGATGACGAACGCCCTGCACGCCCGCGGCACGACCCCCGGAGACCTCGACGGCCCTGTGCTCGTCGGGTGCTCCCACGGCACCGACGACGCCGACGGTCGTGCTGCCGTCCGCTCGATCCTCACGGGCATCGCCGCGTACCGCCCCCACCTCGACGTGCGCGAGGCGTTCGTGGACGTCCAGGAGCCGGAGGTCGCGGACGTCGTCTCGCACGCCCTCGACAGCGACGCGTCGGGCGCCGTCGTCGTGCCGCTGCTGCTGTCCGTCGGCTTCCACGTCAAGGTCGACATCGCCGCCGCCGTCGACCAGCCCGGTGCGACGGCCGCCGCACCCCTCGGCCCCGACCCGCGCCTGGTCGACATCCTCGTGGACCGCCTGGAGACCGCCGGCCTCGGCCCCGACGACTCGGTCGTGCTCGCAGCCGCCGGCTCCACCGACCCGGCGGCCGCGCTCGCCGTCGAGTCCGTCGCGGCCGGGCTGGCCGACCGGCTCGAGCAGCCCGTGACCATCGGCTACGGGGCCGGCGCCGAGCCGCGCGTCCCCGCAGCGGTCGCCGCGGCCCGCGCCGACGCGCCGCCCGGAGGCCGGGTCGTCGTCGCCTCGTACCTGCTCGCGCCCGGGTACTTCTACGACCGCGTGCGGGAGGCGGGGGCCGACGTGGTCGCCGCCCCTCTGGCGCCGGACGAGCGCCTCGTGCACATCGTCCTCGACCGGTACGACGCCGCCACCTGACGTGAGACGCGGGTTGCCCCGAACCGTTCCGTACCTCTAGGAACGGGGGATGCCCAGCGCCGCGCGTCTCCTGCTCCCCGCCCTCGCCGTCCTCTCCCTCGCCGCGTGCACGTCCTCCGGGGGCACCGACGACACCGCACCGGAGCCGACCTCCTCGCAGCCCGCGCCCGCCGGCATCTCCGCCTCCCTCACCCCCGCGGAGACCCCGCCCTGCCTGCCCGAGGGCACCGCCACGGTCACCACCGGGCCGCAGGACGACCCGACGCTCGTGTCGTTCACCGGGTCCGGGACCAAGGGCGTCCTCCTGGCCCCGCAGAACCAGGGCGACGCGTGCCAGTGGGCGGACGAGCTCGGGCGGCTGGCGGGGGAGGGCTACCTCGTCGCCTCGTTCGGCTGGGCGGCCGACGGTGCGTCGTCGTTCATCGGTGCGGTCGACGTGCTGCGCAGCCTCGGCGCCACGGACGTCGCTCTCGTCGGCGCCTCCAAGGGCGGCGCGTACGCGGCCGCGTTCGCCGACGACGTCGACGCGGTCTCGGTGGTCGCGCTCGGGCCGCCCGCGGTCTTCGACGGCCAGGACGCGCAGTCCGAGTCGAGCCGCTACACCGGTCCGCTGCTCGTGATCGCCTCGACCGACGACTCGAGCGTCGGCGTCGACTCCTCCCGGGACGTCTCACGCGCCGACGACCCGAGCACGTTCCTGGAGCTCAGCGGCTCCGCGCACGGCGTCGCGCTCCTCGACTCCGAGCACCGGCAGCAGGTGCAGGACGCGATCGACCAGCAGCTCGCCGTCGGCTTCGGTGGCTGACGGGCCGATGCCGGAGCGACCGACGAGGCCAGGCGCACCGCCGGCGGGCCACCCAGGGGTGACCCGCCGGCGGTGGTCGATCAGACGAAGCGGCGTCGCGCCAGCGTGGCCAGGCCGATCCCACCGGCGAACAGGACGATCGCCAGGATGAGGCGCCCGACCGAGCTGGCCCCGGTGCCGTCGACGCCGGCGATCTCGATCGAGTAGGCCGTGGCGCCCGTCGCACCGTCCGGTGCGCCGTACGCCATGCCCTCGGTCTGGGCCCGCTCGGCACCGGCGCTGAGCACCGCGTACTTCACGCCGAAGTCCTCCGCGGTGCCCTGCCCGCTGACGACGACCTGCGACGTGCCCTCGTCGGAGAGCTGCTGCGTCCCGTCGACGAGCTTCGGCGCACCCTCGGCCGCCGTGGCGAGCCCGTCGGAGAGCTCCGTGGACCCGTCGGCCGCGGTCCGGAGGCCCTCGGACAGCGACTCTGCTCCGGCGTTGAGCTGGCCGGCTCCCGCATTCAGCTGCCGCAGCCCGTCGACCAGTGCGCCGCCGCCGGCGCCGAGCTTGTCGGTCCCTGCCTGCAGGGAGTGCACGCCACCGCGCAGGGTGCCGTTCGCGGCCGTGTCGTTCGGGCCGCCGACGCCCTTCTGGACGTTGGTGACCACCGTCGCGAGAAGCAGGCTGACGCCCGCGTCGACACTGGTGAGCCCTTCGAGCAGGCCCGGCCTGGTGGCGTCGCACCCAGCGAACGACGCCGAGCTCAGACCGCACTGGATCTTCGTCAGGCCCGGTCCCGCGATGTTGGCGAGCCTGCCCTGCAGGTAGGTGAGGCCCTGCTGCAGCGTCGGGTCGGCGACCGGCGCCGCCCCGTAGAACGCTGCCGACGTCGGGTCGCCGAGGTTGGCCGGGTCGGCGAGATCGGCCTGACCAGCCGTGAGCTGCGCGATGAGGCTCGACAGGATGAAGGCGTGCGTCGGGTCGACGGTCGCGGCGATCGGCGGTCGCCCGCCACCCGGGTAGCAGGCGTCCGCACCCGTGGTGGCGCCGTTCTTCAGGTGGCCGAGAACCGTGATCGCGCAGCCGAGCTTCTGGTACGCGCCGGGCTCGGTCGCACTCGGGTTGTACACGCCGGCGGCCATCGTCGCGAGCGCCGCCGGAGCGCCGGTGCCCACCTGCTGACGCAGCTGGTCGATGCCCGCGAGCAGGGTGTCGGGCGTCGTCGTCGACCCGATGCCGGCACGCAGCTTCGCGATCCCGGCCTGGAGCTCCTTGACGCGAGGGTCGGACGGCAGCTGGCCGATGTCGCCGTAGAGCTTGGCGAGGCCACCGTCGACCTGGGCCAGGCCGGCGTCCACCTGGTTGAGCCCGGCGATGAGCTGCGGCGCCGAGGAGCTCGCCTGGGAGAGCCCGTCCTGGAGCCTGCCGGCGCCGGCGGCCAGCTGCGCGGCGCCCGGCGCGGCGGACTCGTTCAGACCGGTCGAGAGCTGCGCGGCGCCGTCGCGGAGCTGGAGGAGGCCCGCGAGCAGCTGGGCGGAGCCGTCGTGCAGGCGCAGCACGCTCTCGTCGAGCTTGAGCCCGGCGCCGGTGAGGTCCACGCCCTTCTGCGCACCGGCCTCGTAGCTGGCGGCGCCTCCCTTGAACGAGGGGTACTCGAGCGGGGACACGGGCATGGACGTGAGCGTGGCCTTCGGGATGACCGCGCGGCTGACCTGGGCGGTGTAGCCGAACTCGGCGGTCGCGGACCCGATGGGCGGGAACAGGGTCATCTGGAACTGCATGCGGGTGCCGCCGCGACCGTCGCCGGCCATGCCGGCCTCGTCGGAGCGCACGTCGGTGAACGTGGACGGCAGGACGGTGACGAGCTGGCCGATCATCGGGATCACGGTCTCGGCGGACGCGGTGGCCATGGTGCCGGTGCCGTCGTCGTAGGTGACGTCCTGGGTCTTCCCGGTCGTGTTGGTGACCTTGTAGTGCACGCCGAGGGTGCCGGCCTTGCCGATGACCGCGCCGGGCTGCACCGTCTCGCCGTCGAACGTGTAGGTGACCTCGACGGTGAGCGGCAGGTCCTTGTCGTAGGTGCTCAGGGAGCGTTCGCGCCGTTCGCCGTCGACCTCCAGGGTGCTGACGAGCTTGCCGTCGACGACCTCGTACCCGCCGAAGCCGTCGAGGTTGCGCAGACCGTCGGTGGAGACGGGGTTCGCGATGGTCGCGGTGCCGTGGCCGGTCAGGGCGAGCTGCTCGTACACGCGGGCGCCCTGGAACGCCCCGGTGGCGGACAGGCGCGCCTGGACGGTCTCGGTGTTGGTGACCGTGACGTCGCCGGAGTCGGCAGCGAGCGCGGGGGAGGCCGCCGTGCCGACGACGAGCGGAAGGAGGATGACGGCGGCGGTCGCGGTGGTGGTCGTGCGGCGCACGTCAGGCCTCCGGCTGGGGGTCGAGGGGACGGGTGGCGGGCAAGCCCCGACGGGGGCCCCCGGCGGTGGTCGCTGTGTACGGGCGGGCCGGGGCGTGGTTGCCCGCGCCCTCGTACTCGCCGACGGGCGGGTCGGCCGGGGCGAAGAGGGGTGCCTCGGCGGCCCGCTCCTCCTCGCGGTCCTGCATCACGACGACGCCGAGCACGGACGTCGCCAGGAAGCCGGCTCCGGCGGCGAGCAGGATGGACGTCGCGGTGGTGGCCGACGAGGTGAGGAACGAGGACGGGTCGGCGGCGTAGGTGGCCTCGTACGCGCCGGCCATCGCGGCGGCGCCCAGCAGAGCGGACCACAGCGGGAGCCTGCCGCGCGTGAGGGCCGCGACCCCCAGGCAGACGAGGACGACGACGAGCACGGCGATCGCGCGGCCCGCGGCGGCGTCGGGCAGGACCGCGGCGCGCAGGGCGTACCCCAGCCAGGCGGCGACGAAGCCGACCCCGAAGCCGGCGGCGCGCTGCGCGGGGGTCCGGTCGGGCACGAGGCCCAGGGCGCCGCCGAGCGCGGCGCCGAGCAGGGCGACGCCCTGCAGCTCGGGTCCCGAGAACAGGACGATCGCCGTCGTCAGGAGCGCGAGGACGAGCCCCGCCAGGATGTGACGCTTCATGACCACCTCGTCGTGGTGACTGGTCCGCACGGGTGACCGTCCGGGCAGTGCGGCTGGTGAGTGGCACACCCGAGAGGCTGCTGACCTGCGCCGTCGCCGTTGACGAAGCAGGTCAGCAGCCCTCTCGGGCGGGACCAGCGCACTGTCTACCAGCGCACGAAGCATCTGAGCCACGCGGTACTAGGTAAAACCGCACCGGTAGCAGGTACATCGTTATCCCGTCGTGACCTGGGTCACGCGAGAGGTCCTCAGAGGTAGCGCAGCGGGTCGAACTCGTCGAGCGGGATGATCCGCAGGCGCGGCAGCTGCACGTTGAACGCGGCGACGTCGCTCTCGAGGTCGAACGTCTCCAGACCCTTCGCGACGAGGGCCGACAGCTGGGTGCTGGTGAACTCACGGAACGCCAGGAGGCCGACCCGCCGGTCCTCGTCGTCGACGAGCGTCTCCAGCTCGGGCGCGAAGTCGCCGTCGTGGCTGGCGAGGAGCACGTCGCCCCCGCGCCCCGCGATCGCGTCGAGGGTGCGCTTGATGCCGATGTCGACGACCTTCTCGTACGACTCGCCCGACAGCGGGATCGGCTGGAAGCCGATGGCCAGCAGCGCCTGCACGAAGGACATGGGCAGCGTGCCGTTGGAGGCGTTGAGGAAGAACAGCGCCTTGACGGGCTGGTCCCACGTCTGCTGCGCGAACGTCAGCACGCGCTCCCACCGCGGGCGCTGCTCCGGGGTGGGGCGGCCGCCGAGGATGGACGAGCCGAGGGTCGCGTCGATGTTCTCGCCGTCGACCAGGAGGTACGTGGTGCGGGGTGCCGCCTCGGTGGTCATCGCGTCAGCGTATCCGCAGGTGGCACAGGCCGGCCCGGGACCCGTGCGGGGTCCCGGGCCGGTGCGGTTCAGCCCTTCGAGCAGGCCGTGCCGTTGAGCGCGAACGACGACGGTGCGCCGTTGGTGCCGTTGTGCGAGCCGTTGAACCCGAACTGCGTGCTGCCCCCCGCGGGGATCGAGCCGTTCCAGGCCGCGTTCCTGACGGTGACGGCCGAGCCGGACTGCGTGGTCACCGAGCTCCATGCCTGGGTGACGGCCTGGCCGTTCGGGAAGCTGAACGTCAGGGTCCAGCCGTTGATCGCGCTCGACGACGTGTTCTTCACCGTGACGTTCGCGGTGAACCCGGTGTTCCACTGGTTGACGACGTAGGTCACCTGGCAGGCGCCGGGCGGCGTCGTCGGGGTCACCGTGGGTGTCGGCGTGACGGTCGGGGTCGGCGTGACCGTCGGGGTCGGCGTGACGGTGGGTGTCGGCGTGGCCGTGGGCGTGATGCCGCCGAAGGCCGAGGCGATCGCGTCGTAGGCGGGCTTCTTGTTGTAGTTGTCGTCCCACACCAGCGCGGCACCCTGCCCGGAGAACACGCCGGGCACCCAGGAGTACTTGTCGGTGATGCCCCAGATGGTGACGCCCTGGCAGCGGCTCACCGCGAGGCAGATCTGGAACACCTTCTTGTAGTCGGCCGCCTGCGTGGCCAGCTTGGCGGAGTCCGAGGGCATCGTCATGCGGATGTCGAGCTCGGTGATCCGCACGTCCACGCCGAGGTCGGCGAACCGCTGCAGGTTCTGCTGCATGGACGAGGGGACCTGGCCGATGATCAGGTGCGACTGGAACCCGACGCAGTCGATGGGCACGCCGCGGGCCTTGAAGTCCCGCACGAGGTTGTAGATCGCGGTGCTCTTGGAGTTGATGGCGTCGGTGTTGTAGTCGTTGATGCAGAGCTTGGCGGTCGGGTCCGCGGCCCGCGCCGCCCGGAACGCCGTCTCGATGTACCCGTCGCCGAGCTTCTGCTGGAGCGGCGAGTCGGAGCGGCGCTCGCCGTTCTCACCGAACGCCTCGTTGACCACGTCCCACGACGCGACCTTGCCCCTGAAGTGCGTCGCGACGTTGGTGACGTGGTTCTTCATCGCCGACTCGAGCGCCGACCCGGACAGGTTGTTGGTCCAGCCCGGCATCTGCGAGTGCCACACGAGGGTGTGGCCGTACAGCTCCTTGCCGGTGCTGGCGGCGTAGCTGGCCACCTGGTCGCCCTGGCCGTAGCTGAACGAGTTCTGCGACGGCTCGGTGGCGTCCCACTTCATCGCGTTCTCGGCCACGACGAGGTTGAACTCGCTGTCGGCGATCGACTTGTAGGCCGACTCCGAGAGCCGGTTGGGGTCGAGCGCGAAGCCGATGTCCTTGCCGGCGGCGGTCGCCAGGTCCTTCAGGCTGGTCGCCGCCTGGGCGGCGGGGATGGCGACGGCGGCGGCGCCGACGACGATCGTGGCCGCGAGCGCGACGGCGACCGTGCGGGCCGCTGCTCGGCGTCGTGGTGCGTGGGGGCGGATGACGGACATGGGTGTTCCTCCTCGTTGAGCCAGGTGCCGGATCGCAGAGTGGTCGTCGCGGGCCGTCGCCGCGAGGTACCGAAACATTTCAGGCACCGGCGCCCGACAGTTTCGATAGCGGCGCCGTGGAACACACCGGCCGGTCGCGCGGTTGAGCAAGATCGATACGTATGCATGAACCTGGGTCGGGAGCCGCAGGTCGAGCAGAGAGCGGGTCGATGACGGAGAGTGCCAGAGAGCTGCCCGGCACGCGGGAGGCCGCGGAGGCATGGGAGTCGCTCTTCCGTGCGCAGGTGGCGCTCATGCGGCGCTTCCAGCGCGACGACGTCTGGGGTGACCTGACGATCCGCGAGTACGACGTGCTGTTCACGCTGTCCGGCTGCCCGGACGGCACCGCGCGTCTGCGTGACCTGGGGGAGAACAGCCTCCTGACCCAGCCCAGCCTGTCCCGGATGGTCGAGCGGCTCGAGCTGGCCGGCCTGGTCCGGCGCGGGCCGGTCGAGGGTGACGCGCGGGGCGTGGCGGTCGCGCTGACCGAGGACGGCTGGCGGGTGCAGCGGGAGATCGGGCGACGCCACGTGCGCACCATCCGGCGCCTCGTCGGCGGTGCGCTCGACACCCACGAGCTGGCGACCCTGCGAGCCCTCACCGACAAGCTGCGTGCGGCCCAGGCGAGCATCCCCGACGCGGGCTCAGACCCGTAGCACCCGCAGCTCCGCCGCGACGGCGGCCGGTGCCGGACGCGCCGCGGGGTCGTCGGCGGTCATCGCCAGGAGCAGCCGGGTCCAGTCCCGACCGAACCGCGCGGGCACCTCGACCGGGTCGAGGAGCCGAGCGAGCGAGCTCGACAGCGGGTCCCCCGGGTACGCGCGCTCACCGGTCAGGCACTCGAGCAGCACCAGGCCGAGGGAGTAGACGTCGCTGGGCGGACCCGCAGGATGGCCCAGGGCCTGCTCCGGGCTCTGGTACCCGGCCGTCCCGGACGTGCCGCGGGGTGCCTCCGGGGCGCTCGCCGTGGTCACCGCGATGCCGAAGTCGGCGAGCACGACGGGCATCCGGGGAGCGTCGAGGCGTCCGCTGTCGTACCGGTCGGCGGCCACCAGGACGTTGGACGGCTTGACGTCGCGGTGCACGACGCCGGCTCCGTGCGCGTGGCCGAGCGCGAGCGCGAGCTGACGGCCGACGTCCGCCGTGACCGACGGCGGCAGAGGGCCGTCGGCGATCGTGTCCCGCAGGGTCCGACCGTCGACCAGCTCCATGACGAGGAACGCCACCGGGCCGCCGCCGTCCGGGAGGACGTCGGCGCCGACGTCGAGCAGCGCGACGAGGCTGGGGTGCGTGAGCGACGACAGCACGCGGGCCTCGTGCGCGTAGCGTCGGATGTCCTGCGGGGTCGCGGCACCGATCGAGAAGAGCTTGAGGGCGACCGCCCGCTGCAGCCGGACGTCGGTGGCGCGGAAGACCTCGCCCGACCCGCCGCGCCCGAGCTGCTGCTCCAGCTGGTAGCGCCGGCCCAGGGCCGCGCGCTCCGGGGTGCGGAACTCGGTCGGGGGCACGGCAGGCCTGTCTGTGCGGTGGCATCGGGGCGGTACGACGGTAGAAGCCTGCGGGCGCGACCGCACCTCGGGCGAACCGAGGGTACGGCGAACGGGTGACGGCACCAGGTGAAACTGCTTGCAGCCTCCTGCAAGCCACTTGCAGCGTCGAGCAGTACGCTGACACCCATGTCCAGGCGACTCGCAGAGGTAGCACGCAAGGTCGGCGTCTCCGAGGCGACCGTGAGCCGGGTGCTCAACGGCAAGCCCGGTGTCGCCGAGTCGACGCGGGAGGCGGTGCTGACCGCACTCGACGTGCTCGGGTACGAGCGACCCACCAAGCTGCGCGGCGAGCGCGCGCGGCTGGTCGGCCTCGTGCTCCCCGAGCTCCAGAACCCGATCTTCCCCGCGTTCGCGGAGGTGGTCGGCGGGGCGCTGGCCCAGCAGGGCTTCACCCCGGTCCTGTGCACGCAGACCGCCGGCGGCGTGTCGGAGGCCGACTACGTCGAGCTCCTGCTCGGGCAGCAGGTCTCGGGCATCGTCTTCGCGGGCGGCCACTACGCGCAGCGGGACGCGACGCACGGTCACTACGAGCGGCTCGCCGGGCGCAACCTGCCCGTCGTGCTGATCAACGCCTCGATCGAGGAGCTGCCCTTCCCGCGGGTCTCGTGCGACGACGAGGTCGCCATCGAGCAGGCGATCGGTCACCTCGCCTCGCTCGGCCACACGAGGGTCGGCCTGGTCCTCGGACCGGTCGACCACGTGCCGTCCGAGCGCAAGCTGCGGGCGGCGCAGGCCCTCATGCAGCGCCTCGGGCTGGAGCTGGGCGAGGGGCAGGTGGTCCGCAGCGCCTACTCCCTCGAGAGCGGGCAGGCCGCGGGGAACCGGCTCCTGAAGGAGGGTGTCACGGGCATCGTGTGCGCGAGCGACCCGCTGGCGCTCGGGGTGATCCGGGCGGCTCGACGGGCCGGGCTGCGGGTCCCGGACGACATCTCGGTCGTCGGCTACGACGACTCCGCGTTCATGAGCTGCACCGAACCGCCCCTGACCACCGTGCGCCAGCCGATCGAGCCGATGGGCCGCGCCGCGATCGACCTGCTCGTCAGCCAGATCCACGGCGGTGTCGTGCCCCAGGACGAGCTGCTGTTCGAGCCGGAGCTCGTGGTCCGCGGCTCCACCGGTCCTGCGCCGGCACAGCCGGTGACCCCCGCCGACTGAGCCCGGCGCCCTCCAGGCCCCGCACCGCCGTCCCTCGGCGGTACGGGGCCTGTGTCGTGTCCGACCCTCCATACGGTCACGCTTCGATAACTCCTCTGTCGTGTTCTTGCGTTGATCCAGTCGCGTCCTTTAGCGTCTGGAGCGCGACGCCGACGTCTGGAGGGCGTCGCCGCGTGACAGCAAGATCACCCGGCCCCGGCGACGTGGCCCACGAGAGACGAGACGCGAGTGGCGCAGGCGCAGCCCGAGACCGACCCGCAGTGGTGGCGCGGTGCGGTGATCTACCAGGTCTACCCGCGCAGCTTCGCGGACGGGAACGGCGACGGCACCGGTGACCTGGCAGGCCTGCGCTCGCGGCTGCCGTACCTGCGCGACCTCGGCGTCGACGCCATCTGGGTGACCCCGTGGTACGTCTCCCCGCTCGCCGACGGCGGCTACGACGTCGCCGACTACCGGGCCATCGACCCCGCGTTCGGCACCCTCCAGGAGGCCGAGCTGCTCATCACCGAGGCGCTGCAGGTGGGGATCCGGACGATCATCGACGTCGTCCCCAACCACGTCTCGGACCAGCACGAGTGGTTCCAGGCGGCCCTCGCCGCCGGGCCCGGCTCCCCGGAGCGGGCGCGGTTCTGGTTCCACCCCGGCAAGGGCGAGCACGGCGAGCAGATCCCGACCGGCTGGGTGTCCGACTTCCAGGGCAGCACGTGGACGCGCACCACGAACCCCGACGGCACCCCCGGCGAGTGGTACCTGCACCTGTTCGCGCCCCAGCAGCCCGACCTCAACTGGTCGCACCCCGACGTCGTCGCCGAGTTCGAGTCGGTGCTCCGCTTCTGGTTCGACCGGGGCGTCGCCGGCATCCGGATCGACTCGGCCGCGCTGCTGGTCAAGGACGCGAGCCTGCCGGAGGTGCCGGTCCACGCCGGGCCGGGGGAGCACCCGCACGTCGACCGCGACGAGCTGCACGACGTGTACCGCGGCTGGCGCGCGGTCGCGGACTCCTACGAGGGCACCCGCGTCCTCGTCGGCGAGGTCTGGCTCCAGGACAAGGCGCGCTTCGCGCAGTACCTGCGTCCCGACGAGATGCACACCGCGTTCAACTTCGACTTCATGGCCCGGCCGTGGGACGCCAAGCAGCTGCGGGAGTCGATCGACATCACGCTCGCCGCCCACGGTCCCGTCGGTGCCCCCGCCACCTGGGTGCTGTCCAACCACGACGTCACGCGGCCGGTCACGCGGTACGGCCGCGAGGACACGTCGTTCGCGTTCACGGCCAAGCGCTTCGGCACCCCCACCGACCTGGCCGTCGGCCTGCGCCGGGCGCGGGCCGCAGCACTGCTCACCGCAGCCCTGCCGGGCTCGCTGTACATCTACCAGGGCGACGAGCTGGGCCTGCCCGAGGTCGAGGACCTGCCGCTGGACGTGCTGCAGGACCCGATGCACTTCCGCTCCGAGGGCGTCGACCCCGGTCGCGACGGGTGCCGGGTGCCGCTGCCCTGGTCCGGCACGTCCGCCCCCTACGGGTTCGGGGACGGCGGGTCGTGGCTCCCGCAGCCGGCCGGCTGGGCGGAGCTGACCGTCACCGCCCAGGAGGACGACCCCGCCTCCACCCTGCACCTCTACCGCGACCTCCTGGCGGTCCGCCGGGCCGAGCCCACCCTGGGCGACGGGCCGATGACGTGGATCGACAGCTCCGACGACGTGCTCGCGTTCGCCCGTGGCGACCTCGTGTGCGTCGTCAACCTGGGCGACGAGCCCGCCACCCTGCCCGCCCACACCGACGTCCTGCTCTCGAGCGCCCCGCTCGAGGCAGGCCTGCTGCCGCGCGACACCGCCGCGTGGCTGCGCACCCCCGCCTGATCCGCACCACCCCGACCGCAGCACCCGATCGCGACCTGGCACCCCGTCCGGCGCGTTCCCTCACGAAGGAGTGACGATGAGGTCCTCACGCACCACCGCGCTCGCCATGGCCGGTGTGCTCTCGCTCGGCCTGCTGGCCGCGTGCAGCACGGACGACGAGCCGTCGGGCGAGGAGTCCGACGGCAAGGTCACCATCACGGTCGCCGGCCTGCAGCCCGGCGCCGAGACGGAGGCCGTCGACGCGCTCAACGCGCGCGTCGAGGAGTTCGAGAAGGCGAACCCGGACATCGACGTCGAGCCGGAGGAGTACAACTGGCTCGCGTCCACGTTCTCCGCGCAGCTCGCGGGCGGCACGCTGCCGAACGTGTTCGAGATCCCGCTGACCGACGCGAAGACGCTCATCGAGAACGGCCAGCTGGCCGACATCTCCGCGCAGTTCGACTCCCTGTCCTACGCCGACGACTTCAACCCGAACCTGCTCGAGGCCGGCACCGGCTCCGACGGCAAGGTCTACGCGATCCCGGCGAAGTCCATCTACGGTGTCGCGCTGCACTACAACCGCAACCTCTTCGAGCAGGCGGGCCTCGACCCCGACCAGCCGCCGACGACGTGGGACGAGGTCCGCGAGTACGCCAAGACCATCCACGACGCGACCGGTGTCGCGGGCTACGCGACGATGGCGCTCGACAACGCCGGCGGGTGGCAGCTGGCTGCCGCGGCGAACTCGCGCGGCGGGGTCATCCAGGAGCAGGACGGTGACTCGTACACCGCCACGCTCGACGACCCGGCGGTCAAGGAGCACCTGCAGTGGCTGCACGACCTGCGCTTCACGGACGGCTCGATCCTGCCGCGCACGGACCTCGGCTGGGGTGAGATCAACGAGGCGTTCGCCGGTGGCCAGCTGGCCATGTACACGTCCGGCTCGGACGTCTACAACGCGCTCGTCGAGAACAACGGGCTCACCGAGGACTGGGGCTACGGCCTCACGGCGATCCCGTCGTCGGACGGTGGCGGCGCGCTCACCGGCGGCACGCTCGCCGCCGTCACCCAGGAGTCGACCGACGCGCAGAAGGACGCGGCGGTCAAGTGGATCGACTTCTGGTACCTGTCCAAGATGCTCGACCAGGACCAGGCGGTGGCCGACGCCAAGCTCCGCAACGAGAACGGTCAGGCCGTGGGCACCCCGGTGCTCCCGATCTTCAGCGAGGAGCAGTACGCCACGTCCCTCGAGTGGGTCAAGGACTACATCAACGTCCCGCTGGAGAACATGAAGGGCTACACGGACGTCATGTTCACGCAGCCCAGCATCGGGGAGATCAGCGCGTCCACCCAGGACACCTATGCGCTGCTCTTCCCGATCGTCCAGGCGGTCCTGACCGACGAGAACGCCGACATCGACGCCCTGCTCGAGACGGCGAACACCCAGGGTCAGGCTCTGCTCGACCAGTGAGACCGCGCGGTGCCCGGCCGGGGAGCGTCCCGACCGGGCACCGTCGCTCGACCGTCCGCACCCCCGAGGAAGGCCCGAGATGACCACGGACGACGTCGTCCTGCGCAGACGCACCGGCACCCCGCTCACCTGGGTGCGCGGCGGCGGGCTGAGTGCGCTGGTCTTCGCCCTGCCCCTGCTCGTGATCTTCGGCGTGTTCTCGTGGCTGCCGATCGTCCGCGCGGTCGTGATGAGCTTCCAGAAGACGAACCTCATCACGACGTCGTGGGTGGGGCTGCAGAACTTCCAGAACGTGTTCGCGGACCCGCTGCTGCCGGTCGCGACGCGCAACACGCTCTGGTTCGCGCTGCTCGCGCTCGTGTTCGGCTACCCGATCCCGCTCGTCGCCGCGGTCCTCATGCGCGAGGTCCGCCGGGCGAAGGGTCTCTACTCGGCCCTGGCGTACCTGCCGGTCGTCGTGCCGCCGGTGGTCGCCGTCCTGCTGTGGAAGTTCTTCTACGACCCACGGCCCGAGGGCGTGTTCAACACGATCCTCGGCTGGGTCGGCATCCCGCCCCAACCGTGGCTGCAGAGCATGACGATGGCGATGCCGTCGCTCGTGCTCGAAGCCACGTGGGCGGCGGCCGGCGGCACCGTGATCATCTACCTCGCCGCGCTCACGGCCGTCCCGCCCGAGCTGTACGACGCGGCCGAGGTCGACGGCGCCGGCGTCTGGCGCAAGGTCTGGCACGTGCTGGTGCCGCAGCTGCGCGGGGTCCTGTTCGTCACGCTGATCCTGCAGGTCATCGGGACCGCACAGGTCTTCCTCGAGCCCTACCTGTTCACCGGCGGCGGCCCGGCCAACGCGACGGTGACGATCCTGCTGCTCATCTACCGCTACGCGTTCGGCAACAGCCTGGGCGGCAACTACGGCGAGGCCACCGCGCTCAGCCTGCTCCTCGCCGTGTTCCTCGCCGTCATGTCCCTCGTGTACTTCCGCCTGACTCGCCGTTGGAGCACCTCGTGACGACGACCTCGCGCCTCGGGCCCGCCAGCCCGCCGACCGTGCTCGACGCCGCAGCCGGCGAGGCGCCGGAAGCCACCCGTTCCGTCACGCGCGCGCGCCGCACCCGGAGGGTCTCGTCCGACGACGGTGACGACCGCAGCGCGGTCTCCGCCTCCGACTGGCGCCGTCCGTCCGTGCGGTGGACCCTCGGCCCGACGCACTGGCTGCTGCTCGTGCTCCTCGTCGTCTGGTGCGTCGGCCCGCTCCTGCTGCTCGCCAAGTTCGCCGTCACCCCGACGCAGGACATCCTGCGCACCCCGATGGCGATCTTCCCGAACGGCATCGCCTGGTCGAACCTCAGCGAGGCGTGGAACGACGTCCAGGTCAGCAAGTACTTCGTGAACACGATCGTGCTCGCCGCCGGTGCCTGGTTCAGCCAGATCCTCGTCGCGACGACCGGCGGCTACCTGCTGTCCGTCCTGCGACCGCGCTACGCCCGCGTGCTGCAGGCGGCCGTCCTGGCCACGCTGTTCGTGCCGGCGGTGGTGCTCCTCGTGCCGCTCTACCTGACCGTCCTGGACACCCCCGTGTTCCACACGTCCCTGGTCAACTCGTTCTGGGGCGTCTGGCTCCCCGCCGGGGCCAGCGCGTTCAACGTCGTGCTCGTCCAGCGCTTCTTCGACAACCTCCCGCGCGAGGTCTTCGAGGCGGCGCGCGTCGACGGCGCCGGTCCCTACCGGCTCTTCTGGTCGATCGTGCTGCCCATGAGCAAGCCGATCCTCGGCGTCGTGTCGATCTTCGCCGTCATCGCGTCGTGGAAGGACTTCCTCTGGCCGCTGCTGGTCCTGCGCAACCCCGACCTGCAGCCCCTGTCCGTCCGCCTGCCGTCCATCGAGGCGACCACCGACAAGGGCGTCCTCATGGCCGCCCTGGCCATCTCGACGCTCATCCCGATCGTGCTGTTCCTCGTGTTCCAGCGCATGTTCCTCCGGGGCGCCGGGCTCGGGGGAGCGGTCAAGGGCTGAGGTTTCTGACAGATCGTCCGGTCAATCTCACGGGCCGGTCGGGCCGCTCGCCGCGAGAGTGTCCGGCGCCCGGTGCGATGATCGTGCGGTGGCCCCCGACTCTGCCGTGCGCACCTCGCTGTCCTCGACCGACCTGAGCCCCGTCGCCCCCTACGACGCGCTGATGCTCTTCTCGTTCGGGGGGCCGAACGGCCCCGACGACGTCCTGCCGTTCCTGCGCAACGTCACGGCCGGGAAGAACATCCCCGACGAGCGGCTCGCGGCCGTGGCGGAGCACTACCACCACTTCGGCGGCGCCAGCCCGATCAACGGGCAGAACCTGGCGCTGCAGAAGGCGCTCGTCGACGAGCTCGCCCGGCGCGGGATCGACCTGCCCGTGGTGTGGGGCAACCGCAACTGGGAGCCGTACACGACCGACGCCCTGTCGGCCGCGTACGCGGACGGCGCCCGCCGGATGGTCGCGCTGGTCACCAGCGCCTACTCGTCGTACTCGGGCTGCCGGCAGTACCGGGAGAACCTCTGGGCGTCGCTCGAGGAGCTCGGCGTCGACGTCGGGGCCGGCGAGGGCGAGCACCCGCTGGCCGTCGACAAGGTGCGGTCGTACTTCAACCACCCGGGCTTCGTGCAGGCGAACGTGGACGCGGTGACGGAGGCCTTCGAGTCGATCGGCCGGGACGCACGCCTCGTGTTCGTCACGCACTCGATCCCCGACACGATGGAGGAGGCCTCGACGGTCTCCGGCGCGTCGTACAGCGCCCAGCACCTCGACGTCGCGGCCACGGTCGCCGCTGCGGTCGGGGAGCGACTCGGCCGCCCGGTGACGTGGGACCTCGCCTACTGCTCGCGCTCGGGCCCGCCCAGCCAGCCGTGGCTGGAGCCGGACGTCAACGACCACCTGACCGCGCTGGCCGCCGACGGTGTCGAGGCGGTCGTGCTCTCGCCGGTCGGGTTCATCTCCGACCACATGGAGGTCGCGTTCGACCTGGACACGGAGGCGCTCGAGACGGCGGCCGAGCTCGGACTCGTCGCGGTGCGCGCGGACACCGTCGGGACGCGGGAACCGTTCGTGCGTGGGCTCGTCGATCTGGTGCTCGAGCGGGCCTCGCTGGCCCGGGCGCTCGACGCGGGCCTCGGCGCGCCAGTCATGGAGCCGGGCGAGACGCCGGTCCCGGAGGCCACCGTCGGCGACCTGCCTGCGTTCCGGTCCCTGTGCGCTCCCGGGTGCTGCCGGATGCGCGCCGGCGAGGCCACCGGTACCCCTGCCGCCTGCTCGTCCGACCCCTGGTCCTGACACCTCTCTCCTGGAGCCCTTCGCGATGACGCACGACGCCGAGACCCTCAACGCCACCGTCCGGTACACGATGTGGACCGTCTTCGCGCTGGAAGAGGTGCTCCCCGAGGACGACGACGAGCGCGCCGAGCTCATCGCCGCAGCCCAGGCGGCCGTCGCCGACGACGGTCTGGTCATCCGGGGCTGGTACGACGTCGCGGGGCTCCGGGCCGACGCGGACCTCATGGTCTGGTGGCACGCCGAGACGATCGAGGAGGTGCAGGGCGCCTACCAGCGGCTCCGGGCCAGCGACCTCGGCCGTCACCTGCTGCCCGTGTGGTCCGTGGTGGGCCTGCACCGGCCCGCGGAGTTCAACCGGTCGCACGTCCCGGCGTTCCTGGCGGGTGAGCCGGCCGGCGACTACATGACGGTGTACCCGTTCGTGCGGTCGTACGACTGGTACGTGCTGCCCGAGGACGACCGCCGCCGGATGCTCGTCGAGCACGGTCAGGCCGCCCGCGGGTACGCCGACGTCCGGGCCAACACCGTGTCGGCGTTCGCGCTCGGCGACTACGAGTGGATCCTCGCGTTCGAGGCACCCGAGCTGCACCGCATCGTCGACCTGATGCGGGACCTGCGCGCCACCGACGCCCGCTTGCACGTGCGCGAGGAGGTGCCGTTCTACACGGGCCCGCGCGTGAGCCTGGAGACCTGGGCGGACCGCCAGCCCCGCGGGTGACATGATCGCCTGATGGTCGATCTGGCGGGGACGTGGCGGTTCACGGCGCTCGAGGGTGCCGACATCGACGGGGCGCTGCGCGCGACCCCGTTCCTGACCTTCGACGGTGACGGCCAGGTGTTCGGCCTCGCCGGCGTCAACCGGGTCCGGGGCACGTGGCGGCTGGACGGCCGGACGCTGTCGTTCGGTCCCGTCGTGTCCACGCTCATGGCCGGACCGCCGGACGCGATGACCCGCGAGCAGCAGGTCCTGCGCCTGCTGGGGGAGCCGTCGACGGTGTCGGCGCCGGACAGCGACACGCTCGAGCTCGACGGGGTCCTGCAGGCGCGCCTCGTCCGGGACCCGCACGCCGGTGACGAGCCGGCCTAGGCCGAGCTCGCGACGAGCACCAGTCGACCGGGGCGACCGGCCGCGCAGCCCGTCAGGCGGCGGCGACGTCCGACGACCAGCGCGCCGCCACCTGCTCCAGCGTGTGCACGCGGGTCGCCACGTCGTAGGCCGTCCCCGTGATCATCAGCTCGTCGGCGCCGGTCCGTTCGACGAGCGCGGCGAGCTCGTCGACCGCCCGGTCCGCGGTCGTCGCCACCTGCGTTCCCGGGACGCGCGCGAAGAAGTCCGCTGCTGCCGCGGGATCGAGGGCGTCGAGCTCGCGCGCGGCGTCCTCGGGGGACACGATCGGCCCGAGGGGCCGGCCGGTCCGCAGCGACAGGGCCATGACGCGGCTGGGTCCGGCCAGGTAGTGGGCCTCGTCGTCGGAGTCCGCGACGAGCACTGACGCCGACACCATGAGGCGCGGGTCGTCGAGGATCGGCGACGGACGGAACGCGCGGCGGTAGGCGTCGGCGGCCTGGAGCGTGTGGCCGGTGTTGAAGTGGTGGGCGTAGCTGAACGGCAGACCCAGCGACCCGGCGAGCTCCGCGCTGAACGTGCTGGACCCGAGCAGCCAGACCTGCGGCGACGACGTCGCGACGGGGGTGGCGGACAGCCGCGAGGCCCGCAGCGATCCGGCCCGGCCGGGCAGCTTCTGACCGAGCAGCGCCAGCACGTCGATGACCTCCGCCGGGAAGTCCTCGGCGCCGAGGCCCTCGACGGTACGGCGGAGGGCTGCGGCGGTCATGGGGTCGGCGCCGGGGGCGCGGCCGATGCCCAGGTCGATCCGCCCGGGGTGCAGCGCCTCGAGCATCGCGAACTGCTCCGCGACGACGAGCGTCGGGTGGTTCGGCAGCATGACTCCACCGGACCCGAGCCGGATGCGCTCCGTCGACGCCGCCAGGTGCGCGAGCAGGACGGCGGGGGACGTCGAGGCCACCGCGGGCATCGCGTGGTGCTCGGCCACCCAGAACCGTTCGTACGCGGCGGCGTCGGCGGTGCGGGCCAGCGCCGTCGTCGCGGCGAGCGCGTCACCGGAGGACTGGCCGACGGCCACGGGGGAGGTGTCGAGCACGGACAGGGGCACAGGGTTGCGACGGGTCACCTCGTCAGCAACACCTGTGCCCCGTCCCGTACTCCCGTACCTCAGGGGTAGAGGCCGCGGATCTGGTGCGCCTCGGCGACGCGCCGCACGCCGATCGTCAGCGCCGCGTCGCGCAACGAGATGCCCTCGGCGGTCGCCACGGCGGCCACGGCCCGGTGTGCGGTGACCATCCGGTGCTCCAGGCGGTCCTCGATCTCGCGCTCGGTCCACCAGTACGCCTGGTTGGCCTGCACCCACTCGAAGTACGACACGACCACACCACCGGCGTTGGCCAGGATGTCGGGCACGACGACCACGCCACGCTCGGCGAGCACCCGGTCGCCCTCGTGCGTCGTCGGGCCGTTGGCGGCCTCGACCACCCACCGCGCCTTGACGCGGCCGGCCGCCTCGGCGTCCAGCACCCCCTCGACCGCGGCCGGGATGAGCAGGTCGACGTCGAGCGCGAGGAGCTCCTTGTTGTCGATCGCCTCGCCGCCGTCGAAGCCGACGACGGTGCCCGTCGTCAGGACGTGCCGCTCCAGGGCCGCGATGTCGAGGCCCTCGCTGCGCATGACGCCGCCCTGCTCGTCGCTGACGGCGACCACCCGCGTGCCGGCGTCGTGCAGGAACCGGGACGCGTGCGACCCGACCTTGCCGAAGCCCTGCACCGCGGCGCTCACCTCGCGCAGCTGCACACCGGCGTCACCGAGGGCGGCGGCGGCCGCGTGCACGACGCCGCGCGACGTCGCGGTCGCCCGGCCGAGCGAACCACCGACGGCCAGAGGCTTGCCGGTCGTGACGGCGGGGATGGTGTAGCCCTGGTTCACGGAGTAAGTGTCCATGACCCAGGCCATCGTCTGCTCGTTGGTGCCGATGTCCGGCGCCATGATGTCGCGCTCGGGTCCGATGATCGGCATGATCTCGCTGGTGTAGCGCCGGGTGACCCGCTCGAGCTCCGCCTGGCTGTAGAGCCGCGGGTCGATGGTGACGCCACCCTTGGCGCCCCCGTACGGCACGTCGACGACGGCGCACTTCCACGTCATCCACATGGCCAGCGCCCGGACTTCGTCGACGTCGACGCCAGCCGAGTACCGCAGCCCGCCCTTCGCCGGTCCGCGGGAGATGTTGTGCTGCACGCGGTACCCGGTGAAGAGCTCGATCTGGCCGTCGTCCCGACGCAGGGGGACGGCGACGTTCATCTCGCGCCGGGGTGTGGCGAGCATGCGGTGGAGCCCCTCGGTGTAGCCGAGGATCTCGACTGCACCGGCAAGCTGTGCCTTGGCGGTGGCGAGGGGCGTGGTCTGCTGCGGGGTCTCCGCTGTGAGGTCCGTCACGTGCTCACTGTGGCACCACGCGCCCTCCGAGCACGTGAGGACCGACAGGCGAGCCGCGCGTGTCCGACCAGCGGGCAGGGGTCAGCAGATCTGCGCGTCGTCGATCGGCTTCACGACCGAGCCCCCGAGATGCCGCGAGTGGCGCGCGGGGACCAGCACGCAGGTGCCGAAGGTGCCGTTGAGGTACACGGCCTTGACGAAGATGTCCGTGTGCCGGCAGTTGTAGACGCGCACCGTGTAGTAGGTGGGGTGGTTGACGTAGACGCCGGTCAGCCACTTGCAGAAGGCCTCTTCGTTCTCGATCGTGGCGAAGGGCTGGACGACGCCGCCCGAGCCCCTCTGCACCTCGAGGAGCGCGGGGTCGAGCCGGTCGGCCGCGACCGCGGGCGTGCCGGCGACGACGCCACCGGCGAGGAGGGCCAGGGCGCTCAGACCGGAGAGCAGGGCGCGGCGGGTGCGTGCAGGTGTCGGCATGGGGTCTTCCCTCGGGGTCGACGTCGGCGTCGGCGTGCGGTGTGCGCTCACCCTGGCGACTGTCGTCACGGTGGTCAACCGGCATCCGAGCGACGGACGTCGCACGGACGGCGCTTGACAGCCAGACTGGGCGCAGGCCGGACCCGGCCCACGTGCACAGCGAGGTTCGGCCGCGACCCGGCCGGCAGGCGAAGGAGCAGCATGTCGACGACTGACGACGTCACCGAGGACGCCACCCGGCTGGCCCGGTCCTGGCTCTCGGCGACGGCGGAGGGCCAGACGGCCAAGGAACGACGCACCACGGGACGGCTGGCGGCCCTCGTCGCAGACCCGGCGGGCCTCGAGCTCGCGGTGCGGTTCGTGGACCGGGTGGCCCGTCCCCAGGACGTGCGGGTGGCGGCGCGCGAGCTCGCCCGCCTCACGTCGGGCGCCGCAGCGGGCTTCCTGGGTCCGCTCGACAGGGCGATGCTGGGCGCCGGCGCCCTCGTCGCCCCCGTGCTCCCCGACGTCGTCGTGCCGGCAGCCCGGGCGCGGCTGCGCAGCCTCGTCGGCCACCTCGTCGCCGACGACGGCCCCGGCCTGGCCGGGCACCTCGCCGCGACGCGGGCCGAGGGCTTCCGGCTCAACCTCAACCTGCTGGGTGAGGCCGTGCTGGGCGAGCGGGAGGCCACCGCCCGGCTCGCGCGCGTCACGGCACTGGTCGAGCGGCCGGACGTGGACTACGTCTCGGTCAAGGTCTCGGCCGTCGCCAGCCAGCTCTCCACGTGGGACACCGACGGCAGCGTCGACCGCGTGGTCGACCGGTTGCGTCCGCTGTACCTGACCGCGGCCCGGCACGGGACGTTCCTCAACCTCGACATGGAGGAGTACCGCGACCTCGCCCTCACGGTGCGGGTGTTCGAGCGACTCGTGTCGGACCCGGACCTCCTGGGCGCCGAGGCGGGCATCGTGCTGCAGGCCTACCTGCCGGACGCGGCCGACGCCCTGGACGAGCTGACGGCCATCGCGCACGCACGTCGCGCCGCCGGTGGCGCCCGCCTCAAGGTCCGCCTGGTCAAGGGCGCCAACCTCGCCATGGAGCAGGTCGAGGCCGAGCTGCACGGGTGGGCGCAGGCGCCGTACGGCTCCAAGGCGGAGGTCGATGCGGCCTACCTCCGGCTCGTCGACCGCTCCCTGGACCCCGCCCGGACGGCCGCGCTGCGGGTCGGCGTCGCCAGCCACAACCTGTTCCACGTCGCCGCGGCGCACCTGCTCGCGCAGCGCCGGGGGGTCGGCGAGGCGCTCGACGTCGAGATGCTCCAGGGCATGGCGCCGGCCCAGGCGCGTGCGGTGCGGGACGAGGTCGGCGCGGTGCTCCTGTACACGCCGGTGGTCGCCCGGCACGACTTCGACGTCGCGATCTCCTACCTCGTGCGCCGCCTGGAGGAGAACTCCGCGAGCCAGAACTTCCTGCACGCGCTCTTCGCGGAGGACGCCGCGATGGACGCCCAGGAGGAGGCGTTCCGCGTCGCCTTCCGCGACCGGGACGAGCCGTCGACCGCAGCGCGACGTGCGGCGCGACCGCCTGCCGACGCGGCCGGGTCGATCCCGTTCGCCAACACCCCCGACACCGATCCGGCCGTCGGGGTCGCCCGTGCCTGGGCTCGTGGCCTCGTGGCGCGGGACGTGCCGGTGCCGGACGGAGCGGTGACGGTGTCCACGACGGACGAGGTCGACGCGGTCGTCGCGCGAGCGGCCTCGGCGCTCCCCGGCTGGGCCGCGACACCGCCCGCGGACCGCGCCCGAGCACTCCACGCGGTCGCCGTCGCGCTGGAGGACGCGCGCGCGGACCTCGTCGCGACGATGGTCCACGAGACCGGCAAGACCGTCGCGGAGGCCGACCCGGAGGTCAGCGAGGCCGTCGACTTCGCCCGCTACTACGCCGACCGAGCGGCCGAGCTCGCCGACGGCACCGTCCCCGGCGCGGTGCACCGCCCCGCCGGCCTCACCGTCGTCACCCCGCCGTGGAACTTCCCGGTGGCGATCCCGGTCGGCTCGGTCCTGGCCTCGCTCGCCGCCGGGAGCCCGGTGCTGGTCAAGCCGGCGCCCCAGGCGCCGCGGTGCGGACAGGTCGCGATGGCCGCGATCCGGCGTGGGCTCGACGAGGCCGGGGCGCCCGGCGGCATCCTCACGGTCGTGCTGAGCCCCGAGGGAGACGTCGGGCGACGGCTGGTCACCCACCCCGACGTCGCCCGCGTCATCCTCACCGGCTCCATCGAGACCGCGCAGCTGTTCGCCGGCTGGCGGTCCGACCTCGACGTCCTCGCCGAGACCTCCGGCAAGAACGCGCTGGTCATCACGCCGTCCGCCGACGTGGACCTCGCCGTCGCCGACCTGGTGCGGTCCGCGTTCGGGCACGCCGGGCAGAAGTGCTCCGCGGCGTCCCTGGCGATCCTCGTCGGCTCGGCGGGCCGCTCCGACAGGTTGCGCCGCCAGCTCGCCGACGCCGTGGCGTCCCTGCGCGTCGGCCCGGCAACGGACCTCGGCACCTCCGTCGGCCCCCTGACCGAGCCCGCGTCCGGCAAGCTCCTGCGCGCCCTCACCACGCTCGACCCGGGGGAGTCGTGGCTGGTCGCCCCGCGGCAGCTGGACGAGGAGGGCCGCCTGTGGAGCCCCGGGGTGAAGCACGGCGTCGCACCCGGGTCGTGGTTCCACACCACGGAGTGCTTCGGTCCCGTGCTCGGCATCATGCGCGTCCAGACCCTCGACGAGGCGATCGACCTGCAGAACGCCGTCGCGTTCGGCCTCACCGGTGGGCTGCACTCCCTCGACGAGGGCGAGATCGAGCACTGGCTGGACCGCGTCGAGGTGGGCAACGCGTACGTCAACCGGCACATCACCGGGGCGATCGTGCAGCGCCAGCCGTTCGGTGGGTGGAAGGCGTCGACCGTCGGTCCCGGTGCCAAGGCCGGCGGACCGCACTACGTCGCGCAGATCGGAGACTGGCAGGACTCCGCCGACGTCCCGCAGGACGACGCCGCCTGGCTGGCCTGGGCCCAGGCAGACGACGCCCGCGTCTGGGCAGACGAGCTCTCGCGGGAGCACGACCCGTCCGGGCTGCGCGTCGAGTCCAACGTCCTGCGCTATCGGCGCGTCCCGCAGCTGACCGTCCGCACCGGCTCCGACGCTCCCGCCCGGGAGGTCGACCGCGTCTGCCATGCGGCACGGACCGCCGGGGTCCACGTGACGGTCAGCGATGTGTCCGGCGAGTCCCACGAGGCGTTCGCCGCGCGGGTCCGGTCCGGTGCGGTGACCGGCCGTATCCGGGTCGTCGGCTCGGCACCCGGCCTGCGCGACGCCGCGGCGACCCGCGTCGGCGAGGTCACCGTGCTCGACGGGCCCGTGCTCGCCAGCGGAGCGCGGGAGCTGCTCACGGTCGTGCGGGAGCAGGCCGTGAGCCGCACGCTGCACCGCTTCGGGCACGTGCCGCCCCCGACGGACTGAGACGTGCAGGAGGGCCCGGCGGGATGTCCCGCCGGGCCCTCCTGGGTCCCGCTACGCCGAGGCGCGGATGACGAGCTCCGGCGCGAAGATCAGTGGCGGCGACGGCGGCGCACCGTTCAGCTGGTCCAGGAGACGGGCGCCGGCAGCGCGAGCCATCGCGACGACCGGCTGGATCACGCTGGTCAGCGGGGGAGTGGTCGACGCCGCGACCCCGAGGTTGTCGTACCCGACGACGGCAACGTCCCCCGGGACGTCCTTGCCGTGCTCGGCCAGCACGCTGAGCGCACCGGCCGCCATCAGGTCGGACGCGATGAAGATCCCGTCGACGTCGGGGAACCGCGCGAGCAGCTCGCGGACGGCGATCGTGCCCGAGGCCATCGTGAAGTCCCCGCGCACCACCGCGTCGTCCGACATCCCCGCGGCCCGGATCGCGGTGCGCCAGCCGGTGAGCCGGTCGATGCCGGCAGACATGTCCGCCGGACCGGCGATCGTCGCGATGCGCCGGCAGCCCCGGTCGATGAGGCGCTGGGTGGCCAGCCGGCCACCCTCGACGTTGTCCGTGTCGACGTACTGGACGTCCCGCTCGTCCGCGGACAGCGGCCGCCCGACGAACACGTTCGGCACGCGACTGATCTGCAGCGCGCGGTCGAGCTCGTCGTTCGCGTGGTGCGACACGACGATCGCACCGTCGACGTGCCCGTTGCGCAGGTAGCGGACCGTGCGCTCGCTCTCGCCCGGACGGGCGATGACCAGCACGACCTGCATGTCCGAGTCCGCGAGCGAGCTGCTCAGCCCGTTCAGGGTGCCCGCGAAGAACGGGTCGGACAGAACCCGCTCGTCGGGCTCGGGCACCACGAGAGCGATCGAGTCCGTGCGCTTGGTGACCAGCGAGCGGGCAGCGCGGTTCGGGGTGTACCCGAGGTCGGTCACCGCGGCCTCGACCGAGGCGAGAGCCTCGGGAGACACACGCAGACCGCCGTTGATGGCGCGGGAGGCTGTTGAGCGTGAGACACCGGCGCGCTCGGCGACCTGCTCGAGCGTCGGCGCGGCGGGCCGCGCGGGGTCCACGTGGACCGGGATGTTGTCGACCACCGTTGGTCTTCCCTCCTGTGGCTGCCGAGGCAGCGATGACTAGCTGGTGATGGGAAAGGCGGGGTGCTGGGGTAGCACCCCGCCCTTCCCATCCGCCGGGCTCACGCCCGGGGCGTGCCACGAACAGTGTGCGCGGATCAGCCCTTGACGGCACCCTGCATGATGCCGGCGACGAGCTGACGCCCGGCGATGAAGAACAGGATGATGAGCGGGATCGTGGAGACGGTGACGCCCGCCATGATCAGCGACATGTCCTTGAAGTACGACGCCTGCAGCAGCTGGATGGCCACGGGCAGGGTCGGGTTCTGGTTGCCCAGGACGATGAACGGCCAGAAGAAGTTCGTCCACGAGGCGACGAACGTGAACAGGCCGAGCATGACGGCCGCGGGACGCGCCGCCGGCAGGGCGATGTGCCAGAACGTCCGGATCATCGACGCACCGTCGACGCGTGCGGCCTCGACGAGTTCGTAGGGCAGCGCCGACTCGAGGTACTGCGTCATCCAGAAGACACCGAACGCGGTGACCAGACCCGGGACGATGACCGCGATGAGCTTGCCGGTCCACCCGAACTCGGACATCAGGATGAACAGCGGGACGATGCCCAGCTGCGTCGGCACGGCGGTCGTGGCGATGACGAACACGAGCAGGGCGTTGCGCCCACGGAAGCGCAGCTTGGAGAAGGAGAACCCGGCGAGCGTCGAGAACAGCACCACGGACAGCGAGGTGACGACGCCCACGATGATCGAGTTCGACAGCGCCTTCCAGAACTGGATGTCGCCGTTGAGGACCTTGCCGACGTTGGTGAAGAACTCGCCCTGCGGGATGAGCGACGGGATCGGGTTCTGCGCGATGTAGACCGAGTTCGACGACGCCAGCAGGAAGGCGTAGTACAGCGGAGCGATCGCCAGGACCACCGCGATGCCCAGCAGGGTGTACGTGACCCAGCCCGGGCGGCGATCGGAGCCCGCCGCCGTCGAGCGGCTGCGGCCGGCGGCACGAGCGGCACCGCGGCCGGCGGTCTGCCGGATGACCGGCAGCGAGGGGGCGCTCATCGGGAAACCTTCTTCCGCTTGGTCGTCGACGAGTCGGACGAGATCTTGCGCGTGATCGAGAAGTTGATGATGCCGATGATCACGATGATGAGGAACAGGATCCATGCGACCGCGGACGCACGTCCGAAGCTCTTCTGGTTACCCCAGCCGAGCTCGTAGATGTACATGGTCGCCGTCATCCACTGGCGGCTCGGGCCACCCTGGCCGGTCTGGTCGAACAGACGCGGCTCGTCGAAGATCTGCAGGCCACCGATGGTCGACGTGATGACCACGAAGATGATCGTGGGGCGCAGCATCGGGATGGTGACGGAGAAGAACTGCCTCACGCGCGTGGCACCGTCCAGGACGGCCGCCTCGTACAGGTCCTTCGGGATCGCCTGCATCGCGGCGAGCAGGATCAGCGTGTTGTAGCCGGTCCAGCGGAAGTCGACCATCGTCGCGATCGCGATGTGGCTGGGCAGGACCTGCGCGTGCCAGCCGATCGGGTCGATCCCGACGTAGCCGAGGACCGTGTTGATGAGGCCGGACTTGTCGGCGAAGAGCTTGCCGAAGATGAGGCTGACCGCGACGGGCGCGACGACGTAGGGCAGCAGCACGCCCATGCGCCAGAAGGTGCGTGCACGCAGGTTCGCGTCGAGGAGCGCCGCGAGCACGATCGCGATGGTCAGCTGCGGGACGGTCGACAGGAAGAAGATGCTGAAGGTGTTGCGCAGGCTCTTCCAGAAGTTGGGCTCCTGGACGACGAAGAGGTAGTTCTCGAAGCCGACGAAGGCACCCTTGCCCCCGATCAGGTTCCAGTCGTGGACGGACACGTAGGCCGTGTACACGAGGGGGAACAGACCCGTCAGGGCGAAGAGGATGAAGAACGGCGAGATGTAGAGGTACGGCGAGACCTTGACGTCCCAGCGACCGAGGGTCTGGCTGAAGCCGACCCGACGCGGGGCGCGCTCGGGGTCGCGCAGGCGACCGCTGTCGAGCTGAGGTGGGGTGGTGGAGGTGGCCATCAGGTGTCCTTCGTGGCGGTGGTCAGGAGCCTACGCTGGCAGGGCCGGGCCGATGGATTGACCCATCGGCCCGGCCCTGTGGCGTGCGTCAGCCGAGCGCGTTGACCGCGGCGACGAAGGTGTCCCACTGTGCGGCGGGGTCACCGCCGTTGACGTCGACCTCGGTCAGGGCCGACTGCATCGCGTCGTTGACGGCGAAGTAGTTCGGGCCCTTGAACGGGGCGATGATGCCCTTGGCGCGGTTGGCCAGGATCTGGCCGGCCGGGGCGTTGTTGAAGAACGCGTTCGTGGAGCTGAGCAGCTCGTCCGAGGCGAGCGCCTCGACCTGGCTCGGGAACGTGCCCTTGTTCTTGTACGCCTGGATCTGCTGCTCCGGGGCGGTGAGCCACGCGGCGAGCTTCTTGGCCTCCTCGGCGTGCTTGCTCTGCGCGGGGACGGTCAGGAACGAGCCGCCCCAGTTGCCGGCGCCGCCGGGGAAGACGTCCGCGATGTCCCAGCCGGTCACGCCGGCCGAGTTGCCCTCGATGACACCGAGCATCCAGCCCGGGGCCAGCATGGTCGCGAAGCCGTCCGTCTGGAACGAGGCGGTCCAGTCGTCGCTCCACTGGCCGAGGTGCGCCGACAGGTTGTCGGTGACGGAGGCGGTGGTGACGGCGTCGTAGATCGCCTTCACCTCGGGGTTCTCGGCGGCGATGATCGTGCCGTCGTTCTCCTCGTAGGCGTTCTCGACCTGGTTGATCATGCCCTGGTAGATGGCACCGGCAGCGTCGAAGAACGGCTTGCCCGTGGCCTCGGTGTAGCGCTTGCCGAACGCGAAGTAGTCCTCCCACGTGGCGTCGGCGCCACCGAGCTCGGCAGCGACCTCCTCACGGGTGGAGGGCAGGCCGGCCGCGGCGAGCAGGTCGCCGCGGAACGCGATGGCCTCCGGGCCGATGTCCGTGCCGTAGCCGAGCAGGATGCCGTCGGGCGTCGTGGCCTGCGCGACCTTCCAGTCGAGCCAGCGGCCCTCGAGGGCCGGGTCCGTCAGGTCGGTGAACTTCTCCGGGTACTGCATGAGCTCGGGGAGCCAGTCGATCTCGATCATCTCGATGTCCGAGGCGCCCGAACCCGACGCGAGACGCGTGTTCAGGTTGTCGCGGGCCTCGTTCGAGGTCGCGGCCTTCTTGTTCTCGATCGTGATGCCGGGGTTCTCGGCCTCGTACGCGGCGAACATCTCGTCCGTGTAGCCGGGCTCGTTGAACGTGCCGAGCGTCAGGGTGATGTTCTCGGATCCGCCGTCGGAACCGTCGTCGCTGGGCGTCTCCGCGTTGCCGGAGCAAGCGGTGGCGAGGAGGGCGATGCCCGTGACCCCCGCCGCGGCCGCCCACATCTTGCTGGTGGTCTTGCGCACTGTGACTCCCTTGTCAGTCGGACGGCGTCCTCGCCGTACCCCTAGGGCACCCGTCGTCCGCCCGCGGAAAGGGGGCGTGCGAACATCGGGTTGGGCCGTGTGGACCCGGCGCGGTCACGTTCCCTTCCGCAGTGATTGCGGGAGCGTTCCCACGCGCTGCGGAGTACTGTCGTCGGCGCCTCACCGAGTGTCAAGGACGGTGAGTGGGGGAAATGCCGTGGTAGCGATCCCACACCAGCGTTTCTGCAGGTCAGAGCAATATGGACATCGGTCCGTGTTACCGAATCGTTACGGCTGCGGAGCCTGTCCGTAACCATCGCCCGAGCCGCCGCCCCGACCGTCGATCCACTCGCGCGCGACGCCCTGCTCGACCTCCAGCGCGGACCGGATCGCGCCGGCCGCCGCCTGCTCGATCGCGGACGCGAAGAGCGGCACCGTGGCGCGGAGCTCGCCGTCGTAGGTGACCGTCGTCGAACCGGCGCCGGTCGGGGTCAGGGCGGTGCGCCCGCTGAGCCGGACAGGGGCGCCGGCGATCTCCACGACGACGGTCCCGACGCGTGACCCGTCGGGCGCGGGCGCCTCCCACGCCTCGACCTGCCGCACGTCGATCCGGGTGCCGACGAAGCCCCGCAGGTGGGCGGGGATCTGGTCGGTGGGCAGCGCGCGCCGGGTCGTCACCGTGAACGCGTCGTCCGCCGACCCGGTGATGTCCACGTGCTGCTCGAGAGCGCCGCTCGCGCGGACCTTCTGGTGCACGTACTCCGGGTCTGCCAGGAGCGACGCCGCGGCGTGCGCATCCGTCGGGAGGTCGAGAGTCACGCTCAGTCGCACGGTGGGTCCTTCGGTGATCGAGTCGGTGGGTCAGAGGCTATCCGCCCACGTCCTGACCGTCCTGCTCATCACCGGTCCGCCGCCACCTACCCTGGTGCCCGTGTCCACGCTGAGCACCCTCGCCGCTCGATACGCCGCGCTCGATGCTCAGGACCTGGAGTGGCTGCACCTCCTGGTCGGGGACTGGCAGGTGCTGTCCGACCTCGCGTTCGCCGACCTCGTGCTGTGGCTGCCCACGACGGACGGCGACTTCGTCGCGATCGCCCAGGCCCGCCCCTCGACCGGCGCGACCGTCCACTACGACGACGTCGTCGGGTCGAGCGCCCCGGAGGGCCAGCGGCCTCAGCTGCAGCGGTCGCTGGACGAGCGCGCCGCGCAACGCTCCCGCGAGCCGCGCTGGTTCGGGTCGTACGCGGTGCGCGAGGAGGCCGTGCCCGTGGTGCGCAGCGGCAAGGCGATCGCGGTGCTCGCGCGCCAGACCAACCTCGGTGGCGCGCGCACGCCCAGCCGGCTCGAGCTCAACTACGTCGAGGCGGCTGACGACGTCTTCGCGATGGTCGGTCGTGGGGAGTACCCGGCGCCCGACGCCCCCACCGGACCACGCCGCGGAGCCCCCCGTGTCGGGGACGGGCTGGTCCGTCTCAACTCCGAGGGCGAGGTCCTCTACGCGAGCCCCAACGCCCTGTCCTGCTTCCACCGGCTCGGTGTCGTCGGCGACCTCGTCGGGCGGTCGCTGGTCGAGGTGACCGCCGAGCTGATCGAGCAGCACGACACCGTCGACGAGTCGATGCCGCTCGTGCTGATGGGGCGGGCGCCCTGGCGTGTCGACGTCGAGGCCCGCGGCGTCGCGCTGTCGCTGCGCGCGGTCCCGCTGACCGAGCACGGCCAGCGGGTCGGCGCCGTGCTGCTGTGCCGCGACGTCTCGGAGCTGCGGCGCCGGGAGCGCGAGCTCATCACCAAGGACGCCACGATCCGCGAGATCCATCACCGGGTGAAGAACAACCTCCAGACCGTCGCGGCCCTGCTGCGGCTCCAGTCCCGGCGCGTGGCGTCCCCCGAGGCCAAGGAGGCGCTCGGCGAGGCGATGCGCCGGGTCGCCACGATCGCGCTCGTGCACGAGACCCTGTCGCAGACGCTCGACGAGAGCGTGCCGTTCGACGATCTCGTCGGCCGCAGCCTGCGGCTCGCCGCGGACGTGGCGACCGAGGGTGCGCACGTGCGCACCCTCGTCCGGGGCTCGTTCGGCTCGATCCCCGCGGAGGACGCCACGGCGCTCGCGCTCATCCTGACCGAGCTGGTGACCAACGCGGTCGAGCACGGGTTCGAGGGGCGGGAGTCGGGGACGGTCGAGGTGATCGTCGAGCGGCAGGACGACGCGCTGCGGGTCGAGGTGGCCGACGACGGCTCCGGGCTGCCGACCGAGCGCGGGGCCGGGACCGGGCTCGGGACGCAGATCGTGTCGACCCTGGTGACCAACGAGATGCGCGGCACGATCGAGTGGGCGAGCCGGGAGGGCGGCGGGACGTCCGTGGTCATCGAGGCCCGGTTGCGTGGGCCCCGGGACGCCGCGGCTCTGATCTGAGCCTGCCGTCCCGTCGCCGGACGCGACTCGGCCCCGCGGCGCGGTGCGCGGCGGGGCCGGGTACGGGGTGGAGCGAGGTCAGCCGGCGCGACGCTGGCGCGCGGTCCGACGCTTGAGCGCGCGGCGCTCGTCCTCGGAGAGACCGCCCCAGACGCCCGCGTCCTGACCGGTCTCGATGGCCCACTTCAGGCACGTGTCGACGACGGGGCAGCGTCGGCAGACGGCCTTCGCCTCGTCGATCTGCAGCAGGGCGGGGCCGGTGTTCCCGATGGGGAAGAACAGCTCCGGGTCCTCGTCGAGACACGCTGCGCGGTGGCGCCAATCCATGAGTTCTCTCCTAGGCACACGTCGAGGGGCGCCCGGGGTCAGGGCGCGCGAGTCTGGACGCGAGATCGGGGGTGGGGGACGTACTGCATCAAGGCTCGCACCGGTCCGGGAACTCCACAAGGGTTACGGGGAGGTTTCGTATCAGTAACGACTGAGGCGTTCGTCACACCTGTGGACGCGCTGTGCCTCGACGAGTCCCGCATGTTGCCGCAGGTGAGGGGGATAGTCGGACAAACATCCACGAGCCGACGTCGTCGCCGGGCGGTGATGAACGACACGGGGTGGCGTCAGTCACCCCGGATCCGTGGTATCGGAGAGTGAGCGTCCGTGCAGGTCAACGGTGACGGCGACGCGTCGTGCGGCGCAGCCTAGGCTCGCTCCTGTGACCGGACGCCCGCCTCCCGTGCTGCTCGTCGTCTGCCTCCTGGTGACCCTCGAGGCCGCCGCCTTCCTCGGGCTCGCCGTCGCGTGGGCAGCGGACGTCGTGCGGGGTGCCGCCACGATGCCGGCCGCGTCCCTGTTCCTCGTCGCCTTCGCCGCCGGGGTCGCGCTCCTGCTCCTGCTCGCAGCACGCGGGCTCTGGCGCGGCCGTCGGTGGGCGCGCTCGCCGGTCATCATGTGGCAGATCCTGCTCGCGGTGCTCGCGATCGGCTGGCTCGGGGCGGACCCGGCGGTGTGGCCCGTCGTGGTGCTGGTCGTCGCGGTGCTGATCGGTGGCGGGCTGCTGCTGCCCTCGGCGGTGGCCGCGACGGCGCGTCGTCAGGATCCGCCGGCGTAGACCTGCACGACGACGGAGTCCCGACCGGCCAGCAGGACGCCTCGTCCGGGAGGTCGGGCGGACGGTTCGACGCACCACGCCGCGCGTGCGCCCACCAGCTCGGCGGACGCGTGGTCGTGCACGTCGAGGACGAGCATGCGTCGTCGGCGGACGAGCGCTGCGACCGTGCCCCGGAACGCCTGGGCGGCGGACGCCGACGTCACGCCGGCGACGAGGCTGACGGACGCGGGCAGCAGGTCGTCGAGCTCGGGGCGGGTGCGCAGCAGGTCGTCCAGGTCGTCGACGAGGAGCACAGCCGCGTCGCCGGCGCTCGCCACCGCCAGGTCCTCCGGCCCCACGTCCTGCACCCCGACCAGCGTGCTGACCGGCGTCCCGGCAGGGTCGACCAGCCGGAGGACGCGCGCACCCGCCCGGGCCAGGGTGCGAGCCACCACGTCCAGCGCCGTGGAGCGGCCGGAACCCGGAGGTCCGGCGACCAGCAGCCCGGGACGCACGTCGACGCGCACGACGCCTGCGTCGTCGCCACCGAGCCCCAGGGGAACCTCGAGGCTGCCCGGCCGGGCGCTCCACCCTCGCGGCGGCTCCGCGCGGTGGGGGAGGGGCCGCACCAGCGTCACCGCCGGGTCCGAGCCGGCCGCCGCGATCGTCGGGGCCCGCACGGGCAGCACCACCTGGCACAGGTCCGCGCCCGTCGCGTGCAGGTGCACGGCCCGGCCGGCGGTCGTCCGCCGACCGGCCAGGGCGGTGGGCACCCCCGCGAGCGCGTCGAGCGCGGCGTCCGCCAGCGGGAGCACCAGGCGCTGGGCGAACGCGCCCGCGTGCTGCACCGCGGACGCTCCGGCGTCCGCTCCGGCCGCGAGCGCCGTGCCCCCGGTGCCCCCGCGCCAGAGGGCGGTCAGCCGGTCGGCGCCCTCGCCCCGCGCGAGCCGTCCGAGCGAGTCGAGGAGCAGGTCGAGGCGATCGACGAGGAGGAGCGCGCGCGGCTGCCGCGTGCCGGCCAGGAGCTCGAGGAGACGAGCCACCGCGCGGGCGTCGTCCGTGTCGAGGACGCTGCCCAGGAGGCCGCGCCCGTCGCCTGCCCGCAGCCGGTCGACGGCCGCCGGGGGAAGGCCGACGGCGTGCACCGACCACCCCCGGTCGAGCGCCTCGAGGCCCGCGACGACCAGCGTCGTGGTGCGGCCGGAGCGAGGGCCGCCCAGGACCAGGAGCGGACCGTCGGAGGGGTCCCACCGCACCGGACCGCGCCGCTGCTCCTCGGGCAGGTCCGCGACGGCGATGCCGAGGCCCGGCCCGACCGGCACGTCGGCGGCCCGGACGACCGCCGGCAGCGCGGGTAGCCAGGGGCAGCCCTCGCCCCGGGGCCGGTCGGCCGTCGCCTGTGCCGCGGCCCGTAGCCACGCCGCGCGCAGGCCGTCGACCTGGGGGACGTCCTGCACCGCCGGCGACCAGGGAGCGCCGTCGTCCGTCCACCCGCGGGCGAGCCGCGCGGCCGGCGCGGCGGACACCTGGACGGGCCGCGCGACCTGGACCGGCTCGAGCGGCCGGGTCCCGCGCCGCACCCAGGCGCGACCAGGGGTCGCCGGGTCGAGGAGCGCGGCGTCCGGGGCGTCCAGCACGTCGGTCGAGTCGGCCGGGTCGGTCACCCGCAGGGCGATGCGCAGGGCGACGTTCGCGCGCAGGTCGGCGCCGACCGCTCCCGCGGGACGCTGCGTGGCGAGCACGAGGTGCACGCCGAGCGCACGGCCCTGCGCGGCGATCCGGGTGAGGGCCGGGGCCGCGTCCGGGACGTCCTCCGTCAGAGCCCTCAGCTCGTCGACCACCACCAGCAGGCGGGGCGGGGTCATGGGGTCGGCGGGGTCGAGCTCCAGGAGGTCGCGAGCGCCCACCGCGGCGAGGATCCCCTCGCGTCGGCGGAGCTCCGCGCGCAGCGAGGCCAGGACCCGACGGGCGTGCGCGGCGTCGAGGTCGGTGACGTGCTCCAGCACGTGGGGGAGCCCGGCCACCGCTCCGAGTCCCGTCCCGCCCTTGAAGTCGACGAGCAGGATCGCCAGCCGGTCCGGCGGGTGGGTCAGCGCGAGCGCGAGGACCAGGGTGGTGAGCAGCTCCGACTTCCCGGCGCCCGTCGTCCCCGCGACCAGCGCGTGCGGTCCGTGGGCGACGAGGTCGACGGAGACGGTCCGTCCGCCGGGGCCCAGCCCGAGCGCCGCGACGAGCCCGCTGCGGATGGTCGACCAGGTCTCGGCCACCTGCCCCGGTGCGGGGACCCCGTCGAGCGCGGCCAGCGACGCCTGCGCGGGGAGGGCGGACTCGTCGCCCGCGCCGGAGGAAGTCATCGCGCGTGCCGCCGCCGCCGCGCGGACCTGCGCCAGGGCGAGCTCGGCGCCGGCCGCCTGCCGGGGGACGTCGTGCACGCTGCCGTCCGCCCCGTGCAGCCGGACCGTGCGCGGTCCCACCTCGAGCCGCGCCCGGCACCATGCGGGAACCGCTGCCGAGGACTCGGCGAGCAGGAGCAGCCGCTGCGACGCGGGCGCCGAGGACCTCCAGCGTGCCAGCGCCGCGGGGTCGGGCGGGTCGTCTGCGACCACGAGCGCCGCACCCGCACCCGGCGGTAGCGGTGCGTCGGGCGTGGTCGCCCAGACGCACCACGACCAGTCCAGCGGCTGGCGGGTCCGGACCGCGAGCGCGGCGGACAGGTGGGTGCCGAGGGCGCCCAGGGCGACGCCGCGGGCGACCGGGAGCGCCAGGGCGCGCGGGCCGACGACCGCCAGGCTGCCCCCGGGGTCCCAGGGCGGGTCGAGCACGACCGGGTCCGTCGCCGTGACCGACGCACGCGTCGTGGCGGCGACCAGCCCGGCGAGGTCGTGCACGGTCGGGTCCTCGCGGACGTCGCGACGTCGCCGCCACCGGGTGCCGGCAGCCGTGCCGACGAGGACGAGGGGCACGGCGAGGCCGGCCAGGAGCAGGACGGGTTGGCGCAGGGCGACGGCGAGGGCGGCCGACCCGACGAGCGGTGCCAGCCACGTGGCTGGTCGGGTGTCGAGGCTCGGCCCGGACGAGTCCTCCTGCGGTGCCGGGTCACGGATCGCACCCCGCAGCGCGAGCGTGGTCGTGCCGAGGCGGAGCGGGCGGTGAGGACGCCAGCGCCGCCACAGCCCGCCCGCACCGAGTCGCACGTGCACGCGGTCACCGCGTCGCCTGACCTGCACCAGGGGGAGCCCGGCATCGTCGACGGCGAGCACAGGGTGGTGCCGCGCGACGCCCGCGGGCGGGCCGATGGTCAGGTGCCCCGTCGTGGGGACCGCCGCCAGGCCGCCGCAGTCCGGACCGGCGACCACGGCGACGAACCAGTCCGCGCCGACGGCGAGCTCCGCGCCCGGTCGGGCTCCCGGCTCGGCACGCAGGACGCAGGCCTCGACGAGCGGCGGCTGGCCGACGACGTGGTGGTCGTCGAGCACGGCGTCCGCGACCGCGGCACGGACACCGGCGCTCGCCCATCCCGCGTACCCGCTGACCCGGGCGAGCGCCGGACGCAGGGCGGTCAGGGCGGTGCCCGGGTCCGCCTCCACGTCGGTCGGGACCAGGCCGTGGCCGCGGGCCGGGTCGGGGTGGAGCACCGTGAAACGCACGGTCCGACCCTGCCGTGGGCACGACGCAGGACCGGCCCGTCCCGGGGTGCTCCGGGGACGAGCCGGTCCGTCCACAGGGCCACCGGTCGGCTGGGCGGCCCAGCGGTGTCAGTCGACCGCGAGCGCCGCGACAGGTGACGTGCGAGCGGCGGCCCGGCCCGGCAGCACCGAGGCGAGCAGGCCGGCGGCCAGCGCGACGACGAGCAGGACGCCCAGGTCGGCCCACGGGACGACGAGGATGACGTCCCCGATCTCCCCGAACGTGATCACCGCTCCGGCCCAGCCGTACAGGAGCCCGAGCCCCGCGCCGAGGACGGCCCCGACGCCGGCGATGAGCATCCCCTCGACCGCGAGCATCACGCGCAGCTGCCGGCGGGAGAGCCCGATCGCCCGCAGCGTCGCCGACTCACGGCGCCGCTCGAGCACCGACAACGACAGCGTGTTGGCCACGCCGATCAGCGCGATCACCACGGCGACGCCGAGCAGACCGACGACGATCGCGAGGAGCGTGTCGATCACGCGCTCGTTGGTCGCGCGCTCCGCTCCGGCGCTGCTCACCTCCGCCGGCGTGTCAGGCAGTGCGGAGCGGACGTCCTGGAGCACGAGTGCCGCGTCGGCACCGGGGTCCAGGGCGACCCACAGCATCGACACGGGGGCCTCCGGGGCGAGCTTCTCGAGGGTCGCCGGGGTCACGAGGCCGTAGAAGCCACCCAGGTCGCTCGAGACCGCCTGCAGGTCGACGGTCGCCCCGCCCGGCACCGGCTCGGGGCCGTCCGCCGTCGAGGAGTACGCACTGACCGGGGTGGTCCCGGCGGTCGCCATGTCTTCCCGCGGCTTCGGCAGCAGCAGCGTGCCGTCGCTCAGCGCGTCAGCGGTGCGCGGGTCGCGCAGGACGGACGTCGTGGAGCCGTCAGCAGGTGCGGCCACGAGGATCCCGTCGCCGTCGATCCACACGGACGCGGTCCGCATCTCGAGCACCGTGGCGACGCCGGTGACCGCGGCGACAGCGTCCGAGACGTCGGCCGGCAGGGCCGCGGTCTCGCCGTACACCGAGCCGTCGACCATGAGGTCCACCGGGTAGTGCTCGTCGAGCTCCTGTGCCAGGGACACCCGGGCGCTCGCGGCGCCGGTGCTCATCATGGCGACGAGCGTCGCGCCGATGAGCAGCGCGGCACTGGTCGCGGCGGTCCTGCGCGGGTTGCGCACGGTGTTCGCCGCGGCGAGCCGGGCGCTGGTGCCGGTGCTCGCCAGCGCGCGCCCCACCCAGGACACGACCTTCGGCACCCAGAACACCGCACCGACCAGCACGCCGACGAACGACAGCCCGCCGGCGAGCGCTCCGACGCCCAGGAGGAGCGTGGGGTCGGCCCGACCGCTGCTGGACAGCACGGTGGCGAGGAGCATGACCCCGACACCCCCGAGCGTGAGCAGCAGCGACAGCGCCAGCCGGACCCGGCCGGCGCGGGCGCCGACCGCCGGGGCCTCCGCCGGGCGCAGCGCCGCGATCGGGGACACCCGCGTCGCCTCCCGGGCGGGCACCAGCGACGCGAGCACGGTGACGACGGTGCCGACGAGGAGCGGGAGCAGCACGACCGGCGGGGTCACCTGGATGGTGGACGGCAGCGGCACACCGAGGTCGAGACGGCCCAGCACCATCAACGCCGACTGGCCGAGCACGAGGCCGAGGACCAGTCCGGCGACCGACGCGGCGACCCCGAGGATCGTCGCCTCCAGCAGCACGGAGCGCCGCAGCTGTCCCTTGCCGGCGCCGACGCAGCGCAGGAGGGCGAGCGTGCGGGTGCGCTGCGCGACCAGCACCTGGAACGTGTTCGCGATGACCAGGGCGGCGACGAGCAGCGCCACCGCGGCGAACCCGAGGACGACCGTGACGAGCACGTTCCCGCCGTCGGAGAACTCCGAGACGGCCTCCTGGGCGGCCTCGTCCCTGGTGAGGGCCTCGGCGCCGGGCGCGAGCGGGCCGACGGCGTCCAGCAGGGCCGTGGCAGCGACACCCGGGGCGGCGGCGACGAGGGTCGTCGAGCCGAGCTCGGTCAGCGACTCGACACCGCTCCAGCGCAGGGCGTCGGCAGGGGTCACGAGACCCGCGCCGCCGCTCTGCGACCAGGCAGAACCCGGGTCGGAGGCGATTCCCGTCACGACCACGTCCTCGTCGACCGTCCGCCAGACCTCCTCGCCGTCCTCGCGGGGCGGCGTGGGTTCGGCCGTCGCGTCGTCGGCGGGCTCGGACGTGGTCCAGCGGACCTGCACGCGGTCACCGACACCGACCCCGAGGGCCTCCGCGGTCGCGATCGGCAGGGCGATCTCGCCGCTGGCGGCGGGTACGGCGCCGTCCTCGACCACCAGCGAGCTCAGCCGCGGCTCGTCGGAGGTGGGCAGCATCAGCTGCCAGCGGCTCGTGCCGCCCTTGCGGACCTCGATGCCGGTGGGGGCCAGGACGTCCGCGGCCAGGACGTCCGGCAGGGCGCGCACCGCGTCGAGCTCGTCGTCGGTCACGTCGCCGCTCAGGACCACGTCGGCGTCGGCGAGCGTCGCGGTGACGGCGTCGTAGCCGGTCCGGGTCATCACGTTCCCGGCGATCAGGGTGGTCGCGACGAACGCCGTGCCGATCGCGATGGCGACGGCCGCGGCGGTCAGCCGGCCGAGGCTGAGGCGCATCTGCGCCCAGGTGAGCCGCAGCATCAGAGGGCCGCCTGGTCGAGCGTGCGGAGGGCCTCGAGGCCGGTGAGGACGGACTCCGGGGTCGGGTCGGCGATGTCGCCGGCGATCCGCCCGTCCGCCAGCAGCACCACGCGGTCCGCGTACGCCGCGGCCGTCGGGTCGTGCGTGACCATGATGATCGTGCGCCCCAGCTCGCGCACGGACCGGCGCAGGAAGCTCAGCACCTCGGCACCCGACCGGGAGTCCAGGTTGCCGGTGGGCTCGTCGGCGAAGACGACCTCGGGCTTCGCGATGAGCGCGCGCGCGATCGCCACCCGCTGCTGCTGGCCACCGGACAGCTCCGACGGCCGGTGCGTCAGGCGCTGGCCGAGCCCGAGGGTGGACACGAGGGTGTCGAACCACGCGCGGTCCACCGTGGTGCCGGCGAGCTCGAGCGGCAGCAGGATGTTCTGCTCGGCCGTGAACATGGGCAGCAGGTTGAAGCTCTGGAAAACGAACCCGACGCGGTCGCGGCGCAGGCGGGTCAGCGCGGTGTCGTCGAGCGCCGTGATCTCGGTGGCGCCGAGCCGCGCGGTGCCCGCCGTGGCCCCGTCGAGACCCGCCAGGACGTGCATCAGGGTCGACTTGCCGGAGCCGGACGGACCCATGATCGCGGTGAACGCGCCGGCCGCGAAGTCGACGTCGACCCCGTCGAGCGCACGGACCTCGGCGGCACCCTGGCCGTAGACCTTGGTGAGCGACCGGGCGCTCACGGCGACCGGTGACCCGCCCGGCACGCGCGGCTGGTCCTCGTCGAGCGGGCGGAAGACGGTGGTGTCCACGGAGGGGCTCCTTCGGGTGCGGTGATGACGTGCTCGACGCTACGGACGCACGCCGGGGCCGCACATCAGGCCCCGGACGGGTCGTCGGTCATCCCGTGGTCCGACTAGGACCCCGGCCGCACCAGACCGGTCTCGTACGCCATCACGACGGCCTGCACCCGGTCCCGGACGTGCAGCTTGGCGAGGATGCGGCCCACGTGCGTCTTGACCGTGGCCTCGGCGACGAAGAGGTCGGCGCCGATCTCCGTGTTCGAGCGACCCCGCGCCATCAGCACGAGCACCTCGCGCTCGCGGTCGGTGAGGTCCGCGACGGCGAGACGCGCGGGGTCGGTCGGGCCGCCGGGCTCGTCGGGCGGGAGGGCGGTGACGAGGTGCTCCAGGAGCCGCTTGGTGCTCGACGGCGCGATGACGGCGTCGCCCTGGTGCACGGTCCGGATGGCGGCGAGCATCTCCTCCGGGGGCGCGTCCTTGAGCAGGAACCCGCTCGCGCCCGCCCGGATGGCGGCCAGGACGTACTCGTCGAGGTCGAACGTGGTCAGCACGATCACGCGGGGGGCCGGGATCTCGTCGGTCGACCGCGCGGTGATCTGCGCGGTCGCGGTCAACCCGTCCATCGTGGGCATGCGGACGTCCATGAGCACGACGTCGACCGGCCCGGTGGCGGTCCGCGCCGCCGGCGCCAGGGCGCGCACGGCCTGGGCCCCGTCGCCCGCCTCGAGCACGACCTCGAGGTCCGCCTGCGAGTCGATGACCATGCGGAACCCGGCCCGGACCAGCTGCTGGTCGTCGACCAGGGCGACGCGGATCGTCTCGCCGCTCATCGGGACGCCTCGTCCGGGGTGCTCGGCACGGGTGTGGTCCTCTCGTCGGTGGATGTGCTGGGGGATGCTGCTTCGGTCGGGGTGGGCAGCTCGGCGCGGACGCGGAAGCCACCGCCCGGGCGAGGGCCGGCGCTGATCGTGCCCCCGAACATCGTGGTGCGCTCGCGCATGCCGACGAGCCCCTGACCGAGCCCGTCGGAGTCCGCCGACGCGCCTCGCCCGTCGTCGCTGACCTCGAGCACGATGGCGTCGGGGAGCCACTGGACGAGCACGGTGACCTTGGGATCGGGACCGGCGTGCTTGAGCACGTTGGTCAGGGACTCCTGGGCGATCCGGTAGACCGTCAGGCCCGCGCCGGGAGGCAGGTTCCGCGGCTCGCCCATGCGCACCAGGGAGGCGCGCAGCCCGCTGGCCCGGACCTGCTCGACCAGCGCGCCGACGTCGGACTCGGCAGGCTGCGGGGCGAAGCCCTGGCTCGTGGCGTGGCTCAGCCCGCCCGGGCCGGGGAGCACGGGGACGGCGCCCGTCGAGGGGGGAGGCTCGGAGCCGCCCCGCAGCACGCCGAGCAGCCGCCGCATGTCGGTGAGAGCGGCTCGGCCGGTCTCGGCGATCGTGCTGAGCGCCCTCGTCGCGGCCGCGGGGTCGGCGTCGGCCGCGTACCGGCCACCGTCCGCCTGGGCGATCATGACGGTGAGCGAGTGGGCGACGATGTCGTGCATCTCCCGGGCGATCCGGGCCCGTTCGGCCGCGGTCGCGATCTGGGACTGCTGGTCGCGCTCGACCTCGAGCCGCTCGGCCCGGTCGACCAGCGCCTCGATGGTCTCCCGGCGCGAGCGCCGGACGAGCCCGAACGCCCACACCGTGAGGGCGAGGACACCGGTGAAGATCGCGGTCGACGCGGCTCCCGGGGCGTCGAACCACCCGTTCATCGCGATGCCGAGCAGGACCGAGCCGACAAGCGTGCTGACCATCGCGACGCGGTGCGCCCACCGCGGGCCGTGCACCGTGACGGAGTACAGCGAGAGCAGGACGGCCAGGTCGGCGGGGACGACGAGCGGGGCGAAGAACGCCAGCTGGAGCAGGGCGGCCGAGTAGACGGCGACCGCGGAGGCGGTCGGCCGGACCCGCCGCCAGGCCAGGGGAGCGACCACCAGCATGGAGATCAGCGGGGTGGCGAGGGTGCGGGTGGCGTTCGCCGCGGCGCTGTTGATGTCCGTCGACGTCGCCGCCATGAGCAGCAGCAGGAACCCGGTGCCGGTCGCGTCGACCGCGAACCGGTGCGCCTCCTCCCACCGCAGCAGGCGTTCCCATCTCGTCACCCCACGAGGGTAGGCGCGCGGCCGTGCCACGACGTGCCCCCGCAGGACGACCCCGCTCCCGTCATGGTCCGTCTGGAGGGGCACCCGGTTCACGGGAACATGTGGGCGCGCCCCCCTGGCGGTCAAGACCGTCCCATGACCTAGCATGGGCGAATGACCCAGGTGCTGCTGGCCGAGGACGATCCCGCGATTGCCGAGCCTTTGGCCCGCGCCCTCGGGCGTGAAGGTTACGACGTGCGCGTGCAAGGTACTGGTCAAGGTGCGATCGACGGCGCCGCGGCGGCTGACCTGGTCGTCCTCGACCTGGGCCTGCCCGACATGGACGGCCTCGACGTCGCGCGCGCGATCCGCAACCTCGGCCTGACCACCCCCCTGCTCGTGCTGACGGCCCGCGCCGACGAGGTCGACCTCGTGGTCGGGCTCGACGCCGGTGCCGACGACTACGTGACCAAGCCGTTCCGGCTCGCCGAGCTGCTGGCGCGCGTCCGGGCGCTGCTGCGCCGCAGCGTCGGGGACCCGGGCGACGAGGACGAGCTGCACGCGCAGAACGTCCGCGTCGACGTCGCCGCGCACCGCGCGTTCCAGGGCGAGCGGGAGCTGCACCTGACCGCCAAGGAGTTCGACCTGCTGCGGGTGCTCGTCGGGGCGGCCGGCACCGTCGTCGCGCGCGAGACCCTCATGCGCGAGGTCTGGGGCTCGGACCCGACGGGCTCGACCAAGACGCTCGACATGCACGTCTCCTGGCTGCGCCGCAAGCTCGGCGACGACGCCAACGCCCCGCGCTACGTCACGACGGTGCGCGGCATGGGCTTCCGGTTCGAGACGGGCGGCGCGAGCGCCGAGCGGGGCTGAGCCTTGCGTCGTCGCGTCCTGCAGGCGACGATCGCCGCGGTCACCGTCGCGGTGGTCCTGCTCGGCTTCCCGCTCGCGTTCCTCGGCGCCCAGCTGGTCCGGGAGAACGAGATGCAGGCGCTGTCCGCGCGCGCCGAGTCGGCCGCTCGGGCCGTCGACTTCCGCGTCGAGCAGGACGTCGACCTCACGGACCGGATGCTCGAGAACTACACCGGCGACGTGGGGGAGATCCCGGCCTCCGTGATCGTCCGCACCCCCGACGGCGAGATCTACCAGGCGGGAGACCGGATCCAGGGCCGCTCGCTGTCGGTGGAGGAGGCGTCCGACACCGGCGCGACGGTCACGCTGTACGTGTCGTGGTGGGACGTCTTCTGGCTCAGCGCCCGCGTGATCGCGCTCGTGGTGGTCGCGGCCGTCGTCGCGTTCGCCGCCGGTATCGCGATGGCGATCTGGCAGGCCAACCGCCTGACCGCGCCGCTCGTCTACCTGGCGGCGTCCGCGGAGCAGCTCGGCGCCGGCCAGGTGCGGCCACGCCTCGAGCCGTCCGGCGTCGAGGAGATCGACCTCGTCGCCGCCGAGCTCGCGCGCAGCGCGGACCGGATGGCCGCGCGGCTGGCGGCCGAGCGACAGTTCGCCTCCGACGCCTCCCACCAGCTGCGCACCCCGCTCACGGCGCTGTCCATGCGGCTCGAGGAGATCATGGTCGCCACGGACGACCCCGACGTGAGCGAGGAGGCCCGGATCTCGCTCGAGCAGGTCGAGCGGCTCGTGCGGGTCGTCGACGACCTGCTGGCCAGCTCCCGCAGGCTGCAGGGCGGCACGACCGAGGCCGTGCGCCTGCTGGAGGTCGTCCACCAGCAGGAGGAGGAGTGGCAGCCGACGTTCCTCGCGTCGGGACGGCGTCTGGTCGTCGACGTCGACCGCTCGACCCAGGTGCTCGCGACGCCGGGGGCGCTCGCCCAGGTGATCGCGACGCTCATCGAGAACTCCCTGCGGCACGGTGCCGGCACCACGACCGTGCGCTCCCGGCCGAGCGGGCCGTCGGGCGCGGTGGTCGTCGAGGTGGCCGACGAGGGTGCCGGCGTGCCGGACGACCTGGCCCCGCGGATCTTCGAGCGCGAGGTGACGTCCGGGAAGGGCACCGGCCTCGGCCTCGCGCTCGCCCGCGACCTGGCGTCCGCCGACGGGGGGCGGCTCGAGCTGGCCCAGCGTCGGCCGGCCGTGTTCGCGCTGTTCCTCTCGGGCGTGCCGGCCTCGATGCGGCCCGACGTCGTGCTCCCGCTGGGTGCGGTGGTCTCGGCGCGGATGGACCGGCGCCGACGATGACCGATCCGGGCGGTATCACCCGGACCGTCGCCCAGGGACGGGCGACCGCCCAGTAATCTGGGACGCCACCTGGCCGACGAGCACCGCAGGAGAGCACAGCCGTGTACCGCATCACACCCGCGACGCAGGACTACGCGTGGGGCTCGACGACGGCCATCCCGGACGCGCTCGCGAGGATCCCGGACGGTCGCCCGGTGGCGGAGGCGTGGTTCGGCGCCCACACGCGCGCGCCCGCCGTCGCGGAGACGGCCGACGGCCCGGTGCCGCTCGACCAGCTCATCGCCGCGGACCCCGACCTCCACCTGGGCGCCGACGTCGCCTCCCGGTTCCGCTCGCAGCTGCCCTACCTGCTCAAGATCATCGCCGCGGACGCCCCGCTGTCGCTGCAGGTGCACCCCGCCATCGAGCGCGCCCGCGCCGGCTTCGCGCGCGAGGAGGCCGCGGGCGTCCCCGTCGACGCGCCCGAGCGCAGCTACCGCGACGCGAACCACAAGCCGGAGCTGGTGTACGCACTGACCCGGCTCGACGCGATGGTCGGCTTCCGGGCGCCTCGCCGGGCCGCCGAGCTCCTCGCCGAGCTGGACGCGCCCCTCGCGGCCGACCTGCACGCGCTGCTGGTGGACGACCCGACGTCCACCGGCGTGCGCGGGGCGTTCGAGTGGCTCCTGCTCCCCGACACGCGCCCGTCGGCGGCCGACGTCGCCAAGTTCGCCGACGCCTGCGCCCGGCGGCTCGCGGAGGGGTCGCCGTCGCCGCGCACCGACCGCACGGTCATCCGCCTCGCGGCCGCCTACCCGGGCGACCCCGGCGCGGTCACGTCCGTGCTCCTCAACCCGGTGACGCTCCGCCCCGGGGAGGCGCTGTTCATCCCGGCCGGCGCGGTGCACGCCTACCTGCGCGGCGTCGGGGTCGAGATCATGGCCAACTCGGACAACGTGCTCCGCGCGGGCCTGACCACGAAGCACGTCGACGTCGCCGAGCTGCTGAGCAACGTGGACTGCGTCGCCGCACCGCCGATCCGGATCGCCCCCGAGCGCGTCTTCACGTCGACCCGCATCTACTACGCGCCGGTCGACGACTTCGAGCTGTCCGTGACGCGTCTGACCGACGAGGGGCCCATCCGCATCCCCGGCCGCGGACCCCGGATCATGCTCTGCCTCGAGGGCGAGGCCGAGCTCTCGACCGGGTCCGGCCAGTCGTTCTCGCTCACCCGGGGGCAGTCGGCGTTCGTGCTGGCGACGGACGGGCACGTGACCGCCGCGGGCGACGCCCTGGTCGTGCAGGCCGACGTCCCCTGAGCTCGGCGCAGGACCGCGCGTGGCCGGTCGCGCCCGGCGGCGTGGGTAGAGTTGACCAGGTGTCGTCGCCGCGTGCCCTCCCTTCCCGGACGGAGCGCACGACCCCTCCACGCCGGCGCTCCCCGGCCGTGCACCCCTCGACGCAGCCGTCCGACGGACGCTGTCGCGTGCCGTCCACGGCGGCGGGCGTCCCCTCGGTGCGTGGGAGACTCTGACGCAGTTTTTTGATCGCCACACCATCCGACCCACATTCCTAGATTGGCTGCCACGATGAAGAAGGCACTCGTCACCGGTATCACCGGGCAGGACGGTTCGTACCTGGCCGAGCTCCTGCTTCAGAAGGGCTACGAGGTGCACGGGATCGTGCGCCGGTCGAGCACGTTCGGCACGGACCGCATCGAGCACCTGTACAAGGACCCGCACGACCCCGAGGCGCGGCTGTTCATCCACTACGGCGACCTCGCCGACGGCACCGGTCTGCGCCAGATCGTCGAGAAGGTGCAGCCCGTCGAGGTGTACAACCTCGGGGCCCAGTCGCACGTCGGGGTGTCCTTCTTCCAGTCCGAGTACACGGCCGACGTGGACGGGCTCGGCACGCTGCGGCTGCTCGAGGCGATCCGGGACTACTCGCAGCGCACCGACCGCCAGGTCCGGTACTACCAGGCGGGCACCTCGGAGCAGTTCGGGGCCACGCCGCCGCCGCAGTCCGAGACCTCGGTGATGCACCCCCGCAGCCCGTACGCGGTGGCCAAGCTGTACGCCTACTGGCAGACCATCAACTACCGCGAGTCCTACGGGCTCTTCGCCTCGAACGGCATCCTGTTCAACCACGAGTCGGAGCGCCGCGGCGAGACCTTCGTCACGCGCAAGATCACGCGTGCGGCCACGCGCATCTCCCTCGGTCTGCAGGAGAAGCTCTATCTCGGCAACCTCGACGCCAAGCGCGACTGGGGCCACGCCCGGGACTACGTCGAGGCGATGTGGCTGATCCTCCAGCACGACACTCCGGACGACTTCGTGATCGCGACGGGCCAGATGTACTCCGTCCGGGAGTTCGTCGAGAAGGTCTTCGGACGCCTCGGCCTCGACTGGGAGCAGTACGTCGAGGTCGACCCCCGCTACTTCCGGCCCGCCGAGGTCGAGGCGCTGCAGGGCGACGCGACGAAGGCGCGGACGGTGCTCGGCTGGCAGCCGAAGGTCGGCATCGACGAGCTCGTGCAGCTCATGGTGGACAACGACCTGGAGCTCGCCCGCCAGGAGCGCACGCTGCGCGACGCCGGACACGTCGTCGCGGCGCGGTCCGGGGCCAACGATTGACGCGCCGGATCTACGTCGCGGGCCACACGGGGCTCGTCGGGTCGGCCCTGGGTCGGGCCGTGCGCTCCCGTGGGGACGTCTGTGCCCAGGGCGAGGAGCGGGTCGACTTCCGGGACCGTGAGGCGACGTTCGCCGCCATCGCGGCCGGCCGGCCGGACGTGGTCGTCCTCGGGGCCGGGCGGGTGGGCGGTCTCGGTGCCAACCTGGCGCGCCCGGTCGAGTTCCTCGACGAGAACCTGCGCATCCAGGGCAACGTGCTCGCGGCGAGCCTCGCGGCAGGCGTCGAGCGGCTCCTGTTCGTCGGCAGCGCCAACGCGTACCCGGCGGCCGCGCCGCAGCCGATCTCGGAGGACGCCCTCGAGACCGCGGAGCTGGACCCGTCGACCCGGCCGTACGGCCTGGCCAAGCTGGTGGGGGCGCGGCTGTGCGAGGCGTACAGCGCCCAGCACGGCGTCACGTACCACTCCGTGATGCCGTGCAACCTGTACGGCCCGGGCGACCGGTTCGACCTCGCGACGGCCCACGTCGTGGCCGCGACGCTGCGCCGGTTCGGGGATGCGGTCGCCGACGGCCGCGAGCAGGTCGTCGTGTGGGGCTCGGGCAGTCAGCGGCGGCAGCTGATGCACGCGGACGACCTCGCGGCGGCGTGCCTGGTGCTCCTGGACCAGGAGCACCCCCCGTCGGTCGTGAACGCGGGACCGCGGGGCGACACGTCCGTCCGCGAGATCGCCGAGCTCGCAGCGGGCATCGTCGGATTCGACGGTGAGATAGCCTTCGATGCCACCAAGCCCGAGGGTGTCCTGCGGCGCGAGCTCGACACGAGCCGGATCCATGACCTCGGCTGGACTCCTCAGCACTCGCTCGAGGACGGCATGCGCTCGACGTGGCAGTGGTACGTGGAGCAGGAACGACGAGCCCCGATGACGGAGACCTTTGCATGACGGCGTCACCCCGAGACATCCGCTATTCCCTGTCGCAGTCGTCCTGGGACGACGCCGAGTACGCCGCTCTGCAGCGCGTCATCGCCAGCGGCCAGTTCACGATGGCGAACGAGACCCTCGAGTACGAGCGGGTGTTCGCCGAGTACCTGGGCACGCCCTACTGCGTGGCCGTGAACTCCGGCAGCACCGCGAACCTCCTCATGGCCGCCGCCCTGCGCTACCGCAAGGTGAACCCCCTCCAGCCGGGCGACGAGGTGATCGTCCCCGCGGTGTCGTGGCCGACCACCTACTACCCGCTGAGCCAGTACGGGCTGCACCTGAAGTTCGTGGACATCGACGCCGAGACGCTGAACTACGACCTGGACGCGCTCGAGGCCGCCATCAGCGACCGCACGCGGCTGGTCATGGTGGTGAACCTCCTCGGCAACGCGAACGACTTCGACCGCATCCGCGCCATCTGCGAGCCGCGCGGCATCGAGTTCATCGAGGACAACTGCGAGTCGCTCGGTGCGACCTTCGGTGACCGCCAGTGCGGGACCCACGGTGTGATGGGCAGCTTCAGCGGCTTCTTCTCGCACCACATCTCCACCATGGAGGGCGGCGTCATCTGCACCGCCGACGAGGAGCTGTACCACATCCTCCTCACGCTGCGGGCGCACGGCTGGACGCGCAACCTGCCCAAGTTCAACCACGTGACGGGCGAGAAGAGCGACGACCCCTTCGAGGAGTCGTTCAAGTTCGTGCTGCCCGGGTACAGCGTCCGGCCGCTCGAGATGAGCGCCGCCGTCGGGATCGAGCAGATCGCCAAGCTGCCCGGGTTCGTGGCGGACCGCCGGCGCAACGCCACCCAGTACCTCGAGCTCATGTCCCGCTACCCGCAGTTCATCGTGCAGCGGGAGATCGGCGAGTCGAGCTGGTTCGGCTTCAGCATGGTGGTGCGTCCCGACGCGCCGTTCGGCCGAGCCGACGTGGTCCGGGCGCTGCAGGCCGCCGGCGTGGAGTGCCGTCCGATCGTCGCCGGCAACTTCGCGAAGAACCCGGTCATGCGGTGGCTCGACCACTCGGTGCACGGCGAGCTCAGCAACGCGGACCTCATCGACACGAACGGCCTGTTCGTCGGCAACCGGGAGGGCGAGCTCGGCGCCGAGCTGTCCCTGCTGGCGACGGTGCTGGACGAGCTGGTCGGGGCGTGACCGCCACGGCGCGCCCGAACGTCCTGGTCGACATGCTGTTCTGGACCGGGACGAAGGGCGGGATCGAGACCTACGCGCGCGAGCTCTACTCCGCGCTGCGGGACACCGACCGGTACACGTTCACGGCCCTCGGCAGCACCGAGTTCGTCGCGTCGGACCCGGACTGGTTCCCGGGCCGCGTGGTCGACTCGGGCATCAGCGGCAACATCCTCGGCCTCAACCGCTTCCGGTGGTCCTGGGCCGAGCTCCAGGGCGTGTCGCGCTGGGCCGACCGGCTGGGTGCGGACCTGATCCACTGCCCGTCGCTGCTGGGCCCCCGCCGCTCGTCGGTCCCGACGGTGGTGTCGATGCACGACCTGCTCTACTGGACGAACCCGGAGCACATGCCGTCGCAGCTCTTCGTGAAGCCTGCGCAGTGGATGGAGTCCATGGTCGCGAAGAACGCGACCCGGATGATCACGATCAGCGAGTCCTCGGCCCGCGACATCGACAAGCACCTGCACTACCCCCGGGAGCGGCTCGACGTGATCCCGCTCGCGGGATCCGTCCGCGAGGCCGCCGCACGGCTGCGGACCAGCACGCCGGAGAACGTCATCCTGGCGACCGGGAACCGGCTGGGGCACAAGAACTGGGGCTCGCTCATCCGGGCGCTGCCCCTGGTGCCCGAGGACGTCCGGCCGCGCCTCGTGATCACCGGCAGCAAGGGCGACGACCCGCTCATCCCGATCGTCGACGAGGTGGGGATGCAGGACTGGGTGGACCTGCGCGGCTGGGTCACGACCGAGGAGATGGACCACCTGCTCGCCAGCGCGGCGGCGCTCGCGATCCCCTCGTTCCACGACGGCTTCTGCCTCCCGGCGCTCGACGCGATGCTCATCGGGCTGCCGGTCCTGCTCAGCGACATCCCGGTGTACCGCGAGGTCGGGGGCGACGCCGCGATCTACGTCGACCCGCACTCGCTGCAGTCCATCGCGGACGGCATGACGATCGTCGCCACCGACCCGGACCGCATGCGCCGGGCGGCGGAGCTCGGGCGGGACCAGGCGGCACGGTTCTCGTGGGAGTCCACGGCGGCCCGCACGCTCGACGTCTTCGACAAGGCCCTGGCTCCGACCGCATGAGCGAGGTCGTGCAGTCGGCGCCGCTCCGCCGGCTGTCCGTGCTGTCCCTGCTCGGGGGTGCTGCCTCCGGCGCCGGGATGTTCGCGCTCACGATCGTCGTCGCCCGGTCGCTGAGCCCGAGCGGGTTCGCGGACTTCGGGTTCTTCCTGGCGCTGTCCCAGGTGTGGTTCATCCTTGCCGTCGCGGGCCTGGAGCTCGCGGCGCCCCGGCTCCTCGCGCGGCAGCCCGCGGACCAGCGCGGGGTCGTCGTCGGCAGCGTCCTGACCGTGGCGTCGGTCCTGGCGGTCGTCGGGCTCGTCGTCGCCGTGGTCGCCTCGGAGCCGATCGCGCAGCTGACCCGGTCCACGCAGCTGCTCGTGCTGCTGGCCGCCGCGTTCGGGATGGCCACCGGGTGGCGGGCGGTGGTGGAGCGGCTGACGGCCGCCCTCGGCAGGGTCGGCGCCGTCGCGGTGGTCAAGGTCGTCGAGGCTGGCCTCATCGTCGTCGGCGCCCTCGTGGCCGTGCTGGTCCTGGGCACGCCGGCCTGGAGCACGTTCTCGATCCTCGTCGTCGTCGCGGCACTGCTCGCGGTCGGTGCGTACGTCGCGCTCGTCCGCCACCAGACCGCTCCGTGGCACACGACCTCGCAGACCCGCCGGCAGCTGATCTCGTTCGCCCGGTACGCCGCGCCGACCACCGTCTTCGCGGTCGCGATCATGTACATCGACAAGTTCACCCTGCGGATCGGCGGGACCGACCTGGAGTACGCGCAGTACTCGGCGTACTTCTCGGGCACGGTCCTCATCGCGGTGCAGGCGGTGTTCGTGCTGCAGAGCATCGTGCTGCCGGCCACCGTGCGGGCCGCGTCCGGAGTGACGGTCCGCCGGCAGATCATGCGGCTCCTGCCGGCGCTCGTCCTCGGGCTCCCGGTCCTCTACCTGTGCTCGGGCTGGGTCGTGCTCCAGGTCCTGGGCCCCAACTACGACTACGTGCTCGCCCAGGGCGCCCTCTTCGCCGGGTGGGCGACGCTCTACACGATCAACATCCTGTGCATGACCGCGTGCGTCGGCCGGGCGTCCCGTGCGATGCGCCGCGAGTCGATGGTGCTGGTGGCCCGGGTGGTCCTCGCCGTCCTGGCGCTGGGCGGCCTGGTCCTCACCGACCAGATCAGCATCACGACGGTCGTGACCGTGATGGTGCTGCTCGAGCTGCTCGAGACCGTCAACGTCATGACGATGATGCGGCGCTACCTCGTCTGAGGCGTGCCGTCCGACGGGGGACTAGCGGTCGGGATGTCCGGCGGCGCCCGTGAACACCCAGCGCTTGTACCCCGCGTACCGCAGCACGGTGCCGATGCCGATCCCGATCACCGTCGCGACGTTGTCCGCGAGCGGGGTGGTCAGCGTCAGCACGTAGTGCGAGAACGCGAGCGTGAGGACGGGGATCGCCGCGCAGCCGATGTTGATCGCTGCGAACACGAGGAGCTCGCGGGTCCGGCGGTCCGTGCGGTGCCGGGAGAACGTCCAGTGCCGGTTGCCCAGCCAGGACACCAGGGTGGCGGCGACGAGCGAGATGATCTTGGCCGTGAGCGGCTTGTGCTCGAGCACCTGGCCCGGTCCGAACCGCAGCAGGTTGAACAGGCCGAGGTCGACGACGAACGCGACCCCGCCGACCGACAGGAACCGCGCGAGCTCGTACGCGCGTGCCCGGAGCGCGGCGGCGCGCAGGGCGGGTGCGACAGGGACCAGCGGGCTCGCCGAGACCGGCGGGCTGTCGGTCAGCTCGTCGCTCGAGCTCATGGAAACGCCTCCGGTGCTGTCGTTCGGTCACGAGAGGATAGCCCGCGAGCCTGGGACCACCGCGACCGGGGTCCGGGGCGAAGCGTTTCGGCGCGCTGGCGTGGCTCGGCTAGTGTCGTCGCCCGTGACAGCACCCGTGGTGGCCGTGGTCGGTGGTGGGCAGCTCGCCCGCATGATGGCGTCGCCGGCAGCGGCGCTCGGCGTGCACCTGCGGGTCCTCGTCGAGAGCCCGACGTCGTCCGCGGCGCAGGTGGTCGTCGACGCCCCCGTCGGCGCAGCGTCCGACGAGGCGGCGATCGCTCGCCTGGTGGAGGGTGCCGACGCGCTGACCTTCGAGCACGAGCACGTCCCGAACGCGCTGCTCGACCGGCTCGAGGGTGCCGGGGTCGCGGTGCGGCCCGACGCCGCGGCGCTCGTGCACGCCCAGGACAAGATCGTCATGCGGTCGCGGCTGGCCGCGCTCGGCCTGCCGGTCCCGCGCTGGACCGCCCTGGGCTCGGCCTCCGACCTCGCCGACTTCCTCGGGACGGTCGGCGGTGTCGCGGTGGTCAAGACCGCGCGCGGCGGGTACGACGGCAAGGGCGTGCGCGTCGTCCGCAGCCCCGACGAGGTCGCCGACTGGCTGGCGGCCGCGGCGGACGGGTCGGGAGCGCCCCTGCTCGCCGAGGAGAAGGTCCCGTTCACGCGCGAGCTCGCGGTGCTCGTGGCGCGTCGACCCTCCGGTGAGGCGCGCGCATGGCCCGTCGTCGAGTCGGTGCAGCGCGACGGTGTCTGCGCCGAGGTCGTGGCTCCCGCGCCCGGTCTGCACGCGGCGACCGAGGCCGAGGCGATCGACGTCGCCACCCGGATCGCCACCGGCCTCGGCGTCACCGGGGTGCTGGCCGTGGAGCTCTTCGAGGTCGAGGGCGCGGACGGCGGCCCGCCCCGGGTGCTGGTGAACGAGCTGGCGATGCGACCGCACAACTCCGGGCACTGGACCATCGACGGGTCCGTGACGAGCCAGTTCGAGCAGCACCTGCGGGCCGTGCTCGACCTCCCGCTCGGCGACACGTCGGCACGCTCCGCGTGGACGGTCATGGCGAACGTGCTGGGCAGCGCCCTGCCGGACCCGACCGCGGCGCTCGGGGACGTCGCCGTCCTGGACGCGGGCGCCAAGGTGCACCTGTACGGCAAGGAGGTGCGCGCGGGACGCAAGCTCGGGCACGTGAACGTGAGCGGCGAGGATCTTGCCGACGTGCGCCGTCGTGCGGTCGCCGCGGCGGCGCTGCTGCGGGGCGAGTCGTCCGCCTGACGCGAACAGGGCTCCCGGGGGCGGCACGGTCCGCTGCGCCTGGGACATGATGGGCGCGCGGCGTCACCGGGACGGCGTCAGGACGGAGACGGTGATGGCAGCGCAGGCCCAGGTGGGGATCGTCATGGGCTCGGACTCGGACTGGCCGGTCATGAAGGCAGCCGCCGAGGTGCTCGCCGAGTTCGACGTCCCCGTCGAGATCGACGTGGTCTCCGCGCACCGCCAGCCCGAGAAGATGATCGCGTACGGCCGCAGCGCCGCGGCTCGGGGCCTGCGGGTGGTGATCGCCGGCGCCGGCGGTGCCGCGCACCTGCCGGGCATGCTCGCCGCGGTCACGACGCTGCCCGTGGTCGGCGTCCCCGTGCCGCTCGCCTACCTGGACGGCATGGACTCCTTGCTCTCGATCGTGCAGATGCCGGCCGGGGTCCCCGTGGCGACCGTCTCGATCGGGGGAGCGCGCAACGCGGGCCTGCTCGCGGTGCGCATCCTCGCCTCGGGCGACGGCGAGCAGGCGGTGCGGCTGCGTGCGGCCATGGAGGCCTTCCAGCAGGACCTGCAGGGTCAGGCCGACGGCAAGGGCGAGCGTCTCCGCGCCCAGACGTCGGCACGGCCGAGCGTGGGGTTCAGCGTCTGAGCGAGCGGCTCAGCGTCTGAGCGAGCGGCTCGGCGTCGGCGACGCCGACTCGCCCACGGACGGTCAGCCGACCGGCATGCCCCCGACGGGGCCGGGCGGGAGGGATCCGTCGCGGATCGCCGCGAAGAAGCCCGGGGTCGCGTCCGGGTCGAGCAGCACTGTCGACCCCGCGCCGTTGCCGGGACGGTAGTCGATGCTCACGATCGGGGGCGTCCCCGTGATGCCGCCCTCGCCGTTCGCGGCCTTGAACGCGAGCGCGAGCTTCGCCAGGTCGACGATCCCCGCGTCGTCGTCGACGGTGAGCGCCCCGGTGCCCGCGTCGATGAGCGCCACCTGCTTCCCGGGGTTGAGCACCAGCGACGCCGGCTCGACCTTGCCCATCACGGCGCCGATCAGCTGACGCTGGCGCTCCGCCCGACCGACGTCGCCGGTGAGGTCCGCCTTGCGCATCCGGGCGAACGCCAGTGCCTGGGTGCCGTCGACGTCGTGGCAGCCCGCCACCCAGACCATGCCGGAGTCGGCGTCGTTCACGTCGGCGTCGTGGCACAGGTTCACGCCGCCCACCGCGTCGACGATCTGCTCGACCCCCGCCATCCCGATCTCGGCGTAGTGGTCGACGGTGAGTCCGGTGAGACCTTCCACCGTCTGGACGAGCAGAGGCGCCTGTCCCCAGGAGAACGCCGCGTTGAGCTTCGCCGCGCCGTTCCCGGGGATCTCCACGTAGGTGTCCCGGGGCAGCGAGATCAGGGCCGTCGGGCCGCTGTCCGGCACGTGCAGCAGCAGGATGGTGTCGGTGCGGGAACCTTCGGTCCCGTCCTGCGCGATGCCACCGTCGGCGCGCGAGTCCGAGCCGGTGAGCAGGTACGTGGTGCCCGGGGTGTTCGCGGCCCCGCTGAGCGCCGGAGTGTGCTGGACCTTGCCGTTGGCCCACACCGCGAGACCGATCGGCCAGGCGAGCAGGGCGACCACGACCAGGGCCGCGACACCGCCGACGAGAGCCTTCCGGCTGCGCCGCGACCCGGGTTGCGCGGTCGGTGCCGGTGGCCGGGGGCCGGTCGGCCCGGCGGGCGGACGCCCACCGGCGGGCCGGACCGGCTGCGCCGGGCGACTCGTCGCCGGCCGTGACGACATGGACCGGGGCGCGGTGGCCGGCGCGGCAGCGGGGGTCGCCTGCTGACCGGAGCGTCCCGGGACCGGGACGCGCTCGGAGGCTCGAGCCGGCCGTGCGCCCTGCCCCGCGGGGGCGATGGTCGGCGGGCGGCCCGCCGATGGCCGGGCGTCGGTGGAGCCGGCTGAAGGTCGGGGCGTCCGCCCCTCACCTGCGGCCGGAGCGCGGGTTGCCCGGTGCGGCGTCGCCGGACGAGACGGCCGGCCGACCACGATCGGCTCGGCGTCGGCCGGACGTGCCGGACGGGCCGAGGCACCGGGCGCGAAGCTCGGCGGGGGTGTGCGCGAGGTCCGCTCGTCGGAAGCCATGCGTCAGCAGACGTCCGTCGTGTCGTCGACGCTGAACGCCTCGTGCCCGGCCTTCTTCGTCTCCACCGGGGTCGGCTGCACCGGCGTCGCCGGGACCTCCGGGGCGGCGGTGGCGTCCGGGGCCGCGGGAGGGGCCGTCGTGGCAGGTGCCGTCGGGGCCTCGCCGAGAGCCGGCACGTCGTTGGCCATGTTCGCCCACACGGCGTCGGCCGCGGACGTCCACTCGACCCGGTTGGGGTCCGACTTCGCGGGGGCGAACGGGATCGTCATGAAGGTGATGTTGCCACTGCTGATGTTGCGAAGGTTGTAGGCGAGGCCGGTCATGTTGCCGATCGACATCCCGTTGTCCGTCGTCAGCGAGCCCGTCGCAGCGCTCAGGAACGAGATCAGCTTCTGCGGGTTGGTCAGGACGTCCCGGGAGAGGACCTCGCGGACCATCGCGGCGATGAGCTTCTGCTGGTTCCCGATGCGGTTCGTGTCCGAGCCGTCGCCCACCCCGGGACCCTTGCGCGCCCGGGCGTAGGCGAGGGCCGTCGGGCCGTCGAGCGTCTGGAAGCCAGGCTGGAGCGACAGCCCCGCCAGCTGGGACTCCATCTTCGTCGGGATGCACATGGGCACCCCGCCGATGGACGTGACCATCTGCTGGAAGCCGGCGAAGTCGACGACGACGAAGTGGTCGATGGTGAGGCCGGTGTTGAGCTGCACCGTGTTGATCGTGCAGGCGGCGGCCGACGTCATGTCGCCGCCGTTGTCCCAGCCCGTCGCGAAGGCCGAGTTGAACATGCCGTGGGTCGCGCGGGTGGTCTTCCCGTTCGTCATCGTGCACGACGGGATGTCCACCAGGGAGTCGCGCGGGATGGACACGAGCTCGACCCGCGACCGGTCGGCGGAGATGTGCAGGACCATCGTCGTGTCGGAGCGCATGCCCGCGGCCTCGCCACCGATCTCGGCGTTCACACCGTCGCGCTGGTCGGAGCCGAGGATCAGGATGTTCACGGCCTGGCCGGCGTTCGGGTCGTCGGGGTCGGGCTCCGTGGTCGCCGAGGGCATCGGGTTCACGAGCGCCGAGACGTCGACCTTCTCCATGTTGCCGTTCAGCTTGGCTGCGACCGCGGCCACCCCGCTCGCGCCGAAGACGACGACGGCGACGACGCCGAGCGCGATCCCACGGACGACGCCGTGGGTGCGCACACGACGGGAGTGCCGGGCGGCACGAGGGCGCTGAACAGCAGCGTGGCGGGAGGTCACCGGACGATCGTAGGAGCGCCACCCGTCTCTCCGGGGGAGCGCACGCACGGGCGTCGTGGAGGATCTGTGCAGATCAGCGACCCAGCTGGGCGTACTTGGCCTCGGTGGCGTCCTTCTGCGGCCGCCACCACGCCTCGTTCGCCTGGTACCAGGCCACCGTCGCCTCGAGCCCGGCCCGGAAGTTCGGGTACCGCGGCTCCCAGCCGAGGTCGTCGCGGAGCTTCGTGGAGTCGATCGCGTAGCGCAGGTCGTGCCCCGGCCGGTCGCTCACGAGGTCGTACGCGTCGGCCGGCTGCCCCATGATCTCGAGGATGTCCTCGACGACGGTCTTGTTGTTCTCCTCGCCGTCCGCCCCGATGAGGTACGTCTCGCCGAGACGGCCGCGCTCGATGATCGCCCAGACGGCGCTGTTGTGGTCCTCGACGTGGATCCAGTCGCGCACGTTCTCGCCCGAGCCGTAGAGCTTGGGGCGCACCCCGTCGATGACGTTGGTGATCTGCCGCGGGATGAACTTCTCCACGTGCTGGTAGGGCCCGTAGTTGTTCGAGCAGTTGGAGATCGTCGCGCGGACCCCGAAGCTGCGGGCCCAGGCCCGGACCAGGAGGTCCGACGCGGCCTTCGTCGACGAGTAGGGGCTCGAGGGGTTGTACGGGGTGTCCGGCGTGAACTTCGCCGGGTCGTCCAGCTCGAGGTCGCCGTAGACCTCGTCCGTCGAGATGTGGTGGAACCGCACGTCGTGGCGCCGCACCGCCTCGAGCAGCTGGTAGGTGCCGATGATGTTCGTGCGCAGGAACGGCCACGGGTCGTGCAGGGAGTTGTCGTTGTGCGACTCGGCGGCGAAGTGGACCACCAGGTCGACGTCCTTGACGAGGCTGTCGACGACGTCCGGGTCGGCGACGTCACCCTTGGCGAACACGATCTTCCCGTCGACCGGGTCCAGGCTCCGCTCGTCGCCCGCGTACGTCAGCGCGTCGAGCACGGTGACCTGCACGTCGGGACGCTCGCGCACGGTCTGGTGGACGAAGTTGGAGCCGATGAAGCCGGCTCCGCCGGTGACGAGCAGGTGCACGAGAGGAACCTCCGGGTACGCGGGAAAGGCCACCACAGCGTAGCCGAGCGGGTTTCGGCGCAGGCACGAGCCCGGTCGCGGCCGTCGGACGAGTCGCTGGTAGCGTTTCGCGTTGCACGCTCCACCGCGACGCCGTCCGGCGCCTGTGACGTGCACACACGAGACCGTCGACCGACGGACGGCCCCGCGACGGCGCCGGGCAGCACAGCAGCCCCGCGACGTCACGCAGAGGAGTGAGTGATGCTCGACCGAACCACCATCGCCCGGGTCCTGTACTCGGTCTCGAGGAGCGATCCCGCCCACGCCCTCCAGATCCTGGGGGAGACGGACGGGATCCCCGAGTCGCAGCGGGCCCGGCTGACCGAGGTGCTCGAGTCGGGCGAGTCGTCGGTCGAGACGGCGCGGCTCCTCGGCGATGCGCTCGCCGACGAGGGCGCCGAGAAGGACATCATCAACGAGTGCTACCGAGCGGCCTTCTACCTGGGTGACCGCTGGGCCGAGCTGGCGGAGAACCCGCTCTACTCCTACTTCCTCGCCAACCGCGCGGGCGGGGTCCTGCACAAGTGGCCGCACTACTTCCCGATCTACCACCGCCACCTCGAGCGCTACCGCGGACGCCCTGTCCGTGTGCTCGAGATCGGCGTGTACCGCGGCGGCGGGCTCACCATGTGGCAGCGGTACTTCGGCAAGGACGCGGTCATCGTCGGGGCCGACATCGACGAGGCCGCGGTGCGGGCCGTCGACGGGCGGTTCGTCGTCGAGCTGGGCGACCAGGCGGACCCCGCGTTCCTCCGGCGCCTGCACGACACCTACGGCCCGTTCGACGTCGTCATCGACGACGGCGGTCACACGATGCAGCAGCAGATCGTGACGGCGGAGACGCTCTTCCCGCTCATCGCCGAGGACGGGCTGCTCATCGTCGAGGACACCCACACCTCGTACTGGCCGGCCTTCGGCGGCGGGCTGGACGAGCCCGGGTCGTTCGTCGCCTGGGCACGGGCACGGACCGACGACCTGAACTCGCAGCACCACCGCGACCTCGACCGCTCGTCGGTGTGGGCGCGTCAGCTCGGTGGCGTGCACTTCTACGACTCCGTCGTCGTGTTCGACCGCGAGCCCCGCTTCCGCGCCTTCGACGAGGTCGCCGGAGGATCGTCGTACATCCTGGCCGACCAGGTCTCCGAGAGGTTCGCCGTGGAGTCCTCCGCGGAACGGGAGCGGGTGCGTGAGGAGCTGGCCGCGGTGCGCGAGCAGCGAGCCCGGCTGACGGCCCAGCTCGCCCGCGTCGAGTCCGGTCAGGGCGCCGACGCGCTCGAGCCCGAGCGCGCCGAGCTCGAGGATGCTCTCCGGCACGCTCGCGGCGAGCGCGCCGACATCCAGAGCCGCCTCGCCTCGGCCGACCAGCGGGACGCGGAGCAGACGGCAGCGCTGGCGGCCGTGCACGAGCGGCTCGCGGCCAGCGAGGAGCGGCTGCGGCTGCTCGAGGGATCCGTGTCGTGGCGGGTCACCCGTCCGTTGCGTGCGGTGCGGCGGAACGTGGGGCGCGGATGAGCGCGCGGGTCGTGCGGAACGGCGCGTCGTCGTGACTGCCTCCATCGAGGTCGACCACGTCGCCAAGCGCTTCCGCATCTACCACGAGCGCAACCAGACGCTGAAGTCCGCGGTGATGCGGCGCCGGCGAGCGGTGTTCGAGGAGTTCTGGGCCCTCGACGACGTGTCCTTCGAGATCCCGCAGGGCGGCACGTTCGGGCTGATCGGCGACAACGGGTCGGGCAAGTCGACGCTCCTGAAGACGATCGCGAAGATCCTGACCCCCGACCGCGGGTCGATCCGTGTCAACGGTCGCGTCGCGGCGCTCCTCGAGGTCGGCTCCGGCTTCCACCCCGAGCTCTCGGGGCGGGAGAACGTGCGGCTCAACGGCGCGATCCTGGGCATGTCCCGGAGCGAGATCGACCGGAAGTTCGACGAGATCGTCGACTTCGCCGGCGTCGAGCAGTTCATCGACCAGCCGGTGAAGAACTACTCCTCGGGGATGTACGTCCGGCTCGGGTTCGCCATCGCCATCAACGTCGACCCGGAGATCCTGCTGGTCGACGAGGTGCTGGCCGTGGGCGACGCCGCCTTCCAGGAGAAGTGCGCAGAGAAGTTCCTCGACTTCAAGCGCGACGGCCGGACGGTGGTGGTCGTGAGCCACTCGCTCCCCTCGCTGCAGAACATGTGCGACGACGTCGCGTGGCTGTCGCACGGGAAGCTCGTCGAGACGGGACCGGCGCCGGGCATCCTCGACCGCTACCAGGAGTCCACGCGGGCGGACGCTCACCACGGCGCCGACGGGTCGAGCCACTGGGGCAGCGGCGAGGCGCAGATCCACTCCGTCGAGCTGCTGTCCGGGCGCGAGCCTGTCTCCCGTCCCCTGAACACCGGCGACGAGCTCACGATCCGCGTCCACTTCACGGCGCACCAGCGCGTCGACCGCCCGGTCTTCGGTCTGGCGATGGAGTCGCACGACGGCGTCCACCTCTGGGCGAACAACACCCGCGACACGAACCGGCCCCTCGACCACATCGAGGGGCCCGGGACCATCGACTGCACCGTGCCGTCCCTCGCGCTGCAGGCGGGCTCGTTCCGCGTCGACGCGGCCATCACGGACTCGTCGACCACGCACGTGTTCGACTACCTGCGCGACGGTGCGGAGTTCAGCGTGGCCAGGCGCCCGCACGAGGAGATGGGAGGGCTGGTGTCGCTGCGCGGGGCGTGGGGCGAACCGGCCCCGTCGGCGCCCTACGCGGCACCGGTCGTGACGGCCGCCCGCGCCGAGGGGGAGACCGAACCCGCCTGAACGGGGGATCACTGGAACGTTTCGGCGTTGCGCGCTTGACCTCCTCACCTCCCCCTGCTTCCCTCGGCAGGGGTTCTTCGGAGGGGGCAAGGATGCGCGCACGGTCCAGGACGACCAGGGGGATGGCGATGCTCGCCGTCGGTGCGTCCGCGATGCTGGCCGTGCCGGTGACGGGCGTCGCTGCCGCGCAGGCCGGCCCGACTGCGTCGGCGTCGACGCGGACAGCGCCCGCTGCTCCTCCGATCACACCCCCGGCCGACACGTCCGAGCTCGTCGTGGACCAGGTCCCGGTCGACATCGCGGCGCAGGTGCCCGCGAGCCCCACGGACGACACGGTGGCGACCAGGAGCGAGTCGGGCGGTGACCGGATCGTGAGCGAGACCGTGGCCGCCGACGGCTACAAGAGCGTCGGGGTCACGTGGGAGGCCGAGCCGTCCGACCCCGGGGTCGAGGTCTCCGTGCGGACCCTGACGGACGGCACGTGGTCGGAGTGGATGGAGTTCGAGGGCGACTCGTCGGCGCCCGACACCGGGACGCTCGAGGCGTCCCGGGACATCCGGGCGGGCACGGGTTCGCTCTGGATCGACGGCGCGAGCCACCTGCAGCTGTCGTTCGACGGCGCGGCCCGCAGCGTGGACGACGTCCGCGTCGCGCTGGTGGGCGACGCGACGACGGACGACGCGACGACGGACGACGCGACGACGGACGACGCGGACGACGCGACGACGAGCGACGCGACGACGGACGACGCGACGACGGACGTGGTCCGGCGGTCGGAGGCCGGCGGCTCCGCCTCACGGTCGACGCTCGGTCGTGTCGAGTCCGTCGCCGTGTCCGCCGCCGCTCCGGCACCGGCGATCATCACCCGCGCCGGGTGGGGTGCGGCTCCGCAACGCTGCGCGTTCGACGTCGCGTCGACGCTCCTCGCGTCGGCGGTGCACCACACCGCGGGTCCCAACACGTACAGCACGGTCGCGCAGGCCATGGAGCAGCTGCGTGCCGACCAGCGGTACCACCAGGACGCCCGGGGATGGTGCGACCTCGGCTACAACTACGTCGTCGACAAGTGGGGCAACGTCTACGAAGGCCGCGCGGGATCGGGCGAGCAGCCCGTCATCGGCGTGCACGCGGGGGGCTTCAACACCGCGACCGTCGGCATCTCCATGCTCGGCGACTACAGCGCGACGGCCCCGTCGGCCGCGCAGCGGGAGAGCGTCGCGCGGCTCATCGCGTGGCGGATGGCCTCGTACCACCGTGACCCGGGCAGCACCGTCGGCTACACGACCCTGGGCGGGGACAACTCCCGCTACGCGGCGGGGACGTCGCTCGCGCTGCCGGTCGTCTTCGGGCACCGGGACGTGGCGTTCACGGCGTGCCCGGGCGAGGCGGGGTACGCGGTCCTGGGCGCGATCAAGCAGCGTGCCCGCGAGCTCGTCGGCGCCGCCTTCGTGAACCCGTCGCTGTCCACCTCCACCGTCCAGTACGGCGGTGGGCTCAGCGTGGTCGCGGGCGTCAACTCCGCCATCAACTGGACGATGACCATCACCGACCAGCGCACGGGTGTCCAGCTCGTGAGCTCGACGGGGACCGCAGGCTCCAGCGGCGGGGGCACCGTCGTCGCCTGGGACGGCCGGTCGAACGCGGGCGTGCGGCTCGGTGCCGGCCCGTACCGCCTCGACCTCGTCGGGACGGAGGCGGGCACGGGCGCGAGCGTCATCCCGTGGTCCCGGCCGTTCACGGTGCAGGGCAGCCAGAACCCGCCGACGGTGGCCGGCCGACCCCTCGGGACCGACCTCCACTTCGTGCCCATCTCTCCGACCCGCCTGGTGGACACCCGGCTCACGGGGGCCTCGCTCGGTCCGGCGTCACGCATGGACGTCACCGTCGCCGGCGTGGCAGGGGTCCCGGCCGACGCAGCCGCCGTGGCGCTGAACGTGACGTCCGTGGGGTCGTCGGGCGTGACGTTCCTGCGCACCTGGCCCGCCGGCGCCCCGATGCCCGACACGTCGAACCTGAACACGGACGAGCGCTCGACCACGGCGTCGGGCGCCTTCGTGGGGGTGGGCGGCGAGGGAAAGGTCAGCATCTACAACAACGCCGGCTCGACCCACGCCATCGTCGACGTCACGGGCTACTTCACGACCGACGCCAGCGCGCCGGCGTACCGACCTCTCGCCACGGGTGTCCGCGTCCTCGACTCCCGCTCCGACGGTGGCCAGCTGACGTCCACCGCGACCCGGCGCGTCCAGGTCGCCGGACGACAGGGCATCCCTGCCGACGCGCGAGCGGTCATGATGAACATCACGTCGGTCCTGCCGGGCGGGGTCGGCAACATCGTCGCCTATCCCAGCGGGGGCGCCCGGCCCGTCGTGTCGAGCGTCAACCACCTGCCGGGCAACAACGTCAGCAACCGCCAGGTCATCGTGCTCGGCTCCGACGGCGCCCTGGACCTCGCCCTGCAGGGTTCGTCGGCGCACGTCGTCCTCGACGTCGTCGGGTGGTTCGGCCCCGGGGGCACCGACGGCTACAACCCGATGGTCCCGGTGCGGGCGGTGGACACGCGCGTGACGGGCGGGCCGCTGGGCCCGCAGGGGGTCCGGAGCGTCCCGCTGCGGCCGGCCGGTCTGCCGTCGAGCGCCACCGCCGGGATCGTCGTGGTCACCGCGACCCAGCAGTCCGCGGGGATGACCTTCCTCACGGCGTGGCGCTCGGGCGCCGCCCGTCCTCTGGCGTCCGACATGAACACCGGGTGGGGTCGGGACCAGGCGAACGTGGCGGTCGTCGGAACCGGTGCCGACGGTGTGATCCAGGTGTACAACGACGCGGGGAGCGTGCAGGCGATCGTCGACCTGCAGGGGTGGTTCGGACCCTGACCGGTGAGGGTGCCGGTGGTCTGGGAGGTATCGTGTGCGGCTGTCGATGTATGACGTCCGGCCAGTCGAGATCACGCCCGCCGTCACCAATCCACCCTGCACGGAGGCGTTGTGAGTCTGGTCGCTGACATCCGGACGTCCCGCGAGCTCCTCGTCAACCTCACGCGTCGTGAGGTCAAGGGGAAGTACAAGCGGACCGTGCTGGGTCAGCTCTGGTCGCTGGCGAACCCGCTCGCGCAGATGCTCGTGTACACCCTCGTCTTCTCGGTGATCATCCGGATCGACCCCGGCCCGGGCGTGCCCAGCGGGCTCGACATCTTCGCGCTGTGGCTGATGTGCGCCCTGCTGCCGTGGTCGTTCTTCACGGCCGTCGTCACCGGGGGGATGTCCTCGCTGGTGGGGAGCGAGAACCTCATCAAGAAGGTGTACTTCCCGCGGTCGGCGCTGGTCGTGGCCAACACCCTGGCGTCCAGCTACACGTGGTCGATCGAGATGGTCGTCCTCGTCATCGCGATCCTCCTCGCCGGTGCGAACGTCCTGCCGTTCGTGCCCCTGGTCGTCGTGGCGATGGCGGTCCTGCTGGTGTTCTCGCTCGGTGTGGCGCTGATGCTGTCGATCGCGAACGCCTACTTCCGCGACACCCAGCACCTGGTGACGATCCTGTTCATGGTCTGGTTCTACCTCACGCCGATCCTGTACCCGATCTCGGAGGTCGCGAAGCAGTCCGCCCGGGTCGGGCCCCTGATCGGTGACATCACCGTGCTGGACATCTACCAGCTGAACCCGATGGAGAGCTTCACGGAGGTCTTCCGGAACCTGCTGTACGACAACCGCCTCCCGTCGGCGGGGTCGGCCATGGAGTGCGTGGTCTGGGCGCTCGTGGCGATCGTCGTGGGCGGCTGGGTCTTCGACCGGCACCAGCGTCGTCTGGCCGAGGTGCTGTGAGGCACCGCGTCCTGGTGGTGACGCTGGACCGCGTCGCCGACCAGATGGCCGGGCCCGCCATCCGCGCGTGGGAGATCGCCCAGCACCTGTCGGCGGAGCACGACGTCCGGCTCGTGACGTTCGGCGAGTGCTCGCGCAGGTCGGACGCCTTCGACGCCGTGCACATCGGCGTGGAGGACTTCCGCGCGGCCGTGGACTCGGCGGACGTGGTGGTCCTGCAGGGGTACGTCGCCGCCACCTTCCCCTGGTTGCGGCAGGCGGACGTGGTGCTCGTGGTGGACCTGTACGACCCGTTCCACATCGAGAGCCTCGAGGTCGGGCGGCACCAGCCGCTCGCGCAGCGGGACGCCTCCCTGGCGTCGGCGCTGCGTGAGCTCGACGCGCAGATCGGTCGGGGTGACGTCTTCCTGTGCGCGTCGGACCGCCAGCGGGACCTGTGGGTCGGGCACCTCGCCGCAGCCGGCCGCCTCAACCCGCTCACGTACGACGCCGACCCGGGCCTGCGTGACCTCGTCCGCATCGTGCCGTTCGGGATCTCGCCGGACGCGCCGGTCCGCCGGTCCGTGGCGATCAAGGGTGTCGTGCCCGGCATCGGCCCGGACGACCTGGTCGTGCTCTGGGGCGGGGGCGTCTACAACTGGTTCGACCCGCTGACGCTGGTGCGCGCCGTCGATGCGCTGCGGCACACCGTGCCCGAGGTCCGGCTCTACTTCCTCGGCATGAAGCACCCGAACCCGGACGTGCCCGAGATGCGGATGGCCCGGTCGGTGCGGGAGCTGTCGGCGGAGCTGGGCCTCACGGGAACCTTCGTCTTCTTCAACGAGGACTGGGTGCCGTACGAGCGTCGGGCCGACTACCTGCTCGACGCGGACCTGGGCGTCTCGTGCCACTACCCGGGCATCGAGACGGAGTTCTCCTTCCGGACCCGCATCCTCGACTACCTCTGGGCCGGTCTGCCGATCGTGAGCACGGACGGTGACGCCTTCGCGGGCCTCATCGAGCGCGAGGGCCTCGGTGTCGCGGTGCCGCCCGAGGACGTCGACGCGCTCGCCGACGCGCTCGGCGGCCTCCTGCGGGACCCGCTCGCACGCGCTGCGACGGCGGCCAACGTGCGCCGCGTCGCGGAGGACTTCACGTGGCCCCGTGTCCTCGCGCCCGTCTCGGCAGTGTGCGCCGACCCGCGGCGCGCCGCCGACGCCGCGCGCCTGGCCGACACGCCCGCGGGCGGACCCGTGCGGGCGCGTCGGTCCGTGCGCGACGACGTGTCCGCTCTCGGCCGGCACCTGCGGCAGGGCGGTCTGCGGCACGCAGCGAGCAAGGTGGCCCACCGGCTCAAGGCCCTCGGGCAGCGCTGACCCGCTCCCGCGGCGCGAGCGGGATCAGTGCACGCTGCGGGTGTTCTCCCACGGGTCGGCCCACGCCAGCCACGCCCACCGCTGCTGGAGCAGGTCGACCTCGGCGGTGAGGATCTCCGCGTCCCTGGTCGACGACTCGTAGTGGTGCAGACGTGCTGCCGGGGTCACCACGACGCGTCGACCCGAGCGCACGACCTTGTGGCACAGGTCGACGTCGTTGTAGTTGAGCGGCAGGTCCTCGGGAAGCCCGCCGAGCTCCAGGAAGTCCGCGCGGGACAGGAGCAGGCAGGCACCCGTCGCCGCGACGAAGTCCGTGTCCAGGAGGCCGAGCCCGAAGTGCGTGAAGCCGTCGGGGTTCCCCTGCAGCGCGTGCCACGGCAGCCAGCGGTCGGAGTAGACGACACCGACGTGCTGGAGCCTGCCGTCCTCGTGCACCAGGCGGGCGCCCACGGCGCCGATGGACGGGTCGTGCAGCACGGAGACCATCCGGCTCAACCAGTCGGCGTCGATGGACTCGATGTCGTCGTTCAGCAGCAGGACGTGGTCGCCCGTGGCGGCCGCGGCGCCGATGTTGACGGAGCGCGAGAAGTTGAACTCGCCGGGGGCGGGCGCGACCACGAGCCGGTCGCCGACGATCTGCCGCACCTGGTCGACGACGGCGGGTGACGTGCCCTCGGAGGGGACGAGGACGAGCTCCCAGTGCTCGTAGTCGGTCCGCTCCACGAGCGAGCGCGCGCACAGCTCGACGAGGAGCTCGTCGCGGCCTCGTACCGTGCGTCGACCGCCTCCTGTGGGGACGACGATCGAGACCAGGGGCTGGTCGTCGGACTCGCGCCAGACCGTGATCCCGCCGGGGTACGGCCCCCGTCCCGTGCGTACCTGCTGCCCCGCACGGGCGAAGTGACGCGCCACCGCGTGCTCGCCCGCGTCCCAGGTGTCGTCCGTGACAGAGGGGGCCGCCGGACGGCTGACCCCGATGAACGGCAGGTGCGCGATCCGGTCCGTGCGCTCGACCACGCGCAGGTGCGCGTCCCACTCCTCGGCGCCGGCCGACTCGGCGGTGAACCCGCCGACGGCCAGGAGGAGCGTGCGACGCAGGAGGCAGATCCGGCCCAGGTAGTCGAGCCCGCGCTCGTACTCGGGCGCCCACGCGGGCTTGGTGAAGATGCCCTCGGCCCCGGCTCCGGGCCACTGCTCGTCGGTGTAGAGGACGTCGAGCTCCGGCGCGCTCCGGAGGCGGCTGTGCACGGCCTCCAGCGCGCCGGGCTCGAGGCGGTCGCCGGCGCCCAGGACCGCCACCCAGGTGCCGCGGGCCGCGGCGAGGGCTGCGGTGAGCTGTCCGCTCAGCGTGGCGTCCGGCACGACCAGCTCGCGCAGCCAGGGGTGGTGCACCCCCGTCGGCGTCGCGGTGACGAGGACCAGCTCCCAGGCGGCCGCGGCCTCCCGGACGAGCGCGGCGGCCCCGACGGTGGCGAGCGCGCCGTCGTGGTCGTGGCCGGCAGCGACGAGGAGCGAGAAGACGGGCGCGGTCATCGACCGGCGACGCGGGTGGCGGACCGCACGATCCTGCCGGGGACGCGGGCGGCCCGCTGGACGAGGTGGGCGACGAGCGTGGCGGCGGGGGTGTGGGACGGCGCACCCGTGCCCGAGTGCAGGAGGGTCTCGATGCGGACGTCGCGCTCCGCGATGGCCACCTGGTGGTCCCGGAGCAGCTCGTCGCGCACCCGGACCGCGCCACGCAGGCCGTCGACCTGGGCGTGCAGCGCGGCGACGCGGAGGTGGAGCCCCGCGATCTCGCGGGCGGCGACCTCGGCGTCGAGCGCCTCGTGGATGTCACGGTCTGCGATGCGCAGGCCGGTGAGCCAGGCTGCTCGCTCGTCGTCGATCGGCATGTCAGCAATGTAGGGCATCCGGCGTCCTGGGCCGACGTCCAACTGGAGGTGACCTGAGGGCGCCTACGATGGGCCAGGTGCGCATCCTGGTCGTCTCCGCTCACTACCCTCCGAATCTCACGAGCGGCGGCACCCTCGTGCCGCAGCGGCTCGCCCGGGGCCTCGCCGCGCGTGGTCACGAGGTGCGGGTGTACGCGGGCCACCTCGGCGGCGAGCACGAGCCGTTGTCGGTGTGGGACGAGACGGACGAGACCGGTCTGGACGTCCGCTGGATCTCCGTCACGCCGTTCACCGCGTGGTCGGACCCGCTCAACAGCCTGAACCCCGGCGCCGAGGAGGACTTCGCGCGGTACCTCGACGAGCACCCCGTCGACGTCGTCCACCTGCACTCGCTGCAGACGATCGGCGCGGGTCTCGTGTCGGTGGCCAAGCGCTCGGGCGCCGCGGTCGTCGTGACGATGCACGACTTCTGGTGGACGTGCGCGCGGCAGTTCCTGGTCGCCCCGGACATGGCGCCCTGCTCCCTCGTGGTCTCGTGCGGGGCGTGCCCGTGCGCCGTCGACCACGCGTGGCTGCTCGACCGCAACCGTGCGCTCGCGACACACCTGCAGGACGCCGACGTGGTGCTCGCCCCGTCGCGCAGCGCGGCGGACGTGATGATCGCCAACGGCGTCGACGAGCACCGGGTCCGGGTGGACGAGAACGGTCTGCCGCCCCGTCCGGCGTCCGACGTCGAGCGCAGCACGTCGGACGAGCTGCGGTTCCTGTTCGCCGGTGGACCCGACCCGATGAAGGGCCTGCCCGTCCTGCTCGACGCCCTCGCGGAGGTCCCCGCAGGGGGGTGGTCCATCGACCTGTACGGGGTGGAGCCCCAGCCACGACGTGTGCTCGGCGACCACGTCCGACCGCGACCGTCGTACGCGCCCGACGAGCTGGACGCCGTCCTCGCGGAGCACGACGTGCTCGTCCTGCCGTCCGTGATGCGGGAGTCGCACTCGATCCTGACGAGGGAGGCGCTGGGCGCCGGCCTCGCGGTCGTGTGCACCGACACGCTCGGTCCCGAGGAGGTCGTGCGCGACGGGATCAACGGGCTGGTCGTGCCCGCCGCCGACCCCCAGGCCCTCGGCCTCGCCCTGCGCTCGCTGGTCGGGGACCGTGAGGCCGTCCGCGCGATGCAGCGCACCGCCGTCGACGTCCGCATCCGTGCCCTGGACGACCAGGTGACGGGCCTGGAGGACCTCTACGCGGAGCTGCTCGACACCGCGGGCGCGCTGCCCGCGGAGCCGGACCCGCTGATCCGCCGGGTGCTCTTCGTCGTCGGCATCCAGGGCGCGCCGTTGCGGTACCGCGCGCAGCTGCCTGCGGAGTCCCTCCGGGAGCTCGGCGTCTTCACCGACGTGCGCCACTACCGCGATCCCGAGCTGCCCGCCCTCGCCGCCGTGGCCGACGCCGTGGTCGTCTACCGGGTGCCGGCCACCTACGAGGTGCTCGACCTGATCGACCAGGTGCGCGCGCGCGATCGGCGGGTGCCCGTCCTGTTCGACGTCGACGACCTCATCGTCGACCCGGGCCTGCGCGGTTCCGTGCACGGTCTCGAAGGGATGAGCGAGGCCGAGCTGGACCTCTGGTGGCGTGGTGTCGCCCGCTACCGGACGACCCTCGAGGCGTGCGACGCGTACATCGGCAGCACGGCCGAGCTGTGCGCGGAGGTCGGCGAGCTCACCGGGATGCCCGTCTTCCGGTTCGCCAACGGCGTCGGTGCCGCCCTCGCCCAGCTCAGCGAGCGGGCGCTGGCCCGCCCGCGTCGCCCCGGCCCGCTGCGGATCGGCTACTTCTCCGGCACGACCACGCACGACGCGGACTGGGCGCTGGTCGAGCCGGCCGTGGTCGAGGTGATGCAGCGGCACCCCGACGTGGAGCTGTGGCTCGGCGGGCACCTCGGCACGGGCCCGGCGCTGGAGGCGGTGGCGGCCCGGGTCCGTCGGCTCCCGATGCTCCCGTGGACCGAGCTGCCCCACCGCCTCCGCGACGTCGACGTGAACCTGGCTCCGCTGGTGCTCGACAGCGTGTTCAACGAGGCGAAGTCCGCGATCAAGTGGCTCGAGGCCGCACTCGTCGCCACGCCGACGGTCGCCTCCCCGACGCAGCCGTTCCGCGAGAGCATCGACGACGGGGTCACGGGGCACCTCGCGGACGCCCACGGCGACTGGGTGGAGGCGCTCGAGCGACTGATCACCGACGAGCACCACCGCACGCTCGTCGGTACCAGGGCGCGCCGCGCCGCGCTCCTGCGCTGGTCGCCTGCCCACCAGGGCCACCGCTACCGCGAGATCCTCGTGGCCGCGCACCGCACGGTGACGTCCGGCGCGGGCGAGCGCACGAGTGACTGGACCCCGGTCGCCACCCACGAGCCCCTGAGCGCCGCCGACGCGTGGGTGGAGACCTACCCCCCGCGTGCCGGCCGGCCCGTGCCGGCGTGGCGGCTCAAGGCCGTCGCCGCGCGACGCGTCTACCGTGCCGGGGGCGTGTCGGCTGTCGTGAGGCGGGTCACCGGGCGGGTGCGGGCGCGCTGACGGCCGGTCAGCTCCCGGGCATGGGGCCGGAACGGCCGAGGGCACCGTCCCGCAGACCGCGCAGCAGCAGCGGGACGCGCCGCCGACGCGGTGCGACGGCCAGCACGTAGTAGACGGTGTACTTGCTGATCCACCACAGGTAGCCCCACCGCCACGCCGTCGGCAGCAGCGACGAGCGCACGAGCAGCAGCGTGTTGCGGGTCATGTAGTAGTTGCGGCCGACGGACTGCACGTGGACGGTGCGGTCGCGGCCGGGCACGGGCCGCGGGTCGTCGCCGAGCTCGTGCCGCAGGTCCGCACCGACGACGGCGTACAGCACCCAGCCCGCGCGCCGCGCGCGCACCCCCCACTCCAGGTCGACGTGGTCGATGAAGAAGTCCTCGCGCATGGGGCCCACCGACTCCAGCGCGCGGAGGTCGACCAGGCAGCCGGACGCGATGAGGAAGGCGACCTCGACGCGCGCGCCCGGCTCGGTCGGCAGCTCGACGCGACGCGGACCGAAGCGCTGGGCGGCGTACACGAACGGCGGCTCACCGTCACGGTCGTCCCGCGCGACGGCCCCCACGGCGCCGACCGGCCGGCCGTCGGGGGCGGGGGTCGCGAGCGCCCGCTCGAGGACCGCCACCATGTCCGGGGCCGGGACGGAGTCCTGGTCGAGCAGCAGGACGGCGGTGGCGCCACCCGCCGTCGCCCGCTCGACCCCCCGGTTCTGCGCTGTCGCGATCCCGAGGTTCTCGCCGAGCGCGACGACCTCGCCGTCCACCGCGGCGACGACGGTGCGCAGGGCCGCGAGCGTCTCCGGCGTGCTGCCGTTGTCGACGACGACGACCATGCCCACCTGCGGCGCGACCGCGTCGAGCAGCTCGCTCAGCGCCGCGACGTCCGGGTGGTACGTGACGACGACCGCGGTGACGCGGTCCGGCGCGGGCGTGCGCGCCTCAGGCACCGAGCGTCGCGACGAACGACCGGACCGCGTCCCACGTCGGCAGCAGGCCCGCAGCCTCGGCCTCCGCCAGGGTCGGCGCCTCGGCGTCCTTCGGCGAGAGCAGGGGCGTCAGCGGGGAGCCGTCGCGGGCGACCGTCGGCCAGTCGATGCCCAGCGCGGGGTCCAGCGGGTGGATGCCGTGCTCGCGGCCCGGGGCGTACGGCGCGGAGCACAGGTAGACGACGGTCGAGTCGTCCTCCAGCGAGATGAAGGCGTGCCCCAGTCCCTCGGCCAGGTAGATGGCACGACGGTCCGTGTCGTCGAGCAGCACCGAGTCCCACCGGCCGAACGTCGCCGATCCCACGCGGATGTCGACGACGACGTCCAGCACGGCGCCGCGGACGCAGGTGACGTACTTCGCCTGCCCCGGGGGAACGTCCGCGAAGTGGATGCCGCGCACCACGCCGGCGGCCGAGACCGACGCGTTGGCCTGCGCGAGGTCGAGCCGGTGACCGACCGCCTCCTCGAACGCCGCCCCGGCGAACCACTCGAGGAAGACGCCTCGGTCGTCGCCGAACTGGCGGGGGGTCAGCTCCAGCGCACCCGGAACGGTGAGCTCACGCACCTGCATGGAATCTCCTTCGTCGTCATGATCCGCAGGCCAGGGTACGGGAAGCCGGGGTCGCGACGACGAGCGGGGGTCGGTGCGACGGCTAGGGTTGGCCGATGCGATTCGTTGTGGTGGGCGCCTCCGGCATGCTCGGTCAAGACCTCGTCCCGTTGCTCGAGCGGTCCGGTGAGGACGTCGTCGCGCTCGGCCGCACGGACCTCGACATCACCGACCTCGGTGCCGTCCGTGCCGCCGTCCAGGGGGCCGACGTCGTCGTCAACTGCGCGGCGTACACGGCGGTCGACGCGGCCGAGACCGCCGAGGCCGCGGCGTTCGCCGTGAACGCGACGGGTGCCGCGAACGTGGCCCGGGCCGCCCACGAGCACGGCGCTCGCACCGTCCAGGTCTCGACCGACTACGTCTTCGACGGCGTCGCCTCCGAGCCGTACGCGGAGGATGCACCCGCGGCGCCCGCGTCGGCCTACGGGCGCACCAAGGCGGCGGGGGAGTGGGCGGTGCGGGCAGAGGCGCCCGACCACCTCGTCGTGCGCACGGCGTGGCTCTACGGTGCCCACGGCCCGTGCTTCCCGCGCACGATCGCGCGTGTGGCCGCCGAGCGTGGCGGTCTCGACGTGGTCGACGACCAGGTGGGGCAGCCGACGTGGACCGTCGACCTCGCGGACCTCGTGCTGCGGCTCGTGCGCGCCGGCGCGCCGGCCGGGACGTATCACGGGACCGCGTCGGGCCGGACGTCCTGGCACGGGTTCGCGGGCGCCGTCGTCGGCGCCGCGGGCCTCGACCCCGCGATCGTGCGCCCCACGACGAGCGACGCCTACGTGCGGCCCGCACCGCGTCCGGCGTTCTCGGTCCTCGGGCACTCCGCGCTGCACGCGATCGGCATCGAGCCCATCGGCGACTGGCGGGCGCGGTGGGACGTCGCGTCGGCGGGGGTCCTCGGCGCCTGACCCCGGTCAGAGCAGGCGGCGCGCGACCCGCCAGTAGGCCTGCAGCACCTTCTCGATGACGGCGCCGCCCGGCGGCAGAGGGAGCTGTGCGGCGTCGAAGGAGTCGGTCCACAGCGGTGCGAGGTCGCGGTCGCCCACCACGCGCGCGGCCTGCACGTCGCGCCGTCGCGCGCGCAGCCAGCCGACGTGGCCGAGCACCCACCACCGTGCCCGCCACCACTGCCGGCCCCAGCCCTGCGCGACCGCGACGGCCAGCAGCGCCACGTCGAACGCCAGCAGGGGCAGGGCGAGCAGGACCAGCGTCCGCGTCCCGTAGCAGGTCAGGACGAATGCGAGCCGGTTGCGGTCCACCAGGTACATCTTCAGGGGGCTGCGGCTGAACTCGTAGTGGTGGTCGGACACCGCGGTCGGGACGAAGCAGACCCGCAGCCCGCGCTGCCACGCGCGCCAGCTCAGCTCGAGGTCCTCGAGGTAGGCGAAGTACTCGTCGGGGAAGCCCCCGAGCGCGTCCCACACGGACCGGCGCACGGCCATGGTCGCGCCGGTGACGGAGGCCACGGTCGTGGGCTCGGTGTGCTCGGCCACGGGTTCGCCCATGTGGCCCGCCCAGGACAGCCCGAGGAGGTGGACCGGGTTGCCCACGGTGTTGACCAGGTCCGGGGTGGCCGCGAGGCGGACGAGGCCGGACACCAGGCCGACACCCGGGTCGTCGAGGGCGCGGGCCAGCTCCACCAGCGCGTCCGGCTGGACGATCGCGTCGGAGTTGACGAGGGCCACCACCGGCGCGGTCGTGCCGCGCACGCCGAGGTCGACGCCGCCGGTGAAGCCCAGGTTGTGGCTCGGGGTCAGCACCCGCACCCGCGGGTCGGCCAGGGCACGGACCGCGTCGACCGAGCGGCCCGTCGCGCCGTTGTCCACCAGCACGAGCTCGAGCTCCACGCCCGTGGACGCCAGGACGGCGCGGACCGCCTCCTCGAGGTAGGGCTCCGCGCCGTACGCCAGCATGACGACCGAGAGCTCCCGGCGGTCGGGTGCGTCGGCCGGTCGGTCAGGCCTCATCGTCGCCGGGCCGGGGTGCTCCGTCGGCCGCGTCCTCGAGCCGCGTCAGGCGTTCTCCGAGGATCGCCGTCTGCTCCGCGATGGTCCGCGTCTCCTCCTCGAGCGCCGAGATCTCCGTGCTCAGCTGGATCGCGACGAGCAGCAGGACCGCCAGGCTCGAGGCGAACAGCAGGTTCGACGGGGTCTCGACGCCGACGAGGTCCGACAGGCGGATCGCGAGCTGCGGGAACGCTGCGAGCACGATGATCGCCAGGGAGACGACGAGCCAGATGCCGGCGTACTTCTCGCGGAGCTGGCGACGTCGCAGGAGGTGCACGACGAACAGGAGCGTGACGACCGACATCACGACCGCGAACAGGTAGCCGCTCATGATGCCGGCGCCAGGTGGTCGGGGGTCGCGAAGCGCGGGGCGGGCCGGGAGAGCGCGACGGCGAGCGCCAGGCCGGCGCGGCCGAGGAAGATCCCCGCCCGCCAGGGGCTGTGGGAAGGCTCGCCGCCCGCACGGGGGCGCATCTCGACCGGGAGCTGGCGCACCGTCAGGCCCGCCCGGTGCGCGATGACGAGGGACTCGATCGTGTCGCCGAGGTACTCCGCCGGGTACTCGCGTGCGAAGAGCGAGACCGCGCGGGGGCCGGAGAGCTTGAACCCGGAGGTCGTGTCCGTGAGCCTCGTGCCGACGAGCCGCGACAGCACCGTCGAGAGCAGGCGCATCGCCCACCGGCGCGGTCCGCGCGCTTCGTACGCGCCCGCGCCGGCGAAGCGGGCTCCGATGACCACGTCGGCCTCGGTGGCCTCGGCCGCAGCGACCAGGCGGGGGATGTCCCGCGGGTCGTGCTGCCCGTCGGCGTCGCACTGCACGACCGAGTCGTAGCCGTTGACGAGCGCGAACTTGAAGCCGGCGCGCATCGCACCGCCGACGCCCAGGTTGATCGGGAGGTCGAGCACGCGGACACCGGACTGGCGGGCGACCTTGACGGTGCGGTCGGTCGAGCCGTCCGAGACGACGAGAACGTCGATCTCCGGCACGGCGTCACGCAGCTCCGCGAGCACCAGCGGGAGGGCGATCTCCTCGTTCCACGCGGGCAGCACGGCGAGAACTCGGTGGGGCGTGGGCACGGCCCAGACTCTATCCGACCGCCCGTGACGCTCGGGCGGGGCGTCCTGGGCAGCGTGGACCATGTGGGAGAATTGGTGCCCGTTCGCCGGTCGTGCTACCGGTCGCCGACGAAGGGACGCGCGTTGCGCGAGATCGCTGAGGACGTCACCGCCCCGGAACCCGCAGCAGTGGGCGACCGGCTCGACGTCGACCCGAGCGATCCTCCCCGCGGTCCTCGGCGACGTCGCGCGTGGGCCTGGGCGTGGGCCCTGCTCGCCGTGGTGGTCGTCGTCGGAGGTGTCGTCGCCGGCCTGGCCCAGCCCATGGGCGCCGTCCGTGCGGACGTCACCGAGCACTTCGACCTGGCCACGCCGTCGGAGCCGGTCATGCCGGGCGAGCCGCAGACCTTCGAGATCCGTGCGGAGGAGGACCGGCTCAGCGAGGTCCGCGCCATCCTCGCGACGTACATGGGCACCATCAGCTGTCAGCTGGAGGCGACGCTCGACGACGGAGACCGCCAGATCGCGACCAGCACGATCGAATGCGGCGCGATCCCGGACAACGAGCCGGTCACCCTGCTGCAGTTCGACCCGGTGGAGGACTCGGCCGGGACGACGTACGACCTCACGCTCGCGGTGACGTCGTCGAGCGCGAACGGTCCGTCGGTGTGGGAGTCCACGCACGGCGTCGACTCCCTGATGACCTACTACGACCTCGACCGCCAGGGCGTGGACCGGGTCGGTCTGGTGCTGGACCGCATCGCCGACTACGCCCCGGCGTGGGGCACGCCCGTCGGGCTGGCCGTGCTGCTGGTCGTCGGCCTCGGCGCGATCGCGCTCCTGGTGGCGCGCCCGTCGTGGGGGCTCGTCGCGCTCGTGGTGCTCGTCGTGCTGCGGGGGCTCTTCTGGTCCGCGCTCGTGCCGCCCCTGCAGGGGATGGACGAGGGCGCGCACTTCGCCAACGTGCAGTTCATGGCGGAGGAGGGGCGGCCGACGGACCCGACCCCCGCCGAGCAGGAGCACGGGGCGTACTCGGAGTCGATGGAGGTCGCGTCCGGCGCGATGCACGTCTCGGCGCACAAGCCCACCGACCGGCCCGACTACGGCGACGAGGCGGTCGACGCGCTGGAGTCGGCGGACGCCGCGGTCGGCACCGACTCGGACGGGACCAGCCCGGCGGCGTCCTACCCGCCGGGGTACTACGGACCGGCGACGGCGTTCTACCTCGTCGCGGTGGACGACACCGTGGCGCAGATCCAGTCGGTGCGCGTGTGGTCGGCCCTGCTCGGTGCCCTGGCGATCGTCTTCGCCTGGCTCTTCGCCGGCGAGCTCCTGCCCGGTCGACGCTGGGCGCGGGCCGGCCTGGTCACGGCGGTCGCCCTCCAGCCGATGCTCGCCCACCAGTTCGCGATCGTGAACAACGACGCCTGGGTGATCGCGGCGGGCTTCGGCGCGCTGTGGCTCGGTGCCCGGCTCGTCCGGTCGGCGCGGGCGCCGTGGATCATGCTCGCCGCCGGTGCGGTGGTCGGCCTGGGGATGCTCGGCAAGCCCTTCGCGGCGATCGCGGTCTTCCCGGTCGCGATCGGCTGGTTGCTCGGCAAGGTGCAGCACCGGGTCCGGGACTGGCGGGTGCTCGTCATGGAGCCGCTGCTCGCGGGCGTCGGCGTCGCCGCGACCTACGGCGTGTGGTTGGTCGTGGCGAGGGCGCTCGGCATCGGCGCCGGGCTGGGCTTCCCCGCGCAGGAGGGCGGGTCACGGGACCTCGTCACGTACCTCGCGACGCAGTGGGACCCCGGGTTCCTGGAGTTCCGCGGCCTGTGGGTGACCCAGTTCTGGGGGAACTTCGGCTGGGTCAACACACCCCTGCCGCAGATCGCCTACCTCGTGATCTGGTGGCTCTACCTCGCCCTCGCCGCCGCCCTGGTCGGCTGGCTCGTGGTGGTCGTCCGCCGGTGGCGGAGCCGTGACGACGAGGCACGCCGGATCGACCGGCTCATCACCCTCTGTGCCGGTTCGGGACTGCTCTCGTTGCTGGGCATGTACGCCATCGAGTACCTGTTCTTCGCCTCGTCGGGGCGGACGGACCTGCTCCAGGGCCGGTACCTGCTGATGATCGCCCCGGCGCTGCTCGCACTGCCCGTCCTGCTCGTCCAGCGGTTCGTCCCGCGACGGGCGGCGGCCACGGTCGCGGCCTGGAGCCTCGCGGCGCTGCTGGTCGTGCTGCACCTCGTCTCGATCGGTGTCGTCGTCCGGCACTACTACCTGTGAGCGGGCACGAGCCGGCCGGCCCGCTGCGGACGGTCGCGGTGGTCACCGCGTACCGGCCGGGTCCCGCGCTCCGCGCGGTGGTCGCCGCGGCAGCGCCGCAGGTCGACGTCGTCGTCGTGGTGGACAACACGCCGGTCGGGACACCCGGAGCAGCGGAGGTCCTCGAGCCGTCCGAGGGCCTCGAGATCGTGTCGATGGGCTACAACTCCGGCCTGGCGGCGGCGCTGAACACGGGCATCGCGCGGCACCCCGACAGCGCGCAGGTGCTGCTGCTCGACCAGGACTCGTCGATCCCGCGCGACCTGGTCGAGCGCCTCGCCGACCGTCTGGGTGAGGACCCGCGGATCGGGGTGGTCGCGCCGGCCCCGTGGGACGCGGCCGCCGGTCGCTACCTGGACCCCCGGGCGAGCGGCCGCCCTGTCCTGGCCGACCTCGGCGCCGTCATCACCTCCGGCATGCTGGTGCGTCGCGGGGTGCTCGACGAGGTGGGCGGGTTCCGCGAGGACTTCTTCGTGGACTGCGTCGACCAGGAGTTCTGCCTGCGCGTGCGCGCCGCCGGCTGGCGGGTGACCCAGGACCGGTCGGTGCTGCTGCCGCACGAGCTCGGTGAGACCCGATGGCACGGCTGGGGTCCGCTCCGGCTGCGCGCCACGCACCACGCGACCTGGCGTCTCTACTGGATCGGCCGGAACTCCGCCGTGATGCTGCGCGAGCACGCGCGCTCGGAGACGGCCTGGTCGCTGCAGTGGGTGGCGATCGTGGGGTACTGGGCGCTCACCATCGTCCTGTTCGAGCCGCCTCGGTGGGAGCGGCTCAGGACCCTGGCCGGGGGCCTGCGGGACGGTGCACGAGGTCGCGCGGTCCCGAGCCGCTACCGACCGCAGGGGCCGTCGACGCCCGGATGAGGTCCGCGGCTACCGCTCGTGCCGCTCGGCGCGCGTGGCGACACGCACGGACGACGGGTTGTGAGGAACGTCACCGGTTCTCGGTACGGTTCGTGAACGGGTGGTCTTGCGCACCTGGAACACTTGTCGGCGACATCCGGACCGAACGCATCGCGGCGTCCGTACCGGGCCCAGCCGCACCCTGTCCCTCATCGAGGCGACGCCTGTGCCGCCCACCGACACGACGGGCCGAGCGAACACCATGACTGCCTCACCCACTCGCACGCCGGAGACCGCGGCGACCCCGCACGCGGACGGTGCAGGCGCCGTCCCGGGTGCCCGGGGGTGGCTCCGCCCGGTCCTCGTGGGCGGTGCCCTCGCGGTGGTCGTGGTGCTGGGTCGCGTCGCCGGAGTGCTCGACGGACCGGTCGGCCTGGTCGTGGCCACCGCCATCGTCCTGGCCGTGCCGACGTCACGCCTGCTCTCGCGCCGGATCGTGCTGGCGGTCCCGATCATCTTCGGGTGGTTCCCCCTGGTGGCGTGGCTGCACCTGCCCGTCGGGTCTCTCGGTGCGGTGACGATCGCCCTGGCCGTCGTCGCCGGAGCGCTCGGCGCCTGGGTGGCCCGGGCGCGCGGGCGGCTCGGTCTGGTCGTCCCGCGGCTCGCCCTGGTCGACGGCGTCCCGCTGGTCGCGCTCCTGCTGGCGGCCTACATGCTCGCCCCCTGGTTGCTGGCCCCCAGCGGCGGGTCGGCGGTGTCGATGCTCGCGAGCGGGTGGGACAACGTCGCGCACTTCAACATGGCGGAGATGATCCGGCAGCACGGCACGGTCGTCGCGCAGACGGCGCAGCCGGCCGACGGGACCTGGGCCTACGCGCACTACCCGCAGGGCTACCACGCGATGACGTCGGCGGTGATGGAGCTCCTCGGCCCGGTCCAGGTGGGCGGACCGGCCCTGGAGGCCGTGCTCTACGTGCACGCCCTCGGGCTGGTCTTCGTGACCGGGATCGTCGCCCTCGCGGCCGGGATCGCCGCCCTTCCGCCCCTGCGACGTCACCCCGGGGTCGCGCTGCTGGGAACCGGGCTGGTCGGCGCCGTGTTCCTCCTCGGTCCGAGCGGGTACGTCATCGTCGACGGCTTCCCCAACTTCCTGTACGCCTGCGTGCTGCTCTGCCTCGTCCCGCTCCTGGTCGTCGCGACCCCGCGGTGGACCGGCATCGTCGTCCTCCTCGCCCTGAGCGGCGCCCTCGTCGGCATCGCGCACAGCTGGGCGCTGCTGCTCACGATGGCGGCTCCCATGGCGGTCGTGATCCTCCTGCCGCTGCGCCGCCGGCTGCCGTCGAGCTGGCGGCACCGTGCCGCGATCATCGCCATCGCCGTGGCGAGCGTGGTCGGCGTGGTGCTGGCCGTCCTGACGATCGAGATCCAGTCGATCGCGGCGATCATGCTGATCGGGGGTGGCATCTCGCCGCGCGGGCCGGCGGAGAAGTTCGTCATCGCGGCCTGGCTCGGCGCGGCCCTGGTGGCTCTCGCCCTGGTCGTGCCGCGCCCTCGCGGCGGTCACGTCCTGCGGGCGCTCGGGGTCGCCGTCGGTCCGCTGACCGGTATCGCCTTCACCGTGTGGATCATCGCCGTGCAGGCCGGGCACGAGGGCGCGGGCTACTACCTCCACAAGTACGTCATCGCGCTCGAGCTGCTGATGGCGACCGTGGCGGTGGTGGCGGGCTCGCTCGCGCTCGCCCACCTCCACCGGCGCAGGAGGCTCGGTGTCCCGGTCGGGGTCGCCCTGGCCGCCACCGCGGGCGTGTTCGTGCTGGGGCTGTTCGGAGCGCCGACCACACCCCTGGCGACGAGCACAGGGCTCACCCTGGCGACCGGAGGGGTGGCGCGCGAGACCCTCGTCACGCGCTCGACGGCGCCCGCGCCGGGTGTGTCCGACCTGCTCGCCGCCGCGCAGCTCACCCGGGAGGTCGCGGGCCGCTCGGTCTACGTCCCGCTCGGTGCGGTGTTCGCCCACCCCGGGTCGATCGGGCAGTGGAACGCCGCGCTGGCCGGCCGGTGGGTCGACGAGGTGAACGCGCCGATCGGCACGATGCTCCGGTTCGACGTCGCGAGCTGCGACGACCCGCACTGGATCTACGGGATCGTCGCCAGCGAGCCCGACCTGACCGTGATCGTCCCGCCGGCATGCCTCGACGCCGCCCGGGCAGAGGTCGACGACCGGGACCGGGGCCGGATCCGCACCTGGTGAGCGCGGGCCTCAGCCCACGGTGACCGTGCGGCAGCCGAGGGTGGCGTTGGCACCTGCCGGGGTGTTGATGGCGTAGAGGCAGACGCTGTGGCTGCCGGGCGGGGCACTCATCGTGGTGGTGAAGCCGTGCCTGTCTCCCATGCCGAAGACCGCGGCGATGTCGGGGCGGGTCTGGTCAGCGACGAACGCCTGGCCGGTGCCGTCGACGTACATGTGCACGGCGATCGGGTCCGTGGTGTCCAGGTCGAGTGCCCAGCCCTTCACCGTCACGGAGTTCGCCGTGGTCGTGACCGAGTCGAGGAACCCTGTGGGCGTCCGGTTGGCGGCCGGCACGACGACCGTCCGGCAGCCCAGGGCGACGTTGGTGCCCGCGGGGGTGTTGATCGCGTAGAGGCAGACGTTCTTGCTGCCGGGCGTGGCGTTCATGGTCGCGCTGAAGCCGTGCCTGTCACCCTTGCCGAAGATGGCGCCGATGTCGGGGCGGGTCTGGTCGGCGACGAACGCCTGGCTGTTGCCGTCGACGTACATGTGGATGGCGATCGGGTCGGTGGTGTCGGGGTCGAGCGCCCAGCCCTTCACCGTGACCGACCCGGGGGCGCCCGAGGTCGAGTCGATGAAGCCGGTGGGTGCGCTGTTGGTCACCGTCATCGTCCGGCAGCCCAGGGCGACGTTGTTGCCCGCGGGGGTGTTGATCGCGTAGAGGCAGACGTTGTGGCTGCCGGGGCTCGCGTTCATGGTCGCGGTGAAGCCGTGGTTGTCGCCCTTGCCGTAGATGGCGCCGATGTCCGGGCGGGGCTCGTTGGCGACGAACGCCTGGCTGTTGCCGTCGACGTACATGTGGATGGCGATCGGGTCGGTGGTGTCCGGGTCGAGCGCCCAGCCCTTGACCGTCACGGTCGACGGGGTCGTCGAGAACGTGTCGCGGAAGCCGGTGGGGCTCTGGTTGACGACAGAGACGGACCGGCAGGTCAGGGGCAGGTCCTTGCCCGGAGCCGGCTTGTGCGCGACGAGGCAGACCGTGTGCGTGCCGATCGACGCCGGCACGTGGGCGGAGAAGCCGTGCCGGGGCCCGGCGCCGTACGCCGCGTCGACGTCCGGGCGCGGCTGGTCGGCGGTGATGCTCGTCGCGACGCCGTCGACGAGCACGCTGACCGGGACGCTCGTGCCGGTCGAGTCGGGGTCGTACACCCAGCCGCTCACCGACACCCCCGTCGCGTCGGGTGTCACGGTGTCGACGAAACCTCGGAGCGGGTTGGGCACGGTCACGGTCCGGCAGCCGAGGAGGGTGTTGCCGGAGATCGTGTCGTTGTTGATCGCCCAGACGCACACGTCCTGCGTCCCGGGGGAGACCTGCATCGACGCGACGTACCCGTGCTTGTCGCCGCGGTTGAACGGCGCCACCAGGTCCGGGCGGGAGACGTCGGCGACGAAGGCCTGGGCCGTGCTGCCCGCGTACACGTGGACGGCGATGGGCGCGTTCGTCTCCGGGTCGATGGCCCAGCCGGTCACGGTCACGGTGAGCCCGGACACCGTCACGGAGTCGAGGAAGCCGAAGGGCGGGCTCCCGGCCGGGTTGCCGAACCAGTCCGAGAAGTAGTTCCAGAAGTTGCGGTTGCCGTACGACGAGCAGGCGTCGCCGGTCCCGTACCCGGCGGCGAGCGCGGCCGCGTTCGGCTGGTACGGCGTGTAGTTGTAGAGGCTCGCGGTCGCCTGGTTGCGGATGAGCACGGGGGAGCTCCCGCAGGCCGCGTTCGGGTGGAAGCGGACGTTGTTGGTCAGGCCCGCGCGGTGCGAGTAGTTCTGCGGGTTGAGCGCGTAGTTCCGGAACTGCGAGGCCGCGGAGTAGACCTGGTTGAAGAAGCCGAAGTAGAGCGCGTCGCAGGCAGCGGTGTCCGGGCAGCCGTACCCCATCGCCTTCTGGTACGTGGAGGCCGGCTTCCCGCTCGACGCGGTCACCAGCCCCTGCTCCTTCTGCAGCGTGACGAGCAGGACCTGGGGGTTGATGCCGCAGGCGGCCGCGACCTTGGCGACGATCGACGCGGCGCTCTCGTTCGCCGCACCCTCGTACGCGGCGCACCGGTTGGTCGCGGCGCGGGAGGTGGTGGACTCCGTGTAGCTCTTCAGACAGGTGCTGCCGGCGGCGGGTACGCAGCCGGCGCCCTTCTGGTCGATGAACGCCTTGACCTGCGCCGGGGTGAGCGCGGCGGAGTTGTAGAAGACGGGGTCGCTGATGATGAAGCCCGGGTCGAACCGGGCCAGGTCCGCGGCCCCGGCCGGTGCGGCGGACAGCGTGCCCAGCAGGACGAGCACGGCGGTGCCGAGCGCCGCGAGCGCGGCCGCGGCCAGGCGGCGGGTCACCGGGCCACCTCGATCGCGACCGGCGCGGCAGCGACCGAGCCGGCGGCGGTCGCGAACGTCAGGGTCGTGCTCCACGTGCCGGACCCGAGGCCGTCGCCGGAGACCGAGACGGTGCCGCAGGAGGTGGTGCTGGCGTCCGGCACGGCGGTCGACGTGCCCGTGAGGGTGGTGCCGTCCTTCGTCGCCGAGACCGTGCACGTCCCGCCGCCCAGGACGGCGTCCACGTACCCGCCCATGACGATGGCACCGGCGGCGGCGTCGTACCCGGAGAACGTGACGGTGAGGGTGGTGCCGGCGAGGGGGTCGGTCGGGGCGGGCGCCTCGGGGGCCGGGGCCGGCTCCGTCGGCTCGGCCGGTGCCGCGGTGGGGGTGCTCTCCGGTGCCGAGGCGGACTCGGTCGGGGACGCGGGCGAGCTGGGGGAGGTCGTCGGCGAGGCTGCAGGGTCCGGTGCAGGCCGCTGCCAGGACGCGACCGCGGCGACCGCGGCGGCGACGAGCGCGACCACCGCGACCGAGACGACCACGACTCGCGAACGAGTGTTGAGCATGACTGACGACCTCCGGGCGACGGCTGAGCGCACCACGCTAGCCGCCGTCGAAGCCATTCTGGCTCACCGCAGGAGCGGCGCGCCCGAGGGTGTCCGGATCATCCCGATAGCGTGTCGCCGGAGGGGGCCGCCCGGTCAGCGCTCGGCGTCGAGCAGCCCCAGGAGGTACGCGCCGTAACCGGACTTGACCAGCGCGGAGGCCCGCTCGGCGAGCTCGTCGTCGCTGAGGAACCCGCGGCGCCAGGCCACCTCTTCCGGGGCGCCGATCTTCAGGCCCTGGCGGTGCTCGATGGTCCGCACGTAGTCGGACGCCTCGAGCAGCGAGTCGAACGTGCCCGTGTCGAGCCACGCGGTTCCCCGGGGCAGCACCTCGACCTGGAGGCGCCCCTGCGCCAGGTAGGTCTTGTTGACGTCCGTGATCTCGTACTCGCCCCGGGGGGAGGGCTGCAGGTCCCGGGCGATGGCGACGACGTCGTTGTCGTAGAAGTAGAGCCCGGGGACCGCATAGTTGCTGCGGGGGTGCGTGGGCTTCTCCTCGAGCGAGAGGGCGCGTCCGTCGGCGTCGAACTCCACGACCCCGTACGACGTGGGGTCGGCGACGCGGTAGGCGAAGACGGCCCCGCCGTCGATGCCCTCGAACCGCTGCAGGCGCGAGCCGAGACCGGGGCCGTAGAAGATGTTGTCGCCCAGCACGAGCGCCACCGAGTCGTCCCCGACGAAGGACGCGCCGAGCACGAACGCCTGCGCCAGCCCGTTGGGCTCGGCCTGCACGGCGTACGTCAGGGAGATGCCGAACTGCGAGCCGTCGCCGAGCAGCCGACGGAACTGCTCCGCGTCGTGGGGGGTGGTGATGATGAGCACGTCACGGATCCCCGCGAGGATCAGCGTCGAGAGCGGGTAGTAGATCATCGGCTTGTCGTACACGGGGACGAGCTGCTTGCTCACGCCGAGGGTGATGGGGTGCAGTCGGGTACCGGAGCCGCCGGCCAGGATGATGCCACGCATGGGCAGCAAGTGTGCCGTACAACGTGGCCGCGCGGCGCATCGGGGCCTGACGGCGGTCAGAGCACGGTGACGACGAGCCCGGACTCCCGCACGACGGCGAGGAAGTCGTCGAGCCGCTCACGGGGCACGAACGCGTGGTTCCAGGCGAGGTCGTGGAAGCGCACGCGGTCGCCGACGACCGCCTCCCGCTCGCTCAGCCGCACGTCGACCAGCGACGCGTCGTCGAGCACGCGCTCCAGGGCGGCGAGGTCGGCGCGGGGCAGGACCTCCACGAACGACACCGGCCGCGACCGGAGCAGCAGCTCGGACGCACCCTGGAGCACCCGGTGCTCCGCTCCCTCGACGTCGATCTTCACGACGGTGACCTCGGGCCGGCCGACCTGGTGCCAGTAGGCGTCGAGGGTCAGCGCGGGCACGGGCACGGGGGTGCTCCCCGCACGGAACGACGCGTCGGTGGAGCAGCTGGTCTCGATCGCCGCGCTCGGCGGCGGGACGAACAGCTCGATCGTGCCGGACCGGTCCGACGCCGCGGCCTGCACGACCCGCACCCGCGCGGCCGACGGGTTGAGCGCCAGGTTCTCGCGGAGCAGCTCGGCGACCGGGGGGTACGCCTCGAACGCGTGCACGGCGGTACCGCGCACGCTCGCAGCGATGAGCGCGTAGACGCCTGTGTTGGCACCCACGTCGAGCACGGTGCCGGGCCTGCGTCGCAGTGCGCCGAGGAACAGGTCCGGCAGCGGTCGCTCGTACCCCAGCCAGCCGGCGAGCCGGAACGCCTCGACGCACTGGTCGCTGCCGTTCCGGCGGAGCGCCTTGATCCGGGGGGTGCTGCGCCACGCACGCGCCGACGGGGGGAGCCGGACCGCGACGATCTCGCCGTGCGCGACGATGCGGTCCGCGCGATCGGCCAGGGTGTGCGCCCGGAGTCCTTCGAGGGCGTGGACCGGCACCCGCGTCCGCGTGAGCACAGCGGCTGCCGTGCTGCGGAGCCGGGTCCTCATGGCCGTCACACAGCGAACATAGGTGCCGCCGTGCGCTACCGGAAGGTGCCCGGGCGGTCGGGCGTCCCGAGGGACTGCGTCGTGACCCGCTCGCTCGAGACCAGGAGCGCCGAGCGCGCGGGGTCGTCCCGGAGCTGCTGGGCCAGCGGGGCGGACACGACGACGGCCGACCCGTCGCCGCGGAGCACGCCGACGACCTCGGTCACGAGGTCGACCCCGGGTCCGGTGGTGGCAGGCAGGAGCGCACGCTCGCGCGCGGAGGGCTCGTCGCCGGGGAGCCCTGCCAGGAGCTCGGCGTGGGTGACCTGCCGTGCGCCGTCGTCGAGAGCGGCGGCGGCGGGGTCGACCGGGGGAGCCCAGCCGAGCACGTCGCCGTAGGTCATGACGGCGCCGGCCGCGTCGATCGCGCCGGGCGGCAGCGTCCCCTCGTACCGCCGGGCGAGCGCGGGCAGCGACACCACGACGAGGTCGCGGACCCCCGGGTGCCGGTCGGGACGGTCGGTCACGGTGACGTCGGCGCTCCCGTCACCGGTCACGACGCAGGCACCGACACGCCAGGTGGCGAGCGCCCACACGACCGTCCGCCAGTGCCCCGGCAGGTCCAGCCGGACGCGCGTGCCGGGGGCGGAGTCGAACTCCTCGACGAGCAGGTTGGCGGTCTTGTTGACCCAGTTCTCCAGGACGGCGCCGGACAGCTCGACGCGCTCACCGGCGTCCCCGTACCAGGTGATCCGCGGCCGTCCGGGCTCGCGGGTCAGCAGGTCCAGCAGGTCGGCGATCGTCGTCAGGGGCACCGCTCCACCCTAGATCGACACGCCCGGATCACCCGTCCGGGGCAAGTTCACCCGACAAAACCGGACAGTTACCACGTCTCCGCTTGACCAACGCGAACGACACGCGTGTAATTCCTTAGAACGGATTCATGAGCGAGCACCACCCGCGGCACTCGGAGAGCGTCGCACGCCGAGCCTTGGAACGAGCAGTTGAACCAGCAAGAAAACCGCACGGAGGCACGCATGTGGAATCTGCTCGACAACGACGAGATCTTCCCGTCGGACGCACGGAGGAGTGCACAGACGCACGCTTCCAACGTCCTGCCGATCTTCGGCGCCCTCGAGGACGAGGGACCGATGGGCTGGCAGGAGCGCGCCCTGTGCGCGCAGACCGACCCTGAGGCGTTCTTCCCCGAGAAGGGCGGCTCGACGCGTGAGGCCAAGAAGGTGTGCACGGGCTGCGACGTGCGCTCGGAGTGCCTCGACTACGCCCTGCAGAACGACGAGCGCTTCGGCATCTGGGGCGGCCTGTCCGAGCGGGAGCGGCGCAAGCTCAAGCGGCGTGTCGTCTGACGGTCTGCGCCGGCGGGGAGTGTCGCGCGCGGGTCCCGACCCGCGCGACGGCATGATGTTCCGAGCATGACTGACACCCTCCTGCCGGTGGACCTGCCCACCGCGACCTCCTCCACACCGGTGACGACGCCGGTGTCGGCCGTCGTCGTGACGCGCGGCCGTACCCCGTACCTGGCAGCCACGGTCGCTGCCCTCGCGGCGCAGACCCGTCGGCCGCTGCGGGTCCTGCTCGTCGACGTCTCCGACGACGGTGACGAGGCGGTCGAGCAGCTCCTGCACAGTGCGTTCACCGCCGCCGGCGGCTCCGCGACGCCCACCCTGCGCGTCGTGCGCACGCCCGGCGCGCGGACGTTCGGGCACGCGGTCCGCCGCGCCCTCGAGGCCGACGACGGGCTCCCGACCACCTGGCTCTGGTTGCTGCACGACGACAGCGCCCCCGCGCCGACCGCCCTCGCCGAGCTGGTGCGCGCCGTGAGCCATGCGCCGTCGGTCGCCGTGGCCGGCGTCAAGCAGCGCACGTGGACCGATCCGGAACGGCTGCTCGAGGTCGGGCTGCGCTCGTCGCGGTCGGGCCGCCGGATGACGGACGTGGAGCCGGGCGAGCTCGACCAGGGCCAGCACGACGGCCGGGAGGACGTCCTCGGCGTCGGGATCGCCGGTGCGCTCGTCCGGCGGGACGTCTGGGCCGACCTCGGGGGCACGGACCCGCTCCTCGGACCCTTCGGAGACGGCTTCGACCTGTCCCGCCGGGCGCGCCTGGCGGGGCACCGCGTGATCGTCGTGCCGTCGGCCGTGGTCCGGCACGCCCAGGCCGGGTACCTCGGGCTGCGGTCGGACGCGGTCGCCGCCGGCGGCGGACCCGTCGACCGGGACGGGGACGGGGAGGACGACCGCGCGGACCCGCGCCGGTCCTTCGCCGCCCGCCGGCGGGCGCTGGTGCACAGCCGGCTCGTCTCCGCGCCGCTCCCTCTGGTGCCGCTCGTCGCCGTCGCCGCGCTGCTCGGTGCCCTGCTGCGTGCCTTCGGTCAGCTCGCGGCCAAGCAGCCCGGCCTGGCGATCGACGAGGTCCGGGCCGCTCTGGTCGCGCTCGCCCGGCCCGACGGTGTCGTCCGCTCCCGCCTCCGCGCGACCCGCAGCCGACGACTGCCGCGCCGTGCGCTGCGACCGCTGCAGGCCGGCTGGCGCGACGTGTGGTCGCAGGCCCGGGACCGGCGGCTCGCGCGGGCCGAGGCCCGTCGGGTCACGCAGGCGCCGAGCGAGCTGGAGCTGCGCGAGCTGGCAGCGGTCGCGACCCGGCGACGCATCACGCTGGCTGTCGTCGCGACCGCTCTCGTCGCCGCGGCGGGCGTCGGGCTCGGTCCCCTCGTCGCGGCCGCCTTCGGTGGGGCTCGCCTGGTCGGTGCCGCCCTGCTCCCGAGCAGCGCCCGCCTGGGAGACCTCTGGACGTCGGCGACGTCAGGCTGGGTCCCCGACGGGCTGGGTGGTCCGGGGCCGGCCGACGCGCTGCTCACCGCGCTGACCGTGCCGACCGCCCTGCTGAGCGGGTCGTCGGCGACGGCCGTCGCGCTCCTGCTGCTCGGTTCGGTGGTGCTGGCCGGGCTGGGGGCGTGGGCCGCGGCCGGTGCCGCGACGCGGTCCGTCGGCGTCCGTGCGTGGGCGGCGGTCGTCTGGGCCGGTGCTCCTGCCCTGCTCCTGGGCCTCGGTGACGGCCGGCTGGGCGCCGTGGTGGCCCATGTCGCCCTGCCGTGGGTCGCCCTGGGCCTCGTCCGGGCGGTCGGTGCGCAGCGGGTCGACCAGGTCCTGTCGGGCGTGGCGACCGCGCGGCGTGCGGACGACGACGACGTCGACCAGGGTGCGGTCGAGACCCCCGTCCGGGGCACGCCGACGGTGCCCACACCCCGGGTCTCCGGGGACGCCCCGGCACCCGTCGGGACCGACCCTGAGCCGTCGGAGCTCGTCGGTGCACCCGACCCGACCGGCTCCATCGCCGCCGCGGCCGCCGCGTCGATCGGGTTCGCGTTCCTGGTGGCCGCGGCGCCGAGCCTTCTCGTCCCCGGTCTGCTGGCACTGTGCGTCGTGGCGCTCTGCGCCCCGCGGCGGCGCGGCCGGGTCCTGCTCGTCGCCGTGCCGGCGATCGTCCTGCTCGGTCCCACCCTCGTCGAGGCGGCGGGGCGCGGCCTGGCCGGCTGGCGGCTCCTGGTCGCCGACCCCGGGCTGCCGAGCGCGGCGCCCGCGGCCGACCCGGTGAGCCGCCTGCTCGGCGTCCCGACGGACGCGTCGTCGCTGGTCCCCGGCGCCCTGCCGGAGGCGGTCGCCACGGTCTGGCCGCTCGCGCTCGGCGCGGTCGTGCTGCTCCTGGCCGTGCTGGCTCTGCTGCGCGGCGCACCCGTCGCCCGCGCGGTCCGCGGCGCGTGGTTCGTGGCGGGCATCGGGGTGGCGACCGCGACGATCGTGGTCGCCGTCCCGGTCGCGGTCACCGACGAGGCGGTCGCGTACGGGTGGGCCGGTCCCGCGCTCTCGCTGGCCGGCGCCGGGCTGCTCGCCGCCGCGGTGCTCGGCGTCGACCAGCTGCGCGAGCGCCTCGCGGCCTACACCTTCGGGTGGCGGCAGCCGCTCGTCGCGCTCCTGACCGTCGTCGCGGTGGCGGTGCCCGCGGTGTGGCTCGGCTCGTGGGTGTGGCAGGCGCGCACGGGGGACGCCGTCGCGCTGCGCGCGATGGAGCGGGCGATCGTGCCCGCCGTCGGTCAGCAGGCGCAGGCGTCGGCGCTGTCGTCCCGCGTGCTCGCGGTGAGCATCGAACCGGGTGGTGACGGGCCGTCGACGGTGACGTGGCAGCTGATGCGCGCCGACGGTCCGCAGCTCGTGGACCAGGCGGCCGCCGAGACGACCCGGACCTTGCACGGCGACCTGCTCACGCCCGAGGTGACGGCCGACGACGCCGCCACGCGCGAGGTCGACGAGCTCGTCGCCCGGCTGGCGTCCGCCGCGACGGGGGACGTCGCGGGCGAGCTCGCGGCGCTGGCGGTGGCCGACGTCGTCGTGCCCCCGCTGCCCGACGACCTCGGTGACGTGTCGCCGCAGGTCGCCGCCGCCCAGCGCGAGGAGCTCGTCAGCCGGCTCGACTCGACGGCCGGGCTCGAGCGGGTGACGCAGAACGCGACGGGCACGCTGTGGCGCGTGCAGGCGACCGCGCCCGCCGCCGGCGTCGCCGCCCCGTCGGTCGTCCCTTCGTGGGCCCGGATCCTGCCCGCGGACGCCGACGTGACCGACCCGTCCGCCGCGGCCGTGCCGGTGGCGTCGTCCGGGCGCTCGGTCGACACCGCGGTGCCCGCGGGCGGTGCCGACCGCCTGCTCGTGCTGGCGGAGCGCGCGGACCCGCACTGGCACGCCACGCTCGACGGCCGGTCGTTGCGGTCGGTGGACGGCGGGTGGCGGCAGACGTTCGACCTCGGTGCCGACGCGGGCGAGCTGGTCGTGCGGTACGACGACCCCGACCGCGGTCTGTGGCTCGCGCTGCAGGGCTTCGTCGCGCTGGTCACGATCCTCCTCGCGGTGCCGGTGCGTCGGCGTCGGGGGGTGCGCGCATGAGCGGCCCCGGGACGGGCTCGCGGGCACAGGTCTGGCTCGCACGCACGGCGCGCGCGGTGTCCGGGTTCGCCGTCCTCGGGCTGGTTGTCCTCGTGGTCGTCGCCGGTGCGCGCTTCCCCGGTGCGGGCACGGACACCGTCGCGACGACCGAGATCGCCGTGCCGCCGACCGCGTCGACGCTCGTCTGTGCCGGCCCGCTGATCCAGCCCGACGACACCGGCAGGGGCGACTCCGCGTTCGACCCCACGCCCGTCGAACCCGTCTCGACCGTCACCGTCCTCACGTCGGTCCCGGACCGCGACGCACGCTCCGCGGCGACCGTGGCCCCGCTCGACCGGTCCGCAGTCACCGCCACGCTGCCCGGCGGGGGCGGCGCGACGGTCGTGCCGGACGTCGCCGGACCGCAGGTCGTCCGCGCCGAGCCGGGGACGGCACCCGCCCGGGTGGCAGCGGCGAGCGCGGGACTGGTCACCGCGGGGGACCTGCGCGGCCTGGCGGCTGCGTCCTGCCAGCAGCCGACCGCCGACGCCTGGCTGCTCGGTGGCGCCACCGACCTGACCAGCACCGCGCAGCTCGTGCTGAGCAACGCCGGCTCGACACCGGCCGAGGTGACCCTCGCTATCTGGGGTCCGTCGGGTCCGGTGGACCTCAGCGGCGAGCGGTTCCTGGTGGCGCCGGGCGCGCAGCGGGTCGTCGTGCTCGGCGGCATCGCCGCCGAGCAGCGGCGGCTGGCGGTGCACGTCTCCGCGACGGGCGGTCGGGTCGGCGCGCACGTCCAGGACTCGGCCATCGACGGCTTCACCCCGGCAGGGACCGAGCTCGTGGTCCCGGGAGCGGCGCCTGCCCGACGTCAGGTGGTCCCCGGGCTCGCGGTCGTCGACTCGACGGTGGGCGACCTGTCCGCGCCCTCCCTGCGGCTGCTGGCGCCGGGGGACACCGGCACCACCGCGACCGTGACGCTGCTCGGACCGACGGGCGTCACCGAGCTGCCGGGTGCCGAGTCGGTCACGCTCGTGCCCGGTGAGGTGACGGACGTGCCCCTGGGCGGCCTGCCCGCCGGTGCGTACACGGCGGTCGTCGACGCGGACCAGCCGGTGCTGGCCTCCGCCGTGCTGACGCGTCCCGGGTCCGTCGGTGAGCTGGACGACGTGCCGAGCGTCGAGCGGGCGTGGGCGGCGTCGACCGCGGTCGGCCGCAGCGGCGTCGTGGCGGTGCCGTCGGGTACCCGCGGCACGCTGGTCGCCGGGGCCGTCGCCACCGGCACGGACCCGACGGCGGGCGGGCCGGCGACGGCGACCCTGCGGCTGCTCGGTGCCGACGGGAGGGTGCTGGCCGAGCGCCGGCTGCGGCTGGACGCCGGCTCGACCGGGGCCTGGTCCGTCGACCAGCTCGCGACCGGGAGCGGCGACCTCGCGGTCACCGAGCTCGGCTCGGGTCCGTCGGTCCCCGCGGGGGTCGTGGGTGTGGACCTGGTGACCGAGGAGGACGCCGAGGTGGCGATCGCGTGGGCCCTCGTCGCCGAGGCGGACCGCCCCGACGGCGTCCTGGTCTCGGTGCTCGACCCGGTGCCCGTGCCGCACACCACCCCGGACGTCGCGGTCCGCGAGGACCCGCGGCTCGGCACCCGCTGACTCACCCCGCGGCGCGCAGCTCCGCACGCTCGCGCACTCGCAGCCCGAGGACCGCTGCCCGGCGCACCGGCCACTGGTACCAGTGCGGGTACCGGCGCCCGACGTAGCGGGCAGCGCTCGCGTGGTGCGCGGAGATCATCGGCGCCGGCCGGGCCCGCCACGACGTGCCACCCACGTGCGTGACCTGCACCTGCGGGACGTAGAGGTTGGTCCACCCGGCACGGCCGAGCCGTTCGCCGAGGTCGACGTCCTCGAAGAACATGAAGTACCCGTCGTCGAACCCGCCGACGGCCTCGAACGCCTCGCGTCGCAGCAGGAGGCAGGCCCCCGACAACCAGCCCGCGGCACGGCGCGTCCCCGTGTCCTGCTCGTGCGCGCGGTACCGGCGGGTCCACGGGTTGCCCGGCCAGACCCGCACGAACAGCGCGTGCCCGGCTCCCTGCGTCAGCGACGGCAGCTCGCGCGCGGACGGGTAGACGGTGCCGTCGGTGTTGAGCAGCGCGGGTCCGACGGACCCGGCGCGCGGGTCGGCGTCCCCGGCGGCGACGAGCGCGTCCAGCGCGCCGGGCTGCCACTCGATGTCGGAGTTGGCCACGACGATCCACGGTGCCGTCGCACCTGCCGCGCCCAGGTTGGCACCGCCGCCGTAGCCGAGGTTCGCCCCGGGGGCGACGAGGTGCGCCCCGACCTCCTCGGCGACCTCGCGCGCGACCGCGGGGTCGGTCCCGTTGTCGACGATGACGAGCTCGACGGGTGCGGCGGAGGCGGTGGCCAGGGTCCGTGCGAACGTCGCCAGCTCGTCGCCGGGGTGGTAGACCACGCAGACCACGCGGACGGTGGGAGGGGACTCAGGGGGAGAGGCGGAGGAGCTCATCGTGAGGAGAGGCTAGTGGGCTCAACCCGCGTCGCCGTACCGCGGGTCGACGTCCTCCGGTGAGCGGCCCAGCAGGTGGGCGACCTGCTCGACCACGACGTCGCGCACGAGGTCGGCCATGTCGAACGGGTCGGACGCGCGCGACTCGACCGGTCGCCGGTAGATCACCACCCGCGCGGGCAGGCCGGCGTCGGGCGGGAAGTACCGCCCGAGCGGGACGCCTCCGTGCTCCCACGGCGCGGGGTTGGACGGGGGCACGTCCTCGACGGCGAACTCGGTGCCCTGCAGCTGTCGCGCCCAGGTCCGCTCGATCCGCTCGACGGCGTCCAGGACGAGGTCGTCGAACCGCTCGGCCCGGGTGCGGTACGCGGGCATGGTGCTCGGCATGAGCGGCCCCCGCGGCCCGCGCCCGCGCCGGTCGCGACGGCGCACGGGCACGACGGACGTGGTCGGCAGCGCGACCGAGCGACGGCCGATGCCGGGAGGCCGGCGGGCGGGTGGGGGCGGTGCTGAGCTCACCTCTGCACTGTAGATCGCGGGCGGGCGACGGCGTGGGGGACACGGCCTGTCGTCCCTCGGGGGTACGGTCAGCCCGTGAGATCCGTGAGGCAGTGCTCCCGCACGGCCTGTGGCCGTGCGGCCGTGGCCACGCTGACCTATGTGTACGCCGACTCGACCGCGGTGCTGGGCCCGTTGGCGCAGCACGCCGAGCCGCACTCGTACGACCTGTGCGTCGAGCACGCGGAGCGCCTCACGGCCCCGCGCGGGTGGGAGGTCGTCCGGCTCACGCCGGAGTTCTCTCCCGCACCCCCCAGCCGGGACGACCTGCTCGCGCTGGCGGACGCCGTGCGCGAGGCCGGCAGGCGCACCGAGCCGGAGCCCGCGCCGCTCCCGGAGGCCGTCGGCGCCGTCCTGAACGACGCACCGCGTCGTGGGCACCTGCGGGTGCTGCGGGGCGAGGGCTGACGTGGCCCGCCGCAAGGGCGAGGCCGCCCGCGCCCGTGCCGAGCGCGCGGGCGAGCCGCTGGGCTCCATCAGCCAGCCCTCCGGACCGGGCGTGCCCGGGACCGCTGCGTGCCTGCGGTGCGGCGAGACCGACCTGACGCGGATCCGGATGGCTCTCGCGGACGGTCGCCAGGTCGTCTTCGTGTCGTGCCCCGCGTGCGAGCAGCGCAACTGGTTCCCGCTCGACGGCGACGGCGTGCCGCTCGACCGCGAGGACGTCGTCGGCGACGCCTGACCTGCCGGGAGGCGTCAGGCACCCCGGTACGATGACGAGGTGACCTCCCCTGCAGCCGAACGTGTCGACCTGTCCGCCCTCATCAAGGCGTACGACGTCCGGGGCCTCGTCCCCAGCGAGCTCAACCCCTCCGTCGCCCGGGCCATCGGCGCCGCGTTCGCCGACGTGGTCGTGCTCCCCGAGGCCACGGACCGTCCCCGCGTGGTCATCGCCAACGACATGCGTCCGTCCGGGCCGGAGCTGGTGGCGGCGTTCGCCGACGGCCTCGCCGCCCGGGGCGTCGACGTCCTGCGGATCGGCCTGGCGTCGACCGACGGCCTGTACTTCGCCTCCGGCTCGCTGGGAATCCCCGGCGCGATGTTCACGGCGAGCCACAACCCGGCGCAGTACAACGGGATCAAGCTCTGCCGCGCCGGTGCCCGCCCGGTCGGCCAGGACAGCGGCCTGACCACGGTGCGCGAGCTGGCCGGTGACTACCTCGCCGGCTCCGTGCCCGAGGTCGACGCCGACCAGCGGGGGAGCGTCGAGGACGGCGACCTGCTCGCCGAGTACGCGTCGTTCCTGCGGTCCCTGGTGGACCTGTCGGGCATCCGCCCGCTGAAGGTCGTCGTCGACGCGGGCAACGGCATGGGTGGCTTCACCGCGCCGGCCGTCCTGGGCACCGGTGCCGGGCTGGCCGAGCTGCCGCTGGACGTCGTGCCGCTGTACTTCGAGCTGGACGGCACGTTCCCCAACCACGAGGCCAACCCGCTCGAGCCCGAGAACCTGAGGGACCTGCAGGCGGCCGTCGTCGAGCACGACGCCGACCTCGGGCTCGCGTTCGACGGGGACGCGGACCGCTGCTTCGTCATCGACGAGCACGGCGACCCGGTCAGCCCGTCCGCGATCACGGCCCTCGTGGGGCTGCGGGAGGTCGAGCGCGAGCGCGCCGCGGGCCGCACGCCGACGGTGATCCACAACCTGATCACGTCGCAGGTGGTCCCGGACCTGCTGACGGCCGCGGGTGCGACCACGGTCCGCACGCGGGTGGGCCACTCGTTCATCAAGGCCGAGATGGCGCAGAACGACGCCGTCTTCGGGGGAGAGCACAGCGCGCACTACTACTTCCGCGACTTCTTCTTCGCCGACACCGGGATGCTCGCCGCGATGCACGTGCTCGCGGCCCTCGGCGGGCAGCCGCACCCGCTGTCCGCGCTGTCGGAGCAGTACCAGCCGTACTCGGCGAGCGGGGAGATCAACTCCCGCGTCGCCGACGTCGCCGCCGCCCGCGCCCGGGTGGTGGAGGCGTACGTCACGCAGCAGGGCGCCGGGCCGGTGCAGGTCGACGAGCTGGACGGGCTGACCGTGTCGCACTGGGACGGGCACCCGCAGTGGTGGTTCAACCTGCGGGCCTCCAACACCGAGCCGCTGCTGCGGCTGAACGTCGAGGCGGCCGACGAGGACATCATGGAGAAGGTCCGCGACGACGTGCTCGCGCTGGTGCGGCAGGACGGGGAGGGCTGATGGCCGGGTCGACGGGGCGCTCGCTGGAGCCCTGGGCACGTGAGCTGCTGCGGTGCCCGGTGACGGGGGCGACGCTGGTCGACGGGGTGGGTCCCGACGGCGCGCCGACGCTCGTGTCGACCGACCCGGACAACCCCCTGGCGTACCCGGTGCGCGACGGGATCCCGGTCCTCCTCGTGGACGAGGGCGTGCCGGTCCCCCGGGGCTGACGAACCTGCTGTGACACCGCTCACCCGGGGCTAGCATGGCCCGGACGGCGTGGGTGATGCCCGCAGACCGAGAGGGGTCGCGCCGGCGCGAACGACCAGGGCGAGAGCCCTGGTGCGTCGCGCCCGCAACCGATCGCACCCCCAGGAGTGAGATGTCGTTCGATGAGCTCCCCGGCCGCTACAAGGTCCGGGACCTGACCCTCGCCGAGGCCGGTCGGCACCAGATCCGCCTCGCCGAGCACGAGATGCCCGGACTCATGGCGCTCCGGGAAGAGTTCGGGCCGACGCAGCCCCTCGCCGGCGCCCGCGTCGCGGGGTCCCTGCACATGACGGTGCAGACGGCGGTGCTGATCGAGACGCTCGTCGCGCTCGGCGCCGAGGTCCGCTGGGCCTCGTGCAACATCTTCTCGACGCAGGACGAGGCGGCCGCGGCCGTCGTCGTCGGCCCGCACGGCACGGTCGACGAGCCCGCCGGCGTGCCGGTGTTCGCCTGGAAGGGCGAGTCGCTCGACGAGTACTGGGACTGCACCGAGCAGATCCTGGTGTGGCCCGGCGGCACCGGCCCGAACATGATCCTCGACGACGGCGGCGACGCGACGCTGCTCGTGCACCAGGGCGTCGAGTACGAGGCCGCGGGTGCGGTGCCGTCCGACCCGCTGCCGGGCGAGGAGGGCTACTCCGAGGAGCACCTCGTCATCCTCGGCACGCTGCGCCGGTCGCTCGCGGCCGACCCGCAGCGGTGGACGACGATCGCGGCGGACATCAAGGGCGTCACCGAGGAGACGACCACGGGCGTGCACCGGCTCTACCAGCTGGCGGAGGCGGGCCGCCTGCTGTTCCCGGCCATCAACGTCAACGACTCCGTGACCAAGTCGAAGTTCGACAACAAGTACGGCATCCGGCACTCGCTGCCCGACGGCATCAACCGCGCCACCGACGTCCTCATGGGCGGCAAGGTCGCGTTCGTCGCGGGCTACGGGGACGTCGGCAAGGGCGCGGCGGAGGCGTTCCGGGGTCAGGGCGCGCGGGTGATCGTGTCCGAGGTCGACCCCATCTGCGCGCTCCAGGCGGCGATGGACGGCTACCAGGTGGCGCGGCTGGACGACGTGATCGACCAGGCCGACTTCGTCATCACGACCACCGGCAACAAGGGCGTCGTGTCCGCGGCGCAGATGGCCCGGATGAAGAACAAGGCCATCGTCGGCAACATCGGGCACTTCGACAACGAGATCGACATGGCCGGACTCGCGGCCGTCCCGGGGATCGTCCGCACCGAGATCAAGCCGCAGGTGCACGAGTGGACGTTCCCGGCCGACGAGGTCGGTCCGGAGCGGTCCGTCATCGTGCTCTCGGAGGGTCGCCTGCTCAACCTCGGCAACGCCACCGGGCACCCGTCGTTCGTCATGAGCAACTCGTTCTCCAACCAGGTCATCGGCCAGATCGAGCTGTTCACCAAGCCGGACGACTACGCCCGCGAGGTCTACCGGCTGCCGAAGGTCCTCGACGAGAAGGTGGCGCGGCTGCACCTCGACGCGCTCGGCGTGCGGCTGACCGAGCTGACGAAGTCGCAGGCCGAGTACCTGGGCATCGACGTCGCGGGACCGTACAAGCCGGAGCACTACCGCTACTGAGACCGCTCAGTTGACGGGGTCCGGGACGCCGTGGGGGAGTCGGTGCAGCTGCGACGACTCCGCGGCGTCCCGCTGCCCGGCACGCAGCCGTGCCGCGAGCTCGCGCTCCCGCCGCTCGGCGAGGACGGCTGCCAGGAACTCCTCGGGGTGGGTGCCCGGCGGAGGCAGCGGGTGGACGTAACGCTGCACCTCGGTGGTGAGCTGGGAGCCCAGCTGGACGCGTGACGCCGGGTGCAGCGTCACCGCACGGCCGAGGAACTGCCGGACCGACAGCGCGAGGCCGTCCGGCAGACGGGCCAGGTCCGCCGTGTGCGCCCAGCCCGCGAGGTGCCGGGGCATGACGACCGCCGCGCGCACCTTGGCGGCGCCGCGCACCCGGACGGCATAGGTGCCCGCGAGGATGTCGCCCACGCGCTTGCCCTGCGGGTGGACGATCGAGCAGATCAGGGCGACGGTGCCGAGGGTGAGCCAGAGCTCGACCACGCCGACGAGGGCCCGCACCAGGGCCTGCCGGAAGACGAGAGGGCCTCCGTCGTCGCGCACGATGCGGATGCCCGTCGCCAGCTTGCCGAGCGACCGACCGCGGGTCAGCGTGTCCACGGTGGTGGGCAGCACCACCATGATCGTCGCGAGCAGGACGATGACGAGGATCCGGCCGAGCTCCTCGGAGACGTCGGGACCGAGACCGTTGACGGCCACGAGCACGACGATCAGGCCGATCGCGAGGACGCCCAGGTCGAGCAGCGCCGCGAGCAGACGTGTCGCCGCCGACGTGGGGCGTGCGTCGAGCAGGACGCCTTCGCCTGTGAGGATGCCGTCCATGGGGGGCAGGTTAACCGGTGGCGGGCGCCGAGGATGGCAGGCTGTGCGCCATGGACCTGGACGCCTTCGAACGTGCACGCGCCGGCGACTGGGCGCGGCTCGAGGAGCTCGTGCGGCTGCGCCGGCGCACGGGTGCGGAGGCCGACGAGCTGGTGCGTCTCTACCAGGGTGTCGCCACCGACCTGTCGAGCGTGCGCTCCGCCGCCCCCGACCCCGAGATGGTGACCCGCCTGTCGATGCTCGTCGGACGCGCCCGGGCCGCCATCGCGGGCACGCACGAGCCGAGCTGGCGCGACGTCACCGCCTTCGTCATGGTGGCCCTGCCCGCGGCCCTCTACCGGATCCGGTGGTGGACGGTCGCGGTCATGGTGGCCTTCCTCCTGCTCGCCGTCACCGCGGGCATCTGGGTGGCGACGCAGCCGGACGCGCTCGCGGCGATGGGCACCCCGAGCCAGCAGCAGGAGTACGTCGAGAGCTCGTTCGCGGAGTACTACACGCCCGGTGCGGGCTTCGCGGCGATGGTCTGGACCAACAACGCGTGGCTGACCGCCGTCTGCATCGCCACCGGCATCACCGGGATCGGCCCGGTCTACTTCCAGGCCACGAACGCGATCAACGTCGGCGCGACCGGCGGGATGATGGCCTACCACGGTCACCTGGACGTCTTCCTCCAGCTCATCGCCCCGCACGGTCTGCTCGAGCTGACCGCGGTGTTCGTCGCCGGCGCGGCGGGCCTCCGGATCTTCTGGACCTGGATCGACCCGGGGCCCCGGACCCGCGGCCGCGCACTGGCCGAGGAGGCCCGCGCCCTGTTCACGGTCGCGCTCGGGCTGGTCGGTGTGCTCGCGGTCTCGGGCCTGATCGAGGGCTTCGTCACCGGCTCGGGCCTGCCGTGGGCGGTCAAGGTGAGCATCGGGGCGGTCGCGCTGGCGGGCTTCTGGGCGTACACGCTGGTGCTCGGGCGTCGGGCCGTCCGCGCGGGGCACACCGGTGACCTCGAGGCGGACCGCGCCGGCTACGTCCTGGCCACCGCCGGCTGATCAGACCTCGGGGTCGACCACGACGACCCGGCGCGCGTCGGCGCCCGGTGCCATGAGCTCGGCCAGGTCCTGCGCCTCGGCACGGAGCTCGTCGTGCTGGTCGGCGGTCGGCCGCGCGAACGGGCGCACCGTGAGCGTGACGGTGCCGCGGAGCCTCGGGTCCCGCGGGACGTCCCAGGTGCCCGCCACGCGGCCGTCCAGCAGGAACGTGGCCGGCACGACGCCGTTCGGGCTGGCCAGGTACGGCCGGTGGGCGGGCGAGACGATCCGGGTGCGGTCGGCGTGCCCGAGGAGCACGTTGTCGTAGTCCGCCAGGAAGCGCACCGGCGCCGGTGTTCCCGGGTCGGGCAGCACCCCTCCTGGCAGGTCGAGGACCTCGCGCTCGCGCACGCCACCCGGGGACGGGTCGGCGCGGTACCGGACCAGGTCGAGCCGGTCCACCACCGCCCTCATCCCCGTGAGCCCGGACCAGCTCTGCAGGTCGGCGACCGACGCCGGACCGAACGCCGCGAGGTAGCGACGCACGAACCGCTCCTGCTCGGTGGCGAGCACCTCGGGGTCGGCCAGGTCGGGCGTCGCAGCCGTGAGCTCCGGCCCGAACCAGGACCAGGCGGTGGTCCACGTCGTCGCACCCGAGCGTCCCCACACGCCGCGCGGTGGCACCTGGACCAGGGGGAGCGTCCCGCGGGCGGCGTAGGCGAGCGTGCTCGGGGCGACGTCCGGCCACCGCTGCGCGAGCAGACGTCCGAGCTCGGTGGTGACGCGCGGCTCCTCCTCGACGAGCGCGCGGGCGGCGGCGGTGACCTCGCCGACGTCGAGCGTGCGCAGCGCCGCGCTGTGCTGCGCGTTGACCAGCAGGTCCTTGGCGTGGAGCGGGGCGACGAGGCCGGGCAGCAGCAGGGCGTCGGCCGGGGTGACGAGGTGGATGGTGCTGCGCATCACCGCGATCCGGGTGACGCGGCGGTCCCAGAAGGCGTCGCCGAGCTCCTCGGGTCGGAACCCCGCGACGCGGCTCCACAGCCCGACGTAGGGCGACCACGCGTTCTGCGCCTGGAGTCCCACCAGGTGCTCGACCATCTCGGTCGCGGGACAGGACCGGCGCGCGAGCAGGTGCTGGCGCGCGAGCAGCGCGCGGTTCAGGTGCGTGCGGGTGAGCAGGTCGGGCACCCTCGGAACCTATCGGGGGTCGCCGACACCGTCAGAGTCGCCCGGCCGCCTTCAGGGAGATGTACGTGTCCGCGAGCCGGGGAGCCAGGTGGTCCGGCAGGGCGTCGACCACCTCGGCGCCGCGCTGGCGCAGGCGCACCGCGACCGCCGCGCGCTCGAGCCCCACGCGCTCGGCGGCAGCAGCGTCGAACACCGCCGCGGCTCCGGTGCGAGCCGTCCGCAAGGCGTCGACCTCGGGGTCGGACACCGACGCGAGCACCACCTGGTGCCGCTCGGTGAGCTGTCCGACGACCCCGAGGAGCCCCTGTTCCACCGCCGCCGGGTCGAGTGCGGTGAGCAGCACGACGAGAGCCCGCTGGCTCAGCCGCTGACGCACCTGGGCCACGACCCCGGGCCAGTCCGTCTCGACGAGCTCGGGCTCGACCAGGGCGAGCGTGTCGGCGAACGACGCCATCACCCCGGCACCGGTCGCGCTGGCCACGCGCCCACGGACCCGGCGGTCGAAGACGAGCAGCTCGACCCGGTCGCCGGCCTTCGTGGCGAGCGCGGCCAGCAGCAGCGCGGCCTCGATCGACGCGTCGATCCGGGGCGCGTCCAGCACCCGCACGGCGGACGTCCGGCCGCTGTCGAGCACGATGAGCACCCGGCGGTCGCGCTCCGGGCGCCACGTGCGCACGACGACGTCGGACCGCCGGGCCGTCGCGCGCCAGTCGATCGCACGGACGTCGTCGCCGATGACGTACTCCCGCAGCGAGTCGAACTCGGTCCCGGGGCCGCGGACCTGCACCGACGCCCTCCCGTCCAGCTCACGCAGCCGGGCGAGCCGGCTGGGCAGGTGCCGGCGCGAGGCGAACTCGGGCAGCACGCGCAGCCGTCCGGGGGTGTCGATCGACGCCTGGCGACCCGCGACGCCGAGCGGCCCGAGCGTCCGGAGGGTGACGCGGTCCGCGTGCGCGTCCCCCCGACGGGTCGGCTCCAGGACCGTCCGGACCCGGGCACCGTCGCGCGGTCGCACGTCCACGCGGTGCCGGTCGCTCTGCGCGCCCGTCGACGGCGGCCACGCGTCACGCACCAGGGCCCGGAGCCGGCGGGCGCCCAGGTTGGTCAGGGTGAGCGTGGACGTCGCAGGCTCGGTGAGGCGGACCGACGACGGCACCTCCCGTCGGATCGCGACCTGCCGGGGGGACGCGGCGAGCGCCACGTCGACGACGCACACGAGCACGACGAGCAGCGTCCACAGCATCACGGTGCCGGTGGCGGGCACGACGAGCACCACCGGCAGGCCGAGCGCGGCGAGGACGACCGCGCGCCAGGTGAGGGCCATGTCAGCGGGGCACGGGGACGGACGCGAGCACCGTGTCGAGGACGCTCTCCGTGCTGACGCCCTCGAGCTCCGCCTCGGGGCGGAGCTGGACGCGGTGGCGCAGCGTGGGGTGCGCGAGCGCCTTGACGTCGTCCGGCGTCACGTAGCCGCGGCCGGACAGCCAGGCCCACGCGCGGGAGGTCGCCAGCAGCGCCGTGGCGCCCCGGGGGGAGACCCCGAGCGAGAGGGACGGCGACTGCCGCGTCGCCCGGCAGACGTCGACGGCGTAGCCGAGGACGTCGGGCGCGATCTGCACGTGCCCGACCTCGGCCCGGGCGCGCGCGAGCATCTCCGGCGTGGCGACGGCACGCAGCCCGGCGCCGGCGAGGTCGCGCGGGTCGAACCCGGCGGCGTGCCGGGTGAGCACCTCGATCTCCTCGTGGCGCTCGGGCAGCGGCAGCACCAGCTTGAGCAGGAAACGGTCCAGCTGCGCCTCCGGGAGCGTGTACGTGCCCTCGTACTCGACCGGGTTCTGCGTCGCGATGACCAGGAACGGGTCGGGCAGCGGCCGCGGGGTGCCGTCGATGGACACCTGGCGCTCCTCCATCGCCTCGAGCAGCGACGCCTGCGTCTTGGGGGGCGTGCGGTTGATCTCGTCGGCCAGCAGCAGGTTGGTGAACACGGGGCCCGCGCGGAACGAGAACTCGGCGGTCCGGGCGTCGTACACCAGCGAGCCCGTCACGTCACCGGGCATGAGGTCGGGGGTGAACTGGACGCGCTTGGTGTCGAGGTCGAGCGCGGCCGAGAGCGCCCGGACGAGCAGCGTCTTGGCGACGCCCGGCACGCCCTCGAGCAGCACGTGACCGCGGCACAGCAGTGCGATGACCAGGCCGCTGACGGCCGCGTCCTGCCCGACGACCGCCTTCGCGACCTCGGTGCGCACGGCACCCAGGGCGGCACGGAGGTCCTCGGACGGCTGGTGCGGTGGGGCGGGGGGTGCAGTCGCGCCCCACGAAGGGCTCTGGTCGCTCACGTTCGGTGAACCTCGCTCTCGAGATGGTCCAGGTCACGGGCCAGCTGCGTCAGCCCGCGGTCGTCGGTCGGTGGGGGTCCGTACAGCAGCGCCTCGACGTCGGTTGGGCGGCGCCCGGCGGCGCGGGCGATCGCGTCGATGACGAGGGGTGCCCCGGCCGAGCCGGGCAGCCCGAGCCGCGCGGCGCTGCGTGCGGCCGTGCCGGCACGCAGGGCGGCGGCGGCGTGCCCGTAGGAGCGCCCGCGCCGGTACAGGCGTCCCCGGCCGCGGGTCGTCTCGCCCGCACGGACCACGACCGGCAGCTGCTCGGTGACCAGGCGGCCCAGCCGGCGGCCGCGCCACAGGGCCGTGACCACGAGGACGAGCAGCAGCTGCAGTGCGAGGACCGGGACCACCGGGGGCAGGAGCTGGCCGGAGGAGGGCTCCTGCTCGCCGCCGCCGCCGGTGTCGTCGAGCGACGGGATGTACCAGACGAGCCGCTCGTGCCTGCCCAGCGCGCGCAGGACCAGAGCGGCGTTGCCCTGCTCCGCGAGGTGCTGGTTGGTCAGCGGCGCCATGTCGGCCAGCCCGACGATCCGGCGTCCGTCGGACTCGGTCACGGCGTAGGCACCGCCCTGGTCCGTCCCGGTGCCGGGGGCGGGGAAGCAGACCACCGCGCCCGGCCCGGTCGCCAGCAGGCCGCCACCCGCCGTGATGGTGCCGGCCGCGACCGCGTCGGGGTCATCGCACGCCGCGGCACGGACCTCGGCCTCGGCGGGCGCCACCCCGCTCGACGCGAGCGAGGGGGAGAGCACGCCGAGCGCCCACCCGGCGTCGGCCAGCACCAGGTCCGCGCCCGTGGCGTCCAGGACGTCGACCTGCTCGTCCGTGAGCAGGTAGTCGCCGACGACGAGCACCGTCGAGCCGGGGCCGGCGAGCGTCCGGACGTCGGCGACCCGACGCACGTACCGGACGTCCACGCCCTCGCGGGCGAGGATCTGGGCCGCCGCGCGGGCGCCCAGGTCGCCGGGGTTGTCGGGCGCGAGGGTCAGCGTCGAGGTCCGCGGCTCGGGCAGCGCGGAGAGGATGCCCGCACCGACGACCAGAGCCAGCAGGGCCAACGGCCAGCGCGCGCGCCGCCACCGCTGCGCCGACCGGCCGCGGGTCGAGGTGCCGTCGCCGACGACCGCGTCGTGGACGGTGGTCACCGGGGTGCTCATCGGGGAGCCGCCACGGCCAGGTCGGTGACCTCGGTGGCGGGCGTCGGCCGTGCGTCCTGGACGCGCGCGTCGAGACCGCGCAGCCGGACCTCGTCCTGCGCGGTCGCCGGCACGTCCCCGTAGGCGACGTCGTCGAAGGTGCGGCCCGCTGCGACGAGCTCGGAGCCGAGCGCCGGGAGCCGGGCCGCCGCGGCGAGCGCCGCCTCGTGCGCCGTCCGGGCCGCGCGTTCGTCCAGCACGGCCCGCTCCTCGAGCCCGCGCACGATCGCGCGGAACCGTTCGAGCACGGCCGTCGCGAAGTCGCCCGCGGTCGCCGCGGCGTCGGCGGCGGCCCGGATCTCGTCGGACGTCCGAGCGTCCCCGTCGGCCAGCACCCTCCGGTCCGCACCGCCGCGGCGGGACAGGCGGACCGGTCCTGCCACGAGGAAGGCGATCCCGACGACCGCGACGAGCACCAGGACGACCGCGAGGACCGCGAGAGGGCTGAGCGCCGCGGGGGTCCGCAGCCCGGCGAGCTGCTCCGCGATCCAGTCCAGCAGGCTGGCCAGCAGCGAGCGCTGCTCGTGGTAGACGGGGTCGAGCAGCTCCTCGGTGGCCCAGCGGCGCGCCGTCGGGGCGTCGGGGTCGACGGGGACGCCCGCCACCATCCGGGCCAGCACGCTCACGCGGTGGTCTCGGCCGCGCGGGCCAGCTCGACGTCCAACCCTTCGCGGCGCATCCGGACGTCGATGTAGAGCAGGGCCACCACCGACGACACGAACGTGGTGGACAGGGTGGAGGCGATGACGGTGGCGATGCCGATCACGACGACCGAGCCGAACGACGTCGCCGTCGGGTCCCGCAGGACCAGCTGCGCGATGAGCGTCGCGGGGAACACGATGATCTGCGCGATGATCCCGGCGAGGATCGTCGTGAGCAGGTAGATCCCGAACAGTCGCCAGAAGCCGTGGTAGGTCAGCCGCCACGCCCGGGTGATGGTCGGCCAGAACTTCTTGCCCTCGAGCATCAGTGCGGGCGGCACGAGCAGCGTCCGCGTGGTGAACCAGACCGCGGCGACGACGAACGCCAGCGCGCCGCCGAGCCCCAGCACCACCGCGAGGGCGACCTGGTCGTTGACGGCCAGCAGCGTGACGCCCATGACGAGCACGGTGAGCGCCGTGAGCACGACGATCCCGCTGAGGAAGGTGAAGGCGACGACGAGCCAGACGCGCCACGAGCGCAGGACCTCGCCGACGGTCGCCACCTGGCCGAGGACGGAGCGGCTGACGGACACGATGAGCAGTCCCGTGAGGATCGTGGTCGCGATCGTCGTCACCGGCGCCGCGATGAGCAGGCCGATCGAGGAGCCGAGCTGCTCGGCGAAGCCCATCTGCCCGGACGGGTCCAGGTCGACCGAGAGGTCGGAGAGCTGCGGCGCGAGGATGCCCTTGACGTACCACTGGATGACGGACTGCAGGACGACCGCCAGCGTGACCACCAGGGCAGCGAGCCCGAACATCACGCGCGGGTTGGCCCGGACGGCCCGGAAGGCCCCGTCGTAGATCTCGCCCATCCCGAGCGGGCGCAGCGGGATGATCCCCGGCTGCAGCGCCTGCGGACGCCACGAGACCCCGGGCGGCGGCGGCGCCGTCGGGCCCCACGAGCCGTACCCGCCGGGTGCCTGCTGCCCCCAGCCGGACGGGGGCGGGGGCGGGGGTGCGACGGGCGGGCCCGGCTGCGGCGCGGCCTCCGGCGGCGGTGCTCCCGGGCCTGCGGGGGCCGCCCAGGAGGGCGGTCGCGGGGCGTCGTCGTGCGGGCTCGTCATGCGAGCGCGGCTCCTCGGCTGTCGTGGTGCAGGCGGTCGGGGGCGCCGTCGTCGGGCCCCCCACGGAGGAATCATCGTGCCACGACGGCACGGTCCCGGGACGCGCGACCGGGTGATCTGTCCGCGTCGGGACAGGTCGCAGCGCCAGGTGGCCCAGGTCCGGGCCTGTGCGGTGCGAGAATGCCGCCATGAAGGGACGCGTGCTGGTGGTCGACGACGACACCGCGCTGGCCGAGATGATCGGCATCGTGCTGCGGTCGGAGGGTTTCGACCCGGTGTTCTGCGAGGACGGTGACGAGGCGATCGGGGTGTTCCGCGCCACACAGCCGGACCTCGTCCTGCTCGACCTCATGCTGCCCGGCAAGGACGGCAACGAGGTCTGCCGGCAGATCCGCGCCGAGTCGGGCGTCCCCATCGTCATGCTCACGGCCAAGAGCGACACGGTCGACGTGGTCCTCGGCCTGGAGTCGGGCGCGGACGACTACATCTCGAAGCCGTTCAAGCCCAAGGAGCTCGTCGCCCGCGTCCGTGCCCGGCTGCGCCGCAGCGACGAGCCGGCGCCCGAGCACCTGACGATCGGCGACGTCACCATCGACGTGCCCGGCCACCGGGTCGCGCGGGCGGGTCGTCCTGTCTCGCTGACGCCGCTCGAGTTCGACCTGCTGGTGGCGCTCGCGCGCAAGCCGTGGCAGGTGTTCACACGCGAGGTGCTGCTGGAGAAGGTCTGGGGCTACCGGCACGCCGCCGACACCCGCCTCGTGAACGTGCACGTGCAGCGTCTGCGCTCGAAGATCGAGAACGACCCCGAGCAGCCCGAGATCGTCGTCACCGTCCGTGGTGTCGGCTACAAGGCGGGCGTGGCCTCGACGTGACGTCGCAAGGTGCGGCCCCGTGCGGGTGAGCGGCGCCTGGCGGCTGCTCCGGGCACGGTCGAGGCGGCGGGCTCGCTCGTGGACGCGGGCCTGGCGCTCGTCGCTGCAGCTCCGCGTCATCACCTCGACGCTGGCGATCGGCCTCGTCGCACTCACCCTCGTCGGCGCCTACGTGAGCGCCCGCACGGCCGCCGGCCTCTTCGACGACCGGCTCCAGCAGGTCCTCCAGGAGAGCGCCCGGTCCACGCTCCAGGCGCAGACCACGTTCGACTCCTCGACCGCAGCGACGGGCGCGGACGTGCAGCGTCTCAAGCGGGACGTCGTGGAGGCCCAGCGCACCGGCGGCTCGGACAGTCGCGAGGTGTTCCTGCTCCGGGCACCCGGGCAGCAGGGCGGTGACATGTTCATCCCCGGTGCCGCGACGGACCAGGCCCTCGTCCCGCTCGTCAGCCGCGAGCTGCGCCTGGCGACGGCGGAAGGTGGACAGCGCTGGCAGTCCGTGGCGATCCCGCGGGAGACCGGGGGCGTCTCGCCCGGGGTGATGGTGGGGCAGGACGTGATCGTGCCCGTCGACGGGACGTACCAGCTCTTCTTCCTGTACAGCATGCAGTCCGAGCAGGACCGGCTCGACTTCCTGCAGCGCACGCTGGGCCTCGCCGCGGTGGCGCTCGTCGTGCTGCTGGGGAGCATGACGTGGCTGGTCACACGACAGACGGTCCGGCCGGTGCGTCGCGCGGCGGAGGTCGCCGAGCGGCTGGCCGACGGGCACCTGTCGGAGCGGATGCCCGAGAAGGGCGAGGACGAGATGGCCACCCTGGCCCGCTCGTTCAACGAGATGGCCGACAGCCTCCAGGACCAGATCCATCGCATGGAGGAGCTGTCCACGTTGCAGCGACGGTTCGTCTCGGACGTCTCGCACGAGCTGCGGACCCCCTTGACGACCATCCGGATGGCCGGGGAGGTCATCCACGCCTCGCGCGAGGACTTCGACCCGGCCGTGAAGCGCTCTGCGGAGCTCCTGCAGACCCAGCTCGACCGGTTCGAGGACCTGCTGGCGGACCTGCTCGAGATCAGCCGGTTCGACGCGGGCGCGGCCATGCTCGACGCCGAGGGGCGCGACGTGCGCGACGTCGTGATCCAGGCGGTCGACCACGCCGCCCCGCTCGCCGAGCGCCGGGGTGCGTGGCTGCACGTCGTCGTGCCCGAGGAGCGCTGCGTCGCGGACATCGACCCCCGCCGGGTCGAGCGGATCCTGCGCAACCTGCTGGTCAACGCCGTCGAGCACGCGGAGGGCAGCACCGTCGAGGTCACCGTCGGCGCCGACGCGCACGCGGTCGCGGTGACCGTCCGCGACCGGGGGGTCGGCATGACCCCCGACGAGGCCGCCCACGTGTTCGACCGCTTCTGGCGGGCCGACCCCGCGCGGGCCCGCACGACGGGCGGCACGGGGCTCGGGCTGGCCATCTCGTTGGAGGACGCCCACCTGCACGGCGGCTGGCTCGAGGCGTGGGGGAGGCCCGGCCGCGGTGCGAGCTTCCGGCTCACGCTCCCGCGGCGCGCGGGGATCCGGCTCACCGCGTCACCCCTGCCGCTGCAGCCGGAGGAGTCGCCGATCACGGGCTCCCTGAGGATCGTGGCCCGCCCGCACAACGACCCGGCAGCGCTCCCGGAGATGGGGTCCGACGACCTCGACTCCGCGCTGTCCGACGACGAGCGGCAGGAGGTCCGATGATCGCGCACCGGCTCCGTCGCGCCACCGTCGCCCTCGGCGCGGTCGTCGTCCTGGCAGCCTGCACCGCCATCCCGACGTCGGGACCCGTCCAGGAGGGTGACACGGAGGTCACCGAGCCGTCGGAGATCGACGTGCTCGCCGAGGGGCCGCAGCCGGGGGACACCCCGGCCGAGATCGTCGACGGCTTCCTCGCCGCGGGCGCCGCCGGTTTCACCGACAACTTCGGGACGGCCCGGGAGTACCTCGCGGGCGAGGCGAAGACCACGTGGGACCCCACGGCCGGCGTGCTCGTCTCCGGGGCCGTCGAGCCTGCACCGACCACGACGGAGACCGAGGTCACGATCGACGTCCCCGTCGAGGCCCGCGTCGGCGAGAGCGGGGTCTACGCCGAGGCGCCGCCGGACGGTCGCGAGTCCGTGACGTTCGGCATGGTCCGCAACGACGCCGACGAGTGGCGGATCGCCGCGACGCCGCCCGGCCTGATCCTCCAGCAGGAGGACTTCGCCCGCCTGTACCGCCCCGCCTCCCTGTACTTCGTCTCGCCGGACCAGAGGTTCCTGGTCCCGGAGGAGCGCTGGTTCCCGCAGAAGAACCTGAGCACGTCCATCGTCAGCGAGCTGCTCGCCGGGCCGTCGGCCTGGTTGCAGGACGCCGTCGTGACGGCGGTGCCCGACGGCGTCGAGCTCAACCCGGAGGCCGTGCTCATCGACGAGAACGACGGTGTGGCGGCGGTCCGGCTGGAGCCCGCGCTCGCCGTGACCCGGGCGGACCGTGACCTGCTGATCGCCCAGATCGAGGCGAGCCTGCGACCCGTGCGGGGGATCAGCTCGGTGCAGGTGTACGCCCGGGACGTGCCGCTGGAGGGTTCGGCGAGCCTGGAGAGCGGTCCCGGTCCGTCGAGCAACCTCGAGCTCGTGCAGGACGACCGGCTCGTCGCGCTCGCCGACGGCCAGATCGAGCCCGTGCCCGGCCTCGACACTCTCGACGGGCTCGACCCGCGCAGCCCGGCACGCAACGAGGACGGCTCCGTGCGCGTGATGCTGTCCGGCCCGAACCGGCTGACCACCGTGCCGACGGCGGAGGTCGGCCCGCAGGAGCTCGTGACCGGGTCCAGCCTGGCGGCACCGTCGGTCGACCGGTTCGACTGGGCGTGGACGGCGCAGCCGGCCAGCGGTCTCGTCGCTGCGCGCGTCGGAGCACCGTCGGTCCAGGTGGGTGCCGACTGGCTGGAGGGCCGGGCGGTCCGTGCGGTCCGGGTGGCGCGTGACGGCGTCCGGATCGCGGTCGTCTCCGCGGGCGCCGACGGTGTCCAGGTGGACATCGCCGCGATCACTCGTGACGACTCCGGCGCGCCGCAGCAGCTGGGGTCCCCGGTCCGGGCGGGTGCGTCGTTGGTGGACGCGTCGTCGGTCGTCTGGTCGGGGGAGTCGACGCTGGCGGTCGTCGGGAGGTCCGTCGGCAGCGCGAACGTCCACCTCGTCCCGGTCGCCGGCCCGACGAGGCCGCTGCCCGAGGTCGCGAACCTCGCCGACCTCGCCGGGAGCACCGTCATCTACGTCACGACGACCGACGGTGAGCTGCGCAGGTTCGGCACCACCTGGGCGCAGATCCTCGGTGTGACGGGCGTGTCGTACCCGTCGTTCCCCGGCTGACGAGCCGCCCACAGCCCACCGTCGTCCCCACGTCGGGCGCGCGTCGCACCCTGGGGTGGGCACGCTCCGCCCATGACGTTCGCGCGTGAGCTGCTCGGTCTGCTCCTCCCGGTCGAGTGCGCGGGCTGCGGGCTCGACGACGTCGCGTGGTGCGCGGCGTGCGGGGCCCTGCTCGCGGCTCGGTTCTGGCGGTGCGAGGACCGGGCTCCGCGTCTCGACCGCCTGGACGGACGGGGGCCGCTGCCGGTGTGGACGCTCTCCGACTGCACCGGCCCGGTCCGACGAGCCGTGATCGCGTGGAAGGACCGCGGCCGGCTCGACCTGACCCGCCCGTTCGCCGCCGCCCTCGCGAGCGCGGCCGCGGGGCTGTCGGCCGACGTCGGGGCCGGCACGCTGCTCGTGGTGCCCAGCCCGTCGACGGCGGCGGCACGTCGACGCCGGGGCGGCAACGTCGTGGACGCGCTCGCGGCGGGGGTCGCGGACGGTCTCGCGCGTAGGGGCGTGGCCGCCGGGGTCGCACCGGTGCTCGCCCGGGCGCGGGGTCAGGACCAGGTCGGGCTCGGCGCCCGGGCGCGTGCGCGCAACCTCGCCGGCCAGGTCCGTGTCCCGGCGCGGCACGCCACGGGACTGGCCGGCCGGCGCGTCCTCGTCGTGGACGACGTGCTCACGACCGGGGCGACCCTCGCCGCGTGCCGCTCCGCGCTCGAGCGTGCCGGCGCCCAGGTCATCGGCGCGGTGACGCTGGCCTCGACCCCCGACCCCCGGGGTGCGCCCCGGCTCCCGCGAGGGCTGTCCACAGGGTGATCAGTGCGCGGCGCGGGTGGTTCGAGCGGTGGTGCGGGGTTAGCGTGGGGTACTGAGCCGACGGCGAGCGCGGACCGACCCCCACGGGTCGACCGGGCCGGCCGCGGGAGGAGGTGACGCCGCCCGACTGCCCCCTGGGGCAGCCCATCGCACTGTCACCCCCGGGCGGGCACGACCCGCCCCTGACCCTCTCAGGAGGCTCACATGGAGATCGTGGTTGCCGGCCGGCACACCGAGGTGCTCCCGAAGTACCGGGCGCACGTCGAGCAGAAGCTCGCGAAAGTCGAGCAGCTGGCCCCCCGCGCCCAGCGCATCGATGTCGTCGTGTCGCACGAGACGAACCCCCGTCAGGCAGGCAGCAGTGAGCGTGTCGAGCTCACCGTCGTCGACCGTGGCCCCGTGATCCGTGCGGAGGCCTGCGCGGACGACCGGTACGCGGCCCTGGACCTGGCCCTCGGGAAGCTCCTCGAGCGACTCCGTCGGACGCGTGACCGGCGCAAGGACCACCGCAACCACACTCCGATCGCCCCCGTCGACGTCCGGCCCCCCGAGCCGGAGCCGGCCGCTCCCGCACCGGTCGACCCGGACGCCGCGGTCGAGACGACGCTCGGCGACTCGCCCGTGGTGATCCGCGAGAAGGTCCACCAGGCGCAGCCGATGACGGTCGACGACGCGCTCTACGAGATGGAGCTCGTCGGCCACGACTTCTTCCTGTTCATCGACGCCGAGACCGCCCAGCCGTCCGTGGCGTACCGCCGGCGCGGCTGGAGCTACGGCGTCATCAAGCTCGACGCCGCGGTGACCGCGGCACCGCTCGCGACGGTCGCCGGCTGACCGGCTCGATCGACGACGACGCCCGGCCCGGTCGACCCGACCGGCCGGGCGTCGTCGTGTCGGTGGGGCACGCAAAGATGTCCGGGTGACCGTCCCCGGAGCTGAACGCCTCACGCTGTCGCAGGCCCGTCGCATCACGCTGCGCGCACAGGGCCTCGACCGTCCTCGCCCGGTGCGGCCAGCTGCGCCCACGATGCGGCAGTTCCAGCAGGTGGTGGACCGTCTCGGCGTGCTGCAGATCGACTCCGTCAACGTGCTGGCCCGCGCGCACCTCCTGCCCGCGTTCTCGAGGCTGGGCGCCTACGACCCCGCCCTCCTCGACCGGGCGTCCGGGACGGCGCCGCGCCGGCTCGTCGAGACGTGGGCGCACGAGGCGTCGTACGTGCCCCCGGAGACGTTCCGACTGCTGGGCTGGCGGCAGCGCGCGTACCTCGACCAGGCGTGGGGCGCGATCGCGGAGGTGCCGATGAAGCACTCGCCGCTGGTCGAGGAGGTCCGCACCATCATCGCCGAGCGCGGTCCGGTCACCGCGCGGCAGGTGCAGCAGGACTTCGAGGCCGACCACCCGACCACTCGCGGGGAGTGGGGGTGGAACTGGTCGGTGGCCAAGCGCGTCCTCGAGTTCCTCTTCTTCACCGGGGAGATCACGTCGGCGGGTCGCAACGGGGCGTTCGAGCGCCGCTACGACCTGACCAGCCGGGTGCTCCCACCCCACGTGCTGGCTCTGCCCGAACCCTCGGACGAGGACGCGGTCCGGGCGCTCACGCAGATCGGTGCACGGGCGCACGGCATCGGCACGCTGCGCAGCTTCGCCGACTACTTCCGCATCAAGGAGTCCCGGGTGGTGCCGGCGATCGCCGACCTCGTCGAGGAGGGCGTGCTGCAGGAGGTGGTGGTCGACGGGTGGAACCAGGGGCCGGTGTACCGGCACCGGGACGCCGACCTGCCCCGCCGGGCCACCGGTCGCGCCCTGCTGAACCCGTTCGACCCGCTGGTGTTCGAGCGCCGCCGGCTGGAGGCGCTGTTCGGTCTGCGCTACCGCATCGAGATCTACACCCCGGAGCCCAAGCGGGTCTGGGGCTACTACGTCCTGCCGTTCCTGCTGGGAGAGTCGCTGCCCGCCCTGGTGGACCTCAAGGCCGACCGGAAGGCGGGGGTCCTGCGCGTGCTCTCCGCGCACCGGGCGACGGGCTCGACGGTGCCGGACGCCGACGTCGTCGAGCCGCTCGCGGCGGAGCTGCACGAGCTGGCCGGGTGGCTGTGCCTCGACGACATCATGGTCGGCGACCGGGACGGCGTCCTGCGCGGTGACCTCGCGGCGGACCTTGCGATCGCCGTCCGGTCGGCATGACGCCCGAGACGCGGCCGCGCGACTTCGCCCTCGTCGCGCTCGGCGGCGCCCTGTGGGGCACGGGCGGCCTGGCCGGTGCAGCGCTCGCCGATGCCGCCGGCCTGCCGCCGCTGACCGTCGCCGCGTACAGGCTGCTGGGTGGCGGGGGCGTGCTGCTCCTGGCGCTCGCGGTGACCGGCGCGCTGCGCGGACTCGCCCGGACGCGCCCGGTCGTCCTGCTCGTCGTGGAGACCGCTCTGCTCGCTGCCGTGTACCAGGCCGCGTACTTCGCGGCGGTCCAGCGGGCGGGGGTCGCGGTGGCCACGCTGGTCGCTCTCGGGGCCGCTCCGATCCTGGTCGCCGTGGGCACCGCCGTGTCCGCCCGGCGGCCCCCGTCGCCGCGCACGCTGGTCGCGCTCGGGATGGCGCTGACCGGGCTGGTGCTCCTGGTGGGCCCGTCGGACGCGGCCGGTCCGGGGACCGCGTCCGGTGCCCTGCTCGCCCTCGTGGCGGCTGCGGCCTTCGCGACGATGACCGGGCTGAACCGCCGCAGCGTGCCCGGACTGGGTCCACTACCCCTCACGGCGACCTCGTTCACGCTCGGCGGAATCCTGCTGCTCCCGGTCGCCGCGGTGGCCGGTCCCGGCCTCGGTGTGCCGTCCGACGCGGAGGGCTGGGTGCTCCTCGCCTACCTCGCCGTCGTCCCCACGGCGGCGGCCTACAGCGCCTACTTCACGGGCCTGCGGCACGTTCCCGCGACGACCGCGGCGCTGCTCGCCCTGCTCGAGCCGCTGACCGCCACCGTCGGCGCGGTGCTGCTGCGCGACGAGCGCCTCGGCCCTGCCGGCGTCGTCGGTGCCCTCCTGCTGGCAGCTGCGGTGGTCGTTCTTCGACCACGCCGCGCAGGCTCGCCTACGATGGACGCGCCCGGCCGTGCGGCCGGTCACCTCAGCCGCTCCGACGCCGCGCGCGCCCGGAGCGCGAACACGTCGGGAGTAGTGCGTGCCAGCGATCCTCGAGAAGGTCCTGCGCCTCGGTGAAGGCCGGATCGTCAAGAAGCTGTCGGGCATCGCCCAGCAGGTCAACGCCCTGGAGGACAGCTTCGTCGCGCTGTCCGACGCCGAGCTGCGCGAGGAGACCGACCGCTTCCGCGCCCGGCTCGCCGAGGGCGAGACGCTGGACGACATCCTCGCCGAGGCGTTCGCCACGGTCCGCGAGGCCGCGCGGCGCACGCTCGGGCAGCGCCACTTCGACGTGCAGCTCATGGGCGGTGCCGCTCTCCACCTGGGCAACATCGCCGAGATGAAGACCGGTGAGGGCAAGACCCTCGTCGCGACCGCGCCCGCGTACCTGAACGCCCTGAGCGGCAAGGGCGTGCACGTCGTCACCGTCAACGACTACCTGGCCAGCTACCAGTCCGAGCTCATGGGCCGCGTCTACCGGTTCCTCGGCCTGACCAGCGGCGTGATCCTGTCCAACCAGGACCCCGCCACGCGCCGCAAGCAGTACGCGTGCGACATCACGTACGGCACGAACAACGAGTTCGGCTTCGACTACCTTCGCGACAACATGGCGTGGAGCGTCGACGAGCTGGTCCAGCGTGGCCACAACTTCGCGATCGTCGACGAGGTCGACTCCATCCTCATCGACGAGGCGCGAACCCCGCTGATCATCTCCGGACCCGCGTCCGGCGACACCAACCGCTGGTACGCCGAGTTCGCCAAGGTCGTCCGCCGCCTGCAGCCCGAGCGCGACTACGAGGTCGACGAGAAGAAGCGCACCGTCGGGGTGCTCGAGCCCGGCATCGAGCGCGTCGAGGACTACCTCGGCATCGACAACCTCTACGAGTCCCTCAACACGCCGCTCATCGGGTTCCTGAACAACGCCATCAAGGCGCAGGAGCTGTTCAAGCGTGACAAGGACTACGTCGTGATGAACGGCGAGGTGCTCATCGTCGACGAGCACACGGGCCGCATCCTGCCGGGCCGTCGCTACAACGAGGGCATGCACCAGGCGATCGAGGCGAAGGAGGGCGTGGCGATCAAGGCCGAGAACCAGACGCTCGCCACGATCACGCTGCAGAACTACTTCCGTCTCTACGGCAAGCTCTCCGGGATGACCGGTACGGCCGAGACCGAGGCCGCCGAGTTCCAGGGCACGTACAAACTCGGCGTCGTCCCCATCCCGACCAACCGCGACATGCAGCGCATCGACCAGCGCGACTTCGTCTACAAGAGCGAGGACGGCAAGTTCGACGCCGTCGTCGCGGACATCGTCGAGCGGCACGCGCACGGTCAGCCGGTCCTCGTGGGCACCACCAGCGTCGAGAAGAGCGAGCTGCTGTCGTCCAAGCTGAAGAAGCAGGGCGTCCCGCACGAGGTCCTCAACGCCAAGCAGCACGCGCGTGAGGCGTCGATCATCGCGCAGGCGGGCCGCAAGGGCGCCGTCACCGTCGCGACGAACATGGCCGGCCGCGGCACCGACATCATGCTCGGCGGCAACGCCGAGTTCATGGCCGTCGCGGACCTCGCAGCCCGCGGCCTCGAGCCCGCCGAGCAGCCGGAGGAGTACGAGGCCGCCTGGCCCGCCGCGCTCGAGAAGGCCAAGGAAGCCGTCGCCGCGGAGCACGACGAGGTCGTCGAGCTGGGCGGGCTCTACGTGCTCGGCACCGAGCGCCACGAGTCGCGCCGCATCGACAACCAGCTGCGCGGCCGGTCCGGCCGGCAGGGTGACCCGGGCGAGTCGCGCTTCTACCTGTCGATGCAGGACGACCTGATGCGCCTGTTCAACTCCTCGCTCGCGGAGTCGATGATGACGCGCGCCGGGTTCCCCGAGGACATGCCGCTCGAGTCGAAGATCGTGACGCGCGGCATCCAGTCGGCGCAGTCGCAGGTCGAGTCGCGCAACTTCGAGATCCGCAAGAACGTCCTGAAGTACGACGACGTCATGTCCCGGCAGCGCGTCGTCATCTACGAGCAGCGCCGTCGCGTGCTGGAGGGCGAGGACCTGCACGAGCAGGTCAAGCACTTCCGTTCCGACGTGCTCTCGGCCTACATCACCGGCGCCACCGCCGAGGGTCGGCCGGAGGACTGGGACCTCGACGCGCTGTGGACCGCCCTCAAGGCCGTGTACCCCGTCACGATCACCCCGGACGAGGTCGTCGAGCAGGCCGGCGGCCCCACCCGGCTGTCCGCCGAGCTCATCGAGCGGGAGATCCTCTCGGACGCCGAGCACGCCTACGCGGAGCGTGAGGAGCAGATCGGCTCGGAGAACATGCGCCAGCTCGAGCGGCGGGTGACCCTGTCGGTCCTCGACCGCAAGTGGCGCGAGCACCTCTACGAGATGGACTACCTCAAGGAGGGCATCGGCCTGCGCGCGATGGCGCAGCGCGACCCCCTGGTGGAGTACCAGCGTGAGGGCTACCAGCTCTTCAACGCGATGACCGACGCCATCAAGGAAGAGACGGTCGGGTACCTGTACAACCTGGAGGTCCAGGTCGCAGCCCCCGAGGCTCCCGCGGTGACCGCCGACTCCGCCGTCGCTGCCGCCGCGAGCGCGGGCGCCCAGGCCGCCCTGCCGCGGTCGGTCTCCGACGGCCCGACGCCGGGCCGGCTCGTGGCCAAGGGCATCGACGGCCCCGAGCAGCGCGCACCGCTGCAGTACAGCGCGCCGTCGGTGGACGGTGACGGCGGGGTGGTGACCCGCGGCGACGCCGGTGGCAGGGCCGCAGGCGCCCGTCCGGCCGCGGCCGACGGCGAGGCCAACCGCGAGGCCCGTCGCAAGGCGGCCAAGCAGCAGCGCAAGCGCTGACACGGACGCGAGCCCGTCCCCGTGCACCGGGGGCGGGCTCGCGTGCGTCCGGGCTCAGCCGATCTCGAGCGCGGTGACGCGCCACGAGCCGCGGTGCCCCTCCAGCCGGAGCGCGACAGCGCGCACCCGGACGCCGTCGTCGGCCACGAGGCTCGCCTCCAGCACGTGCGGGTCGACGCGGCAGGCGCGACCGCGACGGATCGAGGGCGGTCTGCCCCCGCCGCCGGTGCCGAGGACGCGCTGGGTCAAGCCTGCCCGGACCTGGAGGGACTCGTACACGCCCGGGGTGAGCCAGCGGGCGAGCTGCGCCACGGAGCGCCGACCGGCGAGCACCTCCAGCGACGCCAGCGCGACCGCGCGGGCGACCGTCGCCGGGTCGCCGTCGGGGAGCAGGCGGGGGGAGTCGTCGTCGGCCTCCATGACGAGCGACCGGTCGGTGACCCGCAGGACCGCGATCCGGCCGGCGACGGTCTCCGGCACCGCGTGCGCGGGACCGGTCGCCTCCTCGACGAGGGAGGGCGCGAGCGCGGGGACCAGCCGGACCTGGGGACGGCGCGCGCGCACGGCTCCCGGTCGGGTGGGACCAGGCCCGCGCTGCCTGTCCTCCGCCCCGCGCACCCGGGCGAAGGCGTCCTCGGCGGGGGTCCTGCCACGGGTGAGGACGACGGCTCCGACGTCGGCGCTCACAGTGCCGGCTCCCCGGCGGTCGCGGGCACCAGGAGCACCTGACCCGGCCGGAGGAGATCGGGATCGGCACCGATCACCGCCACGTTGGCCTGGTACCACTGCGGCCACGCGGCGGCGATCTGCGCATCGGTCGCCCCTGACGGGAGGTGGCGTGCCGCGATCGCCCAGAGGCTGTCTCCGGCCTCCACGACCACCTCGCCGGACCCCACGGGCGCCGGGGGTGTCCGGACGTGGTCGGCGGCGGCCGTCTCGACGGCCGCCGTGGCGTGCCCGGGCGGAGCGGTCGGACCGGGCGCCGGGCGTGCCGGCGCGGGGACCGGTTCCGCGGGGGCCGGCGCGGCGCTCGCAGACGCGGACGGCTCGGTCACCGTGGTCGGTCGTGGCGCGAGGTCGGGGTCCGGGGTGCTGGTCGAGGTCGTCGTCACCGCCCACCCGAGGTCGTCGGGCACGGCGGCGTCGTGCGGCTCGACGGTGGCCGACGACGGCGAGGGCACGGGTACGACGGCCGACGCGCCGGTCGCCATGCCGAGCCCGATCCCCGCCCCGACGGCGAGCACAAGAGCCTTGCGTACGACCTGTGGCGCGCACCGGTGCACCAGCCGCTCGCCGGCCCGCCAGCTCGCGCCGGCGACCCGCACGACGACGCACACGGTCGCGAGGAGGGCGCCGGCCGCCAGCCAGACCGCGACGAGCGCTCCGGCGGCGGTCACGGCGACCTCGATGACGGCGTCGACCTGCCACGGGCCGACGTGGTCCGACAGCACGGTCCGCACGTGGTGCGCGAGCACCCCCGCCAGCGCGGCCGACGCCAGCGTCCCCGCGAGCAGCCCACCGATCGGCCCCCCTGCTCCTCGCATCTCCGTGCCCACCATGTTCGCCCCTGACCATGTCGTTTGATGCAGTTTGGTGTTGCTTGCGTGGCATAGATGTACCTGAGCGCGCTCCATTTTGTCCAGCGATGTCCGACATGCGGCGGTTCGGCGGCTCCGTCGCCGGCTCGGTGGAGTGGGGCGTCGCCATCTCGTCACGCAGCTCCAGGTCGAGGGCCTGTACGCGCTGCTCCGGGCCAGATCACCGATCTGCACACGGCCACGACGTCACCGTCGCCCCACCGGTTCAGCGCCGCTTGTCGGCCAGGCCGTAGCCGCGGGCCGTGGCCGCGGGCCGACGGGCGCCGGTGAGGACGGCAGCGGCGCTGGTCGGGCAGGAGGCACCGGTACCGTGCACGCATGCGGTGGGAGTCGCTCTTCGCGGACATGGAGGCCCAGCTCGCGGCCGGTCGGCTCGCCGACGTCCGCGCCGACGTGGCCGAGCTCGCGCGCGCCGAACGAGCCTCGATCACCCTCGCTGCGCGGGCCCGTGCGTCGATCGGTCGACCCGTGCGGGTGCTGGTGGGTGGTGCCGACGTGGTCGAGGGCGAGCTGGTCGACGCCGCGCCGGAGTGGCTCCTGGTGGCGACGTCTCCCGTGCGGCGGGCGCTCGTCCCGGTCACCGCCGCGGCAGCGCTCGACGGGCTCGTCACGCACGCGGCCCCGGCGCCCCGTGCGGTGAAGGCGCGCCTGGGCCTCGGGCACGCCCTGCGCGCTCTGGCTCGGGACCGCGCCGTGGTCAGGGTGCGCGCCGCGGACGCCGACCTGACGGGTCGCATCGAGCGCGTCGGGGCGGACCACCTGGACCTCGCGGAGGTCGACGGGCGGCGCGGCACGTGGGCGGTCACGTTCGCGACGCTGCGCGCGGTCCAGACGGGGTGAGGGCCGGTCAGTCCCCGGCGCCGTCGGCGACCGAGCCGCCGTCGCTCGAGATGCGGGCGCGCGTCTGCTCGTACATCCGCTGGATGTACTTCTCCAGCTCGGTCGACTCCACGCGCCACTGCAGCCGCCCGCCGATCTGGATGGCGGGCAGCTCACCGGAGCGCACGAGCGCGTAGGCCTGCGGCGCCGAGATGTTCAGCACCTCGGTGACGTCCGCGAGGGTCAGGAACCGCGAAGACATGACCGCAGTGTGGCACGCGGTGGCGCCCGGACCCGGTTGTCCACAATGCTCCGTTCGCGCCGGTCGGCAGACGGCAGGATGGCCGTCTGCACCGCCGCACCACGACCCAGGGGAGCCGATGGACACGAGCGTGATGGACCTGCCTGCACCGGTGGCGGCTCGGCTGCGGCGCCCCGGTTGGCGTGACCCTCGGCTGCTGGCGGGGATCGCGATGGTCGCCGCGTCGGTGCTGCTCGGCTCGTGGGCGGTGCGCACGGCGCAGTCCACCGTTCCCGTCTATGTGACGCGCGCCGCGCTCGTGCCGGGTGACCGCGTCGCGGCCGACGAGCTCGCGGTCGTCGACGTCCGGCTGGGCACCGTCAACCTCGACCACTACCTGCGCGCCGACCGGGCGGTCGCGAGCGACGTGGTGGCCGTCCGTGCCGTCGGTCGCGGCGAGCTGGTGCCCGCGTCAGCGGTGGGCTCGTCGGCGGACCTCGACCTGCGCCCCGTCTCGGTGACGCTGACCCGCGCGCCGTCGAGCGACGTGGTCCCGGGCGCCCTCGTGGACCTGTGGTTCACGCCGCCCGCCCCGACGGACGAGGCCGAGCCGGGCGCGCCGGACGAGCTGGCCGGCGGCCTCACGGTCGCCGAGGTGAGCACGCCCTCCGGCGCCTTCGGCGGGTCCGGCGGGACGGTCGTGCAGGTCCTGGTCCCGAGCTCGTTGCTGCCCGCGATCCTGACCGCGCTCGCGGCCGAGGGCACGGTCGACGTCGTCCCGGTCCTGGGCACGGGAGGCTGACGTGGCGGTCGGGGTGCTCTGCGCCGTCCAGGGGTCGGCGGAGGCGATCATCGTCCAGGCCGTCGAGCAGACGGGCGGCCGGCTCAGCGTGACCAGGCGGTGCGCCGACCTCACCGAGCTGCTGGCGGCCGCCGAGGCGGGGCTGGGGCGGCTGGCCGTCGTCTCGGGCGACCTCGACCTTCTCGACCGGGAGGCGATCGAGCTGCTGCACCGGGCCGGGGTCCGTGTCGTGGGCATCGGCGACGCCACGCGCCCGTGGCTCGGGGAGCGGCTCGTGGCGCTCGGCGCGGACCTGGTGACCGTCGCGCCGCACGACGAGGCGTCCGCGAGCGACGTCGTGCGGGAGGCGCTCGCCATCCTCGGCGCCGCACCTGAGGGCGACCCCGAGCCGTCGTGGCCCGACGAGCAGACCGTCCGGCGTCCGGCGCGCGGACTCGTCGTCGCCGTCTGGGGTCCGACGGGTGCACCCGGCCGCACGACCGTGGCCGTCAACGTGGCAGCAGAGCTCGCCGCCGCCGGACGCCGGACGTTGCTCGTCGACGCCGACACCTACGGCGGGAGCGTCGCGCAGGTGGTCGGGATGCTCGACGAGGCGCCCGGGCTCGCCGCCGCCGCACGGGCGGCCGGGCAGGGCACGCTCGACCTGATGACCCTCGCTCGCCTCACGCCGACGATCGCCCCCGGCCTGCGGGTCCTGTCGGGCATCTCGCGAGCGGACCGCTGGCCGGAGCTCCCGTCCTCGTCGCTGGACGCGGTGTGGACGGTCGCGCGGGGGCTCGCCGAGTGGACGGTGATCGACTGCGGCTTCTGCCTCGAGCAGGACGAGGCGCTCAGCTACGACACCCGGGCACCCCGCAGGAACGCCGCCACGCTCAGCGCCCTGGAGGCCGCCGACGTCGTGCTCGTCGTCGGCGCGGGGGACCCGGTGGGCATCCAGCGGCTCGTCCGCGGCCTGGGCGAGCTCACCGACCTCGGGCTGGGCAGCACGCGGTTCGTCCTGGTGAACCGGGTCCGGGCGTCGGTCGCGGGCCCGCATCCTGCCGACGCCGTCGGCCAGGCGCTCGCCCGGTACGCAGGAGTCACCGACGCGCACCTGGTGCCCGACGACCGTCCGGCCCTGGACACGGCCCTGCTCGAGGCCCGGACGCTGCGAGAGGCGGCGCCGGGGTCCCCTGTGCGACGCGTCCTGGCAGGGGTCGCGGCACGGGTCGACGGGCTGCTCGTCGCCGCACCCCTCGAGGAGTCTGTCGAGGAGTCCGTCGTCTGCTGAGGCGGGTGGCGCGCACCGGCGCCCGCGGCCCGTGCGCGTCCGGACGAGCGGGCGAGCGTGGAAGCGGCACACTGGCCCCGTGCGCATCTACCTCCCCGCCTCGCTCGACGAGCTCGACCCCGCCTCCCCGCCGCTGTCGGCGCGCCGTGCGCACGCCGTGACACCGGCGCTGCGGGCGATGTTCCCCGACGAGGACGACGAGGGTCTGGAGTACGCCGCCCAGCTGGCGGCTGCCGACGACTCGCTCGTGCTCCTGGGCGAGCGACGGGACGCCCCGCAGCTGCGGTGCGTCGTGTCGGCGGACGTCGCCGACGCGGCGGTGCTCGCGCTGTCGGACGACGACGACGTGCCGAGCGCCGTCGAGCTGACGCGTGCCGTCCCGCAGGCCGACGTCATCTGCGCGCACGTCGACGAACCCGCGGCAGCGACCGACGTCGCGCTGGCGGCCGGGGGAGACGAGGCGGCTGCCGCGCGCCTCGACGAGCGCGACCTGCTCTGGTACGACGCGTCCGAGCTCGGGAGCGTCCCGCGCTGACACGGCGGGGGCCGGCCCCGTGGGTGGGCTTCGTCACGTGGCGGGTCGCCGGTTGGACCCGGCCTCGGCGCTCGGGTAGTGTTCACCGCCGGTACGACGTCCGGATGCACGCGGGTCCGCCCCGCCAGGCGACCTTCGAGCTCCGGGCGTTATACCCCCATGGGGTATGGTGTAATTGGCAGCACGACTGATTCTGGTTCAGTTAGTCTAGGTTCGAGTCCTGGTACCCCAGCGCGAGCACCGCTGGCTCGATCTCCTCGGAGCATCGGGTAGAGTGTTCACTCGCAAGCGAGGCCCACGGGCCGAGCAGCGTATAGGCCCCCGTTGTGTAGCGGCCTAGCACGCCGCCCTCTCACGGCGGTAGCGCCGGTTCGAATCCGGTCGGGGGTACGTCAAGAAGGCCCGGTCACCATGACCGGGCCTTCTGCGTTGCTGATGGCCGCGAGGACTCGTCGCTCCGAGGTCAGTGCTGGCCGGGCGGTCCGTGCGACGACGTGGGCAGGAGCGCGACGACACCCCAGCCGATCACCGCGGCGATCGCGCCGACGAGCACGCCGGTGACCACGGCGTCGCCGGCGCCCCCGCCGCCCAGGAGGGCGAGGACCGCGCCCAGGGCGAGACCTGCGGTGCCGGCGACGATCGCCACCCGCCGGCGCAGGCGGCGCCGCGAGGCGGCGGCCCCGCGGACGGCCACGTCAGTCCGCCGTCCGTCGCAGGACCTCGGTCAGCCGGTTGGCCGCCGAGACGACCGCGGCGGCGTGCAGCCGGCCCGGCTGCCGGGAGAGCCGCTCGAGCGGCCCGGAGACCGACACGGCGGCCACGATGCGGCCCGACGGCCCGCGCACCGGCGCGGACACCGACGCGACGCCGACCTCGCGCTCGGACACCGACTGCGCCCAGCCGCGGCGGCGGACGCCGGACAGGATCGTCGCGGTGAACTTGGCGCCCTGCAGGCCGCGGTGCAGCCGGTCGGGCTCCTCCCAGGCGAGCAGGATCTGCGCGGCGGAACCGGCGTGCATGGTCAGGGTGGCGCCGACCGGGATCGAGTCGCGCAGGCCGATCGGGCGCTCGGCCGCGGCGACACAGATGCGCTGGTCCCCCTGGCGGCGGTAGAGCTGGGCGCTCTCGCCCGTGTGGTCGCGCAGGGCGGCCAGCACGGGGCCGGCCGCGGCGAGCAGACGGTCCTCGCCGGCGGCCGTCGCGAGCTCCGAGAGGCGGGGTCCGAGCACGAACCGACCCTGCATGTCACGCGCGACGAGCCGGTGGTGCTCGAGCGCCACGGCCAGCCGGTGGGCCGTCGGTCGAGCAAGATGGGTGGCGGTAACGAGCTGCGCGAGCGTGGCCGGGCCTGCCTCGAGGGCGCTGAGAACGGACGCGGCCTTGTCCAGCACGCCGACTCCGCTAGAGTTGTCCATAGGTCGATATTGGCGTCTCGCAGGCTGAGATGCAAGTACGACGGCAGACGAGCCGGGAAAACCACACTCCCGGCCGAGAGAACGAACGAGAGAACGGACCGAGAAGATGGCCGGCACGTTGGCGGAGAAGGTCTGGGACGCGCACGTCGTGCGACGGGGCACCGACGGGGCGCCCGACCTCCTCTACATCGACCTCCACCTCGTGCACGAGGTGACGAGCCCTCAGGCGTTCGAGGGGCTCCGCCTGGCAGGCCGCACGGTTCGCCGCCCGGACCTCACCCTCGCGACCGAGGACCACAACACCCCCACGCTCGACATCGACCGGCCCATCGCCGACGAGACGAGCCGCACGCAGATCCAGACCCTGCGCAACAACGCCGCGGAGTTCGGCGTGCGGATCCACTCGCTCGGCGACGCGGACCAGGGCATCGTCCACCAGGTCGGCCCGCAGCTCGGGCTGACCCAGCCCGGGCTCACCGTGGTCTGCGGGGACTCGCACACCTCGACGCACGGCGCGTTCGGCGCCCTGGCGTTCGGCATCGGCACCAGCGAGGTCGAGCACGTGCTCGCCACGCAGACCCTGCCGCTGGCGCCGTTCAAGACCATGGCGATCACGGTCGACGGCGAGCTGCCCGCCGGCGCGACGAGCAAGGACATCATCCTGGCGATCATCGCCAAGATCGGCACCGGCGGCGGTCAGGGCTACGTGCTCGAGTACCGCGGCGAGGCCATCCGCGCGCTGTCGATGGAAGCCCGCATGACGGTCTGCAACATGTCGATCGAGGCCGGTGCGCGCGCGGGCATGATCGCCCCCGACCAGACCACGTTCGACTACCTCAAGGGGCGCCCGCACGCGCCTGAGGGCGCGGACTGGGACGCCGCGGTGGAGTACTGGAGCACGCTGCGGACCGACGACGACGCGGAGTTCGACGTCGAGGTCGTCCTCAAGGCCGAGGACCTCGAGCCGTTCGTCACCTGGGGCACCAACCCCGGCCAGGGTCTGCCGCTGTCCGGGTCCGTCCCGGTGCCGGAGGAGATCGCCGACGCCGACGAGCGCGGAGCCGCCGAGCGGGCCATCGAGTACATGGGCCTGACCCCGGGGCAGCCGCTGCGCGAGATCAAGGTCGACACGGTCTTCATCGGCTCGTGCACCAACGGCCGCATCGAGGACCTGCGCTCGGTGGCCAAGGTCATCCGGGGCAGGCACAAGTCCGACGACGTCCGCGTCCTCGTGGTGCCGGCGTCGGCGCGCGTGCGGCTCCAGGCGGAGGCCGAGGGGCTCGACAAGATCTTCCTCGACTTCGGCGCCGAGTGGCGCAATGCCGGCTGCTCGATGTGTCTGGGCATGAACCCCGACCAGCTGGCACCGGGGGAGCGCTCGGCGTCCACGTCGAACCGCAACTTCGAGGGCCGGCAGGGCAAGGGCGGACGCACGCACCTGGTCTCGCCGCTCGTCGCCGCGGCGACCGCCATCCGCGGCACGCTGTCGTCCTACGCCGACCTCGAGACGGGCGCGCCGACGCCCGACGGCAGCCCCCTCACCGACCTCCAGACGGTCTGACCCAGGAAAGCGAGCACTGTCATGGAGAAGTTCAGCCAGCACACCGGCGTCGGGGTCCCGCTGCGGCGCAGCAACGTCGACACCGACCAGATCATCCCGGCCGTCTACCTCAAGCGCGTCACGCGCACCGGCTTCGAGGACGCCCTGTTCGCCGCCTGGCGCGGCGACCCGTCGTTCATCCTCAACCAGGAGGCCTACGCCAACGGCTCGGTCCTCGTCGCCGGGCCCGACTTCGGCACCGGCTCGTCCCGTGAGCACGCCGTCTGGGCGCTCAAGGACTACGGGTTCAAGGTCGTCATCTCGAACCGCTTCGCCGACATCTTCCGCGGCAACTCCGGCAAGCAGGGCCTGCTCGCCGCACAGGCCGCGCAGGAGGACATCGAGCTGATCTGGAAGATCCTCGAGACGCGTCCGGGCACCGCCGTGACGGTCGACCTCGAGTCGAGGACGATCACGTGCGACGACGTCGTCGTGCCGTTCCAGGTCGACGACTACACGCGCTGGCGCCTCATGGAGGGCCTCGACGACATCGGGCTCACGCTCGAGCACGCCGACGAGATCTCGGAGTTCGAGGCCCGGCGCGAGTCGTGGCGGCCCGCCACGCTGCCCGCCAAGCACCTGCCGCCGGTCGAGATCGTCGCAGCGCGGCCCGCCGGCGTGCCCGTCGAGATCGGGCGCCGGCCCTGACCCCGGTCCGGCGTGCCGCCCTCTGGTGGCGCGCCGGACCGACCCAGTGACTAGCGTGTGCGCTGGGCCACGGTGCAGTGCGCGCCGGCCGAGGGAGGATCACCATGCCGGGCAAGTCGCAGATCGCCGACCGGATCGCCGCGAGAGGCGCCTCCCGCGCCGCGGCCGCCGCGGCGGTCGAGGCCGTGCTGGACGAGATCACGACCGCGCTCGCGGCCGGGGAGCGGGTGACGCTGACCGGGTTCGGGACGTTCGAGGCCACCGGTCGCGCTGCCCGCTCGGGCCGCAACCCGCGCACGGGTGAAACGCTGGAGGTCGCGGCCACGACGGTGGCCAGGTTCCACCCCGGAGCGACGCTGCGGGCCCGCGTCGCCGACGGCGCCGCAGAGCCGCTCGGCGCCGTCGCCGACCTGAGCTCCCTCCAGGGCCTGGCCGCACCCGAGCCGGCACCCGCTGCGGCGCGGACCGCGGCGGCCGGCGCCACGGCGAAGGCGTCGAGCAAGCCGACCGCGGCCCCGAAGGCGACGAGCAAGCCCACCCCGGCCCCGAAGGCATCGAGCAAGCCCACCTCGGGCGCGAAGGCGAGCGCCAAGGCGAAGGCGAAGGCCGAGGCGAAGAAGGCCGAGGTCAAGAAGCGCGCTGATGCCGCGAAGAAGGCCGACGCGAAGAAGCGGGCCGACGCCAAGAAGGCGGACGCCAAGAAGAAGAAGGCCGACGCCAAGTCCTCGAAGAAGTCTGGCAAGGGGCACGCCAAGAAGAAGTGACGGCTCGCCCCGTCACGTGAAGGTTTCGCACCCGCTCGGCGTGCCGACGCGGGTGCGGTCAGGAGCACGCGCGCGCGTGGGAGACGATGGTTCGATGACCGACCTGCTGTACGTCAACGGTGGCAACCCGCTCGCGGGCGAGATCACCGTCCGCGGTGCCAAGAACTTCGTCTCCAAGGCGATGGTCGCCGCGCTGCTGGGGGAGACGCCGAGCGTGCTGCGCAACGTCCCCCAGATCCGCGACGTCGCGGTGGTCACCGGGCTGCTGGAGCTGCACGGCGTCAAGGTCGCCGCCGACGCCGAGGCGGGCGTCCTGCACCTCGACCCCACGGACGTCGAGTCGGCGCACGTCGCGGACATCGACACCCACGCCGGGTCCAGCCGCATCCCGATCCTGTTCTGCGGGCCGCTGCTGCACCGGCTCGGTGAGGCGTTCATCCCGGACCTCGGGGGCTGCCGGATCGGCGACCGGCCGATCAACTACCACCTCGACATCCTGCGGCAGTTCGGTGCGGTCGTGGACAAGACCGACAACGGCATCCACATCCGCGCCCCGCGACGGCTCCAGGGCACCAAGATCGCGCTGCCGTACCCGAGCGTGGGGGCGACCGAGCAGCTGCTGCTCACGGCCGTGCGCGCCGAGGGCGTCACCGAGCTGTCCAACGCGGCGATAGAGCCCGAGATCCTCGACCTGATCAACGTGCTGCAGAAGATGGGCGCGATCATCTCGGTGGACACGGACCGCGTGATCCGGATCGAGGGTGTCGACCGGCTCGTCGGCTTCCAGCACACCGCGCTGTCCGACCGGATCGAGGCGGCGTCGTGGGCGTCGGCGGCCCTGGCGACCGGCGGCGACATCTACGTCCGCGGCGCGACCCAGCCGGAGATGACGACGTTCCTCAACACGTTCCGCAAGGTCGGCGGTGAGTTCGCCATCGACGACGCGGGCATCCGGTTCTTCCACCCGGGCGGGGACCTGCGCTCGATCACGCTCGAGACGGACGTGCACCCCGGGTTCATGACGGACTGGCAGCAGCCGCTCGTCGTCGCCCTGACCCAGGCCAAGGGCCTCTCGATCGTGCACGAGACGGTCTACGAGAACCGGTTCGGGTTCACCGAGGCCCTGGTCGGGATGGGGGCGACGATCCAGGTCTACAAGGAGTGCCTGGGCGGGCGGCCCTGCCGGTTCGGGCAGCGCAACTTCTACCACTCCGCGGTGATCTCCGGGCCGACGCCGCTGGCCGCGGCCGACATCGAGGTGCCGGACCTGCGCGGAGGCTTCAGCCACCTCATCGCGGCGCTCGCCGCGAAGGGCACCTCGTCGGTGCGGGGCATCAGCCTCATCGACCGGGGGTACGAGCACTTCATGGCGAAGCTCGGGGCGCTCGGCGCCGAGTTCAGCCGCGACTGACAGGTAGCATCGGCTCCCGTGCAACCGCCGGCCAGATCGAATCGCGCCTACCGCAACGTCGCTCACATCGTGCGGCCCCTCCTGCGCGCGATGACGCGCACGGACTGGAGCGGGACGGAGAACTTCCCCCGTGAGGGCGGGTTCATCGTCGCGTCGAACCACATGACGAACATCGACCCGCTGACGTTCGCGCACTTCCTGTGGGACAACGGCGTCGCGCCGCGCATCCTGGCGAAGGCGCCCCTGTTCAAGGTCCCGGTGGTGGCCGGCGTCCTGCGCGCGACCGGCCAGATCCCCGTGTACCGGAACACGTCGTCGGCGGGGGAGTCGCTCACGGCGGCGGTCGCCGCGATCGGCGAGGGCGAGGTCGTGGCGGTCTTCCCCGAGGGCACCCTGACCCGGGACCCCGACCTGTGGCCGATGGTCGGCAAGACCGGGATCGCGCGGCTGGCGCTCACCACGCAGGCGCCGGTGATCCCTGTCGCGCAGTGGGGCCCGCAGCTGCTCCTGGGCCGCTACAAGAAGCTCCTCAAGCCCTTCCCGCGCAAGAAGGTCACCGTCGTCGCGGGCCCTCCCGTGGTGCTCGACGACCTGTACGGACGCCCGCAGGACACCGCCACCCTGCGCGAGGCCACGGAGCGGGTCATGGACGCGATCACGGCGCTGCTGGCGCAGGTGCGCGACGAGGAGCCGCCCGCGGTGCGCTACGACATGCGCAAGCCGCTCGCCCAGGGCGAGAAGCGCGTCGGCGGGGACCACGCGACCCACCCCGAGCTGCCGTGACGGCGGACCAGGTGACGCACGACCGGCCGCACCCCCCGGGTGCACCGCGGCTGCGGGCCGCGGTGCTGGGAGCCGGTGCCTGGGGCACGACGTTCGCGGCCGTCATGGCCGACGCCGGGTGCGACGTGACGGTCTGGGGGCGCGACGAGAAGGTCTGCCGGCAGATCGCCGACGAGCACCGCAACGAGGCCTACCTGCCGGGGGTCGAGCTGCCGGCGCGGGTCACCGCGTCGAGCGACGCCCGGGCCGTGCTCGCCGGCGCCGATGTCGTCGCCGTCGCGATCCCGTCGCAGAGCGCGCGCGCCACCCTGACGCCCCTGGCCGACGCCGTCGCGCGCCATGCCGTGGCCGTGTCGCTGATGAAGGGTGTCGAGCTGTCGACCGACCGCCGCATGAGCGAGGTCGTCGCCGAGTCGCTCGGCATCCCCGCCGACCGGATCGCCGTGGTCTCCGGGCCCAACCTGGCGCTCGAGATCGCCCACCGGCAGCCGACGGCGACCGTCGTGGCCTCCACGAGCGCCTCGACGGCCCAGCTGGTGGCGCGGGCGTGCGCGTCCGCGTACTTCCGGCCGTACACGAACGACGACGTCGTCGGCGTGGAGCTGTGCGGCGCCGTGAAGAACGTCATCGCCCTCGCGGTGGGCATCTCGCAGGGCCGCGGCCTCGGCTACAACACGATGGCGACGGTCATCACGCGCGGCCTCGTGGAGATCACCCGCCTCGGGCTGGCGCTCGGCGCGGACGCCGACACGTTCCCGGGGCTCGCGGGCCTCGGCGACCTCATGGCGACGTGCGCCTCGCCCGACTCGCGCAACCACACGCTCGGCGGTCACATCGGCCGCGGGATGACCCTCGACGAGGCGGTCTCCGCGACCGGGGGCACCGCGGAGGGCGTGAAGTCGTGCCGGTCGGTCCTGGAGCTCGCCACGACCCTCGGGGTCGAGATGCCGATCACGTCGGCGGTCGTCAAGGTGCTGCACGAGGGCCTGCCCGTCGACCAGCTGGCCCCGCTGCTGCTGGCGCGGCCGCACAAGGCCGAAGGGGCCTAGAGCGACCCGAGCCCCTGCGCGAGGTCCCGCCAGAGGTCCTCGACGTCCTCGATGCCGACCGACATCCGCAGCAGGTCCTCCGGCACGGTGACGGACTCGGTGGCGAAGCGGCGCCGTCGCTCGAGCGTCGACTCGACGCCGCCGAGGCTCGTCGCGGGGACCCAGAGCCGCAGGGCCGCGACGAGGGCGTCGGCCGCGTCGGGGCCGCCGTGCGGGCGCAGGCCGATGATCGCGCCGAAGCCGTCCATGAGGCGCTCGGCCCGCTCGTGGCCGGGGTCCGAGGGCAGGCTCGGGTGCCGGACCTCCGCGACCGCCGGGTGCTTGGCGAGGCGCCGTGCGAGCTCGGCGGCATTGCTCTGGGCCCGCTCGACCCGCAGCGCGAGGGTGCGCAGACCGCGCAGGGCCAGCCACACCTCGAACGGCCCGGCGATCGACCCGTGCAGCGTGCGGTACGCGTGCAGCCGCGCGTGCAGGGCGGGGTCGTCGGCCAGCGCGGCGCCGAGCACCACGTCCGTGTGCCCGGCGAGGTACTTGGTCACGGAGTGCACGACCACGTCCGCGCCGTGCTCGAACGGACGCTGGACGAGGGGCGTGGCGAACGTGTTGTCGACGCCGACGAGCGCGCCGACGGCGTGCGCCGCCGCGACGAGCGCCGGCAGGTCGGCGACCTCGAGCATGGGGTTGGTCGGCGTCTCGACCCAGAGCATCGACGGGGGCCGGCCCTCGCTCAGGGCGGCGACCACCGCCGCGGTGTCGTCGATGTCGACCATGGTCACGTCGATGCCGAGGCGGTCCCGGAGGTCCTGCGCGTACCCGAGCGTCACCTGGTACGCGTGCCGAGGCAGGACCAGCCGGCCGCCGGGCGGCACCAGGGACAGCGCGGCCGCGATGGCCGCCATCCCCGAGCCGAACACCAGGGCGGGGTGCGCCGACCCCTCCAGGGTGCCGAGAGCCTCCTCGAACGGGTGCCACGTCGCGGCGTCCATGCGGCCGTAGAGGGGCTCGCCCGCCCCGGGCACACCCTGCGAGACGAAGGTGGAGGAGAGCACGACCGGCGGGTTCACGGGAGCGCCCTGCGTGCGGTCCGGCCGGCCGGCGGCGACGACGAGCGTCGCGGGGGAGAGGTCGTCATCGGGGTCGGAGGTCACGTGCCGCACGTTACCCGGGGGCCGCCCCGGCGACGCAGCGTGGGCTGACGCACGGATGCGTGCACCGAGGGCCCGGACGGCCTTGGCGAGCCGCCCCCGCCAGGTAGGGTCGGGCGCGATGGACGCCACCTCTGAGCCCTCGGGCCACGACCAGACCCCCGCCGCGACCCGTGGACAGGCTCCCGGGAACGGCCGCCGCCCCCGCGTGATGGTCCTGTTCGGTGGTCGCTCCGGCGAGCACGCGATCAGCTGCGCGACGGCCGGCGGGGTGCTGCGCGCCATCGACCGCGACCGCTACGACGTCCTTGCCGTGGGCATCACTCCGGCCGGCCGCTGGGTGCTCGCCGACGACGACCCCGAGCGCTGGGCGATCACCGACGGCCACCTGCCGCAGGTCGAGGACACCGCGGCGCACGTGCTGCTCCCGCAGGCGGTCGACGACCGCGACGTCCAGGTGCTCGAGGCGGGGCAGCTGCCGCGCGTGCTCGGCGAGGTCGACGTCGTCTTCCCCCTGCTGCACGGACCCTTCGGCGAGGACGGCACACTGCAGGGCCTGCTCGAGCTCGCCGACGTCCGCTACGTCGGCGCCGGGGTGCTCGCGTCCGCGGTCGGCATGGACAAGCACATGATGAAGCTCGTCCTCGCGGGCCACGGGCTGCCCGTCGGCCCGTTCCGCGTGGTCCTCCCCGGCGAGCTGGACCGCGACCCCGACGGCGTCACGGCGCGGATCGCCGAGCTCGGGCTGCCGGTGTTCGTCAAGCCCGCGCGCGCCGGCTCCAGCCTGGGGATCTCCCGCGTGACGGACCTGGCCGACCTGCCTGCCGCCATCGCCGCCGCCGCCGCGCACGACCCGAAGATCGTCGTCGAGGCCGCGATCGTCGGGCGCGAGATCGAGTGCGGCGTGCTGGGCGGCCACGACGGGGACCGGGCGCGCGCGTCGCTCCCCGGCGAGATCGTCGTCACCGACCCCCGGCACACGTTCTACGACTTCGAGGCGAAGTACCTCGACGAGGCCGGTGTGACGCTGGCGTGCCCGGCGGACCTGCCCGAGGGGATCGTCGAGGCCGTGCGCGACGTGGCCGTCCGGACGTTCGAGGCCGTCGGGTGCGAGGGGCTGGCCCGTGTCGACGTCTTCGTGACGCCGGAGGACGACGTCGTCGTCAACGAGATCAACACGATGCCGGGGTTCACGCCGTTCTCGATGTACCCCCGTCTGTGGGAGGCGTCCGGCGTCGGCTACGCCGAGCTGGTCGACGAGCTGCTCCGGCTGGCGCTCGCCCGTCCGACCGGGTTGCGCTGACCTGTGGGCGTTCCCAGCCGCGCAGGTTACGCTTCCGTAGGTCGTGACGGATCGGGCGACGGGACCACAGCCGTGGCCGCCCCCGACGCCGGCACGACCGGGTCGTCCTCCGGGCGACCCACCGCACCCCGGGTCGGGGCTGCGCCGCCTGGCCGACACGCTGTGACGGCTCTCCGCAGATCGGTCGTGACCGTCATGGGTGCTCCCCACGCTGCCTCACCGCGCCGCCGGCGCGTCGACGTCGTCGCCGGTCGCCTCGCGTGAGCGCCGCCGTCTCGCCGCCCCCCGCCGCTGCGGCGCGCGTGGCGAAGAACGCCCAGGACTACACCGCGCTCGCGGCCTACGTGCGGGAGTCCGGTCTCCTGAAGCGTCGCTATGGCTACTACTGGACGCGCCTCATCGCGGCCGTCCTGGCGTTCGCGGGCATCTGGGTCGCTGTGGTCCTCGTCGGCGACTCGTGGTGGCAGCTGGCCGTCGCCGCAGGGCTCGCGCTCGTGCTCACGCAGATCGCGTTCCTCGGGCACGACAGCGCCCACCGCCAGATCTTCACCTCCGGGGCCTGGAACGACTGGACGTCGCGGATCCTCGCGGGAGCGTTCGCCGGCCTGAGCCACACGTGGTGGCGCAACAAGCACAACCGGCACCACGCCTCGCCCAACCAGCAGGGCACGGACCCCGACATCGCGCCCGGCGTCGTCGTCTGGACGGCCGACGCCCTGGAGACCCGCACCGGGTTCCGCGGCTGGTTCGGTCGCAACCAGGGCTGGTTCTTCTTCCCGCTGCTCATGCTCGAGGGCCTGAGCCTGCACATCTCCAGCGTGCGCATGCTGCTGGCCAAGGGGACCGTCCCGCACCGGTGGGTCGAGGCCCCCATCGTCATCACCCGCCTCGCCCTCTACGTCGGCGTCCTGTTCTACCTGCTCCCGCCCGGCAAGGCCGCTGCGTTCATCGGCGTCCAGATGGCGCTGTTCGGCGTCATGCTCGGCGGTTCCTTCGCTCCGAACCACAAGGGCATGCCGATCATCCCCGCCGGCATGAAGGTCGACTTCCTGCGCCGGCAGGTCATCACGTCGCGGAACATCAAGGGCGGCGCGGCGGTCGACTTCGTCATGGGCGGCCTGAACTACCAGGTCGAGCACCACCTGTTCCCGAGCATGCCGCGGCCGAACCTCAAGAAGGTCCAGCCGGTGGTGCGCGACTACTGCGAGCAGCTGGGCGTGACGTACACGGAGGTCGGCTTCTTCCGGTCGTACCGGATCGTCGTCGAGTACCTCAACCGTGTCGGCCTGGCCGACCGGGCGGCGTTCGACTGCCCGGTGGCCGCCCAGTACGGTCGCTGACCCGCTACACGCAGGAACGGACCTGCTCGGTCAGCGCGACGGCCGGGCCGAGCTGGTCGACGAACGCCGTCGAGCGCTCCGCCGCGACCGTGGCCGGGACGTGCAGCTCGACGGCGGGCTCGCGCCCGTAGGTGGTGAACGTCCAGCCGTCGTCGCCCTCGACGATCACCCAGTCGACGCTCGGGCCGCCGGGCGTCTCCACGGTCTGGCAGCGCTCCGTCGTGGGTCCGAGCGGCTCGACCCCGCACCGCAGGACGAGGGGCGCCGCGGGGTCGCCCCACGCGGTCGTCGCCTGGGCCGTGGTGTCGCGCTGCGGGAGCCCGTCGCCGAGGGAGTCGGGCATCGCCAGGACGACGCTCGCGCACAGCGGATCTGTCGCGTAGGGGGCGACCTGGGCGGGGACGGCGGCCGCGCACCCGGCGAGGGCCACGACGCCGGCGACGGGGGCGATCAGGAGGCGGATCCGGGGCACCGGGTCACGGTAACCCGCGGGTCGCGCCGAACCCTTACCGTGTCCGGGTGACCGCCGACACTCCCGTTCCGTCCGACGGCCCTCTCGTCGCGGAGCTCTCCGAGGACGCCCTCCTCGCCCGCATCTTCCCGCTCCTGCCGGTCGGCGCCGACACGCACGTTCCGCCGGGCGACGACGCCGCGGTCGTGGCCGCACCCGACGGCCGGTTCGTCGTCACCACCGACGTCCTCGTCGAGGACCGGCACTTCCGCCGGGCCTGGTCCTCCGGCGAGGACGTCGGCCGGCGGGCCGCGGTGCAGAACCTGGCCGACGTGGCCGCGATGGGCGCCCGGCCGACGAGCCTCGTCGTCTCCCTGGTGATGCCGGGGGACCTGCCGGTGTCGTGGGTCGAGGGGCTGGCGCGCGGGCTGGCCGCCGAGTGCGGGCCCCTCGGGGTCGGTGTCGTCGGTGGCGACCTGTCCGGGGGGCCGGTCGTCGTCGTCGCCGTCACGGCGCACGGGGACCTGGCCGGCCGCGCGCCGGTGCTGCGCTCGGGCGCGCGACCGGGGGATCTGGTGGCGCACGCCGGGGTGGTCGGACGGTCGGCGGCCGGGCTGGCCCTGCTGGAGGCGGGGCGCGCGGACCTCGACCGCGCCCTGGTGGACGCCCACCTGCGCCCCGTCGCACCGCTGGCAGCGGGTCCGCTCGCGGCGGCCGCGGGTGCGACGGCGATGCTCGACGTCTCGGACGGGCTCCTGCGCGACGCGGGGCGGATCGCACGGGCGAGCGGGGTGCGGATCGACCTGGACGCGGCTGCCCTCGCCGCGGACCGGGAGCGCCTGGGTGTCGTCGCGGGCGAGCTCGGCGGTGTCGCGGAGCGCTGGGTCCTGGACGGTGGGGAGGACCACGGCCTGCTGGCGACGTTCCCCGCCGACTCCCCGCTGCCGGTGCCGTTCCGGGTCGTCGGTCGCGTGGGGGAGGGCTCCGGGGTGAGCGTCGACGGGGTCCCGGCGCCCGCACGGTCCGGGTGGGACCACTTCGCGGGGTGAGCGTCAGCCTCGGCGGTAACGGACCTCGAGCAGGCTGGCGCCGCCGATGTCGTCGAACCGCTCGACACCGTCCGCCTGGAACCCGTGCCGGCGGTAGAAGTGCCGCGCACGCTCGTTGTCCGCGAGGACCCAGAGCGTGATCGTGGTCTTCTCGCCGACCTCCGCGATCACGGTCCGCATGAGGTCGCGCGCCACGCCGTGGCCCCACGTCCCCGGGTCGAGGTAGATCGAGAAGATCTCGCGGTCGCCGCGGCGAGCGTCCTCGTCGCGGCTGGGCCCGACGGTGACGAAGCCGACCACGCGGTCGCCGGAGAGGGCGACCCAGGTGTGGATGTCGTCCCCGGGCCCCTCGCGCAGGTACGTGCGCCACTGCGCCATGCGCGCGTCGGCGTCCAGCGAGGCGAGGTACGCGTCGGGCACGATGCCCGCGTACGCCTCCTGCCAGGACCGCACGTGCACCCGGGCGATACCTGCGGCGTCCCCCTCGGTGGCGACACGGATCGTCACCTCGTCCAGCTGCTCGACCATGGACGTCACCCTGCCACACGGACCGGGCATGACGAAGGCCCGCGAGGTGACAACCTCGCGGGCCTTCGATGCGTCGGGTCGACGTCAGACGGCGCGCTGCACCTTGCCGGCCTTAAGGCACGACGTGCACACGTTGAGACGCTTGGGCGTCCCCGCGACGACGGCACGCACGCGCTGGATGTTCGGGTTCCAGCGCCGCTTCGTGCGCACGTGCGAGTGCGAGATGCTGTGCCCGAAGCTCGGGCCCTTGGCGCAGACGTCGCAGTTGGCAGCCACGGTCTTCTCCTGTTGCTCTTTGCGGATCATGAGCCGCGTATGCGGCGAAGTCAGGGGTCGGGGCGCACGAGGGACACCGTCTCCGTACCGTTTCCGGAAGAGGATTCGGGGGCCGCCACCGGGCACCACCAGCGCCCAGCGAGGCCGGGCAACCGGTCAAGACTAGCCCATCGGGCACGTCGACCCAAATGTGGGTGGGATGAGGCAGGGTGGTGCCCCGGCTCTGGCGACGAGGGTGCTGCAGCGGGACGACACGGCGGAGGTGTGGTGGATCTGCTGGAGGCAGCGGCGGTGCGCGCCTGGGCGGTGGCGGCGCGGACGGCGCTCGAGGCGGCGGCGGACCGGATCGACGCCGTGAACGTGTTCCCGGTGGCGGACTCCGACACGGGCACGAACGTCCTGCTGACCGTCGTGGGCGGTGCGGACGCGGTCGCGCTCGCGCCCGCGGACGCCCTGGCGACGGACGTGGCGCGAGCGTTCGGGCGCGGCGCGCTGCTGGCGGCGCGCGGCAACTCGGGTGTCATCGTCAGCCAGTACCTGACGGGCTTCGCCCGGGGCCTGCCCGCGCACGCGGGTGCCCGCGACGTCGCCCGCGCGCTCGCGGTGGCGGCGCGGGCGGCACGGGAGGCGACCGTCGAGCCGCAGGAGGGCACCGTCCTGACGCTGGCGGACGTCGTGTCCGCGGCCGCGTCGAGCGCGGCCGACGCGGGAGCGGACCTGCCGACGGTGCTCGCCGAGGCGGTGGCGGAGGCGCTGCGTGCTCTCGGACGGATCAGCGCACTGCATCCCGTGCTGCGGGCCGCCCGCGTGCTCGACGCCGGTGCCTGCGCCCTGCTGGTCGTCCTGGACGCGCTCGCTCGCTCGGTCGCCGACGAGCGGCCCGTGCACGTCCCGCTCGACTGGCTGCCCACGGCTGCGGCGCACCACGCGACCGCCGAACCGAGCGGTGGTGCCTACGAGGTCATGCTGCTGGTCAGCGACGACGGCGCGGGCGGGGTCGACGGTGGCGTCGTCGACACCGGTGCCGAGCTCCGGCGGCGCATGGGCGGGCTGGGGGACTCCGTGGCCGTCGTCGGCGGGGACGGGTGGTGGCACGTGCACGTCCACACCGACCAGCCGGCCGCCGCGATCGCCGCCGCCGCGCTCGGCCGACGCGAGCAGGTCCTCGTCCGGCTCCTGGCCGGCGCGCACGCGGGCGGGTCGGCCCTGCACGACCGGGCGGACGGTCGCGAGCGGTGGGGTGTCGTGGTCTGCACGGCCGCACCGGACCTGGCGGCGTGGTACGCCGCCCTGGGGGCCGTCGTCCTGGTCCGCTGTCCCGAGGCGCCGGTCCGGTCCGAGCACCTCGAGCGGGCGGTCACGGACACGGGGGCGGCGCACGTGGTCGTCCTGCCGGGCACGGGGACGGACGCCTCGACGGAGCCGGCCGTGCCGGGCGTGCTCGTCGAGACGCTCGACGCGACCGACGAGGTCCGCGCCGTCGTCGCGTCGCTCGCGCTCGCCGGCGAGGGACCGACCGCCCAGGGTCGCTCGGCGGCGCAGGCGGCTCTGGGGCGCCTCGGCACCGGCACGGTCGACGTCGCCTCGGCAGCCGTCGCGTCGCAGGTCGTCGACGCCCTCGTCCGCGCTCCCCGCGCCACCCCGGCCGAGAGCCTGACGATCCTGTGGCGCGACGCCCCGGACGACGAGCTGCTCGACGCGGTCGTCGCCCACCTGGCCGCGCACCACCCCGGTGTCGAGGCCACGGCGGTCGGGCCGACGGGCCACGGACCCGCTCTCGTGCTGGGACTGGACTGACCGTGGCGACCACCAAGGGGATCCGGTACCAGGACAGCGTGGACTCGCACGTCGACCCGCTCGACGAGAAGCCGCCCGGCAAGCCCGCCGAGCTGAAGAAGCTCGCGGCGCTCGGGATCGAGACGGTGGGGGACCTGCTCTCTCACTACCCCTGGCGCTACGCCGACTCGCGCGAGGTCACCGACATCGCGAGCCTGGCCGTCGGCCGCAACGTCTCGCTCGTCGCCCAGGTGCGCAGCGCCGAGGTCAAGCTGGCGCAGCGGACGGGCAAGCCGCGCGTCGAGGCGAAGGTCACGGACGGCACCCGCACGCTCGACCTGGTGATCTTCATGCCGCACCGGGGTGCCGCGGACTTCCACGTCAAGCGGCTGGTCCCGGGGTCGCTGGGGCTGTTCTCCGGGCAGATCAACATCTTCAACGGGCGCCTGCAGCTGGCCAACCCCACGTACGCGATCTTCGGGCACGAGGTCGACGAGGCGGTGGCTCTCGAGGAGGCCGAGTGGCCGATCCCGATCTACCCCGCGACCGCCGGGCTGGAGTCGGACAAGATCCGGGCGGCCGTCCGGGCTGCGCTCGACCCCCTCACCGAGCAGGACGTGCCCGACCCGGTGCCGGACGTCGTGCGCGCGCAGCGGCACCTCGCGTCGCGCTGGAGCGCCCTGCGCGCCGTCCACGTGCCGCAGACCGAGGAGGACTGGCGCAAGGGCCAGGCACGCCTGCGGTACGAGGAGGCGTTCGTCCTGCAGGCCGAGCTGGCCCGACGTCGGGCCCGCGCGCAGCGCGAGGAGTCGACGGCGCGCCCGGCCCGGTCCGGCGGGCTGCTGGAGGCGTTCGACGCACGGTTGCCCTTCGTCCTCACGGACGGGCAGGTCGCCGCGGGCGAGCAGATCGCGGCCGACCTGGCGCGGGCGCACCCGATGCAGCGGCTCCTCCAGGGCGAGGTCGGCTCGGGCAAGACCGTCGTGGCGCTGCGGGCGATGCTGCAGGTCGTCGACGCGGGCGGTCAGGCGGCGCTGCTGGCACCCACGTCGGTGCTGGCGGGACAGCACGTGCGGACCCTCCGGGCCATGCTGGGCGACCTCGCCGAGGGCGGTCTGCTGGGCGGCTCGGACATCGGCACCCGGGTCGCACTGCTCACGGGGGCGCAGAACGCTGCCGAGCGGCGCAGCAACCTGCTGGAGGCGGCCAGCGGGCAGGCGGGGATCGTCGTCGGCACGCACGCTCTGCTGTCGGACCCGGTGCAGTTCGCGGACCTCGGGCTCGTCGTCATCGACGAGCAGCACAAGTTCGGTGTCGAGCAGCGCGGACGGCTGCAGGCCAAGGCCGCGAACACCCCGCACCTCCTGGTCACCACGGCCACGCCGATCCCGCGCACCGTCGCGATGACGGTCTTCGGTGAGCTGGAGATCTCCGAGCTGCGCCACGTCCCCGCCGGTCGCAGCGGCATCACGACCCACGTGGTGCCCGCGGACAACCGGCCCTGGATGGACCGCACCTGGAGCCGGGTCCGGGAGGAGGTCGAGCGCGGCGGTCGCGCGTTCGTGGTGTGCGCGCGGATCGACCCGGACGAGGAGGAGTCCGACGACGCCGACCTGATCCTCGACGAGCCCGCGACCGTCGGCGAGGCGCAGGCCGCCGCGCAGCGCGCGCCCAAGCGCCCGCTGCGCGCCGTGCTCGAGGTCGCCGAGACGCTGCGGACCGACCCTCGGCTGGGCGGCCTCGCCGTCGGGCTCCTGCACGGGCGCATGACGAGCGAGGAGAAGGACCGCGCGATCGCCGACTTCGCCTCCGGACGCACGCCCGTGCTCGTCTCGACGACGGTCATCGAGGTCGGCGTCGACGTGACCGCCGCCACGATCATGGTGATCCTCGACGCCCAGGTCTTCGGGCTCTCCCAGCTGCACCAGCTGCGCGGCCGGGTGGGCCGGGGGAGCGCGCCGGGGCTGTGCCTGCTCGTCGCGGACGCCCCCGAGGGCACGGTCGCCGCCCAACGGCTGGGTGCGCTCGCGGCGACGACCGACGGGTTCGAGCTGGCGCGGGTCGACCTCGAGCTGCGCAAGGAAGGCGACGTGCTCGGCTCGGCGCAGTCCGGAGGGCGCAGGGCGCTGCGGTTCCTGCGGGTCGTCAGCGACGGCGCCGTCATCGACCGTGCCCGAGACGACGCGCGCGCCCTGGTCGAGGCCGACCCGGACCTGGCGGCGTGGCCGGCGCTGCGGGCGGCCATCCACGTGCAGCTGGCCGACGGGCGCGAGGAGTTCCTCGGCCAGAGCTGAGCCTGTCTCGGGGGCTGCGTCGGAAGGCCAGGACCTCGCATACCCTGACGCACGTGCCCAAGAAGCCCGTCATCCGCGCCCAGGACCTGATCGTCGGCTACGGCGGGGCGCCCGTCTGTGCACCCGTGACCTTCACGCTGGCACCCGGCAAGGTCGTCGCCCTGGTCGGCGCGAACGGCTCCGGGAAGTCCACGGTCCTGCGGGCCGTGATCGGGTTGCTCGAACCGTCCGGTGGGACGCTGCGCGTGTTCGACAACCCCGTCGACGAGCGGGACGTCGTGTTCCGGACGAAGGTCGCCAGCGTCCTCGACGACGACGCGTACTTCCCGGCCCTCACCGTCTCCGAGCACCTGTACCTGACCGCGCGCGGGCACGGCGTGCACGGCGCGCAGGAGGTCGTCGCCGGGCTGCTCGCCGAGTTCGGCCTGACCGACCACGCCAGGTCGCTGCCGGTCGCGCTCTCGTCGGGCCAGCGGCGCCGGCTGCTCCTCGCCGCGGGCTTCGTCCGCCCGCGCTCCCTGCTCGTCCTCGACGAGCCCGAGCAGCGGCTCGACCGCGCGATGCGGGACCGGCTCGCCGCGCGCATCGTCGCGGAGAAGCAGGCCGGCGGCGCGGTGCTGCTCGCCACGCACGACCCGGACCTGCTGCGCGCCGTCGCCGACCGGGCCGTGCACGTCGCCGACGACGTCACGCGGCTGCTGCCGACCGACCAGGCCGCGGACCTGATCTCGCGGGAGAACCCGTGACCGCCGTCGAGCACGACGACGGGTACGACGACGAGCCCGCGGTCCAGCCCTTCGAGGTCGGCGCGGTGCCGTCCGCGACGAGCATCCGCCGGTTCACGTCCCAGGCGGCGAACTCCCGCGGGGGCGCCAGCCTCGGGTCCCTCCTGGGCGGCGTGTACTACGCGGTCATCAGCATCGCGATCAGCGTCGGCGTCGCTCTCGGGGCCGCCCAGGCGATGCGCGCGTCCCTGCCGCCCGCGCCCGAGGTGGAGGCGCCGCTGTCGCTGAACCTCGCCACGCTCGTCGTGGTCATCGTCGTGGCGCTCGCCGGAGCGCTCCTGTCGCTCGCCGGCCGGCTGGGCCCGGTCGGCGCCGGGGGAGCCGAGGCGGCCTGGTGGCTCCCGCTCCCGGTCGACCGGCGCGGGCTGCTGCGCCCCGCGGCGCGCCGGCTGCCGCTGCTCGCGGGCTTCGTCGGCGCGGTCCTCGTCGCCCTCCTGGACGCCGGGCTGCTCGCCGACCCCGGTCTGCGCGTCGCACGGGTCGCCACGACCGCGGCTCTCGTCGCCGCGGGGATCGTCCTGCTCGCGGCCGTCGGCCAGTCCGCCGGGGTGTCCCGACGCTCCCTCGCGCTCGCCGGCGACGTCCTGCTCTTCCTCGCCCCCGTTGCGGCGGTGGTCCTCGCGCGCGTCGGCTGGTCCGTCGACGCGCTGCCGAGCGCGCCCTGGTGGTTCGTCGTCGCGCTCGTGCCCGTGGTCGTCGCGCTCGCGGTCGTCGTCGACCGTCGCCTCGGCCGGGTCCCGACGCGGACGCTGCGGGAGAGCGGCTCGGTGGCGACGCAGGCGGTCGGCGCGGTGGTGTCGATGGACTCCCGCGAGCTGGGCAGGGCGCTGACCGACGGCGCGGCTGCTCCGGTACGCCGGTGGATCGCGCCCCTGAGCACCGCCCGCGGCCCGGCGTCCGCCCTGGTCACCGCCGACTGGGTGGTGCTGCGCCGGTCCGCCCGCCACGTCGTGCAGCTCGTCGTCGCCGCGCTCGTGCCGGTGCTCATCAGCACGGTGCCGCAGCTCGCCAGCCAGGTCGGCGTGCTGTTCGCGCTCCTGATCGCCGGCGCCGTCGCGATGAGCGCGACCGGCGAGGGCGCCCGGCGCGCCGAGATGGCGCCGATCCTCGACCGTCTGCTGCCGCTGGAGGCCAAGACCGTCCGGCGCCTGCGCATGGTCGTGCCCGCCGTCGCGATGCTGCTGTGGTCCCTCGTCGCGTTCGCGGCGGTCGGCCGGTGGGCGTCCGACGTGCCGGGGTGGATCGCGCTCGGGGTCGCCTCGACGCCGGTCTGGGCGGCGGCAGCCGTGCGCGGGTCCTACCGGCCCGCTCCCGACTGGGGCGGAGCGCTCGTGTCGACCCCGATGGGTGCCCTGCCGACGGGCGTGGCGACCGTGCTCGCGCGCGGGCCCGACCTCGTCATCCTGTGCCTGCTGCCGGTGTGGATCGCGGTGCTCCTGCGGACGGTGAACGCGCCGCTGCTCTACGCCCAGATCGTCCTGTCGATCATCGCCGTGGCGATCGCCTCGTCCATCCGCACGCGGTCGCTCATGGAGACCCTCATGGACGCGCAGGAGCAGGAGAGGGCGGGAGCGCGCCGGTGACCCGGATCGTCGCGGGGACGGTCGGCGGGCGGACGCTCGCCGTGCCGCGCGCCGGGACCCGGCCGACGAGCGAGCGGGTCCGCGAGGCGCTGTTCTCCCGGCTCGAGCACCTCGACGTGGTCGACGGTGCCCGGGTGCTCGACCTGTACGCCGGCTCGGGGGCGCTCGGGATCGAGGCCGCGAGCCGCGGCGCCGCCCACGTGACGCTCGTCGAGTCGGCCCGCGACGCGGCCGACGTGTGCCGCCGCAACGTGACGACGCTCGGGCTGGCGGCGACGGTCACGGTGGCCGCCTCGACGGTGGAGCGGTTCGCCGCGCGGCCCACCGTGGCGCCGTGGGACCTCGTCCTCGTCGACCCGCCCTACGACCTGCCGGAGGTCGACCTCGCGACGGTGCTGAGCAGTGTCTCGGCAGCCCTGTCGCCCCACGCCGTCGTCGTCGTGGAGCGCGCGTCACGCACGCCCGAGCCGACGTGGCCGACGGCGCTCGTGCGGTTCGACCGGCGCGCCTACGGGGACACGGTCATGTGGTTCGCGGAGCCGGCGGAGACCTGAGCCGGCCGGTGCAGCACCGTGAGCGCCGGGCCGTCGGGCGCGAGGGGCACGGTGCCGGCCTCGGCGTAGCCCAGGCGCCGGTAGAACGGCAGGTTCCGCGGGTCCGTCGTGCCGAGGTACGTGCCGACGCCGTCTGCTTCTGCCGCCGCGATCCCCGCCTCGGCCAGGCGCCGTCCGACCGTCCGCCCCTGCACCTGCGGGTCGACCGCGAGGTAGTTGAGGTAGGCGGCGGGGGCCGAGGGTGCGAGCGGTGCGGCCGAGCCCAGGGCGGCGAGGATCTCGTCGGCCCGCGTCCGGCCCACGAGGACGGCGAGCACCCCGGCCGGCGACGGGAGCGTGACCGGCGGCTGCGCGGCGCCGGGCAGCCGCCAGGCGGCGACACCGAGCACCCGCCCGGCCCCCCGGGCGACGTGCACGCGACCGACGGCCAGGTAGCGGTCGACGGACGGCCCGAGCCAGGCGGCGCACGCGTCCTGACGGGTGCCGGCATCCGGCAGCGCCCAGACCATCAGCGGGTTCGCGTGGTACGCGCGGGCCAGGACCGTGCGGATCTCCGGGCAGTCGGCGGCGGTGGCCCTGTCCACGACGACGTCGGTGGTCATGGGGCGAGGGTAGGGCTGCCGCGCGTTCGGCTGGTCGGGGCGGGCCGCTGGCCTACCCTGGCGACGTGACCACCGCCGTCTGCCCCGGGTCCTTCGACCCCCTCACGCTCGGGCACGTGGATGTCGTGCAGCGGGCTCGCTCGATGTTCGACGAGGTCGTCGTCGGCGTCGCACGGAACTCGTCCAAGTCGTCGTTGCTCCCGGTCGAGGTGCGGGTCGACCTGGCGCGTGCGGCGTTCGCGGACGTCGACGGGATCCGGGTCGAGGCGGTCGACGGGCTGCTCGCGGACTTCGTCCGTACGGTGGGTGCCGTCGCCGTGGTCAAGGGGCTGCGCGGTGGCGCCGACTTCGACGCGGAGCTGCCGATGGCTCTGATGAACCGGCACCTGTCGGGCGTCGAGACCGTGTTCGTGGTCGGCGACCAGGCGTTGGCGCACATCGCGTCGTCGCTGGTCAAGGATGTGGCGCGCTACGGCGGTCCGATCGACGACCTGGTGCCGCCGGGCGTCGCGGACGCGGTGCGGGCGGCACTACGAGGAGGGGACGCACGATGACCGACGAGGACCCGACCACCAGGCCCGAGGGCCTCACGGGCGTGCTGGACGCGATCGCGTCCGCGGTCGCCAACGCCCGGGCGATGCCGATGTCGTCCTCGGTGCTGGTGAACCGCGCGGAGCTGCTCGACCTGGTGGACCAGGCGCGTGACGTGCTGCCCAGCCAGCTCTCGCGGGCCGACGAGGTGCTCGCCGACGCGGACGCCGCACGTGCGGTCGCCCAGGCGGACGCCGACGCGGTGCTGGCGCAGGCGCGTGCCCAGGCCGCCGCCCTCGTCGACCGGGAGGCCGTGGTCGTCGCGGCGCAGGAGCGTGCCGCGCAGATCGTGGCGGAGGCCGAGCGGGTCGCCGAGGGTCTCCAGCGGGACGCCGACGACTACTGCGACCGTCGGCTGGCGGACTTCGAGATCGACCTGGGCAAGGTGCTGAGCCAGGTCCAGGCCGGCCGCGCGAAGCTCGCGGGACGCCTGGGGGCGGACGAGAGCTGAGACCTGTGCCACTCCCGAACGATTTGGGTGGCCCCTGACCTGTGCCGTAGAGTTATCCGTTGGTTCTGCCGCTCATGGCTGGACCGAGATCAACGAGGGGACCCTGGCCGTGCCGCGCCCTGTTCACCTCGATCCCCGTTCGCCCTTCGTGCTCGATTCGCACGAGCTCGGGAGACGTCCGGGATCGACGAGGACCGTGCAGCGCACCGTGGGTGCCCCGGAAGATCTCGGGACCGACGTGATCGGCATCCCCACCGGGACCGACGTCGAGCTGGATCTGCGGCTCGAGGCGGTCATGGAGGGGGTCCTGGTCACCGGATCCGTCCGTGGTCGGGCGATCGGGGAGTGCGTGCGCTGCCTGGGTGAGGTCGTCGAGAACGTCGACGTCCAGCTCACGGAGCTCTACGTGTATCCCGAGCGCGCGGCCGTCGCGGTCGAGGACGGCGACGACGAGGAGGACGTGCGCGAGCTCGAGGGCGACCTGGTCGACCTGGAACCTGCGCTGCGGGACACGGTCGTGCCGGCTCTGCCGTTCCAGCCGCTGTGCCGTCCCGACTGCCCCGGCCTGTGCTCCGAGTGTGGAGCGCGGCTGGCGGACGACCCTGACCACTCGCATGAGACGCTTGACCCCCGCTGGTCCGCCCTGAGCGGCCTGCTGGGTTCGAACGACGAGACGAAAGAGAGCTAGCCGTGGCTGTTCCGAAGCGCAAGATGTCGCGCAGCAACACCCGTGCGCGTCGGTCGCAGTGGAAGACCACTGCCACGACGCTCCACACGTGCCCGCAGTGCAAGGCCAACAAGATGCCGCACACGGCGTGCCCGTCGTGCGGTACCTACAAGGGCCGCGCCTACGCCGAGGCCGTGCGTACCGAGTTCGAGGTTCGCTGAGCAGTCGCTCGTCCGCTGTGGAGCATTCGATGACCGCAGGACCGGCGTGAGTGCCGCGGCAGAGCTCTTGCACGAGAAGCTCGGGGTCCACCTGGACCCCGAGCTTCTCGTGCTTGCTCTGACGCACCGCTCGTTCGCGCACGAGGCCGGAGGCATCCCCACCAACGAGCGGCTCGAGTTCCTCGGGGACGCGGTGCTCGGGCTGGTCGTCACGGAGTCGCTGTACCGCGCGCACCCGGACCTGCCGGAAGGTGCGCTCGCGAAGATGCGGGCCGCCACGGTGTCGCAGCGTGCGCTCGCGCTCGTCGCGCGGGAGCTCGACCTCGGCGACTACGTGCTGCTGGGCAAGGGTGAGCTGTCGACGGGCGGGCGGGACAAGGACTCGATCCTGTCCGACACCCTCGAGGCCGTGTTCGGTGCCGTGTACCTCAACCACGGCGTGGAGACCGCCCGCGCGGTGGTCGAACGCCTGGTCGGGCCGTCCCTGGTCGCCGCGGCGGACCTCGGTGCCGGGCTGGACTGGAAGACGTCCCTGCAGGAGCTGTCGGCGTCCCTCGGTCTCGGTGCACCGAGCTACGACGTCACCGGCGAGGGACCGGACCACTCCCGCACGTTCACGGCGCGGGCGATCGTCGCGGGTGAGCCCCGTGGCGTCGGCGTCGGCCCGGCCAAGAAGCTCGCCGAGCAGGACGCCGCTGCGGACGCCTACCGGGTGCTCGCCGCGCAGCTGCAGCCCTGACGTGCCCGAGCTGCCCGAGGTCGAGACCGTCCGCGACGGGCTGGCGCGGCACGTGCTGGGCCGCACCGTGGCCGCGGTCGAGGTGCGGCGCGACTACAGCGTCCGGCGGCACGTCGGCGGGCCTCTCGACTTCGCGGGACGGCTGCGCGGTCGACGGCTGGAGGCGGCGGTCCGGCGCGGCAAGTTCCTGTGGCTGCTGCTCGACGAGCACGACGACGCCCTGATGGCGCACCTGGGCATGAGCGGGCAGCTGCTCGTGCGCGAGGCCGGCGAGCCGCGACCGGAGCACCCGCACCTGCGCGTCCGGCTCGACCTCGACGACGGGTCCGCGCTGGACTTCGTGGACCAGCGCACGTTCGGGCACCTGAGCGTCCCGGAGCTCGTCCCCACCCCGGACGGCGCACCCGGCGGGCTCGGGTCGGCGCTGCCGGTGGTCCCGGAGCCCGTCGCGCACATCGCCCGTGACCTGCTGGACCCCGTGCTCGACCGGGCGGCGCTGGTGGCCGCGGTGCGCCGACGCAGGACGGGCATCAAGCGTGCCCTCCTGGACCAGACCGTCGTGTCCGGGATCGGGAACATCTACGCCGACGAGGGCCTCTGGCGAGCGCAGCTGCACTATGCACGGCCGACGGAGACGCTGCGCCGGGCGGAGGTCGAGCGGGCGCTCGACGGCGCGGCGGCGGTGATGACCGAGGCGCTCGTGCAGGGCGGGACCAGCTTCGACGCGCTCTACGTCAACGTGAACGGCGCCTCCGGCTACTTCGACCGCTCGCTCGCCGTGTACGGGCAGGAGGGGCAGCCGTGCCCCCGCTGCGGCACCCCGGTGCGTCGCGACGAGTTCATGAACCGCTCGTCGTACAGCTGCCCGCGGTGCCAGCCGCGCCCGCGCCGAGGCCGGTTCTAGCTAGCGCGCGACGACGTTGCGGAGCTCGCCACCGGCGAGGAACGCCGCCAGGTTCGCGGCCACGAGCTCGCCGGCACCCCTCGGCCGTCCGCCGGCCGCGTGCGGGCTGATCAGCAGCCGCGGCTCGTCCCACAGCGGGGAGTCGGCCGGGAGCGGCTCGGTCTCGAACACGTCGAGGGCGGCACCCGCCAGCCGGTCGGACCGCAGCGCGTCGAGCAGCGCGGCCTCGTCGAGCGTCGCGCCGCGGCCCACATTCACCACCCACGCACGCGGGGGCAGGAGGGACAGCACGCCGGCGTCGACCGCGTGCCGGGTCTGCTCGGTGGCGGGCAGGAGGGAGATGAGCACGTCGGTCCGCGGCAGGTGGTCGGGCAGGTCGAACGCGGAGATGACCGGGAAGCCGTGCCGGTCTCCCGCCGTGGTGGCGACGCCGGTGACCTGGGCGCCGAGGGCGCCGAGCAGGGGAGCGAGGCGCGCGGCGATCGACCCGAAGCCCCAGATGAGCACCTGCGCGCCGTCGAGCGTCCGGAACGCGTTCCCGGGCTGGGGATCCTGCATGCCGCCGAGCTCACCGGCCCACCGGCGCTCTCCCTGCGCACGGACGAGGTCCGGGAGCCGACGGGCCGCCGCCAGGACGAGGGCCAGGGTGTGCTCCGCGACCGGTCCGTCGTGCAGGCCGCGGCCCGACGTGAGGACGACGTCGTCGGCGAACCCCGCCGCGACCGCCGCGTCCGGACCCGCCGCGAGCGTCTGCACCCACCGCAGGTGCGTGAGGCGGCGGGCGGCGTCGGCCGTCTGCTCCGGCTCGTTGCCCCAGAGCACGAGCACCTCGGCGTCGAGGGCGTCGGCCGGGACCGGTTCGCGCACGTCGTAGCGCACCACCCGCACGTCGGCGGGCAGCGTCGGGTCGTCGGACATCGTCGTCGGCAGCAGGATCGTGGTCACCGTCGATACGATGCCACCGTGGCCGCACGCAGCGCCTCCGGACCCATCACCGTCATGATCGTCGACGATCACGAGGTGGTCCGGCGCGGCGTGGCCGAGATCGTGGACCGGGCCGAGGGCATGACCGTGGTGGCCGAGGCCGGCTCGGTGGCGGACGGGCTCCAGCGGGCCGACCTCGTGCGGCCGAGTGTCGTGCTCGTCGACCTGCAGCTGCCGGACGGCACCGGCATCGACGTCATGCGCGCGCTGCGCGAGCGGCTCCCCGAGTCGCGGGCGATCGTCCTGACGTCGTTCGACGACGCCGGCGCCCTGGAGGCCGCGCTCGACGAGGGAGCCGCCGCCTACCTGCTGAAGTCCGCGCGCGGCGCGGAGATCGTCGACGCGATCCGTGCCGTCGCTGCCGGCCGCGTGCTGCTCGACCAGCGGGCGGTCTCCCGGCACAAGGACCGTCAGGAGGACCCGACCGGAACCCTGACGCCGAGCGAGCTGCGCGTGGTCGAGCTCATCGGCGAAGGGCTGTCCAACCGGGAGATCGCCGAGCGGCTGGGCATCGTCGAGAAGACCGTGAAGAACCACATCACGTCGGTGCTCGCGAAGATGGGGCTGCAGCGGCGCACGCAGGTCGCGGCGTGGGTGGCGTCGCGTGCACGCGCGGGCTGGCAGGTGGACGCCGGCGGCTGATCGGGCGTCGTCGCAGGTCAGCCCAGCGGTGCCTGCCACGTCAGGAGCGTGCCGTGCCCGTCGGGCGCCGCACCGATGTCGGCGGTGCCGCCGTGCTGCCGGGCGCGCTCCGTGAGGTTGTGGGTGCCCGAGGTGCGGCCAGGTCCGGGCGCGAGCCCTACCCCGTCGTCCTCGACCTCGACCCGGACGGAGCCCTGCGGTCCCGCGCCGAGGACGCGCACGCGCACCGTCACCGACGTGGCCTGCGCGTGCCGGGCCGCGTTGGCCAGCCCCTCGCGCACGACCGCGACCACGTCCGAGGCGAGGTCCCGGCCGACCCGCCCGTCCAGCCGGTCCTCGTCGAGGCCGCCCTCGGTCACGACGACCCCGTCGAGGCTCACGACGAGCGCGGGCGCGAACCCGAGGCCCGTCCGTGCGAGGAACGCCTCACGGCGCAGCCGCTCGACCAGGCCGGTCGCGGCGTCCGGGTCGCGCAGGTCGTGCACGATGCGACGGATCTGGCGCACGGAGTCGTCGACGTTGTCGAGCGCCTCGTCCACGATCGCGGTCAGCTCGGTGGCGTCGACGCCGCGGGCCGCGCGTCGTCGGACGGTCTCCAGCTGCAGGCCCGTCGCGAACAGCTGCTGGATGGCGAGGTCGTGCAGGTCCCGGGCGATGCGCTCACGCTCGTCGTGCAGCGCCGCGACGTCCTGGGCGTGGCGACCGGCGGCCAGCTGGTAGGCGAGCGCAGCCTGCGTGGCGAACGACTCCGCGGTGGTCAGGTCGTACGGCTCGAACAGGGGTGCGCCGACCTTCCGCAGCAGGATGAGCACCCCGACGGCGCCGCCGGGCACCAGGACGGGTGTGAACAGTGCCGGGCCGAAGGCCCGCATCGCGGGGGCGGCGACGGAGTGCGCGCGCGAGAGGGACGACGTGATCCGGCCCTTGCGGTCCTCGACCACCGACCATGCCCGGGAGCCCGGGGGCATGGCGGTGCCGACCAGCTTGCGACGCTTGCGGCCGACCGCGACCTCGATGAGCAGCGCGCCACCCACCCCGGGCAGGGCCAGCGCGGCGGCGTCGGCATGGTCGGCGTCCCGGGCGGTCGAGACGATGCGTTCGAGGGCGTCGTCGTCGTCGAGACCCTCCAGCAGCAGGGTGGTGAGGTCCTGGCCCGCCTGGAGCCAGTGCACGCGCTGCCGGGCGTCGGCGTACAGGCGCGCGTTCGTGACGGCCGCCCCGGCTGCCGCGGCGAGCGACACCACGACGTGCTCGTCGGCCGGCGTGAACCCGCCGGCCTTCTCGGACAGGCAGAGCTGGCCGAAGACGCGCGGGCCGACCCGGACCGAGGTGCCGAGGAACGGCACGGTGGTCGGGTGGTCGGCCGGGATGCCGCGGAAGGCGGGGTGGTCACGCACGTCGGTGAGGCGCAGGGCGCCGGTCGCGGGGACGGCGCCGAGCGCCCCGAGCGCCAGGGGTGCCGACCGCAGGACGTCCGCGACGGTGCCCGGCGGCCCGGTGGTCACGAACGCCGTCGAGACCCCGCTGTCGTCGATGACGGTGAGCGCGCCGGACAGGGCACCCGTGAGCCGCGCGGCGACCTGGACGAACCGGTCGAGCACCGCGGCGAGCTCGATCTCGCTCGTGACCGCGAGGATCGCGTCGACCAGGTCGTCGCCGTGCGGGAGGTCCGTGCTCGGCGGAGCACCGGGAAGGGTCTCCTCGGCCACGGTCCGGCCCCCCGTCAGTCCGTCGAGCGCTCCCGCTCCCAGGCGTCACGGTAGTGGGGGACCGTTGCGAGCAGGTTGCTGTGCGACCCGCGGGCCAGCACGCCCCCGGCGCCCAGCAGCACGACCTCGTCGGCCGCTGCCAGCGGGCTGAGCCGGTGGGTCACGACCACGACGCCCCGCGGGTCGTCCAGCAGGTCGGTGACCAGGGCGTCGGCGCGTTCGGGGTCGAGGTGCTCGGCGGGCTCGTCGACGAGCAGGAGCTCGGCAGGGGACACCAGGGCGCGCGCGACGAGCAACCGGCGCCGCTCGCCCCCCGACACGGTGCGCGCGTCCGGGCCGACGACGGTGTCGAGCCCGTCGGGCAGCCCGCCGAGCCACTCCGCCAGCCCGACCCGCGCCAGGACGTCGGTCGCCTCCGTGGAGGTGAGGTCGCCACGTCCGACGCGCAGGTTCTCCAGGACGGTCGTCCCGAAGACGTGGGCGTCCTCGGTGCCCACGACGACCGCGGCGGCCACGGCGTGCCGGTCGAGGTGGTCCACGTCGTGCCCGTCGAGCGTGAGGGTGCCGGCCTGCCGGGGGAGCAGCCCGGCGAGGGTGAGCAGGGTGGTCGTCTTGCCCGTGCCGGACGGCCCGACGAGGGCGACCGAACGGCCCGGGCGCAGGTCGAGGGAGAGCCCGGTGACGACGGGCTGGGTCCCCGGCCACCCGCACGCGAGGTCCGTCGCGACGAGCGGGGGCCGTCCGGCCGCGCCGTCGGTGGCGGGTGGGTCGGTCGGTGCGTCGAGCAGCGCGAGGACCCGGACCGCCGCCGCGCGCGAGCGCTGCACCTGGATCGCCGCGGCGGGCAGCAGAGACGTCGCCTCGAACGCCGCGAGCGGGGTGAGCACGACGACCGCGAGCTCGACGGGGGAGAGCAGCCCGGCCCCGACGGCCGGGACGCCGGTGAGCAGGGCCGCCAGCATCGCTGCACCGACCGCGAGCTGACCGAGCCCTGCGGCGACTGCGGCCGGACCGGCCCCGGCGTCGGTGGCAGCCGCCAGGCGGCGGTCGGACTCGCGCAGGGCCGCCAGCTCCTGGTCCGCCCGGCCGCCGACGAGCAGCGGTCCGGCGTCGTCGAGCAGGCCGAGGGCGGTCGCGGTCATGTCCGAGCGGCTCTGCAGCGCGCGCTGCTCGGTCGTGCGCGCGGCGCGGGCGGCGATCGCGGGGGCGACGACCCCCGCGAGCACGAGGCACGCACCGAGCGCGAGGCCGGCCGGCGGCCAGAACGCGCACATCGCGATCACCGTGCCCGCTCCGAGCGCGGCGGCGACACCGGCGGGCAGCAGCCCACGGACCACCACGTCGCCGACCGTGTCGACGTCCGCGCCGACCCGCGCGAGCAGGTCCCCGCGTCGCACCCGCAGCAGCGTCTCGGGCCGGGCGACCGCGAGCCGCTCGTACAGCGTGGTGCGCAGCTCGGTCATGCCGCGCAGGGCGACGTCGTGGGAGACCAGCCGCTCCAGGTAGCGCAGGACCCCGCGGCCGATGCCGAAGGCGCGCACCGCGACGGTCGCGACCGACAGCTGCAGCACGGGCGGCATCTGCGAGGCGCGGGCGATCAGCCACGCCGAGACCGCCGCGAGGGCGACCCCGCAGCCGAGCGCGAGCGTCCCGAGCAGCAGCGCGAGGGCGAACCGGCGCGGATCGAGGTCCAGGAGGCGGACCGCGCGCCGCAGCGTGCCGCGGCTCATGCGAGCACCGCTGCGGCCGACCGGACCTGCACGACGTCGTCGGCGACCGCGACGAGCGACGGACGGTGCGCCACGAGCAGGACGGTCCGGCCGGCGTCCCGCAGCGCCCGGACGGTGTCGAGCACCACCCGCTCGCCGGCGGCGTCCAGGTGCGCGGTGGGCTCGTCGAGGATCACCAGCGGCGTCTGCGCGAGGAGCGTGCGCGTCAGGGCGACGCGCTGCCGCTGCCCCAGGCTCAGGCCCGCGCCGCCCCGTCCCAGCGCGGTGGCCCAGCCGTCGGGCAGGGCGGCGAGCACGGTGTCGAGGCCAGTGAGCGCGGCGGCCGCGGCACGCGAGGCGTCGTCGCCGCCGACGAGCTCGGCCACCGTGCCCGGCTCCAGCACGGGTCGCTGCGGCAGCCAGGACACCTGGGCCCACACGGAGGAGGGATCGAGGTCGGCGAGGTCCACGCCGTCGATCGAGGCGCGCCCCTCGTCGGGTCGCAGCAGGCCGAGCGCGACCTCGAGCGCGGTCGTCTTGCCGGCGCCGCTCGGCCCGGTCAGCGCGACGACCGTGCCGGGCCGGAGCACGAGGTCGAGCCCGTGCGGGGTGCTGCCCCCCGAGGTCCGCACCCCCACGGCGTCGAGCCGCAGGGTCGCCGTCCGCAGGTCCGGCGCGGTCCGCGTCCCCGCCGGCGGGACCGGTGTCTCCAGCACCTCGAAGGCCCGTCCTGCCGCCGCGACGCCGTCGGCAGCGGCGTGGAACTGGACCCCCACCTGGCGCAGCGGGAGGAACACCTCGGGCGCGAGGACGAGGACCGCGATCCCGGTGACCAGGTCGAGGTCCCCTTCCACCAGGCGCAACCCGATGCCGACCGCGACGAGGGCGACCGACAGCGTGGTCAGCAGCTCGAGGACCATGCCGGACAGGAACGCGATGCGCAGCGTCCCCATCGTGGCCTGCCGGTGCGCGTCGCCGAGCGTCCGCACGCGAGCGCCCGGCCCGCGCTCGCGACCGTGCGCGCGCAGGGTCGGCAGACCGGCGAGCAGGTCGAGGACCTGCGCACCGAGCCGCTGCATGCTGACCAGCCCTCGCTCGGACCGGCCCTGCGTCAGCCGTCCGACGAGGACCATGAAGATCGGGACCAGCGGGATCACGACGACGAGGATCGCGGCCGAGACCCAGTCGAGCCCGAGGACCACGAGCAGGACGCCGGGCGTCACGGTGGCCGCGAGCACGAGCTGCGGCAGGTACCGCACGAAGTACGGCTCGAGCGCGTCGAGCCCACGGGTCGCCAGAGTGACCACCGACGGTCCCTCGCCGGACGCGAGCCAGCGCGGACCCAGCGCCACGGCGTGCGCCACGACCTGCTCGCGCAGCTCGGCCACCGTCCGCGTGGCGGCTCGGTGCGCGAAGCGCTCCTGCGTCGCGGTCACCAGCGTCCGGGCGACGACGACGGCTGCCAGCCACGCGATCGTCGGAGCCAGGACGTCGAGCGTGGCGCCGTCCGAGACGGCGGCGCCGAGCGCGTGCGCGAGCAGCAGCGCCTGCGCGACGACCAGCGCCGCCGTGACCACGCCGAGCGCCGCGGTCAGCGCGACGTACCCGCGTGCGGCTCGCGCGTGCCGCAGCAGGCGCGGGTCGAGCGGCCTCACTTGTCGGGCGTGCTCAGGGCGGGCAGCTTCTCGAAGGTGAGACCGGTGTGGTCCGGGATCCGGTCCGCGGAGATCCGCTTGCGGAACACCCAGTACGTCCAGCCCTGGTAGAGCAGGACCAGCGGGGTGAGGAACGCGGCCACCCAGGTCATGACCGTGAGCGTGTAGTCCGTCGACGACGCGTTCGTGACGGTCAGCGAGTTGGCCGGGTCGAACGCGGGCATGACGTCGGGGTACATCGACCCGAAGATCAGGACGACCGCTGCGACGATGGCGACGGCCGACGCCGTGAACGCGAGCCCTTCCTTGCGGCGCTGCGCGGCGACGACGAGCACGACCAGCGCGCCGGCCGCGACGACGACGGCCGCCCACGTCCACGGCACCGAGTAGGCCAGCTGCGCCCACACGGCCCAGGCGCCGGCCACGACGAGCGTCACGACGGACGCCCGTGCCGCGAACGCCCCGGCGCGGACGCGGACGTCACCGTCGGACTTCAGCGCGAGGAACACCGCGCCGTGCGTGAGGAAGATCAGGGCGGTCGTGGCGCCACCGAGCAGCGCGAACGGGTTGAGCAGGGCCCAGAAACCCCCGACGTACTGGTGGTCGGCGTCGAGCTCGACACCCCGGACGAGGTTGCCGAACGCCACGCCCCAGAGCACGGCCGGCACCCACGAGCCCACCATCAGGCACCGGTCGGCCAGCGACCGCCAGCGCGGGTCGTCGATCTTGCCGCGCCACTCGAACGCGACCACGCGCACGATGAGCGCCAGCAGGATGAGCAGGAGCGGCAGGTAGAACCCGGAGAACATCGTCGCGTACCACTCCGGGAACGCCGCGAACGTCGCGCCGCCGGCCGTGAGCAGCCACACCTCGTTGCCGTCCCAGACCGGGCCGATCGTGTTGATCATGACGCGGCGGTCCCGGTCCTTGGTCGCGCGGTCGCCGCGGGACAGCAGCCCCAGCAGCATGCCGACGCCGAAGTCGAAACCCTCCAGCACGAGGTAGCCGGTCCACAGGACCGCGATGAGGAGGAACCAGACGGTCGTGAGCTCCATGGTCGTCTGCTCCGCTCAGTACGCGAACGACAGCGGGCGCTCGTGCGCCGTGTCCGGGTCGTTTTCGGGGTTGTCCGGGCTGGGGTCGTGCTCGCTGTCCGCCACGCCCTGGATCGCGTACCGGTGCATCAGGCGGTACCAGAACACGGCGAGGACCCCGTAGAGGAGCGTGAACGCGATCAGGCTCGTGAGGACCGTCCCCGTGCTGGTCACCGTCGAGACGCCGCGGGCGGTGAGCAGCCAGACGCCGTCCACGCCGCCGGGGTTCGGGTTGGGCGCGACGACCCACGGCTGGCGGCCCATCTCGGTGAAGATCCAACCGAACGAGGAGGCCAGGAACGGGGTCGCGATGGCGGCGATGCCGAGGCGGCCGACCCACACGTTCCCGCTCACCCGGCCCTTGCGGGTCACCCAGAACGCGACCAGCGCGAGCGCGGCCGAGCCGAGGGCGAACCCGATCATGAGGCGGAAGCCCCAGTAGGTGACGGCGAGGTTCGGGATGTAGCTGATGGGCTCGCCGTTCGCGTCCGTGTACCCGAACTTCTCCTCGTACTCCTGCTGCAGCTGGTCGGTGCCCTGCAGGGTGGCGGAGAAGTCGCCCGTCGCCAGGAACGAGAGGGCGCCGGGGATCTCCAGGAGGTGGGTGACCTTGTCGCAGTCGGCGCCGGTGCCCAGCGGCCCGATCGCGAGGATCGAGAACGGCACGCTCGACGTCGTCTGGCACAGCGCCTCGGCGGCGGCCATCTTCGTCGGCTGCTGCTCGAACATGAGCTTGGCCTGCTGGTCCCCGCTCAGGGCGACGCCCACGCCCGAGATCACCATCACGATGACGCCGAGGACCACGGCGGGGCGGTACACGTCGCGGGCCTTGTCCGCCTGACCGGCGCGCACGAGACGCACCATCCACCAGGCGGCGATCCCGGCGACGAACGTGCCGGCGGTGAGGAAGGCGGCCGAGATCGTGTGCGGGAACGCCGCGAGCAGGGTGTTGTTCGTGAGGATGGCGCCGATGTCCGTCATCTCCGCCCGCCCGCGTTCCTCGTTGAACGTGGCGCCGACGGGGTGCTGCATCCAGGAGTTCGCCGCGAGGATGAAGTAGGCGGACAGGTTCGTCGCGATCGCGACGGCCCAGATGCAGGCCAGGTGGATCTTCTTCGGCAGTTTGTCCCAGCCGAAGATCCACAGGCCCAGGAACGTCGACTCGACGAAGAACGCGGCGAGCGCCTCCATCGCCAGCGGGGCACCGAACACGTCGCCCACGAAGCGGGAGTACTCGCTCCACGCCATGCCGAACTGGAACTCCTGCACGATGCCGGTGGCCACACCGATCGCGAAGTTGATGAGCAGGAGCTTTCCGAAGAACTTGGTGAGCCGCAGCCAGCGCTCGTTCCCGGTCCGCACCCAGGCCGTCTGCATGATCGCGACGAGGGGCGCCAGGCCGATCGTCAACGGGACGAAGATGAAGTGGTAGACGGTCGTGATGCCGAACTGCCACCGTGCCACGTCCAGCGTGTCCACGAGTCCTCCGGGGCCTACAGGTGCGTCGGGCCTTCGGTCCACGCGCCCGACGGACGAGACGACTGTCCAGGTCAGGCGGCCTGGCCAGAACGCGAGGACCGAGTCCAGTCTGCCCCTGCCGACGGGGTGCCGGAAGCCAGTCACGACCGGGCGTGCATCACACCGGGACGCGCCGCGGAAACGGAGCGGCACGCCGTACGAAGGCCCCTGTGCGATACTGACCCCGGCTCCTAGGACGACCACACCGCCCCGGGACCCTTGAGCTCGCAGCACCAGCATGTCGTGCGCGCCAGCCGCCGCTTCGCCGCCCGCTGGTCCCCGATCGGGACTGACGGCTCCGGCCCCGCAGGCGATGGCGCCGACCGGGTGCAGCAGCCACGACCGCCGACTTTCCGTCGCCGCGCAGCACGCGTGCGACGACCGACCGACCGAGTACCGCCGCGTGTGGGTGGCGATACCCGGTACCCAGGAGCACTTCGCGTGACCGACGAGAACACCCCCACCGCAGACGTGACGACCGCCGGGGGTGAGGCACCGCCCGCACCCCCGCGCCGCCGCCGTGCCACCCGCGTGACCGCCGCCCCCAGCAACGACGCCCCGGCAGCCGCCGTGGTCACCGTGCCGGCACCGGTCGAGCCGCCCGCCGAGCCCGCAGCCACCCCCGCGCCGGTCGTCGAGGTGTCGAGCGACGACGCCCCGGCCGCACCGCCGAAGAAGAAGTCCCGCCGCGTCACGCGCACCGTGGTCGTCGCGTCGGCGGACGAGGCGCCGTCCGCCCCCGTCGAGGCCCCGGCGCCGCAGACTGCCGCCGTCGAGGAGACGCCCGCGGTCGACGTGGCCCCGGACGTCGTCGCGGAGGAGCCCGTCGCGGCTGCGCCGCGTCGTCGCCGCTCCGGAACCCGCGCCGCGGCAGCCCCGGCGCCGGCGCCCGAGCCGCTCGTCGAGGACGAGGAGGCCGAGGGCGCAGCGACGCTCGACGTCCTGGCCGAGCTGGCCGCCGCGGGCGCGCCGGTCGAGCCCGACGTGGCCCCCGAGCCGGCGAACGCCACCACGAGCACCACCTCCACCGGGTCCCGCTTCGCCACGACGGCGCTCCTCTTCCAGGCGCCGGACCCGACCGCTGCGCGCCCGCGCCGCCGCCGGGCGCAGGTCGGCACGGGCTCGCCGGAGGAGATCTCCGAGGCCGCCCACCGCGACGCGGAGGCGGACGCGACCGAGGCCGTCGAGCAGGTCGAGCCGGCGGAGCAGGCCGCCGCGCCCGCGTCGCGCGGCTCGCGCCGCCGTGGCCGTCGCGGTCGCAGCGGTGACGCGGCCCCCGCCGAGGACACCGCCGCCGACGAGGTCGAGGTCGAGGTTCCCGTCGACGAGGTCGCCGAGGACCGCGAGGTCGACGACCAGGTCGAGACCGACGAGGACGAGGACGCCGAGGCGACCGACGAGGGCACCGGCGGTGCCCCCCGTCGCCGTCGTCGCCGCGGCGGCCGCGGCCGACGCAGCCGACCCGAGTCCGGTGGCGCGCCCGAGGACGCCGACGAGCCCGACGACGAGTCCGACGAGAGCGCCGAGGGCGACGCGGAGTCCGACGCCGACGAGTCCGCGGGGGAGGGCGACGGTTCGAGCCGTCGCCGCCGCCGTCGTCGTCGGGGGTCCTCGCGGGGTGACTCGGGCGACCAGGCCGAGGCCCGCCCGGCCCGCACGCGCGCGCCCAGCGACGAGGTCACCGCACTGCGCGGGTCCACCCGCCTCGAGGCCAAGCGTCAGCGCAGGCGGGACGGCCGCGACGCCGGCCGCCGCCGCCAGATCATCACGGAGTCCGAGTTCCTGGCTCGCCGCGAGTCGGTCGACCGCTCGATGATCGTGCGGGAGAAGAACGCGCGCACGCAGATCGCCGTGCTCGAGGACGGGGTGCTCGTCGAGCACTACGTGTCCAACCAGGCGCAGTCGTCGATGGTCGGCAACGTGTACCTCGGTCGCGTGCAGAACGTGCTGCCCAGCATGGAGGCCGCGTTCGTCGACGTCGGCAAGGGTCGCAACGCCGTGCTCTACGCCGGTGAGGTCAACTGGGACGCCGCCGGGCTCGAGGGGGGTTCGGCGCGCCGCATCGAGCAGGCGCTCAAGTCCGGCGACCCGGTCCTGGTGCAGGTCACCAAGGACCCCATCGGCCACAAGGGCGCCCGCCTGACCTCGCAGGTCACGCTCGCCGGCCGCTACCTGGTCTACGTGCCCGGTGGCGGCATGACCGGCATCAGCCGCAAGCTGCCCGACACCGAGCGCAACCGTCTGAAGAAGATCCTGCGCGAGATCGTCCCGGACACCGCGGGCGTCATCGTCCGCACCGCGGCCGAGGGGGCCAGCGAGGACGAGCTGCGCGCGGACATCGCCCGCCTGCAGGGGCAGTGGGAGGCCATCGAGAAGAAGTCGAAGACCGCGTCGGCCCCGGCCCTGCTCCAGGGTGAGCCGGACATGGCCATCCGCGTGGTCCGCGACATCTTCAACGACGACTTCTCGTCGCTGATCGTGGAGGGGGCCGAGGCCTGGTCGACGATCTCGTCGTACATCGACGAGCTCGCGCCGGACCTGGCGCAGAAGGTGTCCCGCTGGGAGTCCGACGCGGACGTCTTCGCCGAGCACCGCATCGACGAGCAGCTGGCCAAGGGCATGGACCGCAAGGTCTGGCTGCCGTCGGGTGGCTCGCTGGTCATCGACCGCACCGAGGCCATGACGGTCGTCGACGTCAACACCGGCAAGTTCACGGGCTCGGGCGGCACGCTCGAGGAGACCGTGACGCGCAACAACCTCGAGGCCGCCGAGGAGATCGTCCGCCAGCTCCGGCTGCGCGACATCGGCGGCATCATCGTCATCGACTTCATCGACATGGTGCTCGAGTCCAACCGTGACCTCGTGCTGCGCCGCCTGGTGGAGTGCCTGGGCCGGGACCGGACCAAGCACCAGGTCGCCGAGGTCACCTCGCTCGGCCTGGTCCAGATGACGCGCAAGCGTGTCGGCCAGGGCCTGGTCGAGGCGTTCAGCGAGACGTGCGAGCACTGCCACGGGCGGGGCTTCATCGTGCACGAGGAGCCGATCGAGAAGAACAACCAGCGTCCCGACGCCGGCGCCCAGCAGCAGCCCACCGCCAACTCCGACGGCGAGGCCAAGAGGTCGCGCCGCAAGCGTGGGGGTGCCAAGGAGCCGGTCGCGCACGTCCCGCACGCGGGTGTGCCGGTCCTGCCCGAGGCCCGAGAGGCGGTCAAGGCGACGCTCGCGACCATCGCCGCGGCCGCCGCCCACGCGCACGAGCACGAGCACGAGCACCACGCGCCGGCCGCAGCCGAGCCGACGGACTCCGTCACGCCCAGCGCTCCTGCTCTCGACGTGCTCGCGGAGTTCGCGGGCTCGAAGGCGGCGGCCGAGCCCGTGCCGGACGGCCCGTTCGAGGAGCTCGAGCTGACGGCGGTCCCCGCGGACGTGTTCGAGCCGGAGCGCGCGGAGCCGACCGTCGAGCCCGAGGACGACGCCGCCACCCAGCAGGACTGACGACGAGGCTCGTGCCGGTCAGCCGACCGGCACGAGCGCCTCGTCGCGGGGCGTGAGCCGAACACGGGCGACGCGGTCCTCCATGCGGGCGAGCCACCGCTCGCGTCGCTGCGGGGACACCTCGGCCACCCGCGGGTGGCTCAGCCATCGCGCCGGTACGCCCATCTTGTGCCAGACCCCGCGGACCGACGCCTTCTGCGCGGTGTTGCCGAACAGCCACCGGTAGGCGGGTCCCGGCGTCGCCATCGTCGTCGCCACGGTGACGCGCTGGAGTCGCACGAACCGTGCCCGGGGCAGGCCGAGGACGCCGTCCTCGTAGGCCCAGCCGGGCACGAGCACCTTGTCGATGAAGCCCTTCATCACGGCCGGTGCGGTCTCCCACCAGACGGGGTGGACCAGGACGAGGTGGTCGGCGGCGTCGATCCGGCGCTGCAGGTCGGCGACGACCGGGTCGATGGTCGCGTGAGCCCGCCAGGCCGCGAGGTCCGCGCGGCGCATGACCGGGTCGAAGCCCGAGGCGTCGAGGTCGACGAGGTCCACCTCCCGTCCGGCCCGCCGCGCACCGTGCACCGCGGCGTCGGCGAGCGCGTGGCAGAAGCTGCCCTCGTAGGGGTGGTTGACGACGATCATCGTGCGCACGGCAGCTCCTTGAACGATGTTAAATTGAACGCTGTTAGATTGATTTAACGACGTTCAGTTGTCAAGGTGAGGCGGAACCCGAGGGGAGGGCGGTGCGGATGGCGCAGCGACTGGATCGCGAGCGGATCGTCCGGCGCGCCCTCGACCTGCTCGACGAGGTCGGCCTGGACGGCCTCACGCTGCGCCGGCTGGCGAGCGACCTCGGGGTGCAGGCGGCCGCGCTGTACTGGCACGTCCCGAGCAAGGCGGCGCTGCTCGACGAGATGGCGACGACCATGCTCCGCGACCTCATCGAGCAGGCGAACGACGAGCTCGCCGCGCTGGCGGGGGAGCCGTGGCAGGACTGCGTCCTGCTCTCTGCCGACCGGTTCCGGGCGGCGCTCCTGGCCCGCCGGGACGGCGCCCGGGTGTTCAGCGGCACCTACCTCACTGACGAGCGGCTGGCCGGTTGGGTCGAGCTGCCGCTGTCGATCCTTGTCGACGCCGGCTTCCCCACGGCCGACGCGACGCGTGCCTGGGGGACTCTCCTGGCGTTCGTGCAGGGGTTCGCGGTCGAGGAGCAGGCGCAGCCGCCGGGCGCGGGCGCAGACGTCGACGAGCGCTTCGCGTTCGGGGTCGACGTGATCGTGCGCGGGCTGGAGTCCCGGCTCGCGGCGGCCGACGTGCGTTCCGTCACGTCGGCCCTGGCGCAGCACGACCACGTTTGACCCTGCGCCGTGCGGTCCGTACCCTAGAACGTCGGCGCGTCGTGTGCGCGCTGGTCAGGTGTGCCGCCGTAGCGGCGCCGACGCGAACCCCCACGGGAACCGGCCAAGACCGGTGGCAGCGGGATGTGCGCGGGCGCAGGCAGGGCGCATCCCGAGCATGGTGACCTAGGCAGTTCGACGAGCAGAGATGAGCAGCAACGTGGTGTACGCGATCGTGAAGGCTGGCGGCCGCCAGGAGAAGGTCGCGGTGGGCGACGTCGTCGTCGTCGACCGCCTCGCCGCGCAGGCCGGGTCGACCATCGAGCTGACCGCCCTGCTGCTCGTCGACGGTGAGAAGGTCACCACCGACGCCAAGGCGCTGGCCAAGGTCAAGGTGACGGCGGAGGTCGTGCGGGACGAGAAGGGTCCCAAGATCGACATCCTCAAGTACAAGAACAAGACCGGCTACCGCAAGCGCCAGGGTCACCGCCAGAAGCTGACCCGCCTCAAGGTCACCGGCATCTCCTGATCTCACGCGCCGCGGCCTGCAGGCTGCGGACCCCCATTCTCTGAGCACGAAAGCAGGTTCGTCATGGCACACAAGAAGGGCGCGAGCTCCTCGCGCAACGGTCGCGACTCCAACGCCCAGCGCCTGGGCGTCAAGCGCTTCGGTGGCCAGGTCGTGAAGGCCGGCGAGATCATCGTCCGCCAGCGCGGCACGCACTTCCACCCCGGTGTGAACGTCGGCCGTGGCGGCGACGACACGCTGTTCGCCCTCGCCCCCGGCGCCGTGACCTTCGGGACGCGCCGTGGCCGCAAGGTCATCGACATCGTCGCGGCGGCCGAGGTCTGAGTTTTCAGGACGATGCGGCATCGGTCCGCGTCGGGTCATTCGTGGAAGGGGCGCACCGGTGCGGTGCGCCCCTTCTGCGTGTGAGGATCAAGCAGCAAGAGCAAGGGAGGTTCAGCCGTGGTGACATTCGTCGACCGGGTCGTGCTGCATGCGACCGGCGGTGACGGTGGGCACGGTTGTGCGTCCATCCACCGGGAGAAGTTCAAGCCGCTCGCCGGCCCCGACGGGGGCAACGGCGGCAACGGTGGCTCGGTGATCATCCAGGTCGACCCGCAGGTCACCACGCTGCTCGACTACCACCACTCGCCCCACCGGCACGCGCCGTCCGGCACCCAGGGCATGGGCGACCACCGCTCCGGCTCCACCGGCGCGGACCTGGTGCTCGGCGTCCCCGACGGCACCGTCGTGAAGTCCCCCGACGGCACGGTCCTCGCTGACCTCGTCGGCGTCGGGGCCCAGTACGTCGCCGCCGCCGGTGGCCGTGGGGGACTCGGCAACGCCGCGCTCGCCTCGCAGCGGCGCAAGGCCCCCGGCTTCGCGCTGCTCGGCGAGCCCGGGACCGAGCAGGACATCGTGCTCGAGCTCAAGACGATCGCCGACGTCGCCCTCGTCGGGTACCCGAGCGCCGGCAAGTCCAGCCTCGTCGCCGCGATCTCCGCGGCCCGGCCGAAGATCGCCGACTACCCGTTCACGACGCTCGTCCCGAACCTGGGCGTCGTGCAGGCGGGCAGCGCGCGGTACACCGTCGCCGACGTCCCCGGGCTCATCCCCGGCGCGTCCGAGGGGCGTGGCCTCGGCCTGGAGTTCCTGCGGCACATCGAGCGCTGCGCGGTCATCGTGCACGTGCTCGACTGCGCGACCCTCGAGCCGGACCGCGACCCGCTGTCGGACCTCGAGGACATCGAGGCCGAGCTGCGGACCTACGCTGGCGACCTGACGATCGAGGGCGGCCGCGTGCCGCTCCTGGAGCGGCCGCAGATCGTCGTGCTGAACAAGATCGACGTCCCCGAGGCGCGCGAGCTCGCCGAGCTGGTCAAGCCTGACCTCGAGGCCCGCGGGTTCCGCGTGTTCGAGGTGTCGACGGCGAGCCACGAGGGTCTGCGCCCGCTGACGTTCGCGCTCGGCGAGATCGTCGACAAGGCCCGACGGGACGCGCCGGCGCCGGAGAACACGCGCGTCGTGCTGCGTCCGAAGGCCGTCGACGACGCCGGGTTCACCGTGACCCGCCGCGAGGTCGAGGGGCAGGGCGTCTACTTCTGGGTGCGGGGCGAGAAGCCCGAGCGCTGGGTGCGTCAGACCGACTTCTCCAACGACGAGGCCGTCGGCTACCTGGCCGACCGGCTGGCACGCCTGGGCGTCGAGGAGAAGCTCTTCGCCACGGGCGCCGTCGCCGGCGACGAGGTGCGCATCGGTCCGGAGCACAACGCCGTGGTGTTCGACTGGGAGCCGACGCTCATGACCGGGTCGGAGTTCCTCGGCGGTCCCCGTGGTGTCGACCTGCGGCTCGAGGACCACTCGCGCCCGACGCGCGGCGAGAAGCGCCAGGAGTACAAGGAGCGCATGGACGCCAAGACGGAGGCGCGCGAGGAGCTGTGGACCGAGCGTGAGGCCGGCGTCTGGACGGACGCGGCGGAGAGCTGACGTCCGCGCACCGGATAAGCGCGTGACCAGCGGCAGCCACGCGGCAGAATGCGGGGCGTGACCGTCGACGCCCTGCAGGACCGCCAGCAGCTGGTCTCGGCGTCCCGGGTGGTCGTCAAGATCGGCTCGTCGTCGCTGACCGGGCCTGACGGTCGGCTCGCCCCGGAGCGGCTGAACGCGCTGGTCGACGTGCTCGCCGCGCGCCGGGCCGCCGGTGGGCAGGTGGTGCTGGTGTCCTCCGGAGCGATCGCGGCCGGCCTGGGCCCGCTCGGTCTGGCGGCCCGCCCGCGGGACCTGGCGACGCAGCAGGCGGCCGCGTCGGTGGGTCAGGGGCTGCTCGTCGCGCACTACACCGCCGCCTTCGCCCGGTACGGGCTGCAGGTCGGGCAGGTGCTGCTGACCGCCGACGACACCGTCCGTCGCGTGCACTACCGCAACGCGCACCGGGCGCTCACCCGGCTCCTCGACCTCGGCATCGTGCCGGTCATCAACGAGAACGACGCCGTGGCCACCGACGAGATCCGGTTCGGGGACAACGACCGGCTCGCGGCACTGGTCTCGCACCTGGTGCACGCGGACGCGCTGCTGCTGCTCAGTGACGTCGACTCGCTCTACACCGGCCCACCGTCGCGCGACGGGTCCCGGCGCATCGCGTCCGTCGTCCACGCCCAGGACCTCGAGGGGATCGACGTCGCGTCGCGGGGGAGTGCCGTCGGCACCGGCGGGATGGTGACCAAGCTCGAGTCGGTCGCGATCGCGACGCAGTCCGGGGTGCCCGTCGTCCTCACGTCCGCCGCGCAGGCGGCGCAGGCGCTCGACGGGCAGGACGTCGGCACCTGGTTCACCGCCACCGGTCGGCGCACCTCGATCCGCCGGCTGTGGCTCGCGCACGCCGCCAACACACGGGGGCGGCTGGTGCTCGACGCCGGTGCGGTCAGGGCCGTGCTCGAGCGCGGGACCTCGTTGCTGCCTGCCGGGGTGACCGGCGTCGAGGGCGCGTTCGAGGCGGGCGACCCCGTCGAGCTCGTGGGACCCGACGGCCACCTCGTGGCGCGCGGGCTGGTCTCCTACGACGCCGACGAGGTACCGCCGTTGCTGGGCCGCTCGACCTCCGAGCTGCGCGCGTCCCTGGGCCCCGGCTACGACCGCGAGCTGGTCCACCGCGACGACCTGGTCCTGGTCCGCAGGCGCCGCTGACCACCCGCCACGGCGTCGTGGAGCGTGCGCCGAGGACGTCCGCGCCGGGGCGGGCCCATCCCGTGATGTGAGATGCCCGTCCCGATCGTTGACATTGCTCACGGCGCGGCCGACCCTCCTGCGCAGGTCACGAGCTCCGCCCAGCGGAGCGGCAGCCCGAGGGCGACCCAGCCCGTCCGACTCCAGCAGGGGGAACCCACCATGTCCGTCGACGTCCTCCCGTCCGCAGTCGGGGCCCGCTACGGCGGCGCCGCGCCGGACACCGTCGCTGCGAGCGCGGTGATCGAGCTCCAGATCGCCCACCGCTCGGTCCGTCGAAGTGCGATGACCGACGCGAAGGAGCTCTCATGACGCGCGCCCTGGGACCGCTGACGGTCTCCCCGGTCGGGCTCGGCGGCATGTCGTTGACCGGCGCGTACGGCACTGCCGACCGCGACGAGTCCGTCGCCACCGTGCGGCGCGCACTCGACCTGGGCGTCACGTTCTTCGACACCGCCGACGTGTACGCGGACGGCGAGAACGAGCGCCTGCTCGGGCCTCTGCTGGCGCCGCACCGCGAGTCCGTCGTGCTCGCCACCAAGGTCGGCCTCGGGGTGCGGGGGCGGCAGGTCGACGGGCGGCCCGCGCACGTGCACCGAGCAATCGACGCGAGCCTCTCGCGCCTCGGCTGGGACCACGTCGACCTGTACTACCTGCACCGGGTGGACCCGCTGGTGCCGATCGAGGAGACCGTCGGCGCGCTCGCGGAGGTCGTGGCCGCGGGCAAGGCCCGGCACGTCGGCCTGTCCGAGGCGTCCGCGGCGACGATCCGGCGGGCCCACGCGGTCCACCCGCTCGCGGCCGTGCAGAGCGAGTACTCGCTGTTCCACCGCGGGGTCGAGGACGAGGTCCTGCCTACCCTGCGCGAGCTCGGCATCGGCTTCGTGCCGTTCTCGCCGCTCGGCCGGGGCATCCTCAGCGGCACGGTGACGTCCACCGCGTTCGACCCGGGCGACACCCGTGCCCGGCACGAGCGCTATCAGGGTGACGCGTTCGCCGCGAACGTCCGGCTCGCGGCGCGCCTGCGCACCCTCGCCGACTCCCGCGGGGTGCCCGCGGCGCGGCTCGCCCTGGCGTGGGTGCTGGCTCAGGGCGACGACGTCGTCCCGATCCCCGGCACCCGGCATGCGGCCCACCTCGCCTCCAACGTCGAGGCGGCCGACCTCGTCCTCGACGCCGCCGACCTGGCCGCGATCACCGACGCCGTGCCGGCCGACGCCGTCGTCGGGGTACGGCACCCGCAGCCGCACCTGCTCGACGGCTGACCGACCCTCACCACGAAGGAGCCCACCATGACCGACACCACCGCCCGGCCCGGCGCCCCGGCCGAGCACCTCAGCCTCGACGAGGCCGCTGCGCTGGCGCCCGTGGTGACGCCCGCGGAGGCCGCCGAGCGCGTGGCACGCGGCGCGTTCCTCGTCGACGTGCGCAGCGAGGTCGGCCGGTCCCGCGCCGGCTCGATCCCGGGCGCGACCGTCGCCGACCGGTACGCGATCGACGACGAGTTCGACCTCACGGCCGCCACCCGGCACACCCCCGTCGTCTCGCTGGACACGCCCATCGTCGTCGTCTGCGGCTCGGTCCGCGGTTCCGGCCCGGTCGCGGCGGAGCTCCGCGCGAAGGGGTTCACCGACGTGGTGCACGTCGAGGGCGGCTTCCCGGCCTGGAAGGACGCCGGGCTGCCCACGACGGCACCCGTCGACTGAGCCGACCCACCGTCTCCCACGACGACCGGCGCTCGGGCCAGGAGATGTTCCGGCTCCCGGCGGGCGCCGGAGGGCCACCGGCGGCGGGACTACCCTGGTGCGATGACGACGTCGCTCGACCAGCAGGTGCAGACGACAGCCGAGACGGACGTGACGGCGCAGGTCCGCGCGGTCGCGGAGCGGGCCAAGACCGCCTCCCGCCGGCTCGCCACCGCGACCCGCGCCACCAAGGACGCCGCACTGCGCGCGATGGCGGACGCGCTCGTCGCGGCCACGCCCGAGATCGTCGCGGCGAACGCGGTGGACCTGGAGCGCGGCCGCGTCAACGGCACGTCCGCGGGACTGCTGGACCGGCTCGCGCTGACGCCCGAGCGCATCGCGGCCATCGCGGACGCGTTGCGGGAGCTGGCCGCGCTGCCGGACCCGGTGGGGGAGGTCGTGCGCGGCCAGACGCTGCCGAACGGTCTGCGGATGCGCCAGGTGCGGGTGCCGATGGGCGTGGTCGGCATGATCTACGAGGCCCGGCCGAACGTGACCGTCGACGCTGCGGGGCTGGCGCTCAAGAGCGGCAACGCGGTCATCCTGCGCGGTGGCTCGGCCGCGGCGGCGAGCAACGAGGTCATCGTCGACGTGCTGTCGCAGGCTCTCGTCGCGCAGCGCCTGCCCGGCGCCCTGGTCCAGTCCATCGACGCGTGGGGCCGTGAGGGTGCCGTGGCGCTCATGCACGCCCGCGGTCTGGTGGACGTCCTCGTCCCGCGCGGTGGGGCCGACCTCATCCGGACGGTCGTGCGGGAGTCGACGGTGCCGGTCGTGGAGACGGGCGTCGGCAACGTGCACGTCTACGTCGACGAGACCGCCGACCTCGCCGTCGCCATCCCGATCCTGCTGAACTCCAAGACGCAGCGCGTGGGCGTCTGCAACGCCGCGGAGACCCTCCTCGTGCACCAGGCGGTCGCCGACGAGTTCCTGCCGGTCGCCCTGGCGATGCTCGCCGACGCGGGCGTGACGATCCACGGCGACGAGGCGACCCTCGCGCTGGCGCCGGACGAGGTCGCCTGCGTCCCGGCGACGGAGGAGGACTGGGCGACCGAGTACCTCTCGCTCGACCTCGCGGTGCGGGTCGTGGACTCGCTCGACGAGGCCCTGGAGCACATCCGTGAGTGGAGCTCCGGGCACACCGAGGCGATCGTCACACGGGACCTCGCGGCGTCCGAACGGTTCGTCGCCGAGGTGGACTCCGCCGCGGTCATGGTGAACGCGTCGACCCGGTTCACCGACGGCGGCCAGCTGGGCCTGGGGGCCGAGATCGGGATCTCCACGCAGAAGCTGCACGCGCGGGGGCCGATGGGCCTCGGGGAGCTCACCACCACGAAGTGGATCGTGCACGGCGACGGGCACGTCCGACCCTGATCGCACAGCCGGTCGTGCGACACTGAGGGCTTCTCGCCCCACCTTGGAGGATTGACGTGCATGCTGCCCTGATCGCCGCTGCTGAGGCCGCCGAGCACACCAACGAGCTGCCGTTCCCGCCCGTCGTGTTCGGCATCGGCGCGTTCGTCGGTCTCGTCGCCATGCTGCTCATCACGTTCGCCTTCCGGAGCGTCGGGACGCGCCACTGACCGACGGACCGGAAGGCACCGAACCGATGACCGATCGGCCGCGCAGGACGCGTCTGGGTGTGATGGGCGGCACGTTCGACCCCGTTCACCACGGTCACCTGGTCGCCGCGAGCGAGGTCGCCGCGCGGTTCGACCTCGACGAGGTCGTCTTCGTCCCCACCGGCCAGCCGACGTTCAAGCTGGACCAGGACGTCACGGCAGCCGAGCACCGCTACCTGATGACGGTCATCGCGACCGCGTCGAACCCGCGGTTCACGGTGAGCCGCGTCGACGTGGACCGGGCGGGTGTGACATACACCGTGGATACCCTCCGCGACCTCAAGACCGCACGCCCCGACGCCGAACTCTTCTTCATCACAGGTGCGGACGCCATCGCACAGATCCTGACGTGGAAGGATGCCGACGAGCTCTTCTCGATGGCGCAGTTCGTGGCGGTCACCCGTCCCGGGCACGCACTGTCGGTCGACGGGCTCCCCGGTGATCGTGTGCACGTCCTGGAGGTCCCTGCCCTGGCGATCTCCTCGACCGACGTCCGCGCACGTGCACGCGCCGGGCAGCCAGTCTGGTACCTCGTCCCTGACGGGGTCGTCCAGTACATCGCCAAGCACAGGTTGTATCGAGGTCAGTCATGAGTGAACCGGGAGAGCGGCGCCGTCGTCGCGAGCTCCACCGCAACCCTGAGACGGGTGACGTCCAGGGCGCCGCACCCGACCCCGGGTCCGCGGCACCGCAGGGCACCCCTGCCCGACCGGACGCCCCGGTCTCCCGTCGGGCCATGCGCGGGCCGAGCGGCCCCGAGGACACCCCGCCCCGCGGGATCGCCGCCGAGACCAGCCGCTCGCGCAGGTCCATCCGCGACACGTCGCTCGACCCGACAAGCTCGCGCCCCGCACCGGCGGGCACCGGAACCCCAGCCTGGTCGACGCAGCCGCCGGCCGCCGCCGCGCCCAGCCGCCCGGCCGCCCCGGCGCCCGGCCGCCCGGCCGCCCCGGCGCCCGGCCGCCCGGCCTCCCCACCGCCCCCGCCCCGCCAGCCGCCCTCGAGCACCGCTCCTGCCATCTCGCGCCCGCCGGCGGCGTCGCGTCCGGCTCCGACGCCTCCCGTGACGTCCCGCCCCGCAGCACCCGCCCCGAGCAGCCCTCCCGCGACCTCGCGTCCGGCGCCGTCCTCGGGCGCCCCCGGGCAGTGGGGTCAGCGCAGCCCCGAACCGGCCGGCCCCGCCGCACCGGGCGCGGGCTGGTCGCCGTCGCCGCCGTCGCGCACGCCGAACCCTCCGCAGACCGGCTCCGCCACGCCGCCCGTCCGGCGCGAGAGCCCCAGCTGGACCGGCGCCGGTGCGGCAGCCGGGACCGCGGGGTCGTGGGGGACGCAGCCGTCCGCGCCGCAGGCCCCCGCACCGCAGCAGGCGCCGTGGCAGGCCGCCCAGGCCCCTGCCCCCACCGCCCAGCCCGCTCCGTGGCAGGCGGCACCGTCGGCCGCGCGCGCACCGGGGGCTCCCGCGACGAGCCGTCCCACCCCGCAGCCCACCGGCCAGCCCGGCTGGTCCGGGGCGCAGGCTCCGGCCGAGACCGCACCGGAAGCCGCACCCGCACCCGCCGCCTGGGCGCCCACCGGCCTGTCGTCCTCGGGCACCGTGCCTGCCCCGCGCGCCGGGGGAGAGCCCGCCGCACCGGTGTTCGCCGCCGGGCCGGCCGGCCGGCCCGACCACGTCGGCTTCGGCGTCGGCCGCGACGACGATGACGACTACGACGACGATGACGACGACGACTACGACGAGCGCCCTCGCCACCCGTACACCTGGCTGCACCTGATCGTGCTGGCCCTCGTCGCGTTCGTGCTCGGCTTCCTCATCGTGCTGCTGCTCAGCAACAACTCGGAGGAGCAGCCCGCCTCCTCGGCGGCGGCGCCCTCGACCGTCCACGTCATGGCCGGCCTGCCGGCCGGACCTGCCTGACCTGCCTGACCCCGAACCAAGGAGACCTGTGGCTGCGACCGAACGAGCGATCGAGCTGGCCGTGGCGGCCGCTCGTGCCGCCTCCGACATCAAGGCGGAGGAGATCATCGCTCTCGACGTCAGTGAGCAGCTCGTCCTCACCGACGTCTTCCTCATCGCCTCCGGCACGAACGAGCGGCAGGTCGGCGCCATCGTCGACGCCGTCGAGGAGGCCCTCTTCAAGCTCGGTGCCAAGCCCATCCGTCGCGAGGGCAAGAGTGCGGGTCGCTGGGTCCTCGTGGACTTCGGCGACGTCGTCGTGCACGTGCAGCACGCGGAGGACCGGGTGTACTACGCCCTCGAGCGGCTGTGGAAGGACTGCCCTGTGATCGAGCTCCCCGCTGACGCGCGGGGGACCGACGAGGGCGCTGACGCGTGACGGCAGGGCGTCTGCTCCTGGTCCGGCACGGCCGGACCGCGTACAACTCCGAGGCGCGTCTGCAGGGCCAGGTCGACATCCCGCTCGACGCGGTCGGTCGCTGGCAGGCACGCACCGCCGCCGCTCGGCTGCTGACACGGCACGAGCCGACGGCGATCGTCGTGTCCGACCTCAGCCGCGCGCACGAGACGGCCAGCTTCCTGGCGCGGGCCGCCGGCCTCGACCTCGCGGTGGACGCTCGCCTGCGCGAGCGGGCGTTCGGCCTGTGGGAGGGCCTCACCGGGGACGACCTGCGCCGGGACTGGGCCGACCAGTTCGCCGTCTGGCGCGCGGGCGGGCAGCCCGAGGGCGTCGGTGCGGAGACCCGCGCAGAGGTCGCGCAGCGCGTCCGGGAGGGCATCCTGGAGCACGCGTCCGCGCTCGGCCCGGACGACACCCTCGTGGTCGTCTCGCACGGCTCCGCGATCAGCTGCGCGGTCGGCGACCTGCTCGGCATGCCCACCGACTGGCACGGGTTCGCCGGCATGCTCAACGCCCACTGGACCGAGCTCGTCGCCACCCGCGGCGACTTCTCCCCGGCCTGGCGCATGGTCGGGTACAACCTCGGGCCGACCGACGCGTCGACGGACTGGAACGCCGGGCCTGACACCACCCGCGACTCCGACGCCGCCGCCGAGACGCGGGACCCCGATTAGCGTTTGGGCCCGGATCCGATCTAGACTCTCCGAGCGCCTACGGGCGTAGGTGGTTCCCTCCGGGGGGCCGCGGGGCTGTGGCGCAGCTGGTAGCGCACCTGCATGGCATGCAGGGGGTCAGGGGTTCGAATCCCCTCAGCTCCACCGAAGCAGTAGATCAGAGGCCGTTTCTCCCCTCGGAGAGGCGGCCTCGTGATCATGGTGGACATGTGTCTCCCACTCGGCACGACGCCGTGGCGAGGGTGCTCGTCCTTCCCGGGCCTGGACATCGGGAAGGTGAGACCGATGCGATGAGCGGACGCCGAGGCTGGAGGGCGCGACCGTCCCTCTAGGTCCGGTCACGCGCGATCTGGGCGTCCGCCGTCGGGGAGGGTGCGGTCGCCGTGCGCCTCGTGTACGAGCACCTCGTCGCCGCTGGCCGACGATGAGGGCTGGACCCCCGGGTCCGGACAGAGCGTTCCCGAGGGAACGTCTGCGCCGCTCTCGCGCCAGGCGGCCCTCAGCTCCACCGACGATGCTGGTCAGAGGCCGCGCCGGGATCCTGAACCAGGGAAGCCTGACGTGGCTATCACCCATGTGTCGGACACGTGTTGGTCCGGGCACGGCCTCAGGCGGGCCGATCTCGGCCCTCCTCGCGCGTGTGGCGCCCGAGGTGTGCCGACGAGAGTCCTCGCGGAAACCTCAGGGCGCGAGACCCCGAACGAGGAGGTCTACTGCGTCGTCGAGGTGCGCGGGACTCAGGTCGCCGCTCGCATCGGGCGGCTGGAGCGCCAGAGCGAAGAGCAGGGCGAGGATGATGCTGGCAGCTCGGTGCGGATCGAGGTCGGCGCGCAGCCGTCCCAGCTGCTGCTCGGACGCGAGGTACTCGGCGAGGCGTTCGGGTGGACCGCCGTGACCTGCGCCCAGGGGTCCGGCCTGCATGGTCGCGCGGGCCGAGGCGAGCTCCGGGTCGGTCATGATCGCGAGCTCGAGCGGGACGATGTCCGCGCGCAGCTGCGCGAGCCGGCGCAGGGCGGACGAGAGGTTCTCGGCCACGGTGCTGGTGCCTGCCAGGGCCGGCAGCGCATCGAACTGGACGAGCATCTCCTCGTGCGGGCCGAGGGCGGCGGCGAAGAACATCGTCGTCTTGTCGGGGAAGTGTCGGTAGATGGTTCCCTCGGTGACGCCGGCGGCGTGCGCGATGGCCCGGGTGGTGGCGCGGCTGTACCCGACCTCTCGCACGACGTCCCGCGTCGCGGCGATCAACCGCTCACGGGTCACCCTGCCTCGCTCGCTCATCGCGCGCCTCTCCGTGCGTTCGGGGACCGTGGTGACGGTGCGGTCCGGCTAGTCGGTGATGTCCCGGCGCCATCCCACCACGAACGCGAGACCCAGCCCGACGCCTGCGTAGGCCAGGCCGAGTCCGGCCGCCTGTGCGAGGTCCAGAGAGTCGTTGCCGCCCTGCGCGAGGGCCGTGAGCGTGCTGCCAGGCAGCCACGGTGTGTCCCGGTCGAGTGCCGAGGCGACGACGCCTTCCACGACGAGCACCCATCCGACACCGATCGAGATCGCGAGCGCGGAGGAGCGCAGGAGCATCGCCAGGACCAGCCCGATGACACCCCAGACGAGAGCCGCGGCGAACGCGTTGCCCCAGGCCTGGGCCAGCAGCGTCACCGTCAGGGCCTCGCGCCAGGTCGAGGTGTCGATCCCGGCGCCCTCCGCGGCGACCGGTGCGATCCCGACGTTCACGGCGAGCGCGACGGTCGTGGCCACGGCGGTGGCGAGGGTCAGAGCGACGACCTTGCCCGCCAGGAGCTTGCCCCGGTGGGGCTGGGCGGCGACGAGCAGGCGGATGAGGCCGGTCGAGTAGTCGGTGGCGGTGAGCAGTGCCCACAGCGACAGGGTCACGATCCCGAACATGCTGGCGGCCGAGGACACCCCGGCGACGAGCCCGTCGACGGTGGCGAGCGTGGCGTCATCCGGGAAGACGACCCCCGGGCCGGTGGGAGGCTGGTCGCCTCCCGCCATGGAGAACATCACCGTGTTGATCAGGACGGCGAACAGCGCGACGAGCCCGAGCCAGCCGAGCACCAGTCGCGGTCGCGCGAGTCGGACGAGCTCACTCCGGGTCGCGGCGATCACCGGGTCACCTGCCCGTGGGGCCGGTTCGCGCGGGCGGCCGCGAGCTCACCGTCCGTCTGTCCGGTCAGGTCGAGGAAGACCTGCTCGAGCGAGTCCTGGACCACCTCCAGGCGGCTGAGGGTGATCCCGGCGGCCGCCGCTGCGCGGTTGATCGCCGCGGCATCGGTCCGGTCGGCCGTCACCCGGACCGCGCCGGCCGCGTACGTGACCGGCCAGTTCGCCGCGGTCAGGGCGGAGGCGAGCGCATCGTCGTCGGCGCGGTGCTCGGGTGCGACGTCGACATAGGTCCGGGTCCTGCCCAGGAGCTCGCTGGTCGGTCCGGAGAACAGCAGCTCACCGAAGCGGATGACCACGATCCAGTCGCAGGCCGCCTCGATCTCCGCCATCAGGTGCGAGGAGACCAGCACCGTGCGACCGGACCGCCCCAGCTCGGTGAGCAGCGACCGGATCTCCACGATCCCGGCGGGGTCGAGGCCGTTCGTCGGCTCGTCGAGGATCAACAGCTCCGGGTCCGGCAGGAGTGCCGCGGCGATGCCGAGGCGCTGCTTCATGCCGAGGGAGAAGCGACGCACCGGTTCCCGGTCCCGACCCTGCAGGCCGACGATCTCGATCACCTCCGCCACCCGCGTGGCGGGGAGTCTGCGCAGGCGGGCGAGCGAGAGAAGGTTGGTGCGCGCCGAGAGCCCTCCGACGAACGACGGGCTCTCGACCAGGGCGCCGACCCGCGCCGCGTACTGCGCGGGGTGGTGGATCGGAGAACCCAGCACCGCGGCGTCGCCGCTGCTCGGGCGGACGAGCCCCAGCAGCATGCGGATCAGCGTGGACTTGCCCGACCCGTTGGGGCCAAGAAGGCCGACGACCCCTCCGGCGGGCAGGTCCAGCGACAGGCGGTCCACGGCGCGGACCGCCCCGAAGCTGCGGCTGAGGTCATGCGTGACGACTGCGGACATCGGACCTCCTGTATGTAAACGCTCACTTACATTTTGCCGTGAGCGTCGTCGACATGCAAGGGGCGACGGAGGGTGCTGGTCAGAGGCCATGCCGGGATCCCGGGCACAGGAGCCTGACGTGGCCATCGGCCCTCGTCGGCGGGCTACCAGGTGAGCGTGCCCTCACCGCGGAGGACGTTGTGGTCGGAGAGCCACGAGGACGTCGACGCGCCGGCATGGTCGGGGGCCCACCGCCGGGCCGTGAAGAAGACGCAGTCGAGCTTGCTGGTGCCCACCGTGGGAGCGTTGTACGTCCCGTCCCCTCCGGTACGTGCCTGGTCGGCCTCCACCATGGCGCCGGTGCCCACCTGGCAGGTCGTGCTCGACGTGCCGGCGAACGGGCCGGCGTAGAGGGGCCGTAGCGCGACGGCCGCGGTGCAGCTGCGCACGTTGATGTTGGTGTCCGCCCCGAGGATCGCGGCGCCCCCGCTCCCCGCGTGCGTCGCCAGCCTGCTCCCGACGGCCGCGGCCTGGTTGTCGGAGATCGAGGCGGGGACGGAGAAGTGGGAGGTGCACACCCGCAACGCGGCTCCCATGACGACGTCCCCGCACAGCAGGTACCGTCGTTCGAACTCCCAGAACGGCTTCGGCAGCTGCGTCGCGGTCACGTTGGTCGGTGCCGGGGCCTGGACGAGCAGGGCGATCCCCCAGCTGCGTGCACCGGGCGCGCAGCGGTCGTCGCGGACGGCGACGGTCTGGAGGAACGCGCCGCTCCAGGTCGGGCCCAGCCGCTCGATCAGGCGGTCGTAGGTGTAGCGGCACACCTCCTGCAGCGTGACGACGTTGCTGCCGCCGTTCACCACGCTGGTCGCGATGGCCTCCGCGCGCTGGGCGGAGGTGGCATCACACTCGGAGCTGTTCCCGTACTGGTCGCACGCGTTGAACTCCAAGACCTTCGTCCGCAGGGTCGCCGCGTGGGCAGCGGACTGGGCGGCCAGGGACCCGACGACCAGCACCAGCAGCGCGAGCAGCCAGGCCACGTGCCGCCGACGAGCGCGTCGGGCGCTCATGAGAGGGCGCACCGGGGGATGTCCAGCCGGTCCGCGCCCACCAGACCGAGGTCGGCTCCGATCGTCGCCGTCGACGTCTGCACGAAGCGTCCCCCCGGGGTGCGCGACCACGTGCGGGCGACAGCGGACGACTCCGGGCCGTTGTCGAGCATCGTGAGCCGGGACCCGTCCGCGGCCGAGTACACCAGGTCACCGCGGACTCCCCGCAGCACGATCGTCGACCGCCCCGTGGCGACGTCGATCTCGACGACCGTGTCGCGTGATCTGCCGGCGTTGGTGGGCGCGCGACCCTCGACGGCCAGCAACGTCGTGCCGTCGGGCGACCAGTCCAGCGAGAGCAGGGCCGTCGTCGCGTCGGACCGGTGGAGGGACGAGCTCTCACCGGTCACCGCGTCCGCGACCCGGACCTCCTGGGTCGCGTCGGGCAGGGTCGCGACGAACGCCAGCCGCTGCCCGTCGGAGCTCCACGTGAGCTCACGCGTCACCACCACGACCGGCTCGGCGCGGCGTGCGGCTCCCGTGTCCGGGGCGAGGCTGCGCGGGGCCGACACGGCGGGCAGGTCCACCACCGCGGGTGCCGTCGTGCCGACGTCCGGCTGCTCGCCGGCGGTGAAGACGGTCAGTCCGAGCCGGGACGCGTCCGGTGCGGGCGCGACCGCACCGACGTCGGGCGCCTCCAGGACGAGGGTCTGCTGCCCTGATGCCGTGGCGATCGCCACCACGCGGTCCGCGGACGGCGACGGCGCCACCGTCGTCACGTCGGCCGTGGACCGCGACGTGGAGCTGGACGGCGACGGATCGGGGGACGCGTAGATGGTGGCGGCATCGTCGGCGATGCCGAACTGGTAGGAGCCGAGGTCGGTGGTCACCGGGGACACGGAGCCGTCCGGTCGTACGCCGTAGATGTCGGAGGACGGCGACGACCCCACCTTCTCCACCAGCTCGCCGTCGGCGGTGAAGCCACGGAAGACGGCGACGAACGGCTGGTCGCCGCACGGGGCCAGCGCCGCGAACGGGGCGCGGTCCACCCGCCGCGCGTCCGGGGAGTCCCCCGACTCCGTGTCGACGGCCGGCGCGCACGCCGACACCAGCAGCGCAAGGCCGAGGAGCCGGGCGCCTGTGCTCGCAGGCTGCGCTCTGGTCGTGGATGTCATGTCGGGCCCCCGCCGTCCTTCGCTCGAACATAGGTCGCGGCGGCGCCACGCGACAAGGCCGCCGGACGGCGCGGTGCGCTCGGGATCGTCATCACCGGTCCGACGCCGAGCACCGCTCGAGGCGACGTCAGCCCGGCTGCCGGCTCGAACCAGGTGCGGGACGAGGGCTGACGTCAGGGTGCCGAGACCCGGCCCAGGACCCGGTCGGCTGGTGGTACCGCCCGAAGCTCCGGTCTTCAGGAGCTCGCTCGCCGCCGACCGAGCAGCAGGTTCGCCCGTGTCGGGACGCTTGTCGGTCCGGTCTCGATCTGCCAGGGTCGACCGGGGACCTCACCAGCACGACGTCGACGTTCGCCGCCCCCACGGCCCGGTGGCGGGAGGATCTGAGCATGTGGGCAGCGCTGGGCTGGGGCGGTGTCGCGGCGTCGTCGCTCGTCATCGGCGCCGTGCTCGGCGTCGCGCGGCAGTGGCCCCGGGCGTTGATCGGTGTCGTCCTCGGATTCGGTGCCGGGGCGTTGATCTCGAGCGTGTCCTTCGAGCTGGTCCAGGAGGGGTACCTCAAGGGCGGTGGCCTGGCGCTCGTGCTGGGCCTGGCCGCCGGGGCCGTCGCGTTCTACGTCGCCGATCGCCTGGTGCAGCGCATGGGGGTGCGATCGGGTGCCGGTGCGGCGGGGCTCCCGCTCGCGCTCGGTGCCCTTCTCGACGGCATACCCGAGCAGACGGTGCTCGGGCTCGGGCTGGCGGACGGCCACGGCGTCGGCATCGCTCTGCTGGTCTCGATCTTCGTGTCCAACCTGCCCGAGGCGATCGGCTCGTCGAGCGACATGAGGGCCGCCGGCCAGACACCCGGACGCATCATGCGACTGTGGGCGGTCGTCGCCGTCGCCTGCACGGCGGCGACGCTCGGCGGCTACGCGGTCGCCACGATCACCGCGGAACGGTTCGAGGCTGCGGTGGACGGCTTCGCCGCGGGCGCCCTGCTCGTGATGCTGGTCGGCTCGATGATCCCGGAGGCCACCGAGAAGGCCCGTGACAAGGCAGGGCTCGCCGCCGTCCTCGGGTTCGCCGTCGCCGCGGGGCTGTCCGCCGTGACGTGATCCGGCAGGGTGGTCGTCGGACGGGTCCCCCCGTCTGGCGGTCGACGGACGCGGGGTCGCGGTGGGATCGTCGGACGACGCACCGCGGAGGACATGCCAGTGCTCGGACCACGACGGACGACCCAGGGTCGTCGTTCGGCGCGCCTGCGGCAGGGACGCCGGCCGTGGGAGTCGGCCGTGGTCCTCGCGTCGATGGCGTTCCTGACGGCCGTCCTGGCCGCGCCGCCCGTCGACACGTCCCCTTCGGCCGTCGAGCGGGCCGCGACCGGCGCCGAGCCGCCGGTCGCGCAGGAGTCGACGGGACCGGAACGCACGCGCGCGCTGACCCGGCTCGACGACCGGGTGGCGGCGGTGGAGGCGGCGACCGTCACGCTCGTCGGCCATCCGCTGGTGGACACCACGAAGGTCGCCTCGAGAACGCTGCTGCGTCGCGACGCGGTCGAGGCCACGGCCGTACCCGCGGTGTCGGGGCTGACCGCCGAGCAGCTCCCGGACCGGGTCCTGGGTGCGCGGCAGCACGTGGCCTCGGGTGACGTCGCCACGGCGGCACGCGTGGTCGAGGACGTCGAGACGGACGTCCTGCTCGTCGCGCTCGACCTCGGCGACCAGTCGGCGCAGAACGTCGCCATGACCCGCCTGCTGGTCTCCGCCGACCCGCAGGTCGCGGTGCTCGACGCGGCCGTCGGGGCCACCCACGCCGCCGCCGAGGACCGGGACGTCGTCGCGGCAGCCACCTCGGCGGTCCAGGCCCGGGACGCCGCGGCCGGCATCACGGTCGCGGCGCAGCGGATCGCGGTGACGGGGGACGAGGACGAGAAGGCCGCTGTCGCCCGGGTGGAGGCGCAGGCCCGGTCGACCGACGGCTACACCAACGGCAACATCCCGCTGAAGGTGCTGTGCCCGGTCGCGTTCGCGCCGAGCCATCGCCTGCGGTGCGACGCGGCCGAAGCCCTGGCGCGACTGAACGTGGCGTTCCGGGCGGACTTCGGCCACGACCTGAGGATCACGGGCGCGTACCGCACGCTCGAGGAGCAGATCAGCACGCGGGCGGCCAAGGGCACCATGGCGGCCGTGCCGGGCACGTCCAACCACGGCTGGGGCCTGGCGATCGACCTCGACCAGGTGAACGGCTACCGGGCCGCGCCGTACGTCTGGCTCAAGGCGCACGCGATGACCTACGGCTGGCACCACCCGGTCTACATGGACGAGGGCGGTCGCGGCCCCCACGAGCCGTGGCACTGGGAGTTCGGCACGTCGGACGACACCAGAACCGGTACGTCGGTGCCGATCACCGCGGGCGTCGCCGCGCCGAGCAACCCGCCGCAGGCCCCGCCCGCACCACCGGTCGTCGAGCAGCCCAGCGTCGCTCCGGCCCAGCCGGCGCCGGCCCCGAGCTCCACGCCGACCCCGGCGCCGACCCCGACGCCGAGCCCGACCGCCACCGTGGAGCCGTCCGCTCCGTGACGCGGCCGGTCTCCGGCGCGCCCGAGCCGGGCGGCCCCAGACCCGCCGGCACGCCCGACCACGCGAACGTCCGCTCCATGGTCCCGACTCGTCGACGAGCACCACGCGGCCGTCCGGATCGCCACCGCCGGGGCTGACCGCGTCCTCGATGTCGAGGCTCAGCGTGGAGGTGGTGCGGTGCTCGCCCGGACGATGAGCTCCGTGGGCACGACCGTCAGGGCCGGCGGTGGCACGGACCTCGACCGGAGCTGTCCGACGACGAGGGTGATGAGTGCGCGGCCGATGGCGTGGAAGTCCTGCCGGACGGTCGTCAGGGGCGGTGAGGTCCAGCCGGCGACGGCGATGTCGTCGAAGCCCACCACGGACACGTCGTCGGGCACGCGCCGGCCGGCCTCGTGCAGCGCGCGCACGAGGCCGAGCGCCATCTCGTCGTTCGCGCAGAACACGGCGGTGACCTCGGGGTCGGCCGCGAGCCGCTGTCCCGCCTCGTAGCCGTCGTGCGCGCTCCAGTCCCCGTACACCGGCTCGGGTGGACGGATCCCGGCTTCCAGCAGGCAGCGGCGCCACGTGCCGCTGCGCACCAGGGCGTGCTCCGAGTCCCGCGGCCCCGCGAGATGGTGCACGGTGCGGTGTCCCAGGTCGAGCAGGTGGCGGACCGCATCCTCGCTGCCCTGGACCTGGTCGGCGGTGACGGTGGGGTAGTGGCCCGCGAACTTGGAGAAGGACACTGCCACGGGCATGCCCGCGGGGAGCGCCAGCGTCGCCGGCGACGCCTGCTCGGCCCGCATGATGACGAGGCCGTCGATGGCCTGGTGCGAGATGCGGTGCGCTGCGGTGTCCCAGCTCTCCCGAGCGGGGTTGCGCACGTGCAGGAGCGTGACCGAGTAGTCCTCGAGCGCGGCAGCCTCGACCAGCGCCTCGGCGGTGAGGGCCTCGCCCGTGCGCTGGAAGCCGGTCGAGAGCACTCCGATGGCGCCGAACGTGCCGTTCCGCAGTGCCTGGGCAGCCCGGTTCGGCGAGTAGCCGAGCTGGTCCATCGCCTGCACGACGCGGGCGCGGGTGCTCGGTCGGACCGAGTCGGCACCGGTCGAGACGCGCGAGACCGTCTGGGGCGACACGCCGGCGAGACGGGCGACGTCACCGATCGACGGACCCGAGCGACGGCGGCCAGGTGCTGACGCGGTTGTCATGGCCAGATGGTAGTGGGGTTTGGGGATGGTGACGTCACCATCTGACAACGATTCGCGTCAGACCGTTACCAAAGCGTCGCCAAACGGGGCGAGACACGCTGCTATGGTGACGTCACCAAACGCCAGATGGGGCCGATCGACACAGATGTCGCTCATGGTCGACGTGGACCGGGCCCCTCCGGCGCAGAGCTGGCACACCGCCTGACCCTCAGTACGGCGCACGACCTCCAACAGCACAGTCGACCTGTCCCGCTCACCCGTCGCGACGTCGCGGCGAGGGGGTGGGAGCCGGCGGCTCGGCGAGAGCCGGCGGCGGTCCACGGGACGACCGACAGCACGAAGGGATCACCCGATGAAGAAGACACGCACGCTCGGCGCGCTGGGCGCCGTCCTGTCGCTCAGCCTCGCCCTCGCAGCCTGCAGCGGCGGAGACGGTGGCTCGGGCTCGGACGAGACGAGTGACGGAGGCTCCGGCGGCAACACCCTGACGGTCTGGGCCTGGGACCCGGCGTTCAACATCTACGCCCTCGAGGAGGCCGAGAAGGTCTTCCAGGCCGACAACCCGGACTTCGAGCTCGAGATCGTCGAGACGCCGTGGGAGGACGTGCAGACCAAGCTGACCACGCTCGCCCAGTCCGGTGAGACCGACCAGCTGCCCGACATCTTCCTCATGCAGAACAACGCGTTCCAGAAGAACGTCATCAACTACCCGGACATCTTCGCCGACTTCGCCGACTCCGACGTGGACTTCAGCGAGTTCCCCGAGTCCGTGGTGGCCTACTCCACGTACGAGGACGTCAACTACGGGGTGCCGTTCGACAACGGGACCGCGATCGGCGCGTACCGGACGGACATCCTCGAGCAGGCCGGCTACACGGTCGACGACTTCACCGACATCACGTGGGACGAGTTCCTCACCATCGGCAAGGACGTGCTGGCCAAGACGGGCAAGCCGCTCCTCACGGGCCAGGCCGGCTCGGCCGACACGATCATGATGATGCTGCAGAGCGCCGGCGCGAGCCTGTTCGACGACGAGGGCAAGCCGACCATCACCGACAACGACGCCCTGCTGGCCGCCATCGACATGTACGGCCAGCTCGTCGAGGCCGGCGTCTTCGTCGAGGTGAACTCGTGGGACGAGTACATCAACACGATCGTCAACTCGAACACGGCCGGTGTCGTCAACGGCGTGTGGATCTCCGGCTCCATCCAGTCGGCAGCCGACCAGTCCGGCATGTGGGCCGTCACCAACGTCCCGAAGCTCGACGGTGTCGACGGTGCGACCAACTACACCGCGAACGGCGGCTCGTCGTGGGCGATCACCCCGAACGGGAACGAGGCGCTCGCCGCCGACTTCCTGAACGCCACGTTCGCCGGCTCGACCGAGTTCTACGACACGATCCTCCCGGCCTCCGGCGCGCTCGCCAACTGGCTCCCGGCGGGTGAGTCGGACGTCTACGGCGAGCCGCAGGAGTTCTTCGGCGGGCAGCCGATCTACGCCGACGTCCTGACATTCGCCGCGGAGGTGCCCAGCAACAACACGGGCGCCTACTACTACGAGGGGCGCGACGCCGTGAGCGTCGCCATCACCAACATCCTCAACGGTGCGGACCCGGCCACCGCGCTCGAGGAGGCGCAGCAGACCGTCGAGTTCGCCATGGGGTGACCCCCGGGCGGGCGGCGGAGTCGGTCCATGGCTCCGCCGCCCGCTTCCCCGCCCCAGTCCGTCACCGGCGAAGAAGAGGTGAGCTGATCGTGTCTGCTCCCACCGCACCAACCGAGGACCGCGCGTCGAGCGCACCCCCCGACGGGACGAAGCAGTCCCCCGACCGTTCGAAGCGGGTACCCCTGTCGGCGATCGCGCGCCGCCGCAGCCTGACGGGGTGGGCGTTCATCATCCCCGCCGCAGCACTCATCGTGCTGGTCAACTTCTGGCCGATGATCCAGGCGCTGTTCCTGTCGCTGCAGACCGGACGCGGGACCCGGCTGACCTGGGCCGAGCCGTTGTGGTTGAACTACCAGCGGCTGTTCGAGGACGAGACGTTCCGGCTGACGATGAGCACGACGTTCATCTACCTGATCGTCCAGGTGCCGATCATGCTCATCCTCGCCATGGTGCTCGCGAACCTGCTCAACGCGCCGTGGCTGAGGTTCAAGGGATTCTGGCGGACGGCGATCTTCCTGCCGTGCGCGGTGGGTCTGGTGTCCTACGCGCTGGTGTTCCGGCAGATCTTCGCGACGGACGGCCTGGCCAACGACCTGCTCATCAAGTTCGGACTGCTGGACGACAACGTCAACTGGCTCGGCCAGACGGGTACCGCACGGATGGTGATCATCCTCGGCCTGCTGTGGCGGTGGACCGGTTACAACATGATCTTCTTCCTGGCCGCGCTGCAGAACATCGACCGGTCGACCCTGGAGGCTGCCCGCGTCGACGGTGCGAACGGGTTCAAGACCTTCTGGTACGTGACCATGCCGCAGCTCAAGCCCATCATCCTGCTCTGCGCGATCCTGTCGACCAACGGGACGCTGCAGATGTTCGACGAGTCGTTCAACCTCACCAACGGTGGGCCTGGCAACACGACGATGACGGTGTCGCACTACCTGTACAACGTCTCGTTCCGCAACAGCCCGAACTTCGGGTACGCGGCTGCCATCTCCTACGCGATCCTCATCATCGTGGCCGTGCTGGCCGCCATTCAAATGAAGGTGGGCGACAAGCGTGACTAAGACACAGCTTCGCCGGATCCCCGCATACGCGTTCCTGTCGCTCGCCGTCTTCCTGTCGGTCTTCCCGCTCTACTTCATGGCCGTCTCGGCGACGAACACGAGCAACGAGGTCGTCGCGTCGAAGCTGCTGCCGGGCAGCCATCTCGTCGAGAACTTCCAGACGCTCGTCGACTCCCAGCCCCTGTGGTCGGCGCTGTACCACTCGTCGGTCAACGCCATCCTGACGACCCTGCTCGCCCTGATCCTGTGCTCGATCGCGGGATACGCGTTCGAGATCTACCACTCGCGGGCGAAGGACGCCGTCATGGGCATCCTTCTCCTCGCGATCATGATCCCGTTCGCGGCGACGATGATCCCGTTGTTCCGGCTCTTCGCGCAGCTGGGGATGGTGAACTCGACGTTCGCCGTCATCGTGCCCCTGATTGCGACGCCGTTCCTGATCCTGCTGTTCCGGCAGGCCTCGCGGACGTTCCCGCACGAGATCATCGAGGCGGCCCGCCTCGACGGACTGGGCGAGGTGAGCATCTTCTCGCGCATCTACCTGCCGACGATGAAGCCCACGCTCGCTGCCGCGGGCGTCATCACGTTCCTGTTCTCGTGGAACAACTTCCTGTGGCCGAAGGTGATCCTCGTCGACAACGCCTACCAGACCCTGCCCATGCTGCTCTCGAACATGCGCGCCGGGTACGTCACCGACTACGGGAGCCTCATGCTCGCGGTGTTCATCGTCTCGGTGCCGACGATGGTCGTCTTCCTCCTGCTGCAGCGCCACTTCGCCGAGGGAGTCACGGGGGCCATCAAGTGACCTTCGACCTCGACCGGATCGCTGACCCTGCCTTCGTCCGGGAGAACCGGCTCGACGCGCACTCCGACCACCGGTGGTTCGCCTCCGCGCAGGAGGCGGAGACCGGGACGAGCTCCTTCGAGCAGTCGCTCAACGGGCTGTGGAAGCTGCACTACGCGAAGAGCCCCGCCCTCGTCGTCCCCGGCTTCGAGCGGGTGGACACCGACGACTCGGGCTGGGACGACGTGCCGGTGCCGGCCCACGTCCAGCTGCTCGGCTACGACCGCCCGCAGTACACCAACGTGCAGTACCCGTGGGACGGCTACGAGCAGCTCGAGGCCGGGCAGGTCCCGCAGCGGTACAACCCCGTGGCGACCTACCGCAGGACGTTCACCCTCGAGCACCCGCTCGAGCCCGGCGAGCGGCTGAGCGTGAGCTTCCACGGTGCGGAGAGCACCGTCGCCGTGTGGCTGAACGGCACCTACGTCGGATACGGGACGGACTCGTTCACCCCGTCGGAGTTCGACCTCACCGACCTCGTGGTCGACGGGGAGAACCTCGTCGTGGCGCAGGTGGTCCGGTGGAGCGCCGGGTCGTGGATCGAGGACCAGGACTTCTTCAGGTTCTCGGGCCTGTTCCGGGACGTCGTCCTGTACCGCCGGCCCGCCGTGCACGTGGAGGACGTGCGGGTGGTGACCGACGTCGCCGACGACCTCTCCGAGGCGACGGTGCGCGTGCGCGTCGTCCTGGCCGGCGACGGCCGGGTGGACGCGAGGGTCGCCGGTGCCGGACCGCTCACGGGCGACGACGAGCTCGTCGTCCGCATCGAGGGCCCGCGGCTGTGGAGCGCGGAGGACCCCTACCTGTACGACCTCACGCTCGACGTGCACGACGCGTCGGGCCGCCTGACCGAGCACGTCCCTGTGCGCGTGGGAGTGCGACGGTTCGGCATCGAGGACGGTCTGCTGAAGGTCAACGGGTCCCGTGTGGTCTTCAATGGCGTCAACCGGCACGACTTCGGCCTCCAGGGTCGCGTCATGACCCGGGAGCAGACCGAGGCCGACATCCGCCTCATGAAGCGGCTGAACATCAATGCCGTGCGGACCAGCCACTACCCGAACAACTCGTACTTCTACGAGCTGTGCGACGAGTACGGCCTCTACGTCATCGACGAGATGAACCTCGAGTCGCACGGGATGTGGGACCTGATCAGGTTCGCGGGGGCCGGGACCGACGTGGCGCTGCCCGGGGACCGTCCCGAGTGGCTGCCCGCCCTGCTCGACCGCGCCGCGAGCATGCTGGAGCGGGACAAGAACCACCCCAGCGTCGTCCTGTGGTCGTGCGGCAACGAGTCGTTCGGCGGGACGGGCATCCTGGAGGTCGCCGAGTACTTCCGCCGCCGGGACTCGCGGCCGGTGCACTACGAGGGCGTCCACTGGGACCCGCGGCACCCGCAGACGACCGACGTCGTCTCGCGGATGTACGCACCGGCCGCCGAGATCGAGGAGTTTCTCGCGACGCACCGCGACAAGCCCTACGTCCTGTGCGAGTACGCCCACGCGATGGGCAACTCGTTCGGGGCGGTCCACAAGTACGTCGACCTCGCCTACCGCGAGCCGCTGTTCCAGGGCGGGTTCATCTGGGACTTCGCGGACCAGGCGCTGCGGCGCACCGACCCCGCCGGCCGCGAGTACTTCGGCTACGGCGGCGACTTCGGTGACGCGCCGCACGACTCGGACTTCAGCGGCAACGGGATCGTCTTCGCCGATCGCTCGCTCAAGCCGCTCGCCCAGGAGGTGCGCTACCTCTACCAGGGCTACCGGCTCTCGGTGGGCAGCGACAAGGTCACGGTCGAGAACCGGCACCTGGCGACGTCCTCGTCGGCGCACGAGTGCGTGGTGACCGTCGCCCGGGAGGGCAGGGTGCTCCAGGAGGCGGTGCTCGAGACCGACGTCGCCCCCGGGGCGTCGCAGGTCTACGCGCTCCCGGTCACGGTGCCGTCCGCGTCCGGCGAGTACACGGTCGACGTGTCCTTCCGGCTGCGTCGCAGCACCCGCTGGGCGGCGGCCGGGCACGAGGTCGCCCACGAGCAGACCGTCGTGGTCGTGCCGGCCACGGCGCCGGCCCGGCGGGTCGCTCTGCCGGAGGTCGTCGCAGGCATCCACAACGTGGGTGTGCGAGGGCGGCACTTCACCGCCCTCTTCTCCCGGCTGCACGGGGGGCTCGTCTCGTACCGCTACGGGCTGACGCACGACGGTGGCCGTGAGCTGCTGCGGTCCGTGCCCCGACCGTCGTTCTGGCACGCACCCACCTCCAACGAGCGTGGGTGGGGCGCTCCGGCGCTGGACGGGGCGTGGCTGGTCGCCAGCCGGTACGCGACGGCCGTCCGGGGCGCCGACCATCCCGCCGTCGAGCAGACGGACTCGGGGGTCCTCGTGAGCTTCCGGTACGAGCTGCCCACCGCACCCGTCGGGGAGTGCGAGCTCTCCTACCTCGTGGACGGTGACGGTCGGGTCGAGGTGACACTCACGGTGCGACCCGGTGCAGGGCTGTCGGACATGCCCGAGCTCGGTCTCCTCCTGGCGACCGACCACGCGTTCCACCGCCTGCGCTGGTACGGGGACGGGCCCGAGGAGTCCTACGTCGACCGCCGGGCAGGTGCGCGGCTGGGGGTGTGGGAGGCCGACGTCCGGACGTCGCTCACGCCCTACCTGCGTCCGCAGGAGGCGGGCAGCCGCACCGGCGTGCGCTGGGCGACCGTGACGGACGAGCGGGGGGCGGGTCTGCGGTTGGAGTCGGCGGAGGGCATGGAGCTGTCGGCCCTGCCGTGGACGCCGTTCGAGATCGAGAACGCCGCCCACCACACCGAGCTGCCGCCGATCTACCAGACGGTCCTGCGACCCGCGCTCCAGCGTCGCGGGGTCGGTGGCGACGACTCCTGGGGTGCGCAGACGCATCCCGAGTACCGACTGCCCACCGAGACCGAGCTCACGTTCCGGTTCGCCTTCCGCGGGCTCCTCTAGCCGGTTCCCCCTGCCTGAACCCGGGCGCAGTCCTCACCACCACGGAGCGACCACCATGGCAGTGCAGCACGACCGAGTGCGCTTCGGCGCGGCGTACTACTACGAGTACGCCGGTCCGGGACAGGACCCGCGGCCGGAGACGCTGGAGCGTGACCTCGACCTCATGCAGGCCGCGGGGTTCTCGGTGATCCGCGTGGGGGAGTCGGTCTGGTCCACGTGGGAGCCGGACGAGGGCAGGTTCGAGCTGGACTGGCTCGAGCCCGTCCTCGACGGGGCGCTGGCCCGGGGGATCGACGTCGTGATCGGCACCCCGACCTACGCGGTGCCGATGTGGCTCGTGCGGCGGTACCCGGAGGTCGCGGGCGAGGACCGCACGGGCCGGCCGATGGGCTGGGGCGCCCGGCAGGAGGCCGACTTCACGCACCCCGTGTTCCGGTTCCACGCCGACCGGGTCCTGCGCAGGATCGTCGAGCACTACCGCGACCACCCCGCCGTGATCGGCTTCCAGGTCGACAACGAGCCCGGGGAGCACCTCCTGCACAACCACGGGGTGTTCCAGCGGTTCGTCGACCACCTCCGGCACACGTACGGCGACGTCGAGACCCTGAACCGCGAGTGGGGGCTCGTCTACTGGTCGCACCGGCTGTCCACGTGGGCGGACCTGTGGACCCCGGACGGCAACGCCCAGCCGCAGTACGACCTCGCCTGGCGCGAGTTCCAGGCGACCCTGACCACCGAGCTGATCGACTGGCAGGCCCGCACGGTGCGCGAGCTCGCCCGGTCGGACCAGTTCGTCACCACCTGCATCTCCTACGAGCGCCCGGCCCTCGAGGACGCCGATCTCGCCTCCGTCCTCGACGTCACGAGCGGGAACCCCTACTACCGCATGCAGGACGGGCTCGCGCACCCCAGCGCCGCCGTCGTGCCGCAGTACTGGACGACCACCGGCACCTGGGCGCTGTTCCAGGTCGCGGACGTGATGTTCTCGAGCCGCGGCGAGCCGTTCCTGGTGACCGAGACGGACGCCTCCGCGATCGGTGGGCCGAGCACGAACTACCCGGCCTACCCGGGGCAGTGGCGTCAGGCTGCCTGGGCGCTGGTCGCGCGGGGCGCGCGGATGGTCGAGTACTGGCACTGGCACACGCTGCACTACGGCGCCGAGACCTACTGGGGCGGCGTGCTGCCGCACAGCGGGCGCCCGGGTCGCGCCTACGCGGAGATCGCCCGCCTGGGTGCCGAGCTCGCCCGCGCGGGCGGTGCGATCGCCGATGCGACGCCCGACGCCGACATCGCGATCCTGAGCTCGACGAAGGCGCGGTTCGCGCTCGCGGCCCAGCCGCCGCTGCAGCTCGCCGACGGCAGCGGGGACCGCGACAGCTACCCGAGGATCGTCGCGGCCTTCTACCGGGGCGCGTTCGACGCCGGGCTCCAGGCGCGCGTGGTGCGCCCGCGCCACCTCTTCGACGAGGAGCCGGCGGACGCCGCCCGCACGCACCCGGTCCTCGTGGCGGCGGGCTACTATCCGGCCTCCGACCGCGACCTCGACTGGCTCCGCCGGTACGCCGAGTCCGGCGGGCACCTGGTCGTCGGGCCGCGGACGGGATATGCGGACGACGAGGCCCGCGCTCGGGCGGAGATCCAGCCCGCACGGCTGTCCGGGCCGGCCGGTGCCTGGTACGACGAGTTCGCCAACCTCGACGAGCCGGTCCCGGTGCGCGGGTCCGCCGAGCTCCCGCTCGACGAGGGCGCGGCAGCGACGGGCTGGGCCGAGTGCCTCGTCGCGGACGGCGCCGACGTCCTCGCCACCTACGACCACCCGCACCTGGGCGCCTGGGCGGCGGTCACCACGCGGGCGTACGGCACCGGTCGGGTGACGGTCGTCGGCACGGTGCCGGACCTGACGCTCGCGCGCAGCCTCGCGCGCTGGTTGGTGCCGACCCCGCTCGCCGGCTGGTCCGACCTGCCCCCGAGCGTCACCGTGCACAGCTCGACCCGACCCGACGGCGCGCGCGTGCACGTCGTCCACAACTGGTCCTGGGAGGCCACCATGGTCATCGTTCCTACCGACCTCGACGTCGTCGCGGCGCCGCACGGGTCCTCGCCGACCCCGACCCGGTTCACCGGGGGCGACACCGTCACCCTCGGCGCGTGGGACGTGCTCGTGGCGGTGGCCCGGTGAGCCGCTGGTCGGGCCGGTGGCCCACGGACGGCATCGCGTTCGGAGCGGACTACAACCCGGAGCAGTGGCCGGAGGAGGTCTGGGCCGAGGACGTCGCGCTCATGCGTGAGGCGGGCGTGACGCTGGTGAGCGTCGGGATCTTCTCCTGGGGTCAGCTGGAGCCGGCACAGGGCGTGTTCGACTTCGGCTGGCTCGACCGGGTCCTCGACCTGCTGCACGAGGCCGGGATCGGTGTGGACCTGGCCACGCCCAGCGCCGCGCCACCGGTCTGGCTGCACCTGGCGCACCCCGAGATGCTGCCGGTCGACGCCGACGGGACCCGGTTCACGCACGGCAGCCGCGAGTCCTGGTGCGTCTCCTCGCCGGTCATCCGGCACCACGCCACGCGCATCGCCCGGGTGGTCGCCGAGCGGTACGGCCACCACCCCGCGGTGAAGATGTGGCACGTCTCCAACGAGCTGGCCTGCCACAACGGTCGCTGCTACTGCGACGTGTCCGCCGCCGCGTTCCGTGACTGGCTGGGCAAGGAGTACGCCGACATCGACGCGCTGAACCTGGCCTGGGGGACCGCCTTCTGGGGCCAGCGCTACGCGAGCTTCGAGCAGATCCTGCCGCCGCGACGCACCACGACCATCCCGAACCCGGGGCAGCGGCTGGACTTCGAGCGGTTCTCCTCCGACGCGTTCGTCGCGCACCTGGAGGCCGAGGCGGCCGTGCTGCGCGAGGTCACGCCGCACCTGCCGGTGACCACGAACTACATGGTGATGGGCGACTTCCACCAGATCGACTACACCCAGACCACGCCGCTGGTCGACATCGTGTCCAACGACCACTACCTGCGGGCGGAGGACCCGCACGGCTGGGCGGAGCTCGCCTTCAGCGCGGACCGGGTCCGCGGGCTGGCCGGTGGCGACCCGTGGGTCCTCATGGAGCACTCCACCAGCGCGGTCAACTGGCAGCCGCGCAACATCGCCAAGGAACCCGGGCAGATGCTGCGCAACTCGCTCCAGCACGTCGCCCGCGGCTCGGACGGGGTGCTCTTCTTCCAGTGGCGCCAGTCGCGCGCGGGTGCGGAGAAGTACCACTCCGGGATGGTTCCGCACGCCGGACGGGACTCCTCGCTGTTCCGGGAGGTCGTCGAGCTCGGCGCGACCCTCGGCCGCCTCGCCGAGGTGCGGGGGAGCCGGGTGGAGCAGGGGCGCGTGGCGCTCCTCTGGGACACGCAGGCGTGGTGGGCCGCCGAGCTCGAGGCCCACCCCACGGTCGACCTGCGCTACCTCGACGTCGCCCAGCGCATGCACCGCGTGCTGCTCGACGCGGGCGTGGCGGTGGACGTCCTGCCGGCCGGGTCGTCGCTCGACGGCTACGACGTCGTCCTGGTGCCCACCCTCTACCTGGCCCCACCGGACCTTGCGGGCCGGTTGACCGACGTCGTGGCGCGTGGCGGGGAGGTGCTCGTCTCGTACTTCTCCGGCATCGTCGACGAGCACGACCGCGTGCTGCTCGGCGGGTACCCGGGTGCGTTCCGGGACCTGCTGGGGGTGCGCGTGGAGGAGTTCGCGCCGCTGGCGGCCGGCGGGACCGCGACGCTGAGCGACGGGAGCACCGGGGAGGTCTGGACGGAGCGGATGACGTCGACGGGCGCCGAGGTGCTGGCGACCTACCTCGACGGTCCGTCGGCCGGCGGTCCTGCGGTCACCCGCCGAGGCGCGCGGTCGGGCGGTGGGGCGTGGTACCTGTCGACCCGCCTCGACGACCCGTCCCTGGCCGACCTGCTCGGACGCGTGCTCGCGGCGGCCGGCGTCTCGTCGCTGGTCCCGTCGCCCGGTGGCCTGGAGGTCGTCCGTCGGACCGGCGCGGGCGGGAGCTGGCTGTTCGCGCTCAACCACACCGGCACCGACGTTCCGCTGCACGTCTCCGGGCACGACCTCGTGGCCGACCGACGTCACGAGGCGGGAGCGGTCGTCCCGGCACGGGGCGTCGTCGTCGTCCGGGAGGGCTGAACCCCCGCCGCCGGCGCGGTCGGAGGCGTGACTTGCGACCCCGTTCCCCTAGAGTCTCGTGCGATGGGACCGACCGCGCCGCGCAAGCGCCCGACGATCCGTGACGTCGCGGCTGCGGCCGGCGTGTCCCGGGGCACGGTCTCACGCGTCATCAACGGTGGGCACTGGGTGTCGCCGGACTCGCTCGCGGCCGTCCAGGAGGCGATCCGGACCACCGGCTACTCCGCCAACCAGCACGCGCGGAGCCTGGTCACCGGACGGTCGAACTCGGTGGCGTTCCTGCTCACCGAGCCCCAGCACCTGCTCTTCGAGGACCCGAACTTCTCGATCCTCCTGCGCGGAGCCGCCCGGGCGCTGGCCGCGCGCAGCATGCCGCTCCTGCTCATGGTGGCGGGCACCCCCGACGAGCAGAAGCAGGTCCTGTCCTACGTCGGCGCCGGGCACGTCGACGGAGTCCTCGCGATCTCGTCGCACAGCGGCAACCGGCTGCTCGACGCGCTGGTGCGGCAGGGCATCCCGATGATCTCCTGCGGCGTCCCGCTCGGCTTCGAGGGCAGCCTCGGCTACGTCTCCGCCGACGACCTCGGCGGAGGACGGCGGATGACGCGACACCTGCTCGACCTGGGCCGCACCCGGATCGCGACGATCACCGGACCCCTGGACACCCCCGGGGGCAGGCTCCGTCTCGCGGGCTACCGCGACGAGCTCGGGCCGCTGTACGACGAGTCGCTCGTGGCGCACGCCGACTACTCGCGCGACGGTGGCGCGGCGGCGATGCGCACGCTCCTCGATCGCCGGCCCGACCTCGACGCCGTCTTCGTGGGTTCGGACCTGATGGCCGCGGGCGCCCTGCAGGTGCTCCGCGAGGCGGACCGGCGCGTCCCGCACGACGTCGCGGTCGGGGGCTTCGACGACTCCGGGCTCGCCGCGACGCTCGACCCGCCGCTCACCACCATGCGGCAGCCGCTCGAGCGGATCGCCGTCGAGATGGTGCGCCTGCTGGTCGAGCTCATCGAGGGCGGGGAGCCGGCCGCCGTCACGCTGCCGACGTCGCTCGTGGTGCGCGCCAGCACGGCCCCCTCCTGACAGGGCAACCAGGGCACGTCTCGCGTCCGCACTGTGCACGCTCCCAGAACCAGCCGAGTGGCCGCGACCTTGACTGGCGCTTTCCCGCGCTCGTAGCGTGTCTCGCGTGCTGTGCACGTGCACACGCTCCAAGGAGACAAGGACGTCCCATGCAGCAGATCCGCCGCCGCACCTCCCTGCTCACCCTCCTCGCCGCGGGCGCCCTCGTCCTGAGCGGCGCGGGCCCGGCCCCGGCCGAGGAACCCGACGGGCAGGTCCACTTCGACCCCGTCCGCAGCAACCTCGCCGCGAAGGCCTGGGTCACGGTGAGCGCCAGCTCGGCACAGGCTCGTGCGGGACTCGCCGTCGACGGCGACCCGGCGACCGCGTGGACCGTGCGCGGCAAGGGCCGCCACTCCCTCGTCCTCGACCTCGGCGGCGCGTACGACAACATCCGGAAGGTCGGTCTCGTCCTGCCCGACGCGCACGGCACGTACCGGTACGTGGTCGAGTCCTCCGCAGACGGTCGCCGGTGGACGACCCTCGTCGACCGCACGAGGAACGACCGCCCGGGTCGCGGCGAGGAGCACCTCGTCGCGCGCCCCGGGATCGCCTTCCTGCGGGTCACGATCACCGACGTGTCGCCGGGCGCCGTCGCCGGCATCAGCGAGCTGTCGGTGTGGAACTACCTGCGCGACGACGTCGTGCTCGGCGCGGACATCTCGTACGCCGACCAGAACGACGCCCAGGGCCTGACCTACGTCGTGGACGAGGGCGCCACGCCGGTCCCCGTCCTCGAGGCGGCGGCCGACGCCGGCATGGAGTACACCCGCCTCCGCGTCTTCAACGACCCGCGGGACGAGCGCACGGGCGAGTACCTCGAACCCGCCTACCAGGGCCCGGAGCGCACCCTCGGCGTGGCGCGCGACGTCGTCGAGCAGGGCATGGACCTGGGCATCGACCTGCACTACGCCGACTCGTGGGCCGACCCGAGCAAGCAGGCGAAGCCCACCGCGTGGCGTGAGCTGCCCTTCGACGAGCTGACCCAGGCCGTCTACGACTACACGTACGCGACGGTCGACGCGCTCATCGCCCAGGGCACCACCCCCGAGAAGGTCGCGGTGGGCAACGAGCTCATCAACGGGTTCCTGTGGGGGGCCGAGCGTCCGCTGCCGTGGTTCGACGACGCGGCGTGGTGCGGCACGTGCTTCTTCAACCAGGACCCCACGTTCGTCTCGCAGCCCGGCGGCGCCCTGCTCTGGGACTACTGGGGCTCGGACGACCCGGCCGAGCAGGCCGCCTACGACGCCGCGTGGGACCGGTTCACCACCCTCCAGGCGTCGGGCATCGCGGCCGTCCGGGACGTCGCAGCCGCCCACGGCGAGGACATCCCGGTCGAGACCCACGTGATCATCGACGACGGTCGGGTCGACAAGACCCTCGAGTTCTGGGACCAGCTCCTCACCCGCCTGAAGGCCAAGGGCCAGGACATCGACGTGATCGCGCACTCCTACTACCCCGACTGGCACGGGACGCCCGAGCACTACGAGGCGAACCTGCACCAGGTGGCCGCGGCGCACCCCGGCTACGCCATGGAGATCGCCGAGACGTCCCACCAGTCGAACGACTGGGACGGCGTGCCGGTCCCGAACTCGCCCTACCCCAAGACGGCGCAGGGTGCCGGGGACTTCCTCCAGGAGGTCTTCCGGATCGCCAACGACCTGCCCGACAACCGCGGTGTCGGCGTCCTGGTCTGGGAGCCGGCGAACTGGCAGGAGATGATCGACTGGTCGAGCAGCGCGTGGCCGGTGCTCACGTTCCACGAGACGATCGAGGTCTACGAGGCCAGCGACGCCGAGTTCGTCGTCGCCGACACCGTCTACCGGACCGTCCGCACGTCAGGCCCGCTCACCCTGCCGGCCACCGTCGAGATGCTCGACGCCGACGGCACGCTCCACGCCGTGCCCGTGACCTGGGACGCGGTCCCGGCCCGCGCACCGTCCCGCCCCGGGCAGGTCGTCGTCAGCGGCACCACGGCCGAGCACGGTCCGGTGACCGCGGTCGTCGACGTCGTCCGGAGGGCGGTGCACGGCAGCTCCTGAGCGCCCGGCGCCCGGCACCGGCGGTGGCTCCTCGCGGGCCCCGCCGGTGCCTGCTCCGTGACACCCGCTAGGGTCGGCCGATGGCCCTCCTGCACCGCGCGACCATCAGTCCCACCAAGCTGGAGCTCCTCACCGACTGGGTGCCCACCCAGCCGTGGGGAGAGCCGGGCCTCGAGCTGGTCGGTGCCTATCGCTTCGACGACCCGGACGGCGAGGTCGGCATCGAGACGCACCTCGTGGCGACCGCCGGCGGACGCACGCTCCAGGTCCCGCTGACCTATCGCGGCGCCCCGCTCGCCGGTGCCGACGAGCAGCTGATCTGCACGATGGAGCACTCGGTGCTCGGGCGGCGCTGGATCTACGACGCGACCGGCGACCCTGTCTACGCCCAGGTGCTCGCGTCCGTGCTCCTGGCGGGAGCCGGCCAGGCCGAGGAGCTCGTCGAGGGCGCCGACGCCCCGCGCGAGCCGAGCGTCCGCGTCACCGGGTCCGGCACCGCGTCGGGAGACGTCCCTCCCGTCGGCGACGTGCGCACGTCCTCGGACACGTCGTCCACGGTGCTGGAGATCGGCGACCTGCGCATCGTCGTCCGGCGCCGGCTCGACGAGCCGGCTCCCGCCGACGTCGAGTCCAGGCTGACGGGCACGTGGTCCGGCGTCGACGCGCCGGTCCTGCTGGCGTACGTCGACTGAGCAGGCGTCCGTCGCGGGACCGGGAGACTCTCGGCCGCGAGACCCGGAGGCCTGCCGGCTCGAACGTGCGCCGCGGGCGAGGAGCCGAGGTCAGCCGTCCAGCCGGGCCGCGACGTCGGCGGGAAAGCCGCCGGTGGCGACCGGCCCCCACCTCGTCGGCGTGATGCGGATCAGCGCCTTGCCCTGGACGCGCATGGCCGCCCGGTACTCCTGCCAGTCCGGGTGCTCACCCGCGATGCACCGGTAGTAGTCCACCAGGGCGTCCTCGGCCTCCGGCATGTGCAGCACCTCGGCACGCCCGTCCACCTGCACCCAGGCGTCCCCGAAGTCGTCGGACAGGACACAGACGCTCACGTCGGGATTGCGTTCGGCGTTGACGGTCTTCGCGCGGTCCGGGTACGTGGAGATGATCAGCCGGCCCTCGCCGTCCACGCCGCCGCTGACCGGGGACACCTGCGGCCGTCCGTCCTGGCGGGTGGTGACGAGGACGACGTGGTGCCGGTCCCGGACGAAGTCGAGGAGCTCGGCGAGGTCGACGCGGCGGGTGGTGGCGACGGGGCGGGGCATGGCACCACGGTAGGAGGCACCACACCGTGCCGCCCGACGGAGCGGCGACCCGGGTGTGGTCAGCGCACCAGGCTGTGCTCGTACTCGGGGGACAGGCGCGCCTTGACGCTCAGGAGAGTCTCGATGATGAAGTCCTCCCGACCGGCCAGGCGGCTGATCGGCACGGCGACGCTGACGCCGTCTACCGCGGGCCGCGCGAACGGCAGCGCGACCCCGAAGCAGCGGACCCCGATGCAGGACTCCTCGCTCTCGGTCGCGTAGCCGCGCCGGGCGGCGTCGTCGATGATCTGCAGCAGGGCGTCCCGGTCGGTCACCGTCTGCGCGGTGATCGGGGCGATCGTGTCGGGGACCAGGGCGGCCCGGGCCTCGGGGGGACGTTCGGCCAGGATCGCCCGGCCGAGGGCGGTGGAGAAGGCCGGGAGCCGCCGGCCGACGGGGGAGTGCATGCGCAGGGGGTGCACGGACTCGCGCTTGGCCGTGTAGATGACCTGGTTGCCCGCGAGCCGGCCCAGGTTGACGGTCTCCTCCGTGGCGCCGGAGATCTCGTCCATGATCGCGGCGGCGCGCGAGAGCACCGGGTCTCCGGCGAGGTACGCCGAGCTGACCACGAGGGAGTGGATGCCCAGCTGGTAGACGCTCCCGGTCTGGTCGGTCTCCAGCCAGCCCCGGTCGGTCATCGTCTTGAGGAGCGCGTGCAGGCTGCTCTTCGGGATCTTCAGGCGCGTCGACAGCTGCAGCTGGGTCCCGGGGCCGCCCGCGGCGATCTCGTCGAGCAGGTCCAGGGCTCGCGCGGCGGACTTCACGGGGCCGGCGGCGCCGAGCGTGGCGGTCGGGTTCGGGGACTGCATCGCAGACGCCTCCTGATCTTCCGGGCGTCTCGCACGCACGGACCTTGTCCCCCGACTGTACCTGCTCGTCCACATATATGGACGGACTTCTCTCCCTTGACCGTGGTCTGGGTCACGTGTACGTTCTCGATTCACATAGACGAACACAGTTCATAAATCGAGGAGCCCATGTGATCCAGGTCCGGTATTCGACGTCGCCGTCGAGCGTGGAGACAGCCCACGCTGCGGACCTGCGGAAGAACTTCCTCGTCGAGGACCTGTTCGAGACCGGCGAGGTGCACGCCGTCTACACGCACGACGACCGGATGGTCATCGGGGGAGCGGTCCCCGGCCACGAACGTCTCGGGCTGCCCGCGTGGACCGAGGTGCTGGGTGTCGAGTCGCACCTGGCGCGTCGCGAGCTCGGCGTCGTCAACGTCGGCCAGACCGGGCACGTCCTCGTGGACGGCGAGAAGTTCGAGCTGGGCCACCTCGACGGGCTGTACGTCGGCCGCGGCAGCGAGGTCGCCTTCACGGGCGCCGACGCCGCCTTCTACTTCGTGTCCGCCCCCGCGGGTGCCACGTACCCGACCACCGCGCTGGTGCACGACGAGGTCGGCGGGGTGGACATCGGCAGCGCCGCGGGCGCCAGCGAGCGGACCCTGTTCCGCTACGCCTGGGGGTCCGACCTGAGGACGGCGACCCTGCAGTTCGGCGTCACGGTGCTCGCCGACGGCTCGGTGTGGAACACGCTGCCGCCGCACCTGCACGACCGCCGCACCGAGGTCTACCTCTACGTCGACCTGGACGAGGACAGCCGCGTCTTCCACTTCCTGGGCAGGCCCGGCGCCACCCGGCACCTCGTCATGCGCGACCGGCAGGCCGTCATCTCGCCGCCGTGGTCCATCCACGCCGGCGCCGGCACGAGCTCCTACGCCTTCGTCTGGGCGATGTCCGGCGAGAACACGCAGTACACGGACCTCGCCCCCGTCGCGCTGGAGGAGCTGTGACCTCCTCGCCCTTCGACCTGTCCGGCAAGCGCGCCGTCGTGACCGGTGCCGGCCGCGGACTCGGCCAGGGCGTCGCGCTCGGGCTCGCGCAGGCGGGTGCCGACCTGGTGCTCGTCGGCCGCCCGGACAGCCAGACCGCGACGGAGACGCTGGTCCGCGACCTCGGCCGCGACGTCGAGGTCGTCGAGCTCGACCTGGCCGACCGCGACGCGATCTCCACGGTCGGTGCCCACCTGGCCGCGCGGGAGGTCGACATCCTGGTGAACAACGCCGGGATCATCGACCGGCACGACGCGGTGGACGTCACCGAGGACTCGTGGGACGCGGTGCTCGACGTGAACCTGTCGGGACTGTTCTTCCTCACCCAGCACCTCGGTCGGCCCATGGTCGCGCGGGGGCACGGGAAGGTCGTCAGCATCGCCAGCCTGCTGTCGTTCCAGGGCGGCGTCCGCGTCGTCTCCTACACGGCCAGCAAGCACGGGGTCGCCGGCATCACCAAGGCCCTCGCCAACGAGTGGGGCCCGCGCGGCGTGCAGGTCAACGCCATCGCGCCCGGCTACATGGCGACCGACAACACCCGGCCGCTGCGCGACGACCCCGACCGCGCCCGCTCGATCCTCGAGCGGATCCCGGCCGGGCGGTGGGGCACCAGCCAGGACGTCGCCGGCGCGGCCGTGTTCCTGAGCTCCTCGGCAGCCGACTACGTCAACGGGCACGTCCTCGTCGTGGACGGGGGCTGGATGGCGCGCTGACCGAGCTGGCACTCCCGACGTTCCTGACGCCGCCCCCGCGGCCTCGCGCACCACCCTCTCGGAATTGTCCCGCCGGAGTTTCTGGCACTAGAGAAGAGGATCAACGATGATTCGCACGTCTCGCCCCGCCCTTGCGCTGATCGGCCTGTCCCTGGCATCCATCGCCCTCGCGGGCTGCACCGAGGCGTCCAGCGCCGACGAAGGCACCGGAGCGGCGACCGGCTCGTGCGACCCCGCCGACGTCACGCTCGTGGGCCAGGTCCGCAACGAGTCCAACCCCTACGAGGCCTCCTGGCTCGACGGCGGCGACGCGTTCGCCGAGTCGGTCGGCCTGGAGCAGCAGCGGCTCACCTACGACGGTGAGTCCACCAAGCAGCAGGAGCAGATCCGCCAGGTCCTCGCGGGCGACACGGACTGCCTCGTGCTCAACGTCCTGCCGAACGGCGACGCGGACACCAAGCCGATCGTCGAGGCCGCCGACACCGCCGGTGCCTTCCTGGTCACCCAGTGGAACAAGCCGGCCGACCTCAGCCCCCTCGACTACGACACGTGGCTCAGCCACATCACCTACAACGGCGTCGAGTCCGGCAAGCAGATCGGCGACGCGCTCGCCGAGGCGATCGGCGGCGAGGGCGGCATCATCGCGCTGCAGGGCATCCTCGACACCGGGGCGGCCAAGGACCGGTTCGCCGGCCTCGAGGAGTCGCTCGCCGAGAACTCGGGCGTCGAGCTCCTCGACCAGCAGACCGCGAACTTCTCCCGCCAGGAGGCGCTGGCCGTCACCGAGACCCTGCTGACCAAGCACGGGGACAAGGTCAAGGGCATCTGGGCCGCGAACGACGACATGGCCCTCGGCGCCCTCCAGGCCCTCGAGCAGGCCGGCCGGACCGACGTCGCCGTCGTCGGCATCGACGCCGTCCCGGACGCCCTGACCGCCATCGAGGACGGCACCATGACCGCGACCGTCTCGAGCGACGGCCCGTGGCAGGGTGGCATCGGCCTGGCGATCGGCTACTGCGTGGCCACCGGTGAGCTCGCCGTCGAGGACATCGCCGACGACAACCGCGCGTTCTTCGCCGAGCAGTTCCTCATCACCGACGAGAACGTCGCCGAGTACCTGACGCCGAAGACCGACCCCGCCGACTTCGAGTGCGACAACGTCTTCAACCGTGTGGCAGGTCCGCTGTCGTGACCGTGACATCCCCCGCCGAGGTCGTCGCGGCGCGCCCCCAGCCTCGGCGGGGGGTGTCCTTCCGGGACGCCGGTCCTCCGATCGCCCTCGTGGTGATCGTGATCGTCTTCTCCCTGCTCAGCCCGCAGTTCCGCACGCTGGGCAACTTCCAGAACATCCTCGACGCGGCCTCGGTCCTGGCCGTGGTCACCTGCGGCGCCACGTTCGTGCTGCTGATGGGGTCGATCGACCTCTCGGCCAGCGGGGTGATGGCCGCCTCGGCCATCGCCGTGGCGCTGCTGGTGGAGAACAACCGCAACGGGAACGACCTCGGCTTCCTCGGGATCGTGATCGCCATCGCCCTGGGCGCCGCGCTCGGGTGCCTGAGCGGGGTGCTGCTCATGGCGCTCAAGGTCCCGTCGTTCATGGTCACGCTCGGCGTCTCGGCCATCGGGCTCGGGATCGCGATCCTGATGTTCGCCGGGGTCCAGCCCAACATCGCCGACGCGGCGCTGGAGAGCTGGGCGACCGACCGGCTCCTCGGGTTCACGTACCTCACCTGGATCGCGGCCGTCTGCGTGCTCGTCGGCTGGCTCATCCAGCGGTACACCCGGCTCGGGCGGTACGCGTTCGCGATCGGCGGTGCCGAGGAGGTCCTCGCGCTGTCGGGTGTCCGCGTCGCGCCGTACAAGGTGGCGGTCTTCACCCTCGCCGGTGCGTTCTACGGGCTCGGTGCGGTCATGGTGACCAGCCAGCTCGGCGCCGGGCTGGTGCAGGCGGGTGCCGACTTCACCTTCTCCTCCATCACCGCAGCCGTCGTCGGCGGCACCCTGCTCACCGGTGGCCGCGGCGGGGTCCTGCATTCCACCGTCGGCGTGCTGCTCATCGTGGTCCTGACCAACGGGCTGGTGCAGATCGGGGTCAGCCCGTACTGGCAGGGTGGCGTGCAGGGACTCATCGTCGTCGTCGCCGTGGCGGCCGCCGCGCTGCCGCTGCGGCACAGGAACCAGGTGGTCAAGTGAGCATCGAGCTGGCGAACCAGCAGTCCCCCCTTCCGGCCTCCCTGCTGCCGGCCCTCGAGGTCCGCGGCCTGGTCAAGCACTACCCGGGCGTCAAGGCCCTCGACGGCGTCGACTTCCACGTCAACCAGAACGAGGTCCTGGGCCTCGCCGGGGAGAACGGCGCGGGCAAGTCCACCTTGCTCAAGGCGCTCGTGGGGCTCGTCCGCCCCGACGCGGGGCAGATCTACGTGCGCGGTGAGAAGGTCAGGATGCGCAGCGTCGTCGACGCCGCCAACCACGGTGTCGGCATGGTGTTCCAGGAGCAGTCGCTGGTGCCCAACCTCACCGCTGCCGAGAACATCGTGCTCGGCAGCGAGGGCCCCGGGGTGCGGCGCGGGATGTACCGCTGGGACACCATGCGCAAGCTCGCCCAGGAGCAGCTGGACAAGATCGGGTCGACCATCGACCCGCGGGCCCGCACCGACACGCTCACCTTCGCCGACCGGCAGATGGTGGAGATCGCCAAGGTGCTGCGCATCGAGCAGCGCACCCGGTTCGCACCCGTGATCATCCTCGACGAGCCGACGTCGGTGCTGGAGTCCGGCGAGGTCGAGACGCTGTTCACGCAGATCCGGCGGCTGCGGGAGTTCGCGTCGGTCATCTTCGTCTCGCACCGTCTCGACGAGGTGCTCGAGGTGTGCGACCGGGTCACGGTGCTCCGCGGCGGGCAGTCCGTCGGGGACGTCGCCACGGCCGGTGCCGTCCCGGGCGACCTGCACCGCCTGATGATCGGGTCGACCGGGTCGGACGACCACTACCACGACAGCTCCATCGAGCGTCCCGCCGGCGAACCCCGACCGCGCCTCACGGTGCGGGGCCTGAGCGGCCCCTCGTTCCGTGACGTGGACCTGGACATCGCCGAGGGCGAGATCCTGGCGATCGTCGGCGTGCACGGCTCGGGGCGCGAGGACGTGTGCCGGGCGCTGTTCGGTGCGCAGGAGACGGTCGCCGGCGAGGTGACCCTCGACGGGAAGAAGCTCGACCTGTCCGGCAGCCGCGCCGCGTGCTCCGCCGGGGTCGGCTACGTACCGGCCGAGCGCAAGATCGAGGGCATGGTCGGCCCGATGTCGGTGGCCGACAACATGACCCTCACCAAGCAGGGGGTCCGGTGCGTCGGGCCGCTCGTCGTGCCGGTCCGGCAGGCGTCGGTCGTCGACACGTGGATCTCCCGGCTCTCGATCCGCACGCCGCACCGGGGGACCGCCATCCAGCGGCTCTCCGGCGGCAACCAGCAGAAGGTCGTCCTGGCCCGCTGGCTGGTGGGCGGGGACATCCGGCTGCTGCTGCTCGACCACCCCACGCGCGGCCTCGACATCGGCGCGCGGTCCGAGGTCTACAAGCTCATGCGGGAGCTGGCGAACACCGGTGTCGCCACCCTGCTGCTGGCCGACAGCCTCGAGGAGGCGATCGGCATGGCCGACCGCATCGTCGTCATGAGCGACGGTCGGATCACGGCCGAGGTCGCGTGCCCGTCCGGTGCCAAGCCGACCCCGCTCGACCTCGTCAAGGAGATGGTGTGAGCACCCCCGTCCTGACCAAGCCCGCGCTGGACGCCCCGGTCAGGGGTGGGCCGACGCTCGGCTCCCGCCTGACGTCGTTCATGCCCGTGATCGCCCTGGCCGCCCTGGTGGTCGCGCTCGCCGTGGCCGACCCCGGCTTCCTGACCGAGCGGAGCCTGACGGCGGTGATCAACACCGCGGCCCCGCTGGCGGTCCTGGCCACCGGCGCCACCCTGGTGGTGCTGTGCGGCGGCATCGACCTGTCGATCGCGGCCCTGGCCTCGCTGTCGAGCGTGTTCCTCGCTCTGTGGCTGCCCACGCTCGGCGGCCTGAGCACGCTCGCCGTCGTGGGCGTGGCCGCCGCCATCGGTGCGCTCCAGGGCACCCTGCACGTCGTCCTGCGGATCCCGTCGTTCATCGTGACGCTGGGCGGGATGAGCGTCTTCGCGGCGATCGCGCTCGTGGTGTCCTCCGCGGGAACCGTGCCCGTCACCGACGACACCGCGATCAGCTGGGCGAACCTCTACGTCGCGGGCCGGGTGCCGACGGCGGTCGTCGTGGCGGTCGTCCTCGTGGCGGTGCTGGCCCTGCTGATCAAGGTGACCCCGCTGGACAGCTACATCAAGGCGACCGGCTTCTCCGAGGCGGCGGCCCGGCTGGGCGGCGTGCCCGTCGACGCCGTGAAGATCGGGGCGTTCGCCGTCTCCGGGGCGTGCGCCGGTCTCGCGGCTGTCCTCCTGGTCGCCCGCAACTACAGCGGGAGCCCCACCGTCGCCGACTCGCTGCTGCTGCCCGCGGTCGCCGCGATCGTCGTCGGCGGCACGGCGATCACGGGCGGCCACGGCAGCCTGTGGCGGACGCTGGCGGGCGCACTGGTGGTCACGCTGCTCCGGGTCGGCCTCTCGACGGTCGGCGTCTCGTCGGCCTACGAGCAGATCCTGTACGGCGCGATCATCATCGTCGCGGTGGCTCTGACCCTCGACCGGTCGAAAGTCCTGGTCATCAAGTAACTGTCTGTCTCGCTCCACGTCTCCTGGAAGGCCACCATGTCGATCGACAGCTCCACCCTCCTGCCCGCCGTCCGCGCGTTCCTCTCCTCGCCGAAGCAGCTGCTCATCGACGGGGAGTGGGTGGACGCCGAGGACGGGAAGACCTTCGCCACGGTGAACCCCTCGACGGAGGAGGTGCTGGTCCAGGTCGCCCAGGCGTCCGCCGTGGACGTCGACCGCGCCGTCGCCGCCGCACGCAACGCCTTCGAGTCGCCGTCGCCGTGGTCCCGGTTCACGCCGCGCGACCGGTCGCACCTGCTGTGGCGCATCGGCGACCTCATCGAGGAGCACGCCGAGGAGTTCGCGCAGCTGGAGGCGCTCGACAACGGCAAGCGGGTCGAGGCCGCGCGGGACGGCGACGTCGTGACCGCCGCGGAGCTGTTCCGGTACTTCGCCGGGTGGGCCACCAAGATGGAGGGCACCACCATCCCGATGTCGGTGCCGGGCCGGTCCTTCCACGCCTACACCCGCCGCGAGGCGATCGGCGTCGTCGCGGGCATCGTGCCGTGGAACTTCCCGCTGCTCATGGCCGCCTTCAAGATCGTCCCCGCCATCACCGCGGGGAACACGGTCATCCTCAAGCCCGCCGAGCAGACGCCGCTGACCGCGCTCCGGCTGGGTGAGCTGCTGCTCGACGCGGGGCTCCCCGCCGGCGTCGTGAACATCCTGCCCGGCTTCGGGGACGCGGGCGCCGCGCTCGTCGACCATCGCGGCGTCGACAAGGTCGCGTTCACCGGCAGCACCGAGGTGGGCAAGAAGATCGCGGCCGCGGCCTCGGTCAACCTCAAGAAGGTGTCCCTCGAGCTCGGCGGCAAGGCGCCCAACATCATCTTCGCGGACGCCGACCTCGACGCCGCGATCGCGGGTGCCGTCCTCGGCGGGTACTTCAACGAGGGGCAGTGCTGCGTCAACGGCTCCCGGCTGTACGTGCAGCGCGCGGTGTTCGACCAGGTCGTCGACGGGGTCGCCGCCGCGGCCCGCGCGATCACGGTGGGCGACGGCTTCGAGGCCGGAGCGCACATGGGCCCGCTGGTGTCGCAGGAGCAGTTCGACAAGGTGCTCGGCTACATCCGCGGCGCGGTCGCCGACGGCGCCGTGCTGAGCGCCGGGAGCACCGATCCCGCGCGGGACCGCGGCTTCTTCGTCAGCCCGACCCTGATCACCTCGGTCACCGAGCAGATGGCGGTGCAGACCGACGAGATCTTCGGCCCCGTCGTGACCGCGATCCCCTTCGACACCGAGGACGAGGTCGTCGCGGCCGCCAACAACACCGTCTACGGGCTCGCCGCCGGTGTCTGGTCGACCAACATCGGGACGGCCCATCGCGTCGGTGCGCGGTTGCGCGCGGGCACCGTCTGGCTCAACACCTGGCACGCCGACGACGTCACGCTCCCGCGTGGCGGGTTCAAGCAGTCCGGGTGGGGGCGCGAGCTCGGGTCGTTCGGGCTGGACGACTACACGGAGCTCAAGACGGTCATCGCCGAGCTCCGGTGACCGGCGCGGCCGCCGGCTGACGCCGGCGCGCTCCAGGCACGACGGGAGGTCCGTCGTGCCTGTTCGCGCGCCCGGAAACATCCCGCAGATTCATGAATATGAACCAAAGACGTACCCAGTTCACGAATCAGGATCAAGTTCTTGCATATGCGCAATCTGCGCCAGTACGTTCCCTGTGGACGAGACCCGCCGGTGCACTGCCGGGTCGGTCCTCAGTCGGTCTGAGTCCACGATCAAGGGATCAAAGATGAACCTGCGACGCCGATCTGTCCGCGTGCGGACCGAACGTCCTCGACGTTCGGTCCTGCACCTCGTCGCGCTGGCCGCCGCGCTGGCCGTCGCGGTCCCCGCGACCGCTGCCCCGGCATCCGCGGCCGCCGTCGACGACGAGGTGCTCAAGGTGCTCCTCTTCTACAAGCCCAACTTCCACGCCTCGCACGTGCAGGCGCGGCAGGCCGTCCGCGACCTCGCGACCGAGCTGGCGACCGAGCACGACCGGACGCTGGAGATCCAGGAGACCGAGGACCCCGCGGCGTTCACCACGGCGAACCTGGCCACCGTCGACGCGATGGTGTTCGCCCAGACCGGCGGGGTGCTCTTCGACGCGGCCCAGCGCGCCGCGCTCGAGGCCTACATCCGTGGCGGTGGCGGGTTCATGGGCCTGCACTACACGGGCTGGTCGGTCGGCCAGAGCGAGCACGACGTCAACCCGTTCTACGCCCGCCTCGTCGGCGCGATGTCCGAGGGCCACCCCGAGAACCCCGCCGTGCGCCCGGGCCGCGTCGTCGTCAACGACGTCCTGCACCCGCTGACGCAGGGCCTCCCGACGAGCTTCACGCGCAGCGACGAGTGGTACGACTGGACCGTCAACCCCGCCCCGGACGTGCGCACCCTGCTCCTCGCGGACGAGGCGTCGTACGGCGGCGGCCGCCAGGGCACCTCGCACCCGATCACGTGGTGCCAGGAGATCGACGCGGGTCGGTCCTGGTACTCCGCGATGGGCCACGAGGGCACCGCGTACTCCGAGCCGGTCATCCGCACCCAGATGCGCAACGGCCTCGCGTACGCCTCCGGTCTCCTGGAGGCCGACTGCTCGGCCCCGTCCAAGGAGGCGAACGGCGCCTGGAGCGACGTCACCCCGTGGCCCCTGATGCCCATCAACATGGCGCTCACCTCCGACGGCACGGTGCAGTCCTTCGGCAGCGTCGGCGGCTGGGGCAACGACACCGCACCGTACGACTGGACCGGCAACAGCACGATCACGCAGGGCGGCCAGATGGAGGTCGACGTCTGGGACCCGGCGCAGGAGCGCACGCTCGCGAACCTGCGCACCGGCATCCTGCCGAACACCACCTACACCGACCTCTTCTGCTCCATGCAGGTGCAGAACCCGCACGACCACTCGACGATGACGGTCGGCGGTGACGACGGCCTGGGCGGCAACGCACCGAACGACGCGGCGATCGGCGTCACCAGCTACACCACCAACAACGGGCTGCAGAACGAGGCGCCCATGAACTACCCGCGCTGGTACCCGACCGGGACGACGATGCCCAACGGCGACATCGTGGTCCAGGGCGGCAGCCTGCGCGGCGGGCCCGGCGGACCGGGCGTGCTCACCCCCGAGATCTACACGCCCGACGAGGGCAGCGGCTGGAGGACCCTGGACGGCGCCCGAAGCCCGGCGGCGTACGGCGACGGTGGCGCGGACCACCCGGGAGCCGACGAGAACCGGTGGTGGTACCCGCGGGCGTTCGTGACCCCCGGCAGCGGCACGCTCTTCAACATCAGCGGCACGCAGATGTTCGAGCTCGACCCGGCCGGCAACGGCGGTGAGGGCGAGCTGACCCTGCGCGGGACGCTCCCGGCAGGCATCGCCAACCAGGGCGCCGACGGCAACCCGGTGGGCGCGACGTCGACGGCCACGATGTACCGGCCCGGCAAGATCCTCCAGGTCGGCGGCGGCTGGTGGGCCAACGGTGGCGGCCCCGACGGCGCACGCGCCGGCTTCACGGTCGACATCACCGGCGGCACCGCCAATCCCGTCATCACGGCGACCGAGCCGATGGAGCACCAGCGCCACTGGGCGACCTCGACGGTCCTGCCCGACGGCGACGTGCTCGTCACGGGCGGGGGCCGCACGAACAACGGCGGTGGCGGGTACGTCACGAACGCCGAGATCTGGGACCCCGAGACGGGGGAGTGGACCACCGTCGCGGCGCCGTACGAGCACGCCCGGCTCTACCACTCCGCGGCGCTGCTGCTGCCCGACGGCCGCGTGATGGTCGGCGGTGGCGGTGCGCCCGGTCCGCGGAACTACACGGACGTCGAGTACTACTCCCCGGCGTACCTGTTCGACGGCCAGGAGCCGGCCGAGCGGCCGGAGATCACCGAGGCCCCCGACGCCATCGGCTACGACGGCACGTTCGGGATCGAGACGTCGGGAGACGTCTCCCGCGTGACCCTGGTCCGCAACGGGTCCGTGACGCACGGCTTCAACAACGACCAGAACTTCCAGGACCTGGAGTTCACGCAGGTGCCCGGGTCGGGCGAGGTCACCATCACGGCACCGCAGGACGGCACCTACGCCCCTCCGGGCGCGTACATGCTGTTCGTCTTCGACGCCGACGGCACCCCGTCGGTCGCGTCGATCGTGGACATCGACCCCGAGGTTCCGATGGACAAGCGGACCCCGCAGGTCGTCGACCAGTTCGAGTACCCGCGGCTGCCCACCGACTGGCGTGGCGGCAACCCCGCCGCGGTCGTCGACGTGGCGCCGGGCAACGCCCGGATGGCGCCGTGGACCGTCGACAGCCAGGTCCAGCTCGTGCGCGGCACCGCGCCCGGCCAGGGCGGCCTCGGGCTCACCGGGTACCACGTCGCCCTGGGCGGCTCGGGCAGCCTCGAGCGCACGCTCACAGGCCTCGAGCCCGACCGCGAGTACCGGATCTCGCTGCGCTACGCACGCGACAGCCGGTCGGCGGCGGGCTCCGGTCCGGGGACGGCCGCACTGTCGGTCGGCTCCCTGAGCACGACGCTCACCGCGACGACGGACACGCCGTCGCAGAGCAGCGGACCGATCACGTTCGGCACGTACGTCGGGACCTTCACGGCCACGGCGCGGACCGAGACGCTGTCGCTGGCCGGCGCGGGCGCGGGTCTCGTCATCGACGACCTCGTCGTCATCGGCGTGGACCCAGGCCTCGGCGACGTCCCCGTCCACTACGAGTTCGAGGAGAGCGAGGGGGCGTCGGCGGCCAACACCGGCACCGACTCGTCGGTCGGGGCGGCGACCCTGACGGGCAACGCCGGCTGGTCCGCGAACGGTGTGCTCGGCGGCGCGCTCGACCTGTCGGGCGGCTCCAACGCGAACGCCGTGGACCTGCCGGACAACCTGCTGCAGGGTGCGGAGAGCTTCTCCACCTCGTTCTGGGTCCGTCCGGACACCAAGGCGAACTGGATCGGCCTGTTCCACCTCGGGGACGGGCTGGAGGGCGCGGGCAGCTTCTTCCAGATCCAGATGCAGACCCAGGCGGCGGGGGGCACCGGCCTGGCGGCGACCTTCAAGGCGAAGGGCAGCGCCCTGCAGGAACGCGTCTACGCGACGCCGACGAAGGACGTCGTCGCCAACCAGTGGAACCACGTCGCGTTCACCCGCACGGGCGCGACCGGCACGCTGTACCTGAACGGCGTGGCCGTCGCGAGCCGGGACGATCTCACCATCGACATGACCGACGTCGGGCCCACGTCGAACAACTGGCTGGGCCGCAACGGGTTCCCCGACCCGGCGTACGACGGGCTCATGGACGACGTCCGGATCTACACGTCCACGCTGTCGGCGGACGACGTGGGGGCCCTGTACGACGACGGCACCGCGCTGCGCACGACGACGACGGTCACGGCCGACCCGGCCTCCCCGTCACCGTTCGCGGAGCCGGTGGCCTTCACGGCCACGGTCGAGGGTGAGGACGGCGAGCCGGCGACCGGCTCGGTCGCGCTGTGGGTGGACGGGGCTGCCGTCGGCACGACGCAGACCCTGACGGCGGGGGTGGCGACGTTCCCCGAGCTCACGCTCAAGCGCGGCGACCACCAGGTCGAGGCGCGGTTCGTGGCCGCCGAGGGCTGGCGGGACTCGACGGGCACGCTCACGCACACGGTCCAGGGGCCGCCCCCGGGATCGGGGGTGCCCATCCGGTACACGTTCGACGAGGGGACGGGCACCACAGCCGCCAACAGCGGTCTGGACCAGTCGATCGGGGCGGCGACGCTCCAGGGCAGCACCGGCTGGACGCCGAGCGGGAAGTTCGGCGCCGCGCTCTCGCTGCCCGGCGGCGGATCCGCCACGGGCAACCAGGCCCGCCTGCCGGACGACGTCCAGGCCGGCATGGACGAGGAGTTCAGCGTGTCCGTGTGGGCACGACCGGACGTCCTGCCCGCCTGGGTCCCGCTCGTGCAGATCGGCAGCAGCACGGACACGTTCTTCCTGCTGCAGTCGAACACGAACGCGGCCGGTGCCACCGGGTTCGCCGCCACGTTCAAGAAGGCCGGGGTCGCCAACCAGGAGCGGTTGACCCTCGGTGGCGGCAACGACCTGCCGCTGAACCAGTGGACGCACGTCGTCTACACGCACAGCGGCACCACCGGGAAGATCTACTTCAACGGTGAGCTGAGGGGCACCCGGACCGACTTCACGCTCGACATGAGTGACGTCGGGGTGGCCGGGAGCACGACCGCCAACCTGATCGGTGGCACCAGCTGGCCGGACGGGCGGTTCGACGGCCTGGTCGACGAGTTCCAGATGTTCGGCTACGCGCTGACCGAGGAGCAGATCGACGACCTGCTCGAGGGCCCCCCGCCCCCCAACACGGCGCCGACCGGGGTCGCCGACTCCTGGACGACCCCGCAGGGCGATCCCCTCACGGTCGCGGCGCCGGGCGTCCTGGCCAACGACACCGACGCCGAGGGCAACCCGCTCACGGCCACGAACGTCACCCAGCCGGCGCACGGCACGGTGACGCTGGCGGCCGCAGGAGGGTTCACCTACACGCCCGCGGCCGGGTTCTCCGGCACGGACACGTTCACCTACCGGGCGAACGACGGGACGCTCCCGTCCGCGCCCGTGACCGTGACCGTGACCGTCGTGGCGGCGGGACCGCAGGTCGCGGTCACGACCTCGACCCGCTGTGTCGCGGGCAAGGTCGTGCTGGTCGTCACGGCAGCCAACCAGGGTCCGGGGGCCGCCACGGTGACCACCCAGACCCCGTACGGCACCGCGTCGTTCGGCGTGATCGCCGCGGGCGCGAGCGCCAGCAAGGCCCTCACCACCCGGTTGGCCGGCATTCCCGCGGCGACGGTGACCACCACCGTGACCGCGAGCGGCACCCGGACGATCGAGACCCCGGTCGCCGCGGCCACCTGCGGCTGACCCGGGATCCCGCACGCGGTGGCCCGTGACCCGACGACGGGCCACGGGCCACCGCACCCCCACCTGAACCGGCCACCCCGGCCGGGCGTCGACATGTGGCAGCGAGGACGCTGTCCACAGGATGGAGATCTCTATGACGAGGAACAGTGCGATCGCGGCTCGGGTCGCGATGGCGTCCGTCGGCGGCGCTCTGCTGCTGGGAGTCGGTGGCGCCGCGTTCGCCGACGAGCTGCAGCAGTCGGACGGCGTCGAGGTGCTGACGACGATCGAGCCGTTGACCGGTCCCGGCACCCTGGCGATGACCGTCGCGGCCAGCTCGACGACGCTGACCGAGGGCGTGTCGGACGACACCACCCAGCGTCAGTTCTTCGGTGCCCTCCCGTCGGTGACCATCACCGACACGCGCACCACGATCCCGGAGGGGGCTGCGTGGGCGGTCGTCGGCCAGGCGTCGGACCTCGTCTCGACGGACGGCGGGGGCCAGCCGGCTATCTCGGCCGGCTACCTCGGCTGGACGCCGAGCGTCGTCGACCCCGGTGAGACCTATGAGGTGCTCCCCGGCGACCAGGTCGACACGATCCTGGACGACGGGCCGAACAACGTCGGCCTCGAAGGCATCGCGGGCCCCGAGCTGCTCGCGATGACGCTGAACGACTCGGCGACGACGCAGGCCGTCGCGGGCTCCTGGACGGCGAACGCCGGCCTGTTCCTGAAGGTGCCGCTGAACACGCCGGCGGGTGCGTACTCGTCCGTGCTCACGCTCTCGCTGTTCGAGTAACCGTTCGCGGACGGGGCTGTGGGCAGACCCACGGACCCGTCCGGCACTCATGAGGGAGTTCTCGTGATCTGTCGTCCCGTCCTCGTGCGCGCCGCGGCCGCACTGCTGTTCGGCGCGCTCCTGGTCGTCCCGGCCACCGCCACCACCGCGGCCGCCGCGGCGGACGCCGGCGGCGCGGTCACCTGGTCCGTGCAACCCGCGGACGGGGCCGGTCCGGACGGGCGTCCCTGGATCGAGCAGGACCTCGACCCGGGCGAGAGCGTCGTGGAGCACCTCGCGGTGCACAACTTCGGCGGCCAGGACGTCACGTTCGGCCTCACCGCGGCCGACGGGCTCTTCAACGAGGACGGCCGGTTCACCATCCTGCCCGCGAGCCGGACCTCGACGGCCGCAGGGACCTGGATCGACCTCGTCGACTCCGTCACGGTGCCGGCAGGGGCGACCTCCACCGTGCCGTTCACGATCACCGTCCCGGCGGACGCCGAGCCCGGCGACCACGCCGCCGGCGTCGCCGCGTCGGTCGTGTCGACGTCGACCGGGGCGGGCGGCGCGAGCGTCGGTGTCGAGAGCCGCGTGGGCTTTCGCGTCATGACGAGGGTGAGCGGGACCCTGGCCCCGGGGGCGACGATCGAGAACGTCACGTCGTCGTACCGCTCGTCCTGGAACCCCTTCGCCCCCGGCGATCTCACGGTGGAGCTCGACGTCGTCAACACCGGGAACACCCGGCTGCGGGTGACGGGGGTGGTCACCGCGGGTGGTCGCGCGACGACGTTCCCCTCGAAGGAGCAGCCCCAGGAGCTGCTCGTGGGGGACACCCGACGGCTCGTCGTGAGCGTCGCCGACGTCTGGCCGTCGGTCCTGGTCCCGGTGTCGGTCACGGTGGACCCTCAGGTCGTCGTCGTGAGCGGCGAGGCCCCTGCGCTCGCGTCGATCGGCTCAGGGACGACCGCGGTGGTGATGCCCTGGCCGCAGCTCATGGTGCTCGTCGGGGTGTCGTCCGTCGTCGTGGCCCTCGTGTGGCAACGGCGGCAGTCGAGGCGGCGTCTTCACGCTCTGCTCGACGACGCGCGCAACGAGGGTCGGCGCAGCGTCCTCGATGCCGGTGCCCAGCGGGTCTGAGCTCGTCCCGGCGGGCCGCAGACACGGACGCGGGCCCGGAGCTGGTCGCTCCGGGCCC
>NZ_BJWH01000005.1 GCF_007990265.1 Cellulomonas terrae
CCCGCCCCCGTCTGGCAGACCGAGTCGGGCTACTGGCGGGTCCCGCCGGAACGTCCCGCCGACTGGGGCCTCACCGAGGACCAGCACGCCGTCGAGCTCCTGGTCGCGGACCCGTCCGGACACGTCGCCGTGTACATCGGGGCCGTCGGCAAGGGTCGCATCGACCTGGTGAGCGACGCCATCGTGCGCACCGCCTCCGGGGCCGACGTGAGCGCCGGCAAGCGCCTCTACGGACTGGTCAACGGCGAGCTCATGTGGGCGCACGACATCGCCGCGTTCGGTCACCCCATGCAGTCCTACGCCTCCGGCCGCCTCGCGCGCGTCGGGGCCCTCACCGACGACGAGGCCTGATGACCACCGACGTTCCCGTCGAGACCCCGGCCACCCACGGGGAGCCCCCGCGGCACAGCAGCCCGCTGCTGGCACGCCGCGGTGCGGTCCGTGGCGCGGGTCCCGACGACGGTGTCGCCTGGCACTACGGCGACCCGACCGCCGAGCAGCGCGCCCTGTCCCGCGGCGGCGCGGTGGTCGACCAGTCGCACCTCGGCGTCGTCACCGTCACCGGCCCCGACCGGTTGACCTGGCTGAACTCGATCACCACGCAGGAGCTGACGGCGCTGGCGCCGCGGACCTCGACGGAGCTGCTGGTGCTCAGCCCGCAGGGGCACGTGGAGCACGCCGCGGGTGTCGTCGACGACGGCGAGACCACCTGGCTGATCACCGAGACGCCCATCGGGCTGGCCGCGTGGCTGAACCGCATGAAGTTCATGCTGCGCGTCGAGATCGTCGACGCGACCGACGACTGGGCCGCCATCGGCGAGCCCGTCGACGCGGAGGGCGCGCCCGACGAGCCGATCACCTGGCGCGACCCGTGGCCCACCACGGCGCCCGGCGGCACCCGGTACGGGCCGGCCGACGACGAGCACCCCGGCGCCGACCGCGACTGGCGGCTCGTGCTGGTCCCGCGGGACCGGCTGGTCGAGGAGGTGCGCGCACGGGAGGCCGCCGGCTGGCCGCTGGTCGGCACCTGGGCCAGCGAGGCCGCACGCGTCGAGGCGTGGCGTCCGCGCGCGTCCCACGAGGCCGACCACCGGACCATCCCGCACGAGCTCGACTGGCTGCGCACCGCGGTCCACCTGACCAAGGGCTGCTACCGCGGGCAGGAGTCCGTCGCCCGCGTGCACAACCTCGGCCGGCCGCCGCGCCGCCTGGTGATGCTGCACCTCGACGGCTCCGGGCACCTCCTGCCCGAGCCCGGTGCGGCGGTGCACGACGTCGTCAGGAGCGCCGACTCCCAGGAGCCCGGCCGGGTGGTCGGGCAGGTCACCACGGTCGCGCGCCACCACGAGCTCGGCCCGGTCGCGCTCGCCGTGGTCAAGCGGTCGGTGCCGGCGGACGGCGAGCTCGTCGTGGACTCCGAGGCGGGGTCCGTCGCGGCCGGCCAGGAGCAGATCGTGCCCGGCGACGGCGTGTCCGTGGACCGGCCCGCCGCGCGCGGGCCCCTGACCCGCGGCCTGGGGCAGCACCCGATGCTGTGACGGGTCCGGACTCGCGCGCGCGCGTCGTCGCCGAGGTCAGGCTCCGCCAGGGCTGGGCCCGGGTGCGCGCCGCGTGGTTCCCGATCCTGCAGGCGTCCGTCGCGGCGGGGATCGCGTTCGCCATCGCCAGGTACGCGGTCGGGCACCCGTACCCGTTCTTCGCCCCGGTCAGCGCGTGGATCGCGCTCGGGTTCACGACGGACCGGTCGGTCCGGCGGGTCGCCGAGCTGGCCGTGGGCGTGGCGATCGGGGTCGCGCTCGGGGACCTGCTGGTGCACCTCATCGGCAACGGCGCCTGGCAGGTGGCCGTGGTCCTGTTCCTGGCGGCGATCATCGCGCGGTTCATCGACCGCGGGCAGATGCTCACGACGCAGGCGGGTGTGCAGGCGCTGGTCATCGTGGGCCTGCCCGCGATCTCCGCGACCGGGGGGCCGGTCGGGCGGTGGGTCGACGCGGCGATCGGCGGTGCCGTGGCGCTCGCGGTCGCGCTGCTGACCCCGCGCGACCCGCGTCGGTACCCCCGGACGCTCGCGCGTGCCGCCGTGGAGGACCTGGCGGGGGTGCTGCGCATCCTCGCGCGCGGGCTGCGGGAGGGGTCGACGGCGGACGTCGAGGACGCGCTGGTGCGGGGGCGGGCGTCGCAGCCGGCCCTCGACGAGTGGTCCGAGACGGCGACGAACGCCGGCGAGCTGGCCCGGGTGTCCCCGACCATCCGCAAGTACCGCGAGGAGCTGGCCGGGCTCGCCGCCGACGCGGTCCTCATCGACCGTGCCATGCGCAACGCCCGCGTGCTCGCACGGCGCTGCCTCTCGGCAGTCGACGCGCACACCCACGACATGGCGACGGTCGCGGCGCAGGTCGAGGCCACCGCGAACGCGGCCGACGAGCTCGCAGCGGCGCTGGGTGCCGGCCGTGACCCCGAGCGTGCGCGGACCCTGCTGCTGGCCGTCGCCGGGGCGCTCGACCCGTTCCGGCTGGCCGCGAGCGACTGGCAGGTGCAGAGCCTGGTCCTGCTGCACCGGTCGCTCGTGGTGGACCTGCTGGAGGCGGCCGGCGTCGCCCCGCAGGCCGCGCGCGACTCTCTGCCCGAGATCTGACCCGCCGGGTCGAGCCGGGACGGTGACCGGACGGCCGACCGGCCCGCAACCTCCCCCGCCCGGGGGGCGGGTTCGGTACGGTCGCTGCGTGGACGTCTCGGTCAGCGCGTTGCGCGCAGAGCTCAGGCAGTGGATCGAGGCCGCACGCGCCGGGGAGGACGTGGTCATCACCGAGCGCGGGATCCCCGTGGCGCGGCTCAGCGGCATCGCGGCGGCGGACCTGCTGACGCGGCTCGAGCGGGACGGGCTCCTGACGCCCGCCCCGGCACCGCGCCCACCGGCGCGGTCGTCCACGGAGCGCGGCGCCCCGGCGGCCAAGGGCGGGGTCTCGGACCTGGTCCGTCGGCTGCGGCGCTGAGATGGCGGTCGTCTACCTCGACACCAGCGCGCTGGTGAAGCTGTGCGTCGCCGAGCCCGGTTCCGCGCTGGTCGCGGCGCTGTGGGACGGCGCCGACCTCGTGGTCACGTCCCGGCTGGCCGATGCCGAGGTGCGTGCGGTGCTCGCCGGGGGCCGGCGCGCGGGCCGGCTCGACGACGAGGCGGCGGCGCAGGCGCTCACGGCGTGGGAGCGGCTGTGGCCCGGGCTGCACGTGCTGGAGCTGCGGGACGTCGTGACGGCGTCGGCCGCCGCGCTCGTCGGCCGCCACCCGTTGCGCGCCGCGGACGCCCTGCACCTCGCCTCGGCCCTGGAGCTGCGGTCGCCCGACCTCGTCGTCGCCGCGTGGGACGAGCACCTCGCGGCTGCGGCGCGCGCCGAAGGCCTGCTCGTCGTCCCGTGATGTCTCGTAGGCTCGCCCCGTGATCGCGAGCCTGCAGGTCGTCATCTTCTTCGTCTTCTACATCGCCATCTTCGGGCTGAGCCTGTGGGCGCTCATCGACCTGCTCCGGCGGCCGTCGAGCGCGTTCCCGCAGGCCGGGAAGCGGACGAAGGGGTTCTGGGGAGCGATCGTCGGCGTCGCCACGGCGGTGTCCTTCAGCGTGATCCCGATCCCCGGGGTGCCGCACCTCCCGTCGTTCCTCGCGCTGCTCGCGGCGGTCGGCGCGATCGTGTACCTGGTCGACGTGAAGCCGGCCGTGACGCCGTACTCCGGCCGGCGCGGTCCGCGCGGTCCGTCCGGCCCCTCCGGCGGCTGGTGAGCGTGACCGACATCGGAGCCGCCGCGGTCCCGCTCGCGCGGGTGCTGCGCGGGGGACTGGTGGAGTCTGTGCACACCGGCCACGTCGTGGTGCTGGCACCCGACGGGTCGCAGCGGTTCGCCCTGGGTGACCCCGACGCGACGATGTGGGCGCGGTCGTCCCTCAAACCGTTGCAGGCGGTCGCGATGCTGCGCGCGGGGCTCGACGTCGACGGTGCCGAGCTCGCCCTGGTGTGCGCCAGCCACAACGCGGAGCCGGCGCACCTCGACGTCGTCCGCGGCATCCTCGCGTCCGCGGGACTGGGTGCCGACGACCTGCGGAACACCCCCGACTGGCCCCTGGACCCCGACTCCGCGTGGCGGTGGCGTGCCGACGGGCACGGCACCGAGCCGCTCACCCAGAACTGCTCCGGGAAGCACGCGGGGATGCTCGCGACGTGCGTGGCCGCAGGCTGGCCCACACAGGACTACCTCGAGCCGGAGCACCCGCTGCAGGTCGCGACGCGGGCGGTGGTCGGTGAGCTCACCGGCGTACCCGTCGAGCTGGTGACGGTCGACGGCTGCGGCGCACCGCTGTTCTCCACGACGCTGCGGGGGCTCGCCCGCTCGTTCGCGGGGCTCGCGTGCGGCGACGGGCTCCCGCGGCGCACAGGTCGAGCGATGTCCGCGCACCCGTGGCACGTCGCCGGCACCGGTCGGGACGCCACGCGGTTCATGGAGGCGGTCCCCGGCCTCGTCGCCAAGGACGGGGCCGACGGCGTCTACGCGGCCGGGCTGCCCGACGGCGGTGCGGTCGCGCTGAAGATCGTCGACGGGTCGTCCCGTCCCCGGCCCGCCGTGCTCGCGGCCGCGCTCACCGTGGCGGGCGTCGACCGCGCGCTCGTCGAGGCCGTCGCCCTGACGCCCGTGCTGGGCCACGGGAGGGCCGTCGGCGAGGTCGTCGCGACGTTCGGCGCATGAGGGCCGTCGTCCAGCGCGTCACGCGCGCGTCCGTGACGGTCGACGGCGTCGTGGTCGGCGCGATCGACCGGCCCGGGCTGGTGGCGCTCGTCGGCGTCACGCCGGGCGACGGTCCCGTCCAGGTCGAGCTGGTCGCCCGCAAGATCGCCGAGCTGCGCATCCTGCGCGACGAGCAGTGCGCGGTGGACGTCGGAGCCCCCGTGCTCGTCGTCAGCCAGTTCACGCTCTACGCGGACACGCGCAAGGGCCGCCGGCCCACCTGGAACGCGGCGGCACCCGGGCCGGTCGCGCAGCCGCTCGTCGAGGCTGTCGTCGACGCCCTGCGTGCTCGCGGGCTCGAGGTGGCCACGGGGGTGTTCGGGGCGGACATGGCGGTCGAGCTGGTCAACGACGGACCGGTGACGATCCTGCTGGAGTCGGTACCGGACGCCTAGCCACGCTCGCAGCGGCTCGTCGCGACGCTCAGCACCTCCATGCCGGGCGGCGGCGCCGGCGGGTCGACGATCGTGGGGTCCGCGGCGTCGGTCAGGCGGACGCCGAACTGGTCCCGGCAGTACGCACCGTCGCCGAGCGCCTCCCAGCCGCGGGCCACGAGCTCGGTCCCGACGTCGGCCCGCGCGGTGCCGGAGTCGACGACCGCGTACAGGTACGACACCTGGGAGCACTCCTGGAGGCAGAGCGTGTTCTCGACGCTGGACACGGTCAGCAGCTGGGCGCCGGTGGCCACGGGCAGCGACGCGCCGACGCTGGTCATGCGCGCGAGGCTGGGACCTCCCAGCCCGCCCAGGGTGAAGCCGACCGCGAACAGGACCGTGGTCGCGAGGGCCATGAGCCACCAGCGGGAGGGCGCTGCGCGCAGCAGGAACCAGGTCGGGACGAGCGCCACCAGCATGAGCGCGATCGCGACCGCCGTGCTCGCGGTGGTCCCCCCGTTCCCGGTCAGGAGGAGCGTGGCGCCCACCAGGAACGTCCACGCCGTCCAGACGGCCAGGACGCCGACTCCGCGGAGCACCCACCTGCCGGCCGTCGCCCGACGCTCCTCCTCGGCGGGCTCCGTCACCATCGCCACCACGGCACTCCCTCCCCGGCCGCGACCGCGCGGCAGCACAGATGCACGCCCGCGCGATCGGTGCTCCGCGGGCCCGACGGAACATACCGAACCAGGAGGAGCCCTGAGCCACGAGAAGGTCGGGGGCAAACCACCCGAAAGGATTCAGCACCGACCACCGTGAACCGGGAGGGTCCGGACAGACGGAGAGGGCCCCTCGGAGTAAGCGTCCGAGGGGCCCTTCCGTGCTCGCAGGTCTTCCGTGACCGGCGGACCGGTCACCGACGCCGCGCTGACGGTGCGGCTACGTCCCGGCACCCGGTTCGTCGCCGACGCGGTTCACCCCGAGGGGCTCCGGCACCGACGACCCGCCACGGGCGGGACGACTGCGAACGACCTTCCGGTCCTTGACGGCCCCCGCGTCGTCATCCGCGGGTCGTCGTGTTGCCACGGCGATGTGGTCGTCCGTTCTCCGGTCGGTCCGACATCCACAGCCTGTCCCCACCGGCGCCACCTCCCCGAAGGGCGTTCTGCGCCGCCGGCTCGAGTCCCCGAAGGGTCCCGTGCGTCGAGGTCCCGGCCCTGTCCGAGTGGTCCTCGACCCGGTCCACGTGATCTCCGAAGAGGCCACCTGACCTGCGGTTTCAGTCTCCCCGGGAGGGATCCTTCGCCTGCGGTTCTCGATCTGTCGATCTCGATGTGAGATTTCTAACCCTCTTCGGCAGGGGGCCGCAAGGGCTTCTCGGAGCTTTCTTTGTCCACCGCTCTACCCACACCCTTGTCCACAGGTTCGCCCGCGTGAACGGCCGGTAGACACAGGGGTGTGGACGAAAGATGTGGACGACGGGCGCGTCGTTCACCCGTCCGGCGGGGGGCCTCTTGTACCCTGAGAACCGGTGAAGGCCCCTCGGAGTAAGCGTCCGAGGGGCCTTACCCATGTCGTCGGGCGACGGGGATGATGGCGGGATGCTGATCGAGGCGGTGCTCGGCGACATCACGACGCAGGGCGTCGACGTCGTCGTCAACGCCGCGAACTCGTCCCTGCTCGGCGGCGGGGGAGTCGACGGCGCGATCCACGCCGCCGCCGGTCCCGAGCTGCTCGCCGCGTGCCGGGAGCTGCGCCGGACCACGCTGCCGGACGGGCTGTCCGTGGGCGACGCCGTCGCGACCCCCGGCTTCCGCCTGCCCGCCCGGTGGGTGGTCCACACCGTCGGCCCGAACCGGCACCGGGGGCAGACCGACCCCGTGCTGCTGGCGTCGTGCTTCGCGCGGCCGCTCGAGCTCGCCGTGGGGCTGAGCGCGTCGAGCGTCGCGTTCCCCGCCGTCAGCGCCGGCGTGTACGGCTGGGCCGTCGACGACGTCGCCCGCGTCGCCGTCGGGACCGTCCGGGCGTGGCAGGAGGGGACGACGGCCCCGGGCTCGGGACCGGAGGGCGTCGCGCTGGTGCGGTTCGTGCTCTTCTCGTCGGCCGCGCTCGACGCCTTCCGTGCGGAGCTGGACCGCGCGTAGCGTCACCGGCATGCCCGAGCTGCTGCCGGCCCTGCCGGACTCCGAGTTCCGTCGCGTGCTGTGCGTCGTCGCGCACCCCGACGACGTCGAGTACGGCACCTCGTCGGCGGTCGCGATGTGGACCGCGCGCGGGGTCGAGGTCTCCTACCTGGTGCTCACCCGGGGAGAGGCCGGCATGGACGCGACCCCGCCGGACCGCACCCGGGAGGTCCGCACCCGCGAGCAGGTCACGGGATCGGCGGCGGTCGGGGTCAGCGACGTGACGTTCCTGGAGCATCCCGACGGCGTGCTCGAGTACGGGCTGCCGCTGCGGCGGGACATCGCGCGGCGCATCCGGGAGCTCCGGCCCGACGTGGTGCTCACCGGGTCGTGGGAGATCGAATTCGTCGCCGGGCTGAACATGGCCGACCACCGCGTCGCCGGGCTGGCCACGCTCGACGCGGTGCGCGACGCCGGGAACCGATGGGTGTTCACCGAGCTCCTCGACGACGGCCTGGAGCCCTGGCAGGTCCGCTGGCTCCTGGTCAGCGGGGACCCGCGGGCGACGCACGGCGTGGCGGTCGACCGCGACGCCCTGCAGGCCGGGATCGCGTCCCTCGACGCGCACGCCGAGTACCTCGCCGGGCTGCCGGGACACCCGGCGCCGAAGGACATGCTCCCGATGATCGCCGGCATGCAGGGGCGTGCGATGGGGGTCGAGCACGCGGTCCTGTTCCGCGCGTACGACCTCCAGGCACCCCCGCCGCTGCTCGACTGACTAGCGGCGGGCGCGCGCCGGGCTCACCGCCTCCTGCGGGTGCAGCACGAGCGCCGTGGCCGCCCGGCGCCGCTGGAGCACCTTGTCGACCTCCGCGACGATCGGCAGCAGCAGCGCGAGGCCCAGGCAGGCCAGCCACTGCGGACCGGACAGCGGCTGCGTGGTGAGCCACCTCTGCAGGAAGCCCAGCTCGGTGGCCAGCACGACGAGGATGACGGGGACCGAGAGCACCTTGACGGCGGTCAGCACCGGGGCGGCGAGGCCCGACTCCGGCTCGCGCCGCAGGACCAGCCCGGACAGGACCGAGCCGAGCCCCATGACGACGAACGCCATGGTCATCGACGCGGTGGCGCGGTCGGCGGCCGGGGTGTCCGGACCGGCGACCAGCGGGACGGCTGAGGCGATGCACAGGACGGCGCCGTAGAGGATCCAGCGGCGCACCGCGGCGCCGTTGCTGATGCCGAGCCTCGGGTCCCGGGGCGCTCGGTCCATGATCCCGGGGCCGACCGGGTCGAGCATGATCGCGATCACCGGGAACACGCAGACGAAGAAGTTGAGGAAGAGCACCATCATCGGGGTCATCGCGACCCCGTCGGCGATGTCGAAGACGCTGGCCGCCAGGAACAGCACGACGAGGCCGATGAGCTGGCTCATCTGGAACCGGATGTACGCCGTGATCTTCTGGTAGATGCTGCGGCCCAGCTCGACGGCGTGCACCAGGGTGCTGAAGTTGTCGTCGGTCAGGACCAGCCGCGCGGCCTGCTTGGTGACCTCGCTGCCGGAGCCCATCGCGACGCCGATGTCGGCCTGCTTGATCGCGGCGGCGTCGTTGACGGCGTCACCGGTCATGGCGACCACGAGGCCCTGCTTCTGCATGAGCTGGACGAGCCGGAGCTTGTCCTCGGGGGTGACGCGGCCGAACACGTGCAGGTTCGGCAGCCGCTCCAGCAGCTCCTCGTCGGTGAGGGCCGCGAGCTCGGGTCCGCTGATCGCGCCCGGGCCGAGGCCCAGCTGCCGGCCGATCGCGCTGGCGGTCACCGCGTGGTCGCCCGTGATCATGCGGACCTCGATGCCGGCCTTCAGGGCGATCTCGACGGCGACCTTCGCCGTGGGCCGCAGCGGGTCGACGATGCCGACCAGGCCCACGAACACGAGCTGCTCGACGTAGGACATCGGGTCGGCGACCAGGGCCGTCTCGTCGGCGGGCGTGAGGAACCGCGTCGCGAAGGCGAGCGTGCGCAGGCCCTGCTCGGCGAGGCGGTCCATCTCCGCCTCGATGTCCGGGCGCATGGTCTCCAGCGGGACCACCTCGCCTGGACCGGCCAGGGCGTGCGTACAGCGCTGCAGGACCACGTCCGGCCCGCCCTTGACCACCTCGACCAGCGACCGGTCGCCACGCCAGGGGAGCCAGTGGGCGGTCGCCATGAACTTGTACGCCGAGTCGAACGGGACCTCTGCGACGCGGGGGTACGTCCGGCGGCTCTCCTCGGCGTCGATGCCGAGCTTGGCGGCGAGCACCACGAGCGCGGCCTCGGTCGGGTCGCCGATGACGGCGCCGTCGTCGGAGACCGTCGCGTCGCTCGCCAGGCAGAGCCCGTACGCGAGCGGCGTCAGGTCGGGCACCTCCGCGCCGGCCGTCTGCAGGATCTTGCCGGTCTTGGCGTACCCGTTGCCCTCGACCGTGAAGTGCTGCCCCACCGTGTAGAGGGCGACGACCGTCATCTCGTTGAGGGTCAGCGTGCCGGTCTTGTCGGAGTTGATCGAGCTGGTCGCCCCGAGCGTCTCGACGTCGTTGAGGTTGGCGACGACCGCCTTCGCGTCGGCGAGCTGCCGGGCCCCGTACGCGAGCATGGCCTGCACGAACGTCGGCAGGCCGGTCGGGATGGCGGAGATGGCCACCGCCGTCGCGAGGAACAGCAGGTCGCTCGGGGACTGGCCGCGCACGATGCCGATCACCACGATGACCGCGACCGCGCTCCACGCGATGACGCCGAGGACCTTGGTGAGCTTGTCGAGCTCGCGCTGCAGCGGCGACTTCGTCTTCTCCACCGACGACAGGAGCGTGGCGATGGTGCCGATCTGCGTGGTCATGCCCGTCGCGGTGACGAGCATCGTCCCCGTGCCGCGGGTGACGGACGTGTTCTGGAACGCCATGTTGGCGCGGTCGCCGAGCGGGACGTCCTCGTCGGCGAGCGTGAGCACGTCCTTGCCGATCGGGGTGCTCTCCCCGGTCAGCGCCGCTTCCTGGGTCTCCATCGTGGCGGTCCGCAGCAGCCGGCCGTCGGCGGGCACGATGTCACCGGCCTCGAGCTCGACGATGTCGCCGGGCACCAGGTCGTGGGCGGGGATCTGCACCAGCGCGCCGTCCCGCCGCACGCGGGACTGCGGCTCCTGCATCGTGGCCAGGGCGTCGACGCTCTTGCGCGCGAGCATCTCCTGGCGGGCCCCGATGACGACGTTGATCACCACCAGGAACCCGACGATGAGGGCCGTCGACCCCTGCCCGATGGCCGCGCTGACCGCCGCGACGGCGATCAGCATGATGTTCATCGGGTCGCGCAGCTGCTGGAAGACGACCGACCACACGGACGGTGGCGCCTGCGCGGTCAGGGTGTTGGAGCCGTACCGCTCCCGCCGGGAGGCGACCTCGGCGGCGGACAGGCCCGCCGTCGGATCGGTGGAGAGCTCCGCTGTCGCGGCCTCCGGGTCGAGGGCCCACCAGCGGGTGGGCGCCGTCTCGGTGGACTGGGGGGCAGCGGTCTCCGTCACGTCAGCTCCTGGCCTCGGCGCTCGCCCCCGTGGGGGCCCTGAGCCGACGCTAGCGCGAGATGCCCGGATCGGGGACGATCCGGGCATCTCGCGTGCGTGATCAGGCGACGGGCAGCGCGACCTTCTCGTGCGCGGGCTCCGGGTCGGCCTGCCGGCTCAGCGCGCTGGGCCACCACATCGCCTTGCCGATGTCGAGGTTCAGCGCCGTGACCAGCACGGACCGGACCACCAGCGTGTCCAGCAGCACGCCGAACGCCACCGCGAACCCGATCTCCGCGAACGCCACCAGGGGCAGCGTGCCGAGCACCGCGAACGTGCCCGCGAGCACCAGCCCGGCCGACGTGATCACCCCGCCCGTCGCCGCGAGCCCGACCAGTGAGCCGCGGCGGTGACCGAGCCGGATCGCCTCCTCCCGGACCCGCGTCATGAGGAAGATGTTGTAGTCGATCCCCAGCGCGACCAGGAACACGAAGACGAACAGCGGGAACGACGTGTCCGCCCCGGCGTAGCCGAAGACGTACCGGAACACGAGCGCGCTGACGCCGATCGCGGCCCCGAACGAGAGCACGACCGTCCCCATGAGGACCAGCGGGGCCAGGATCGACCGGAGCAGGACCACGAGGATGAGGAACACCACGAGCAGGATGATCGGGATGATCAGCCAGTTGTCCGCCGCGGAGGCCCGTTGCACGTCGAGGTTGACCGCCGTCGCGCCGCCCACCAGGGCGTCCGCGTCGGGCACGGCGTGCACCGCGTCCCGCACCCGGTCGACCGTGTCGTAGGCGTCGTCGCTGTCAGGAGCCGACGTGAGCGTGCCCTCGAGGTACGCGAGGTCGTCGTGCACGACCGGCTCCGAGATGCTCGCCGGGTCGATGCCCTCGACCTGCGCGAAGACCGCGGCCACGTCCGTGGCCTGGTCGGCGTTCGCGATGACGACGACCGGTGAGCCCGCCCCGCCGGGGAAGTGCGCGGCGAGCACCTTCTCGCCGACGATGGACGGCTGCTCGCCGCGGAACGACTCCTCCGTGGTCAGGCCGGTCGGGTTGAGGACGACGACGCCCAGGCACGCCACCGCGAGGATCGCGGACGTCGCGATCCAGGTCGTGCGCGGGCGGCGCTCGATGCGGCCACCGACACGGGCCCAGAAGCCGTGCTCGGACGGCTCGTCGTCGCCGAGCTTCGGGGTGCGCGGCCAGAAGATCCACCGGCCGCACGTCACCAGCAGGGCCGGCAGCAGGGTCAGCATGACGAGCACCGCGACGCCGACGCCGACCGCCGCGACCGGGCCGAGGCCCGCTGTGGAGTTCATGGTCGCGAACAGCAGGCACAGCATGCCGATGGCCACGGTGGCGCCCGAGGCGATGATCGCCGGGCTGGCGCGGTGCAGGGCGAGGGCCATCGCCTCGTGCCGGTCGCCGTGCTTGCGCAGCTCCTCGCGGTAGCGCGCCACGAGCAGGAGGGCGTAGTCCGTGCCCGCGCCGAACACGAGGACCGTGAGGATGCCGGCGCTCTGCGCGTTGACAGTCAGGTCGTAGTTGTCGGCGAGCAGGTAGATGAGGGCCTGCGAGACCGTGAGCGCGACACCCGCCGACAGGACCGGCAGGATCCACAGCACGGGGCTGCGGTACGTGATGAGCAGGATGACGATGACGACCGCGACGGCCGCGTAGAGCAGGGTGCCGTCGATGCCCTCGAACGCGGCCGACGAGTCCGCGGCGCTCCCGGCCGGACCGGTCACGTAGACGTCGAGGTCCCCGGCGCCGTCCTCGGCGGTGGCGCGCAGGTCGTCGACCGCGTCGGCCGCGAGGTTCCAGCCCTCCGCCCCGAGGTTGAGCGGGACGATGATCTGGGCGGCCTGCCCGTCCTCCGACGGGATCGGACCGATCACCTCACCGTCGAGGGTGTCGAGCGTGCCGAACTCCTGGGCGTCCGCCGCGACGGCCTCCAGGTCGTCGGCGGTGAGGCCCGAGGTGCGCTCGTACACGATGACCGCAGGGATCGTGTCGGCGGAGACGAAGCCGGTGGCGACGTCGAGCACCTCCGTCGACTCGGCGTCGGCGGGGAGCCAGGACTTCGCCTCGTTGTCCTGCGCACCGGTGAGCTTGCCCGCGAGCGGTCCGAGGAGCGCGACCACGACGAGCCAGAAGACGATCACGGCGAACTTGAGGTAGCGGTGGGTGATCCACCCGGCGACCTGAGACATGGGTGTGTTCCTCATGTAGGGGTGTCGACGACGACAGGAAGGTGCGGCCTGTGCGACGGGAGATACATCGTCGAGGGGCCGGTGTCGGTGCTGCGAACGAGCCTAGGATTCCGCCGTCGCCAGGCACAGGGATATCAGGGAGACCCCCGAACGACCCCTCAGGTTCCCCTCAGGAAAGGGTCAGGGTGGCCACCGCGCGCTCGACGTCGGCGATGTCGTTCCAGACGTGGAACGCGAGGCGGACGCCGCCGCCACGGCCCGCAGCGCGGGTGCCCTGTGTCGCGAGCAGGGCCCGCCGCGAGCCGGCCGCGTCGTCGGGCAGCCGGACGATCGCGCTGCCGCCCGGCGGCAGTCCGACGCCCGCACGGAACGCGTCGGCCAGGCCGACGGTGTACCGGTGGACGGCCTCGCGCTCGGCGTCCGCGAAGAGCTCCAGCGCCGGGACGGCCCCCACCCAGCACAGCCAGGCGGGGGACACGTCGAAGCGCCGCGCGTCCCGGGCCAGCGCCATCTCCGGCCCGTACACGGACGACCAGATCTCCTCGCCCGCGTACCAGCCGGCGCTCGTCGGGCGCAGCCGGTCGAGCAGCTCGGGCCGGACGGTGAGGAACGCGGTCCCGCGCGGGGCGGACAGCCACTTGTAGGACGCGCAGACGGTCACGTCGACCAGGGTCGCGTCCACCGGGAGCCAGCCCGCGGCCTGCGTGACGTCGCAGACGGTGAGGGCGCCCGCGGCGGCGGCAGCGGTCCGGACGGCGTCGAGATCGGCCACGCGCCCGTCGACCGACTGCACCAGCGAGAACGCGACGACGTCCGTGGACGGGCGGATCTCCTCGGCCAGCGACTCCAGCGACACGGTCCGGACGGTCACGCCCCGGTCAGCGTGCGCCAGGAACGGGAACACGACCGACGCGAAGTCGCCGTCGATCGTCACGACCTCGGCGCCGTCCGGCACGCTCGCCGCGACCAGGCCGACCAGCGCGGACGCCTGCGAGCCGACGGCGACCCACGACGCGTCGACGCCGACGAGCTGGGCGTACGCCGCCCGGGAGGCCGCGACGGCCTCGTCGTAGATGCCCAGGTCGGCCTTGCCGGCCTGCCAGGTGTCGAGCGCGTCGCGCATCGCGTCCACCGTCGCGCGCGCCGGGAGGCCACACGTCGCTGCGTCCAGGTAGCCGGGGACGTGTCGGAACGCGGCGCGCAAGGTGTCGACGGAGGTCATGCGTTCGATGGTCGCCCGGCGGACGCCCATCACACAACGACGGGAATCCATATCAAGCCATCACGGCGAGTGATACTGGTGCGGTGACGCACCGGTCGAGCCACCCCCCGACGTCCGAGCATGTGGCCGCCACGGCAGCCATGTCCTCGGGCGGTCCGGCTGACGCTGTCGCTGCGTCCGAGCACGTGGTCGCCCCGGCAGCAGCCACATCCTCGGACGTCGGGGGTGTCGTGGGGCTCGAGGTCGCGTCGTTGCGGATGCTGCGGGCCATCGCCGACGCCGGGACGATCACCGGTGCCGCCGCGCTGCTCGGGTACAGCCAGCCCGCGGTCAGCCAGCACGTCCGCCGCCTGGAGCGCCGGCTGGGCACCGCGCTGCTCGACCGGTCCGGCCGCTCGATCCGCCTGACCGAGGCGGGGGAGGTGCTCGCCCGGCACGGCTCCACGGTCGGCGCCGCGCTGCGGGCGGCCGACGCGGAGGTCTCTGCGCTCGCGGGCCTGCGGGCCGGTCGCGTGCGGGTCGTCGCGTTCCCCTCGGCGAGCGCCACGATCCTGCCCGGGGCGCTCGCGGACCTGCGGCGTCGGCACCCTGGGCTGACCGTCACGCTCGACGAGGCCGAGCCGCCCGAGTCGCTGCACGCGCTGCGGGCGGGTACCGCCGACGTCGCCCTGGCGTTCGCCTACCCGGGCGTCGACCTGGGGCGCGGCGAGGACGACCTGGCCGGACTGGTCACCCGGCATCTTCTCGACGACCCGACGATGGTCGCCCTTGCCGCGGACCACCCCGCCGCCGACCGGGACGAGCTCGACCTCGCCGACCTGGCGGACGAGCCGTGGATCGCCGGCTGCCCGCGCTGCCGCGGCCACCTGCTCACCGCGGGCGCCGCGTGCGGGTTCGCGCCGTCGATCGCGTACGCGACCGACGACTACGTCGCCGTCCTCGGGCTGGTCGCGGCCGGTCTCGGCGTCGCGCTGCTGCCCGAACTGGTCCGGCCGACCGCGCAGCGGCAGCCCGGCGTCGTCCTGCGTCGCGCGTCAGGCACGTCGGCGCGCGCCGTGCATGCCGTGACCACCCCGGACCTCCTGCGGGTGCCCGGCGTCGTGGCGACGATCCAGGCGATCGCGGCGGCGGCCGAGGATCGCTGACAGCTCCCCGCGCTCAGCCGGCGAGCGCCTCCTGGAGCGTCGTCTCAGGCGGGCCTGCGTAGACCGGGGAGCGGCCCGTGAGCGCGTCCCACGCCGCACGCCAGGACGCCGGCAGCTCGCGAGCGCGCCAGACGAACGCCTGGATGGGCCGGACCGACTCCGACGACACCCCGACACCGGTCACGGAGATCCCCGCCGCGGTGCATGAGAACAGCGCGCGGCGCACGTGGTAGTCCTGCGTCACGACCACCGCGTCGCGGACCCCGAATACGTCGTGCGCCCGGACGCAGGAGTCGTGGGTGTCGAAGCCGGCGTGGTCGCGGACGACCTTGTCGGCGGGGACGCCGTGGTCGACGAGCCAGTCGAGCATCGCGGTCGGCTCGTCGTGCTGGGCCGTGCCGTTGTCGCCGCTGACCAGCAGGACGTCGACGACGCCCCGCGCGTACAGGTCGCGTGCGGCCTCGAGCCGGCGGGTCAGGTAGACCGACGGGGCGCCGTCCGGCTTCAGCCCGGCCCCGAGGACGAGGGCGACCGGCGTGGTCGGGACGTCGGCGGCGCCACGGACCTCGCTCTGACCCACACCCTGCACCCAAAGGACGGGGGCGGCGACCAGGGCTAGCAGGACGCAGCCCACGATCCACGCGACGCGGCGCCGGTTGCTCACGCCCGGAGCGTAGGGCGCGCGAGCGGGCTTGCGTGTGGACTTCGTTCCGCCCAGGGGAACGAAGTCGTCACGCGGGGCCCGGCGTCGTGGCGACGATCCAGGCCATCGCTGCGGCGGTTCGCCGCGGACACCTCACCTGACGGTCGCCGCGAGGCGGCGGGCGGCGACGGCGAGGTGACTCGACGAGCGACTGGCAGCAACGGCCGCCAACCCTTCCGGCAGCTCCACGCCGATCCCACGGCGCTCGGCCAGCTGCGCTGTCAGCTCGACCGCGTCGGCAGAGCCGCGCAGCCGGTGAGCACCCGTCATGAGGACACGGAGTGCACCGAGGACCGCGGCTTCCGCGTGGTCGTCGATGCGCGCGGCGTCGGTCAGGGTCTCGACGAGGCGGTTGAGCTTGGGCGGCAGGTCGTCGGCGACGCCGTCGGCGTCCGGGACCAGCAGCGCGAGCAACTCCTCCCCGAGGACGTCGGCATCCAGGCGGCCCGATCGTGCGGCACCGGCTAACGCTTCTGCGGCCCCGGTCCGCACGGTGACGTCCCGGAACGCGGCCAGGCGGACCAGGGCCGCCGATGCCGGGCCGTGGAGCGGGGCGCGGGACGACCCGAGCGCACGAAGGACGGGCAGCAGGTCGGCCCGCGGCCTGTCCGCGTACATCGAGAGCAGCGGAAGCAGGTGAGCTCCGAGCAGGTCCGGGTCGTGCACGAGGACGGTGGCCCAGTGCCGCGGACCGGCCCCCCAGCGCGCGTCGTGCCAGTCGACGACACTGAAGTGGTCGTGCCAGCCGGTCCGTACGGTCGACGTGTCCAGCCAGCCGAGCACGGGGTCGTCCGGTGCCCCCCGTGCCGACCCGGGGACGAACCAGCCCGTCACTCGTCCGGCCGGGGCGTAGTGCGTGAACGGGCGGTCCATCGTCTCGCGGACCCAGCGATCCTCGACGCCGAGCGTCCGGAGCGCGTCAGCTGTAGAGGCGCTGACGAGCTCGTGCAGACTGAGCGCACCGACGGCCTCGAGCTCCGCACGGGTCGAAGGCTCCAGCCGAAGCAGGGCGGTGCCGACGTCGTGTGGCGCCCACCTCGCACCTGATTCGGGCGCCTGAGCCAGCCGCCGGACCAGGGCCTCGCCGTCGATGCTCCCATCGCTGGACGTCGGGGTACTGAGCAACAGGGCACCGCTGCCGACGACCGCCCGCAGCTCCACCATGCGTCGGTAGGTAAGCATGGGCGGAACCCACGACGGTTCGCGCCACGTCAGTGTGCCCGAGGCCCAGGGCTCAGGGGCGACGGCCGCCCCCGGAGGTGCATCCTCGGGTCGATCGATGGATCCTCCCCTGCGCCGGACGCCGTCGACGGCGGCGCCGACCGGTACGCCGAGCCAGGCCCGCACCAGGTCGACGAAGGACGCCGCCATCGTCCAGTCGGGCGCGGTCAGCGTGGGCTGGTCGGGATGGAACGTGTGCGTGAGCGCGGTGAGCGTCCGCGCGTCCTCTGGCCGAAACCTGACGAGACCGTCGAGGGCACGTTCGAGGTCCTCCGGGGCCGAGTCCCCGACCGGGATCCGCGCGAGCAGGTCGACCAGCTCATCGACGTCGCGGACGGACTCGACGGCACCCGCGCGCGGCAGGTCGACCGGAGTGGGTGGTGCGATCGGCTCGGCGACGGCAGCACTGGCTCCCGCCGGAAGGCCGAGCTCGGTACGCAGTGCGTCTCCGGTGCCGCTGAAGCGCGCATCGATCACCGCCACGACGTCGCGTCGTGCCTCCGGCCCAGCTGCGGGCAACGCTTCCCTCAGGACCGCCGCAGTCGCGCGCGCCAGGTCGGGACGGTCCGGGTCAAGACCCTGCGCGAGGACGCGGACGAGGGAGTCGGCAGCGAGGTCGCCTTCTGCGTATCGGCGTTGGAGCAGGCGGAGCTGCGCGCGGACCAGACCCTTGTCCGGACGAGCCAGGACCGCGTCGCTCACGTCGACGAGCGATTCGGCGTCGCAGCGCACTCCGTCCCGTGCGAGGGCGGCCTGTGCCCAGCCGACGCTGACTCGTGACGGAGCGGCGAGGAGGGCGACCACGGAAGCCGCGTGCCCGGCCAGCTCGTCGTCCGTGGGCGCGAGCCAGCCGGCGAACTCCTTCCACCCACGTAGGTCGTTCTCCGTGAACGGGTTGCCGAGTGTGCCGATCAGCGCGTCCAGCACGTCCGCGCGACCCTCGTCTGTGCCGCCCGTGAGCGCCTCGACCAACGATTCGGGGCGTTGCGTCGACGCGCACACGCTGAGCACGAGCCCGGCACCGGGGACATCGAAGGCGTGCCGCAGCGACCTGGCCAGCTGCGGGTCCGACCGCACGCGGCCGGGCAGGTCCTCCCACGGGTACGCGTGCAGCGACCACGTGGCCCAGGCCGGGCTGTCCGGCTCGTCTGCGAGGTCGGCCTGCACCAGAGCGGCGACCGCCCGCCAGACCTCGCCGCGGTACCAGTCGGGCCGGAACAGCCCCCGAACGACGCTGTCCGTCCACCGGCGTCCGCGGGCGCGGAACAGGTCGAGGACGGCGGGGGGCGCCTCGGTCGCCGGCACGGCGAGAAGACTGGCGAGCGAGGACGCCATGTCCCACGCCTCCGTCGCCGTCCCGAGTCGGGCTATGGCGAACGCGGCGGTCTGCTCGCTGTCGAGCCCGGTGCTGGGGACCACCGTGTAAAGGGCGCTCCCGACGTCGCTGCGGCGGCCCGCGGGGAGTGGTGCCACGGCCTCGACGACGGCGGCTTGGTCCGCGGCGATGATCGCTCTCGAGATCGTCTCGGCGTCGGCACGCGCCATTGCCTGCAGACGCTCCATCCTGCGAACCAACGATCGCTGCTTCTCCGTGAGGGCCGCGAGGAGCTGGTCGTCGTCGCCCAGACGGCTCTCGGTGTCAGCCATCGGTGCGACGGTCCGCGAGGCGGACTGCGAGCACGTGGGCGCACGGTCCGCGCCCCGAGCCGTGCTTCGCGTACCAGGTGCACGTGCATCGCTCGGCGCCGTCGGCGCCGCGCCGTACCAGGTGCCGCCCACCCGAGGTGCGTACTGAGTGGTCGGCTCCGTCCGCGACCACCGCGCCGTCGAGCACCAGGCGCTGGGCGCGGGCCAAGCGAGGGTGCTCGCTGAGCACGTCTCGTCCGAAGGGCAGGACGCGGTCGAAGTAGCGTTGCTCGGCCACGTCGAAGCCGCGGCGGCCGTGTGCGGCCTCGAGCGCGTCCGGGTTGGCGTCGACGAGATCCTCGAGCAAGGCTCCCTCGCCGGAGAAGCCGCGCGTGGTCTGCGGGCTGAGCGACACAGACAGGCGGGAATGGGGAAGGTCGACAACCCAGCAGCTCGTCGCCGCCGCGTCGCCGACCTGGCCGTACACCCGCAGACCGGTGGCGTGCCGCAGAACGCTCTCGAGCACGCGGATCCGCTCCGGTCCTCCGACCGCGACCGAGCCCGGCGCCGGACTGGACCCGAGACGGAGGCCGCTCCTGAGCGGCTGCACCCAGAACACCGCCTGCGCCGGGGTGCTCCGGGGGAGCGAGCGGACGAAGGCACGCAGACCCATCGTGTCCACCTCTGCGACGAGGCTGAGTTGTGCGAGCAGGACCTGGAGCTCGGCGAGCGAGCGGACCCAGCGTTGGGGCAGGCTCACCTTGCGCTCGTGCGCATGCCCGTCGAGCGTGCGGACGTCGAGGCCCTCGTCCGCGACCGACAGCCGCATCGGGTCCCCCTTCCGGACCTGCGCCAGCAGGCGGCGGAGCGCCGGGTTGATGTCGACGTTGGTCGTGCCGTGTCGTGCACGGCTGATGTCCAACCCGCTCGGCAGCACGTCGAGCCGAGCGGTGACGCCGCAGCACGCCGAGAGACTCTCGAACCGTAGGGCGTCCGGATCGGCGGTCACGATCGGGTCCGATGCCTGCAGTCTCTGGAAGGATCCGGGCGGGACGTAGAACCGGGTACCCGGAAGGTGGCCGACGGCGAGCAGGCCGGCGGCGACGACGTCGGATCGTTCAGCGTGGGCGTCGAGAAACACCGTCGTGTCGGTGGTTGTCAGCTCGACAGACGTCGCTCCGTCGGAGATGCGGCCCTGCGACGGACGCGCGTACCGGTAGAGCACGTCGACGGAGTTCGCCATGCCGCTCCATCGGCCCGGTCCGCGTTCGAGTTGAGGTCGTGCCCTCATCTCATCGTTACTGTGTCGCCAGCATCGTCGCTGTCGAAGGGGCCTGAGACGTGCCACCGCTCTGGACCGCCCGCCGCCTCTTCTGGACCGGCGTCGCCGTCGCGCTCGGTGCTCGGCTCGTCGCCGGCTTCGTGCTCGGGCCGCTGGTCACGGTGGTCGCTGCCGGGTACACCGTCCTCGCCTTGGTCGAGCAGCTGGCGGCGCTCGCGGTGTACGCGGGGGCTGCGATGGTCGGTGCGTCCTTCGTCGTCCGCGTCCTCGGGCAGCGCGGCGTCGTGCCCGCGTCGGCGCGCAACGCGAACAGCGCACGACCCCACGCCCGGTCGAACAAGCTCTAGCCCAGCGTCGCGAGCCAGGTGCGGACGGCGTCGGCCACGGCGGTCGCGCTGGTCGGGAGGTGCGGGCCGGGCAGGAAGACGGTGGTCACCGGGCCGGGGACCGCGGACAGGTGGTGGGTCAGCTCGTCCGGGGAGCCGAACGGGTCGGTGGAGCCCGAGACGGCGAGGACCGGGACGCGGATCTCCGGCAGGTGCGCGATGCGGAGCGTGTCGAGGCGGCCCGGCGGGTGCAGCGGGTAGGAGAGCAGGACGAGCCCGGCCGCGGGCAGACCCTGCGCGACGGCCATCGAGCACATGCGACCGCCGAACGAGCGGCCGCCGAGGACCAGGGACCCGGTGCCGACGCCCAGTGACGACGCGAACGCCTCGGCCTGCGCGCGGACCTCCGCGATCGCCGGTCCGGCAGTCTTCGGCAGGTCGACGCGCAGCACGGGCAGCGGTGCGACGGCCTTCTCGACGGCGACGAGCGGCGCCGCGTCGCGACTCCCGCCGAACCCGGGGGTGAGCAGCAGGCCGGCGACCATCACACGAGCCCGAGGACCGAGCGGATCGTGCGGACCACGCCGTTCGCGTTGTTCGAGGGGGCGACGAAGCGCGCGTGCGCCCGGACGTCGGGGTGCGCGTTGTCCATCGCGAACGAGTAGTACGCCGCGTCGAGCATGCCCACGTCGTTGAAGTAGTCGCCGAACGCCATCGTCTGCTCCGGGGTGATGCCGAGGCGCTCCTGGACCGCGCGCAGGGCATGACCCTTGTCGGCGGTCGGGCTCATCACGTCGACCCAGTGCTTGCCCGACACCAGGGGGTCGAGCTGCTGCAGCAGGGGGCCGGCGCCCGCGGCCGCCGAGCCGAAGTCGTAGACCGCGACCTTGAGCACGTCGTCGTCGACCGCGAGCAGGTCGTCGACCACCTCGAGCCTGGCGTAGTACGGCGTGGCCTGGTCGAGGAAGGCGTCGTCGGACCGTTCGACGTAGGCCGAGCGCTTGCCGCACACGACCGTGCCGAGGTCCAGGTGGGTCGCCGAGCGCACCACCTCGACGGCGGCCCGGGCCGTCGTCGGGGACAGGCCGTCCGCGCTGATCTCCTCGTCGTGCTGGACGACGTAAGACCCGTTCTCCGCGATGTAGACCAGCTCGTCGCGGGCGAACTGGCGGCGCAGCGTGGCGTACTGCCGGCCGCTCGCCGGGCACAGCAGGATCCCGCGGGCGGACAGCTCGTCCAGCAGCGGCCAGAAGTCGTCGTGGATCCGCTTCTCGTCGTCCAGCAGGGACCCGTCCATGTCCACGGCGATCAGCCGGATGTCGGGGACGGTGTCGAAGTCGGGAGGTTCCACGGGGACGATCTTCTCAGCCGGCCTCGCGGGCCAGGTGCTCGACGGTCGCGACCAGCGCGGTCAGGCCCGTCTCGACGTCGGCCAGGCTGACGGCCTCGTCGGGGTGGTGGCTGATCCCGTCGGGGTTGCGCAGGAACAGCATGCCGACGCCCGTCACCGCCCCCATCGCCATGGCGTCGTGCCCCGCGCGGCTGAACAGGGCGGGGACGTGCCGACGGCCGGTGTGCTCGATCCCGGCGCGCACGACGTCCTGCAGGAGGGTGTCGCACCGGACGGCAGGGGCCTCGTGCAGCTCCCGGGCGGACCACGTGAGCCCGCGCCGGCCGGCGATCTCGTCGAGCTCGCGCGTGATGGCTCCCCAGACGCGGTCGCGGTCGTCGTCGTGCTCGCCGCGCAGGTCCACCGTCAGCCGCGCCTCGCCGGGCACGACGTTGACCGCGCCGGGGAACGTCTCCAGCCGCCCGACGGTGCCGACGATGTGGTGCTCGGCGCGGCACAGCCGCTCGACGGCGAGCGCGACCTCGCTGGCGCCGAGCAGGGCGTCGTGCCGCTTCTCGTAGCGGGCGCCGCCGGCGTGCCGGGCCTCCCCGTCGATCTGCACCGCGAACCGGCGTGCGCTCGCGATCGAGGTCACGACGCCCAGCGGGGCGCCGCCGTCGTCGAGCTCCGGGCCCTGCTCGATGTGCGCCTCCAGGTAGCCCGCCAGCGACTCCCGCGACCGCGCGGCCGTCTGGACCCGGCCCGGGTCCAGGCCGAACTCCGTGAACGCGGTGCGCAGGGTGGTGCCGTGCTCGTCGGTCAGGTCCCACCACGCCTCGTCCCAGCGGCCGGCCATCGCGGACGACCCGAGCAGCGCCGTGCCGAACCGGGCGCCCTCCTCGTCCCAGAAGGCGACGACGTCGAGCCCGAACCGCAGGGTGCCGGACACGGGCCGCAGCGCACGGACCACCTCGATCGCCATGAGGACGCCGAGGATCCCGTCGTACCTCCCCGCGTCGCGCACGGTGTCCAGGTGCGACCCGAGCAGCAGCGACGGGGCGTCCGGGTCCCGCCCGGCCAGGTGCCCGCACTGGTTGCCGGCCGCGTCCTGCCACGTGTCCAGCCCGACCTCCCGCATCCACCGGGCCGCCACCCGGTTCACGCGCGCGTGCTCGGGGGACAAATAGACGCGCTCGATGCCGCCGGACATCGAGGTGTACGCCGCGAGCTCGTCGCAGCGCGCCATGATGCGCCGGGCGGCGGTGCGGGCGTCGAGCATCAGGCCTCCGCGTAGGCGGCGTCGACGCCTCCACCGTGGGGCACCCGCGCACCGGCCCGCCGCAGCACCTGCTCGAGGGCGGCGAGGGTGGTCAGCACGGTGTCGAGCCGTGCGTTGGCGCCCATCGTGCCGATCCGCCACACGCGGCCGTGCAACGGTCCGAACGACGTGCCGATCTCGATGCCGAAGTCCTGCAGCAGCGCCCCGCGCACCGCGTCGCCGTCCACGCCGTCGGGGATCTCGACCGCGACCACGTTGTTCATCTTGTGCGCCACGTCCCCGAACACCCCCAGCCCCAGACCACGGACCCCGGCGAGCATCGCGCGACCGGCCCGCTCGTGCCGGTCGATGACGGCCTGCCGGCCCTCGTCGACGATGATCCGCGCACACTCCCGCGCCGCGTACAGCATGCTCGTCGCCTCGGTGTGGTGGTTGAGCCGCCGCGGTCCCCAGTAGTCGAGGATCATGCCGAGGTCGAAGTAGTTGGAGTGCACGGGCTCGCCGACGTCCTCGTCGGACTCCTCGCGGATCCCGGCCTCGATGCGGCGACGCCCGCGGATCACCTCGACCGCCTTGTCGGACAGGCTGATCGGCGCGCTCCCCGACGGGCCCGACAGGCACTTCTGCAGCCCGGCCGTGGCGGCGTCCAGACCCCACGCGTCCATCTCGAACGGGTTGCCGCCCAGCGACGCGGTCGCGTCGGTGTAGAACAGCACGCCGTGCTTCTCGCAGAGCGCACCGAGCTCCTCGAGAGGCTGGAGCATGGTCGTCGACGTGTCGCCCTGCACCGTCGCGAGCACGTGCGGGCGGACGCGCACGATCGCCTCCTCGACGACGGACGCCGGGAAGACCTGCCCCCACGGCACCTCGATGGTGTGCACCTCGGCCTGCGCGCGCAGCGCGATCTCCGCCAGCAGGTGCCCGAACCGCCCGAACACCGGGACCAGGACGCGCTCGCCGGGACGGACGAGGGACACCAGGGCCGCCTCGATCCCGGCGCGCGACGTGCCGTCGACCAGCAGCGTCGCCTCGTTGGTCGTGGCGAAGACCTCGCGGTACAGGGCCATGGTCTCGTTCATGTAGCCGGTCATCACCGGGTCGTACTGGCCGACGAGCGGCGTCGACAGCGCCCGGAGGACCCGGGGGTCCGCGTTGACCGGGCCCGGGCCCATGAGCAGGCGGGGCGGCGGGTTCACCGGGTGGGTCATCTGAGGCCTCCGAGGGCGTGCCGGACCAGGGACAGATCGGTGCCGCGCGCCCCGACGAGGCAGACCCCGACGGGAGCGGGTCCCACGCGCAGCGCGGGGACGGACAGGGCGGGCAGCCCGCCGATGCCGGCGAGCGCCGTCGTGCGCAGCGTGGCAGCACGGACCTGGTCGAGCTCGGCGGCGCTCGCGGTCCGCACCGGAGCGGGGCCGGGTGTCGTGGGCAGGACGAGGACGGCGTCGTCGACGAGCGCGCGGATCACGTCCGCGAGCCGCTCGACGGTCGACCGGGCGGATGCCTCGTCCGCCGGGGTCACCCCGCTCGCCAGCGCGAACCGCTCGCGCACGCCGGGTCCGACCGCGTCGGGGTGCGCGGTGACCCAGGCGCCGTGCGCCCGCCACGCCTCCGCGGCCTGCACGACGTGGAAGGCCTCGAACCACTCGTCGAGCGGCCCGACCTCGACCTCCTCGAGCGTCCCACCCGCCCAGGCCTGGAAGGCCTCGCGCGTCGCGGGCTCGACCAGCTGGAGCACCTCGACGGGGACCACCCGGCGCGCGGGCAGCGGCGGGGCGTCGTCCTCGAGGCACCACGTGACCACCGCGTCCATCGTCGTGCCGTCGCGGGTCAGCCAGCCGACCGTGTCGAACGACGGCGCCAGCGGCACCATGCCCTGCCGCGGCACCAGCCCGTGCGTCGTCCGCAGCCCCCACAGACCCTGGTAGCTCGCGGGGACGCGGATCGAGCCCGCCGTGTCGCTGGCCAGCCCCACGTCCGCCTGACCGGTCGCGACCGCGGTCGCCGGACCGCTGGACGAGCCGCCCGGCAGCGCCCCCGGGACGGCGCCGTTGGCGGGCGTGCCGTAGTGCGGGTTCGCGCCCGCGATCGAGTACGCGAGCTCGTCGGTGCGGGCCAGGCCGCGCACCGACGCACCCGCCTTGAGCAGGTCGAGCACCGCCGGGGCGTGCTCGCGCTCACGGGCGGCACCCCGCAGCCACGTCGGGTTGCCGGCGCCGATCCGGTAGCCGCGGACGGCGAACAGGTCCTTGACCGCGACCCGCAGCCCGGCGAGCGGTCCCTCGAACGCCCCCTGGTACAGCGGGTCCCCGACCGTCCGCCAGACGGACCGGTCGAAGCTCGGCGTGCGGCCGGTGACGTGCGCGGCCGTGATGCGCCACCGCCCGTCGGCCAGCTGCCACACCTGCGTCTGCAGCCCGGTGCCGCCGCCCTCGTAGCGGGACGTCGCGACGATCAGCCAGCAGTCGTCGGCCAGGCGGCGGGACTCGACCCGGTCCAGCACCCGTGGCGCGATGCCGCCACGCGTGCTGCGGAAGGCGCTGATCGCGTCGTGCCCGACGAGGAGGCCGTCGCTGTCGCCGCGCAGCGTGCCCTCGCCGGGAGCGAACGCGTCGTCGAGGGCCGCGACGTCGTCGGTCGCCAGCGCGCGCTCGTAGGCGTCGAACGCGTCCTGGAGGTCGCTCGGGATCATCGCTCGATCGCCGCCAGGTCGGCCTTGCGGATGCGCGCGTGCGCCCCGCAGACCCGGTCGACCACCTGTGAGATGTCGATGTCGGTCGCGGCGGACAGGTACGCGTACGCCAGATGCTCGTCGAGACCCCACCGTGCCTGCAGCAGGGCCAGCGCGGCGCGGACGCACCTGCGGACGGCTTCGTCCAGGTCGGGATCCATGCCTGTCGGCACCAGGTACTCGGGCGTCTCGACGAGCGGCCCCTCGAACGGCCCGAACCGGGCGAGCGCCTCGACCGCGGGGATCACGTCGAACCGGAGCGTGACCCGCAGGGACGCCTCCAGCGCGGTCAGCGCGACCTCGCCGTCGCCCTGCGCGTAGTGCGGGTCGCCCACGTACGCCAGCGCACCCGGGACCTGCACCGGCAGGTACAGCGTGCTGCCCACCTGGAGCAGGTTGATGTCGATGTTCCCGCCGTGCGTGCCGGGTGGCACCGAGTGCGGGCGATCGTGCCCGGCGACCGCGACGCCCATGATCCCGAGGAAGGGCGCCAGCGGGAACTCGATGACCCGCTCCCCACCCTCGACCGCGGGAAGGCAGCCGACGCGGCCGTCCCTGACCGTCGTGAACACGCTCACGTTCTCCGGCCCCCGCGGCAGCTCACCCGGCAGCGCGCCGCGCCCGTGCCGGTTCGAGATCACGCCGTAGGGGACGCGCGGGGTCGTCTCCAGGACGGTGATCGCCAGCAGGTCGCCCGGCAGCGCGCCCGCGACGTGGATCGGCCCGGTCACCACGTGCGGCCCGTCGTGCCCGGACCGCGTCAGGGCGGCGACGATCTCGACCGCGTCGGTGAGCACGTCGTCGGGTGCGACGCCGTGGCGCCCGAAGAACGCCAGCGGGTCGCTGCCCTGGTCGTCGAGCAGGCCCTCGTGGCTGACCGTGTCGATGGTGACCTCGGTGCCTGCCTCGACGCGGAGCACCGGGGTGTCCGCCTCGCACGGGAGGCGGCCCCACAGGACCGTGTCCGGGGTCGACCGCAGGTAGGCGGCGGCCCGGATCTCACCCGTGCCGGGCTGCAGCGTTGCACTCATCGGTCCCGCACCCCCACGATGACGCCGTGATGAGAACCTGGGACGACGCACGCCGACACCTGGTGCTCATGCTGGCACTGACGTTCACGACCGGCATCGTCGACGCCGTCGGCTTCCTCGGCCTCGACCGGGTGTTCACCGCGAACATGACCGGGAACGTGGTCATCCTCGGCATGGCGCTCGCGGGTGCCGACGACCTGCCGGTGCTCGGCCCGGCGCTCGCGCTGGTCGGCTTCCTGGCCGGCGCCGCACTCGGCGGACGCGTGCTGCGCACCGCCCCGGCCGGCTGGTCCGACCGCACGAGCGGCACGTTCGCGGCCACCGGCGTGCTCGCGGTCGGGCTCGGTGTCGGGGCGCTCGTCGCGCCCCCCGTCGAGGGCACGGTCTGGGCGCTCGTCGTCACCACGCTGCTGGCCGTCGCGATGGGGCTGCAGGCGGCGAGCGCGCGTCGGCTCGCGGTCAAGGACGTGACCACGGTCGTCGTGACGTCGACCCTCACAGGCCTGGCCGCCGACTCCCGGCTCGCCGGAGGGGCGGGCGACGGCTGGGCGCGACGCTCGCTCGCGGTCGCGCTGATCCTCGTCGGCGCCGCGGTGGGGGCGTTGCTGCTGCACGTCGGCGGCGAGCGCGGCGTGGGCGTCGGGATGCTCGTCGCGGGCGTGCTCGCGCTGGTGGCGGCGGTCGTCGGGCACGCGCACCGCGAGGCCTGACCGCTCACGCACGGGCGCGGCCCCGTCCGGGTGCCGTCACGGCCCCCTCGTGCACGACGGGCGTCCCGTGCAGCCAGACGGTCCGCACCCCTCCCGTCAGCGTGGCGCCGTCGTAGGGCGACACGGGGTTGCGGTGCTCCAGCGCGCGCACGTCGACCACGCGCTCCTCGTCGGGTGCGAACGCGACGAGGTGCGCGGGAGCGCCTTCCTGGAGCACGCCGAGCGCGTCGAGCCCCGCGACACGGGCGGGGCCCGTGGTGAACAGGGGGAGCAGGTCGTCCAGCGCGACCCCACGGCGCCGCGCCTCCGTCCACACCACGGACAGACCCAGCTGCAGTCCCGCGATGCCGCCCCAGGACAGGCCGAAGTCGGCGTTCTTCAGGTCGGGGGTCGACGGGGAGTGGTCGGAGACGATCGCGTCGATCGTCCCGTCGAGCACGCCCGCCCACAGCAGGTCCTGGTTGCCGGCACCGCGGATGGGCGGGCAGCACTTGAACTGCGTCGCCGCCGACGGCACGTCCTCGGCCCGCAGCGCGAGGTAGTGCGGGCACGTCTCGACCGTCAGCGGCAGGCCGTCCGCCTTCGCGGACCGGATCAGGTCGAGGGAACCGGCGTCGGACAGGTGCAGGACGTGCGCGCGGGCGCCGGTGCGACGCATCGCCTCGATCACGCGGGCGATCGCGTGGCGCTCGCTGACCGGCGGCCGGCTGGCCAGGAAGTCGGCGTACCGCGGCCCGAGGGCACCGTCCGCGTGCAGGTCGGCGGGGTCCTCCGCGTGCACGATCAGCACGCTGCCGAGCGTGGCCACCTCCGCGAGCGCCGCCTGGAGCTGCTCGGCGTCGAGGTGCCCGAACTCGTCGACGCCCGACGGGGTGAGGAACGCCTTGAACCCGCGGACGCCCGCCGCGTGCAGCGGCCCCAGGGATCCCAGGTTGTCCGGCACCGCCCCGCCCCAGAACGCCACGTCGACGCTCAGCTTGCCGGCGGCCGCGGCCCGCTTGGCGGCGAGCGCCTCGACGGTCGTGGTGGGCGGGAGGGAGTTGAGCGGCATGTCGACGATCGTCGTGACCCCACCGGCGGCCGCGGCGCGGGTGGCCGACGCGAACCCCTCCCACGCGGTGCGACCCGGCTCGTTGACGTGCACGTGGCTGTCGACGAGACCGGGCAGCAGCACCTCGTCGTCGGCGAGCTCGACGGCCGGGGTGTCGTCGGGGGAGCCGATCGACGTGATGCGTCCGGCGGTCACCGCCACCTGAGCGGGCCGCCAGGCGTCGCCCACCCAGGCGCGGCGGGCGCGCACGACGAGGTCAGGAGGCGTCATCTGCGTCAGGCTACGGCCACGGGCGCGTCCGCGCGGATCTCGAAACCCGCGAGGAGACCGGTCATCTGCTTGGCGGGCGGCGGTGCGTACTCCCCGGTCGCGGCGGGCCGGAGCCCCAGGGCGACCAGGGACTGGGCGAGCACCGTGCCCGCGGCGACGCCGTCGACCACGGGGACGCCGACCTCGTCGCCGACCACCGCGCACAGCTCGGCCATGCCCGCGCAGCCCAGGACGACCGCGTCGGCCCCGTCCTGCTGGACCGCGCGTCGGCACTCGTCGACGAGCCGGGCGCGGGCCCCGTCGATGGCGAGGACGGGGACCTCGCACGCGCGCACGGCGACGCACGCGTCCCGGAACCCGTACCGGTCGACCAGCTCGCGCGCCCGGCCGGTGGTGCGGCCCAGCGTGGTGACCACGGCGAACCGCCGGCCGACGAGGGACGCGGCGTGCATCGCGGCCTGGGCGATCCCGATCACCGGACCGCGCGCCAGCTCGCGTGCGGCGTCGACACCCGGGTCGCCGAAGCACGCGACCACGTAGGCGTCGACCCCCTCGGCCTCGCCGAGCGCGATCTGCTCGAGGAGGCCGGGGACGGCCAGCGCCTCCTCGTAGTGGCTCTCGATCGACGCGGGTCCCATGGTCGGCTGGACGGCGTCGACGAGGGTGCCCGGTGCCGCCACCACCCGGGCGGACCGACCGATGAGGTCGGTCATCGCCCGGGTGGTGTTGGGGTTGATGACGCGGAGGTGCACGCTAGACCTCTGCGCCGACGCCGGTGCGCTCGACCGCGGTGCCGTCCGAGACGTGCTCGTCGGACGCGTCCAGCACCGGGATCTGCGGGTTGCGCCGCTCCAGGAAGACGAAGATCCCGTAGCCGAGCCCGCAGCCGATGAACCAGCTGTAGCTCGCGATCCAGGTCACGTCGAACGCGCCCATGTCTGCGAACGCCTTGGGCAGCACCGCCGCAGCCACCGAGACGAGGCCCGCGACGAGCACGGTCGCGACGGCGTTGCGGTTGTAGCCGCCGGAGTACCAGTACCGGCCCTTCGTGGACATCGTGAACATGTCGTCGACGTGCACGCGCTGCTTGCCGACCACGTAGTAGCCGGCGATGAGGATGCCGAACAGCGGACCGATCAGCGCCCCCAGGACCCCCAGCGTGTAGTGGATGGCGGTGGCGTTCGAGTACCAGTTCCACGGCGTCAGCAGCACCGAGCCGACGGCCGCGATCATGCCGCCCATGCGCCAGCTGATCCGCTGCGGGGAGACGTTCGAGAAGTCGAACGCGGGCGAGATGAAGTTGGCGACGATGTTGATGCCGACGGTCGCGGTGACGAACGTCAGGCCGCCCAGCAGGATCGCGAACGGGGTGTCGATCTGCTGCACCGTGTGGATCGGGTCGGTGATGAGCTCGCCGAACACGGGGACCGTCGCCGACGCGCAGATGACGGTCAGCAGCGAGAAGAACAGGAAGTTGACCGGCAGCCCCAGGAAGTTGCCCTTCTTCACCGCGCTGAAGCTCTTGCCGTACCGCGCGAAGTCGCCGAAGTTCAGCATCGGCCCCGAGAAGTAGGACACGACCAGCGCGATCGCACCGAGCATCACGGGGATCGACGCCCAGAAGCCCATCGGCGGACCGGAGGAGAGGTTGAGGGAGATGTTGCTCCAGCCCGCCTCGGACACCAGGTAGATCGCGAGCATGATCATCACGACGTAGACCGCGGGACCGGCCCAGTCGATGAACTTGCGGATGGTCTCCATGCCCGTCCAGAACAGCGCCGCCTGCGCGACCCAGAGGATCGCGTAGGAGATCCAGCCGAGCGTCGACAGCCCGAGGAAGCCCGTCTCGAGCAGGGCCTCGGAGCCCGGGATGAACTTGAGGAAGATGATGTTGAGCGCCTCGGCCGCGAGGAACGTCTGCACCCCGTACCAGGCGACCGCGATGAGGCCGCGGATGATGGCCGGGATGTTGGCGCCGAGCACGCCGAACACCGCGCGGTTGATGACCGGGTACGGGACACCGGTCTTCTGGCTCGGCTTGGCGACGAGGTTGCAGAAGACCTGCACGATGACGATGCCGACGATGAGCGCGACAAGCACCTGCCAGCTGGCGATGCCGAGCGCGAACAGGGAGCCGGCCGTGACGTAGCCGCCGACGCTGTGCACGTCGGACATCCAGAACGCGAAGATGTTGTACGACGACCAGGTCTGCTTCTTCAGCGGTGCCAGGTCCTCGTTGGTGAGCCGGGGGTCGTAACCGGGCTCGACGGTGCCGGCGCCCGGGGGCAGGCCGGCGGCCTCGACGACGTCGTTCGGCAGCTCTGTGGTCTCGGGGTTCATGGGTGGTCCTCACGCGGGGAGAGTCGTGGTGGGGGTTCGTGCGAACCGGTCGCCGGCGTCCCGACGAGCTCTGTCCGTCTGTGTCCGTCATCCCGTACGGTGAAGCGATCGCTGAACGCCTGTGAATCTATGACTTCACAACCTGCTGTCGGTTTCCGGTTTGTGAACTTTGGGCTTCAGTCCTGAGTCGTGAGGAGACTGTCGTGACCGCGGTGGACGATGCCGGACGGCTTCTCGACGCGTTCGACGCCGAGCAGCTCGGCGCCCGCCTGCGCCAGCTGCGCGAGGAGCGCGGACTGACCCTGCGCGAGGTCGGCCGGCGCGTCGGCATCTCCACCAGCGCGGTCTCCCAGATCGAGCGCGGCGTGCTGCGCCCGTCGGTGAACCGGCTCTTCGCGCTCGTCACCGCGCTCGACGCGAGCCTCGTCGACGTCTTCGGCGGGCCGTCGGTCGTCGCGCCCCAGCCGGTCGCCGACGGCTACGTCGTGCGCCGAGCCGTCGAGGCCGACGTCGTCCGCCTCGCGGGCGGGGTCGTCTTCCGGCGCCTGTCGCCCGGACCGTCACGCGACGTCGACTTCTTCGAGTCCACGTACCCGCCCGGCTCCACCGGCGCCGAGCAGAACGAGCTCCTCACGCACGTCGGCTACGAGATCGGCACCGTGTCGCAGGGCGAGCTGACCATCGACTTCCCCGACGAGCGCGTCGTCCTCCGCGCCGGCGACACCGTCTCCTACGCGTGCGGGACCCCGCACCGGCTCAGCAACCAGACCGACGGCGTCACCGTCGCGACGTGGGTGATCGTGCACCCCGACCGGACGTCCTGAGCGTGCGTCGAGGGGCCGGGCGGCGTCGCCCGACCCCTCGACGGGACGGTCAGCGGTGGCCGTGCCGCTTGTCGAGGTCCACCGTCCAGACCTCGCCACCGAGCGTGACGACGTAGGCCGTGCCGCGGATGACCTGGAACGAGACCGGCTGGTTGAGCCCGTCGGCCAGGAGCTCGAGCGATCCGTGCCGGCCGACCTTCAGCAGCTGGCCGGTGTACGGCGACGCGGGCGAGCCCTCGTCCCCACCCGTCCAGACGCCCTGCGCGAGCGCGTACAGCCGGTGGTCCCGCCCGGCCTGGACGTCGATCATCAGCGGAGCGCCCGAGGCGACCTCGGTCGCGGAGTCCGACCACGGCCCGAACGAGACGATCTTGCCGTTCTCCGGCAGGTGGGGGACCGGCCCCGACTCCGTCATGTAGACCTTGCGCCCGTCGACGGCGATCCCGGTCGGGACGATGTTCCCGAAGGCGATGCGCACCGAGATCGAGCCGTCGAGACCCACCCGGTACACGCGGTTGTGGTGGCCGTCGGTGACCAGGAAACCGCCCTTGTACGGCACGAACGCGTACTGCACCCCCGTCTCGACGAAGAAGCTCGTGGCCGGCGGGTTGTCCTGGGCGAACGTGCCGAGGTCCGCGAGGAGCGTGACGGTGGTCGGCCCGTCCACCCGGTAGATGCCGTTGACGCCCGTGCCGCCGACCTCGGGGGTCACGAACGTGACCAGCACGTACGCCGTGCGGCCGACGAACGCCACGTCGGTGACGCCAGCCCCGTTGTTCGTCGGCAGACCGCTGACGAACGGTGTCACCGCGCCTGTGCGGGGGTCGATCCGGGAGACCGCCCCGGCGACCGGTTCGGTGACGTACAGGGCGCCGTCCGGGCCGACCGTGCTTCCCCAGCCACCGGACAGGCCGCTGACCAGGAGCCGAGGCTCCCCGCCGGGCGACGGACGGTGCGCGCTCGCGGTGGACGGCGCGAGCACCAGCAGCAGGACTGCGGACAACAGGACAAGAACTCGTCGGGGACCCATAGGACCCCTCCCCTCGACAACTTCCCGGAACTCGTGCGTGTCGGGGTTGCGGGGGCAGCGGCGACGTCGCCCCTGCGCGCCCGGGATGCTCCTTCGGTGCCCATCGAAACTAGACCTGGAGGCGGTCGGGAGAAATGACCCGAGGCAACCGCTCGACGCGGTCGGGCACCACCGGCCGCGGACAGGGGACCGGTCGACCCTAGGCTGGACGGGACGAGGCGCGTCGGGAGACTCGAGGCGGGCGCGCCCAGGACACGGGAGTCCGGATGACCAGACACAGCGTGCACACCGACGACGCCCCCGCCGCGCTGGGGCCGTACAGCCAGGCGATCGTCGCCGGCGGCTTCGTGTTCTGCTCCGGCACCGCCGGCATCGACCCGGCGACCGGAGAGGTCCCCGAGGGGATCGAGGCGCAGACCGAGCTCGCACTGCGCAGCATCGCCGCGACCCTCGAGGCTGCGGGCTCGTCGATGGACCACCTGGTCAAGACGACGATCTTCTACTCCGACGTCGCCGACTTCGCCGCGCTGAACGCGGTGTACGCCCGCCACATGCCGACGCCGCAGCCGGCGCGGTCGGCACCCGCCAACGTCATCCTCCCGCGCGGGCTGCTCGTCTCGATCGACGCGATCGCCACGCTCCCCTGACCGCGGGCGCGTGGGCGGCGGGGGGACGTCGTCACGCCTGCGGCGAACACGGGCAGTCGAGGCACCACCCCGCAGTTAGCATCGAACAACGCCGCCCCGTCGACCCCCGGTGCGCCAGCCAGGGGAGCCGGCACGCAGCTCGTGAGGAGTGCACATGTTCGAGAGATTCACGGACCGAGCCCGTCGCGTGGTCGTCCTTGCCCAAGAAGAGGCACGGATGCTCAACCACAACTACATCGGGACGGAGCACATCCTCCTGGGCCTCATCCACGAGGGTGAGGGTGTCGCAGCCAAGGCTCTGGAGTCGCTCGGCATCTCGCTCGAGGCCGTGCGCGCCCAGGTGCAGGAGATCATCGGCGAGGGCCAGCAGGCTCCGTCGGGTCACATCCCCTTCACCCCGCGCGCCAAGAAGGTCCTCGAGCTGTCGCTGCGCGAGGCGCTCCAGCTGGGGCACAACTACATCGGGACCGAGCACATCCTGCTCGGCCTCATCCGTGAGGGCGAGGGCGTCGCCGCCCAGGTCCTCAACAAGCTGGGCGCGGACCTGAACCGCGTGCGCCAGCAGGTCATCCAGCTCGTCTCCGGCTACCAGGGCAAGGAGCCCGTCGCCGCCGGCGGTCCGCAGGAGGGGCAGCCCTCGGGCTCGGCCGTCCTCGACCAGTTCGGCCGCAACCTCACGCAGGCTGCGCGCGACGGCAAGCTCGACCCGGTCATCGGGCGCGAGAAGGAGATCGAGCGGGTCATGCAGGTGCTGTCCCGCCGCACCAAGAACAACCCGGTCCTCATCGGGGAGCCCGGCGTCGGCAAGACGGCCGTCGTCGAGGGCCTCGCGCAGGACATCGTGCGCGGCGACGTGCCCGAGACGCTCAAGGACAAGCAGCTCTACACGCTGGACCTGGGCGCGCTCGTGGCGGGTTCGCGCTACCGCGGTGACTTCGAGGAGCGCCTGAAGAAGGTGCTCAAGGAGATCCGCACGCGCGGCGACATCATCCTGTTCATCGACGAGATCCACACGCTCGTCGGGGCCGGTGCCGCCGAGGGTGCCATCGACGCCGCGAGCATCCTCAAGCCGATGCTGGCGCGCGGCGAGCTGCAGACCATCGGTGCCACCACGCTCGACGAGTACCGCAAGTACGTCGAGAAGGACCCGGCCCTGGAGCGTCGCTTCCAGCCGATCCAGGTGGCCGAGCCCAACCTGCAGCACGCGATCGAGATCCTCAAGGGTCTGCGCGACCGGTACGAGGCGCACCACCGCGTGTCCATCACGGACGCCGCGCTGGTCGCCGCCGCCACGCTGGCGGACCGGTACGTCAACGACCGCTACCTGCCGGACAAGGCGATCGACCTGGTCGACGAGGCCGGCGCCCGCCTGCGCATCCGCCGCATGACGGCTCCGCCGGAGCTGCGCGAGCTCGACGAGCAGATCGCCGAGACGCGCCGCGACAAGGAGTCGGCGATCGACGAGCAGGACTTCGAGAAGGCGGCCCGTCTCCGCGACGCCGAGAAGCAGCTCGGTCTCAAGCGCGTGGAGAAGGAGAAGGCCTGGAAGTCCGGCGACCTCGACGCGGTCGCGGAGGTCGACGAGGAGCTCATCGCCGAGGTGCTGGCGATCGCCACCGGCATCCCGGTGTTCAAGCTCACCGAGGAGGAGTCCAGCCGCCTGCTCCACATGGAGGAGAACCTGCACAAGCGGGTCGTCGGCCAGGACGCCGCCATCAAGGCGCTCTCGCAGGCCATCCGTCGTACGCGTGCGGGCCTCAAGGACCCGAAGCGTCCCGGTGGGTCGTTCATCTTCGCCGGCCCCACGGGCGTCGGGAAGACCGAGCTGGCCAAGGCGCTCGCGGAGTTCCTGTTCGGTGACGAGGACGCGCTGATCCAGCTCGACATGTCCGAGTTCTCGGAGAAGCACACGGTCTCGCGGCTGTTCGGCTCGCCTCCCGGCTACGTCGGGTACGACGAGGGTGGCCAGCTCACGGAGAAGGTCCGTCGCAAGCCGTTCTCGGTGGTCCTCTTCGACGAGGTCGAGAAGGCGCACGCGGACATCTTCAACTCGCTGCTGCAGATCCTCGAGGACGGTCGCCTGACCGACTCGCAGGGCCGGGTGGTCGACTTCAAGAACACCGTCATCATCATGACCACGAACCTCGGCACCCGGGACATCGCCAAGGGCCTCATGACCGGCTTCCAGGCCGGCGGGGACCTGTCGACGTCGTACGAGCGCATGAAGTCGAAGGTCAACGACGAGCTCAAGCAGCACTTCCGGCCTGAGTTCCTCAACCGCGTCGACGACGTGGTCGTGTTCCCGCAGCTGTCCCAGCCGGAGATCTTCCAGATCGTCGACCTCATGGTCGCGAAGCTGGCCAAGCGTCTGCGGGACAAGGACATGGACATCGAGATCACGCCCGCGGCCAAGAAGCTGCTGTCGGAGAAGGGCTACGACCCGGTCCTGGGTGCTCGGCCGCTGCGCCGCGCGATCCAGCGGGACATCGAGGACGCACTGTCCGAGAAGATCCTGTTCGGCGAGCTCAAGGCCGGCCAGAAGGTGATCGTGGACGCCGAGGGCGAGGGTCTGCTCGGGGAGTTCCTGTTCCGCGGCGTCCCGCGTGGGGCGCACCCCGCGGAGCCGGTCGCCGTCGGTGCCTCGTACGGCACCCCCGGCTCGGGCACCGACCTGCCGGCCGCCGGCCCGACCATCAGCGACAGCGGGACGGGCACCCTGCCCCAGGTGGGCTGACCTCGCACCGCACGCACGACGAACGCCCCGGTCCACTGCGGACCGGGGCGTTCGTCGCGTCCGGACACCGGGACGGTGGCAGGGTGGGTGCATGCCTGGACAACGCCGTCTGCCCCGATCCGCACCCGAGGAGCAGGGGGTGGACCCGCAGGCACTCGTGCGGCTGGTCGACGCGCTCGTCGGCTGGCCCGAGCTCCACTCGCTGATGGTGGTGCGGCACGGGACGGTGGTCGCGGAGGGGTGGGCGGAGCCGTTCGCGCCGGACCGGCTGCACGAGCTCTTCTCGCTCAGTAAGAGCTTCACGTCGACGGCGGTCGGGTTCGCGGTCGCCGAGGGGCTGCTCGGTGTGGACGATCTCGTCCTGGACCACCTCGCGGACGAGGCGCCGGCCGAGCCGGGCGAGAACCTGCGGCGGATGCGGGTCCGGGACCTGCTGACCATGACGACCGGTCACGCGGACGACCCCACAGAGCGGGTGTTCCAGACCGGCGACTGGGTCAGGGCGTTCCTCGCGGAGCCGGTCGAGCACGAGCCCGGCACCTTCTTCGTCTACAACACGGCGGGCACCCACGTGCTCGCGGCGCTGGTGCAGAAGGTGACCGGGCAGCGCCTGATCGACTACCTGGGCCCACGGCTGCTCGAGCCGCTGGGCATCGAGGGGGCGACGTGGCAGCAGTCGCCGACCGGGGTGGACGTCGGCGGCAGCGGGTTGTCGGCGACCACGGAGGACGTCGCGGTGTTCGGCCAGCTCTACCTCCAGGACGGCGTCTGGGAGGGGCGGCAGGTGCTGCCCGAGGGCTGGGCCGCCGAGGCGACGAGGCTCCAGGTACCGAACGGTCCGAGCCCCGACGTGGACTGGGCGCAGGGGTACGGGTACCAGTTCTGGCGCGGACGCCACGGCAGCTACCGCGGGGACGGCGCGTTCGGACAGTACTGCGTGGTGCTGCCTGACCAGGACGTCGTCGTGGTGACGACGTCCGGGGTCGGCGAGATGCACGGTCAGCTCGCGCTCGTCTGGGAGCACCTGCTGCCCGGTCTGGCCGACGGGCCGCTGCCGGACGACCACGACGGCCGGCGGCTGCTGACGGAGCGGCTCGGCGGGATGCGCCTCGACCCGCCGCACGGGTCGCCGACGTCACGGACGGGGCACCGGCTGCGGGGGCGGACGATCACGTTCGAGCCGAACACGCTCGGGATCCGCAACGCCGTGCTGGAGACGGGCGACGGGCACGACCGGCTGACCGTCGACCACGAGGAGGAGACCGTCATCGTCTCCGTCGGGCACGCCGAGCCGGTGCTCACGCGGACGAGCCTGCGGCGCGGTACCCCGGAAGACGTGCTGGTCAGCGGCACGTGGACGTCGCCGGACTCCTACGTGCTGACCGCCCGGTTCGTCGAGGCGCCGTTCGTCCTGACGATGACCGCGACGGTGACCGGTGACGACGTGGTGGTCGACGGCGGGTTCAACGTCTCGTTCGGGCCGACGGAGGTTCCGCGGTTGACGGGCTCCCTGGTGCAGGACGAGGACGTCTGGGTCGGCTGACCTGGCAGGGAGGCGCTCGCGGGAGTTCGATCGGCCGTCTCGGCCTGGGTCAGCTGAGCTCCAGGACCGTCCACCAGTCGTTCACGTCGCGCTTGCGGTAGGCGGTGACCTCCTGCTGCCCTGCGGTCAGCCGTGCGTCGGAGGCGCGGTGGGAGTGCAGGGCGGCGTCCGTCGCGACGTGCACGAGCCGGACGCGGGCGCCTGCGGTCCACGGGCGGGCGTCCACGACCTCCACGCGCCAGTCCGCCGACGCGTCGGCGGTGTCCGAGGCGCTGACCTGCTGCTGCCGCGACAGCGGTGACTGCACCCCGGCGCTGCTGCGCAGCCACCCGCCCGTGGACACGTGCTGCAGCCGCACGACCGACCCGTCGCGCAGCCCGGTGCCGTCGGGCGTCCCGGCGGTCCCGACCAGCAGCCAGCGGTCGTTGTCGTCGGACCCGGCGAAGCACGTGACCTGCTGGAGGCCGTCGGAGCCGGGGTGGGTGTACGGGAGGTCGTGGGAGTGCAGCGTCAGCCCGGTCCACACGTGCGAGAGCTTGACGGTGTCACCGGTGGACACGGGGTCCTTGACGCCGGGCGCCTTCTTGGTGAGCACCCGGGGGCGTCGTGGCGTGTAGTCCTGCAGGAAGAACCCCCGCCACGAGTGGCCGTTGGACGCGGTCCAGTCGTGCTGGTCGGCCTCCGACGTGAGCGTCACCGGCTTGCGGGGCGTGTTGCTGTCGTAGATCAGCACGGTGGTCCGGCCCGTGGCGCGGTCCTGCTCGTAGCCGTACGCGACGACCTGGTGGTTGTCGCCGATGGAGGCCAGGTTGCGCGCGACGACCAGGCCGAGGACCACGGGCCGTCCTGCGTCGATGGACGCGATGAGCCGGGGGAGCTCCTCCTCCTTGGTCCAGCGCGTGACGCCCTTGAACACCCACGTCTCGTCGTCGGAGTGCATGGACCAGGTGACGAACTTCGCTGCGGAGCCGGTGAAGAACGAGTCCCGCAGGCGCTGCGTGAACAGCTGCGCGAGCCAGTGGCTGTCGGGCGGGACACGGCTGGGCGCCCACAGGTCGGAGCGCCACGCAGGCACCGGCTGACCAGCGAGGAAGTAGTCGAGCGCCGCGTACGCCATGCCGCCGCACCGGCCCGCCGTCGTGATCTTGGCGCCGTTGGGCAGCGTGAGCACCTCGTTGACGAACGCGTTCGGGAACGCGAAGCCGTGGGTGGCGGGGTCGAACGCGACCGCCCGTCCGGTGAGGACCTGCTCCGGCATCGCCATCCCTCTCGTCCCTGCGAGCCGCACGCCCGCGCGCGGCACCCTCTTGTCGAGGGTGACACGAAGGAGTCGGGAGGGGCGGGTGAGATACACCGACGGCCCCGGTCGTGCGACCGGGGCCGTCTGTGCGTCCTGCGCGAGGTCAGCCGCCGTAGCTGGCCAGGTACGCCGGGATGGTGGCGGTGCCCTGGGCCACCCCACCGGCGTCGTTGATGACGTGCGCGATCACCCCGTTGCCACCGAGCGACACCGTGAGGATGTTGTGGAACCTCACGCCCGGCTTGACCGGCACCTGGAACCCGCTGTCGACGACGATGCTCGGGTCGACGTTGAAGAAGCTGTACACGCCGCCGCCCCACAGCTCGTGGGTGGTCACGGCGTCGGCCACCCGGTAGCCCGCGTAGCCGCGGCGGGTGCCGTTCTGCCACGCGGCCTGGTTCGGCACGTCGTACGGGAGCTCGTTCTGGTAGAAGATCGTCCGCCCGCGGTCGCCGTTCCAGAGGGTGTTCTCCTTCTGGTAGTGCTCGACGAACAGGCCCAGCCCGAGCACGTCGTTGCCGTTGACGACCAGCCCGTACGCGGACGGGTTCTCGGTCCAGCCCACCCCGGCGCCGTGGTCGCCGCGCCACGACCAGATGTGGTCGATGATCGTGTCGTCGGAGTTCACGACGATGGCCGACGTCACCTTGCCGGGGATCCGGCCGCCGACGCGGACGAACACGTCGTGCAGCGAGACCGGGTTGGCGGCGCGGTCGGTGTGGTTGCCGGCCGACCCGACCTCGAGCATCGCCGGGGAGTTGACGACGCCCGCGTCGAACAGGACGCCCGCGATGCGGACGCCGTTGACGTCGCCGACCCTCATCGCCGTCTGGCCGGCCGTCGGGACGATCGTCGCGTAGCCGAGGCCGAGCACCACGGTGTCCGGACGGTTGACGTCGATCGTCTTGTCGAGCGTGTAGATCCCCGGGGTGAGCAGCAGGTGCAGGCCCTGCGCCAGCGCGGCGTTGATGCGGTCCGCGCTGTCACCGGGCTTGGCGACGTAGAACTGGGTCAGCGGGATCGACGTGCCCGGGGTGTTCGGCCACGAGACGCCACGGGCGTTGGTGCGCGTCGACGGCACGAACACCGCGTAGCTGGAGCCGTCGAGGTACAGGTACGGCTTCTCCCGGCTGATCGGCGTGGTGTCGAGCACCGTGTGCGACGGGTTCGGGAAGCTCGGCGCCGGGGAGCCGGTCACGCCGGAGAACACCATGTTCCAGACCGAGCCCTCCCAGCGGCCCAGCGCCGACTCGCGGGTGTACCACTGCTGCTGCGACGCCGACTTCATCGCGCCGTCGACCTTGGAGTCGGCCGTGAAGCCGCCCGAGGCCCAGCCGTACGAGGACGGGAACACCGCGAGGTCACCCGCGACGTGGATGCGCCGCATCGGTGCCGCCTGCGAGACGGCCCAGCGGTTCTCCCCGGTGAACGGCGTGATCTTCAGGTTCTCCATCGAGCGCCAGAAGTTCTGCGTCGCGTTGCCGCCGAACCACTGGGCGTCGGCCCACACGCCGCCGGTGATGTTGACGTCGTCGGGGTTGCGGCCGAGGCCGTTGATCGACGTGTTGAAGCCGATGTGCGCCTGGACGTCGTAGGTGCCGGGGGCGAAGAGGAACTGGTCGCGACGGGTGCCGAACTGCGCCTCCTCCTGGGCCGTGAACGTCTCGTCGAGCTTCGCCTGGATCGCGGCCTGGCCGGTGCTCGGCGTGAACACGTGGACGTTCGGGCCGAGGTCGCCACCGCCCGGGATCGGGTCCGTCGGGGTGGTCGTCGTGCCGGTGCTGATCTGGACCTCCCAGAGCGAGTAGCCGTAACCGGTGCCGCGGGCCGTCAGGTCGAGCCGGACGTAGCGCGCAGTCGCCGCGACGTCGAGCGTCTGCACCCCGCCGGTGCCGTTGGTGACCGTAGCCGCCGTCGCCCACGTGGTGCCGTTCGTCGACGTCTGGACGCGGAACGCCTTGCCGTACGCGCCCTCCCACCGCAGCGTGACCTTGCAGACGCTCTGCGACGAGCCGAGGTCGACCTGCCACCACTGCGCGTCCGCGAACGTGCTGGACCAGCGGGTGCCGAGGTTGCCGTCGACCGCCGCGCTCGCGGGCGTGCCGCCGTTCTCGGTCGTGGACGCCGTGGCCGTCTTGCCCTGGGCGACGTTGGCGGTGCCGCAGGTGCCCGGCGTCGGGGTGGGCGTGGGCGTCGGCGTGATCCCGCCGACCTCGCCGAACACCTGGAACTCCCACAGCGAGTAGCCGTAGCCGGTGCCGCGGGCCGTCAGGTTGAGCCGCACGTACCGGGCGCTGCCGGTGACGTTCAGGTTCTGCGTGCCGCCGGTGCCGTTGGTGACCGTGGCGGCCGTGGACCAGGACGTGCCGGTGGTGGACGTCTGGACGGTGAACGCCCTGGCGTACGCGGCCTCCCACACGAGAGTCACGTGGTCGAGCGTGGCGGTCTGGCCCAGGTCGACCTGGATCGTCTGCGGGTCGGCCGCGAGGCTGGCCCAGCGCGTGCCGGCGTTGCCGTCGACGGCGTTGCGGGCGGGGGTGTAGTCGGCGTTCTCCGTCGACGACGCCGTGACGGTCTTTCCTTGGGAGAGGTTGACGGGGGCGGCGTTCGCGGCCGAGGCGGCGGTGATCGCGCCGACGGCGACGACACCGGCCGCCAGGACCGCGGCGACCCAGGCTCGCGCCCGGGAGTGGACATGGGTGTGCATGAAAGGTTCCTCACGGATCGGGTGCCGGCTCCGTCGCCGCGCACCGGTGGGAGCACGGCCCGGCCGGACCTGATGCGGGTGCGGCCGGGCCGTGCGGCTGGGGTGCTACGGGATGAGCTGGTAGTTCGCGTCCAGGACGGCTCCGGCCCACGGCTTGTACAGGTCGTAGCCGCGCGGGTTGCACTGCAGACCGCCGTTGATGCAGTGCTCGGTCAGCGCCTGGAGCACGGCCGGGTCCCACGCGTTGAAGAAGTCGTAGTGGAACGAGAAGCCACGACCGCTGGAGAACCGGACGTCCGACATGTTCCCGTCGGCCGGCCAGGACAGCTTGAACTCGATCATCGGCACCGCGACCGGGTGGGTCGCCGTGCACTCGCCGTTGACCGGGTACGCCATGTGGCTCTTGTGGTTGGCCGAGTCGAGGTTGATCCCGTCCCAGCAGCTCGGCGCCTGGTAGCGGACGTTGAGCTGCGAGCCGATCGGGCAGCTCGCCGGGATGTCCCAGTTGAACGAGCTGTTCCCGCACTCGAAGCCCTCGACCGCGCCGGGGGCCGTCCGAAACTCGTCCTTCGTGGCCGTCATGCTGCCGACGAGGAACCGCAGACCCTGCGGGAACGGGACGACCTTCTTGTAGTCGATGATCCCGGCCTTGTAGTAGATGGTCTGCTCGTTGCTGGCGATGACCTTGGTCTCGCCGCGCATGAGCGTCGGGAACCAGTACGCGGACTCGTCCTGCGGGACCGTGCAGCTGGTGCTGTTCGCCGCCAGCAGCGACGCCGTCGTCGTGTTCGCGTTCGTCGAGCGGTTGCCCAGGAACGTGTGGCTGTGCGACGCGCCCGCCTGGCCCGGGTACACGATCGGGTCGTCGTTGAGCGTGTGCGTCGGGGTGCAGTTGGCCTGGAACTCGTGGTGCGTCACCGACGTGTCGGCGCCCGGCGGGGCCGGCGGCAGCGGCTTCGGGGTGTGCGCCGGAGTGGTCGCACCACCGGTGCCGAGCACGGCGAGGTCCCACAGGGAGTAGCCGTAGCCGGTGCCGCGCGCGGTGAGGTTCAGCCGCAGGTAGCGGCCCGTGCCCGACGCGGCGACCGTCTGGTTGCCGCCCGTGCCGTTGCTGACCGTGGCGACGGTGGTCCAGGTGGTGCCGTTCGGGGAGAGCTGCACCTGGAACGCCTTGGCGTAGGCCGCCTCCCAGCGCAGCTCGACGCGGTCGACGGTGGCGGTGGCGCCCAGGTCGACCTGGATCCACTGCGCGTCCGAGAACTGGCTCGCCCAGCGGGTGGTGCCGTTGCCGTCGACGGCCTTGGACGCCGTGAAGTCCGGGCCCTCCGCCGACGAGGACGTGGCGAGCTTGCCCTGCGAGATGTTGACGGGTGCGGCGCTCGCGGACGACGCGATCGCGACGCCGGTCGCGACGAGCACGGCGCAGAGTGCACCGGCGAGCCAGGGCCGGGTCGTGCGTGCACGGGGACGGGTGGGCATGAGGTCTCCTTCGAGGTGGACCACGCGGGTCAGGACAGGTCCGAAGGAGGTGCGACGATGCACGCACGCCTTCGGCGTATCGGCTCTGTGAGGGGTTGGCCGAGGGTGGTGCCCGGGGCGGGTGGCCGCCCGCCCCGGGCACGTCAGCTGGTCAGGAGTAGATCCCGACCTCGTACAGCGAGTAGCCGTACGCGGTTCCGCGGGCTGTTCCGTGCACCCGCACGTAGCGGGCCGAGCCGGCGGTGTTCAGGGTGTCGACGTTCCCGTCGCCCGCGGTGACGGTGGTCAGGGTCGACCACGTGTTCCCGTCGTTCGACGTCTCGATGCGGTAGCCCTTGCCGAATGCGGACTCCCACACGAGCTGGATGGACGAGAACGACCGGACCGAGCCCAGGTCGACCTGGATCCACTCGCCGTCTGCCCAGTTGCTGGCCCAGCGCGTCGCGTAGCTGCCGTCCGTGGCCTGCCCCGGCGTGAAGTTGCCGTTGTAGGGGTCGAACGACGACGCGGTGGCCGGCCGGCCCTGGGCGATGTTCGTGCCGCCGACCGCCGGCGGGACCACGCGGAACGACCTCGTCTCGACGCCCACGTTGCCCTTGCCGTCCTCGGCGAACACGTAGACCTTCCAGACGCCGAGCGTCTGCGGGGCGGTCACCGTGAACGTGCTGCCGCTGCGCGTGAACGTCGCCGGCGCGAGGCCGCCGGAGTCGTTCACGTACTTGCTGTTCAGCAGCACGTTGTAGGTGATCGGGTCGCCGTTCGGGTCGCTCGCCGCGGCGTTCACCGTGAACGTCGAGCCGGCGACCACGCTGCCGCTGTTGGGCACGGTCATCGAGCTGAACGTCGGGGGAGTGTTGACCCCCGCCGCCCCGGCCGAGCCGCCGTACGCCTTGGCGACCGCGTAGTACGAGAGGCGCTTGTTGTTGCCCGGCTTCACGTTGAACCAGATGCCGCCGAAGTCGCCCTCGTTGCCGTAGTGGAACAGCGTGGCGCCGAGCGCGACGCCCGGGTGCGCCTTGATGCAGTCCCACGCCCGCGTGTAGCCGGCCGCGTTCTGTGCGTCGGTGCCCTGGTCGGGCACGCCGTTGGCGTCGTCGGGGACCTCCCACTCGCCGGCCGGTCCGCCCTCGGTGATGAGGTACGGCTTGGTGTAGCCGCCCGCGATCCACGTGGCCTTGGCGTCGCACACCGCGTTGTAGGCGTTCAGGCCGTACAGGTCGAGGTCCGGCGAGTTCGCCTTGTAGTACGGCCACGCGCCGGTCCACGCGTCGGTCGACGTCACCGGGTGGTTCGGGTCGATCTGGTGGATCCGCTTGGCGGCGTCGTTGACGAACGTCGCGTAGGCGGCGCGCTGCGCCTCGAGCTCGGCGCCCGAGTAGCAGTTCCCGAGGCCGAGCAGGGACTCGTTGCCGACGTTCCACATGAGCACGCCGGGGTGGTCCTTGTAGGCCGTGACCCACGTGACGATGTCGTTCATCGAGTTCGCCTTGTACGTCGCGTCCGTGACGTAGTTCGGGCAGCCGCCCGAGCCGGGACCGCCACCGGGAGCCAGCCAGAAGCCCGCGACCGTCCGCATGCCCGCGGCCGCCGCCGCGTCGAACAGGACCTTCGAGCCGGCGTCCGTGCCCCACGTGCGGATGGTGTTGACGCCCATCGCCTGGAGGGTGGCCGCGTGCTGCGGGAACTCGGCCGGGGCCGGACCCCACGTCATGCCCTTGGTCACCCAGTTCTGGCCGTTCACCAGCAGCGACCAGCTCCCCTGGGTCCCCGCGATGCGGACCTTTCCGTCGGCGGGGCCGGTCGGGTCCGGGGTCGGCGTCGTGGTGCCGCCGCCGGTGGTCCGCACGGCGACCTCCCACAGCGAGAAGCCGTAGCCGGTCGCGCGGGTCTGCAGGTCGAGCCGCACGTACCGCGCGGTGCCGCTCACCGTGATCGACTGCGTGCCGCCCGTGCCGTTGGTGACCGTCGACAGCGTCGTCCACGTCGTGCCGTCGGTGGAGCCCTGGAGGCGGAAGGCCTTGCCGTACGCGCCCTCCCAGCTCAGGGTGACGGCGCAGACGGCCTGGCTCGCGCCGAGGTCCACCTGCCACCACTGGTTGTCGGCGAACGTGCTCGCCCAGCGCGTACCGGCGTTGCCGTCGACCGCGAGGCCGGCCGCCGTGCCGGCGCCCTGCTCGGAGGACGACGCGGTCGCGGTCTTGCCCTGCGCGACGTTGGTCGTGCCACAGGTGCCCGTCGTCGGCTGCGTACCGCCCGGCGTGCCGTAGACCTGCACCTCCCACAGGGAGTAGCCGTAGCCGGTGGCGCGCTTCGTGCCCAGCAGCTGCACGTACCGGCCGCTGCCGGTCACGTTCAGGGTCTCCTTGCCGCCCTTGCCGGTGGTGGTCGTGTAGATGCTCGTCCACGCCGTGCCGTTGTCCGACGTGCGGATCTGATAGCCCGACCCGTAGGCGGCCTCCCAGGTCAGGACGACCTGCTCGACCTGCGCGGTCGCCCCGAGGTCGATGGTCAGCCACTGCGCGTCGGACGGTGTGCTCGCCCATCGGGTGCCGGCGTTGCCGTCGGTGACCGCCGACGCCGGCGTGTAGTCGGCGTTCTCCGTGGACGACGCGGTGGCGGTCTTGCCCTGCGAGAGCAGGACGGGCGCCGCCTGGGCGGTGGCGGGGAGGGTGATGCCGGCCGCGACGAGCGCGGCGGCGGCCAGGACGCCGAGCAGGCGGCGGCTGCGGCCGGGCGGTGGGGCGGTCCTGGCAGGGGGGTGGGCGGTGGTCGTGAACACAGGTGTCTCCTCCGGGGCGTGCCCGTGGCAGGGGACGGGAGGTCGGTCCGCAGTCGACCTCGTCGTCGATCCGGTGCGCCGGGCGTGCAGTTCGTCGTTGAGCTGGTGCCGGTCGATCTGGGAGAGCGCTCTATCGTCCGATCCGAGTTCGAGCCGGCGACATCGTGCTGAAGGGGTGGGGATGGTGCCCTCTCTGGCTCCCGAGGGGACCGTATACCCGATTTCACCCGCTCGTACAGTCGAGCCGCTGGGAGAAGTGGTCATCGTGACGCCCGAGACCGCTCAGGATCTGCGAGAGCGCTCTCCGATCCTGCTATCCTGTCGGCATGGCAGACGAGCCCGGGGCGGGGAGTGCGAGCACGGCCGCACTCGGGGGGACGACGCCCTCCGCCACTCTGGAGGCGACGCCGCCGGGCGGCGTGGCTGTGGTCATGACCTCGGACGACGCGCCGCTCGCCCGGGAGTCCGCGGCAGCGCGGAGACCCGCAGCGCCGGGCGTCTCCGGCTCCGGGGCGCCCACCCTGGAGGACGTCGCGCGCGTGGCCGGCGTCTCGAGAGCCACGGTGTCACGGGTCGTCAACGGGCAGCGTCGCGTGGCCGCCGACATCCAGGCCGTCGTCCGCGAGGCCATCGCCACGACCGGCTACGTCCCCAACCTGGCGGCTCGGTCCCTCGTCACCCGTCGCACGGGTGCGGTGATCGTCGTGGTGTCCGGCGTCGAGGAGCAGGGATCGCCGTCGACGATCGACTTCGCCGACCCGTTCTTCGGTCGGGTCGTCGGCGGCATGCTGCGCGCGCTGCGGCCCCACGACGTCGACCCGATCCTCATGCTCGCCGAGACGGACTCGGACCGCGCCCGCGTGCTCTCCTCCCTGCGCAACGGCAACGCGGACGGCGCGCTCGTCGTGTCCACCCGCGGCGACGACCCGATGCCGCGCCTGCTCGTGGAGGCGGGGCTGCCCGCCGTCGTCTTCGCGCGCCCGGGCAGGCCGATCCCGCTGAGCTTCGTCGACGTCGCCAACCGCGACGGTGCACGCCTCGCCGCCGAGCACCTCGTGGCACGCGGCTGCCGGCACGTCGCAGCGATCTCCGGTCCCCTCGACGTCCCCTCCGCGCAGGACCGGCTCTCCGGGTTCCAGGACGCGATGGCCCGGCACGGGCAGGCGTTCGTCCCGACCGTCGGGGGCAACTTCACGTACGAGAGCGGCGTCGTCGCGATGACGTCCCTGCTCGCCGACTACGGGGACGTCGACGGGGTGTTCGCCTCGAACGACCTCATGGCGCTCGGCGCGATCGAGGCGCTCCAGGCCACCGGCCGGCGGGTGCCCGAGGACGTGCGCGTCATCGGGTTCGACGACAGCTCCGTCGGCGCTCTGTCCCGCCCTGCGCTGACGTCCGTGCGGCAACCGATCGAGGAGATGGCCGCCGAGATGGCCCGCATCCTCCTCGACACGATCGCCGACCCCGGCCGGCGCGTCACGTCGACCATCTTCGAGCCGACCCTCCGCATCCGCGACAGCGCCTGACCCTCGCCCGTGCGGACGCCCGCGTCGTCCAGCGGTGACGTCCGCATTCCGACGGATAGGAACCCGCACGAGGGCGGACGTTGCGCCTCGCGCACACGCGGGTGCAGACAGCGCGACGTCCGCACGTCCGAGCGGAGGGGGGCTCGGTCGTGCGGACGTCGCGGTGCAGAGGTGGTCAGCCGCCGATGGCAGCCTCGACCTCGAGCGTGTACTGCTTGGCCGCGTCGGCCGGGCTCAGGCGGCCGAACAGGACCTCCTGGTTGATGCGGCGGGTGATCTCCGCGACCTGACCGGCGCCGACGGGCGGGACGACCGGGCCGTCGACGATCTCGTCCTCGAGGTCGGCCAGGAACTCGGCGGCCTGCTTGTCGGTGGGCGAGAACTTGTCCTGCACCGCGGCGCGGACCTCGGTGTTGGCCGGGAGGCCACGGTCGGAGAGCAGGATCTCGCCGGCGGCGGGGTCGTTGAGCAGGAAGTCGACCAGCAGCGCGGACTCCTCCGGGTGCTCGGACTTGGCCGAGACGGAGTAGTACATGGCCGGCTTGAAGTACATACCGGTGCGCTCCTCCTCCGACTCGCCGGGGACGCGGAGGAGCGTGAGCTCCTTGCCCGACGCGTTGGTGATGGCGGTCAGCTGGTTGGTCCAGAACCACGCCATGGCACCGGTGCCCGTGCCGACGAGGGACTGCTCCGGACCGCCGGCGTCGACCTCGACGGTCTTGGCAGCGTCAGGAGCGCCGCCACCGGCCTGCAGGTCGAGCGAGTACTGCCACCACTCGGCGAGGGTCTTCTCGTCGTACCCGAGCTTGTGGTCGTCGGTGTACAGGGACTCGCCGCGCTGACGGGCGAAGATGGAGAACCCGGGCTCGTTGAAGCCGTAGTCCTGGGCGCCGTAGATCGTCTTGCCGGTCTTGGCGGAGATCTCGTTGGCGATCTCGACGTAGTCGTCCCACGTCCACGTCGTGTCGTCGGGCATCTCGACGCCGGCCGTCGCGAACGCGGCGGGGTCGGCGATGATCGCGTACGCGTTGACGCCGGTGGCCACGCCGTACAGGGCGTCGTCGATGGTGCCGGACTGCAGCACGTTCTCGTCGATCTTCGACGTGTCGACGCCCAGCTCGTTGAGGTCGGCCAGGACGCCGCGCGAGGCGTAGTCGTTGAGGAACCGCTCCTCCTGCGTGATGACGTCGGGGGCGTCACCCCCGGCGACCGACGTGCCCAGCTTGTCGAAGTAGCTGTTCCAGTCGGTGTAGTCCGGGACCACGGTGATGTGGGGGTACTTCTCCGTGAACTTGTCCAGCACCTGCTGCGTCAGCTCGTGGCGGGTGTCGGAGCCCCACCAGGAGAAGCGGATCTCGACGGGCGCCGGCGGGCCCGAGGAGGTGGCCTCGGCGGCCGGTTCCTCGGAGCCGGCGCAGGCGGTCAGGGCCAGGGCCGCGACGGCCAGCAGGGCACCTACGCGGAGGGACGATCGGGGGCGGCGCATGTTTCTCCTTGGTTGACGAGGACGACGGTGTGCTGTCAAAGGCCGGCGGAACAGGACTGCTACTTGATGCCCGTCGTCGCGATCCCCTTGACCAGGTACTTCTGGCCGAACAGGAAGGCGAGGAAGACGGGGATGAGCGAGACGATCGACATCGCGAACATCGGCCCCCACGAGCTGGCGCCGGTGGAGTCCAGGAAGGTGCGCAGAGCAACCGGAGCGGTGTACATGTCCGGTCTGACGAGGAAGATCAGCTGGCTGAAGAAGTCGTTCCACGTCCAGATGAAGGTGAAGATCGCCGTGGTGGCCAGGGCCGGCAGCGAGAGCGGGAGCATGATCCGCAGGTAGATGCGCCCGTGCCCGCACCCGTCCAGGCGCGCTGCCTCGTCCAGCTCCCGGGGGATCCCGCGGAAGAACTGGACCATGAGGAAGATGAAGAACGCGTCCGTGGCCAGCAGCTTCGGGACGATCAGCGGGAGGAACGTGTTGATCCAGTCCAGCCGGGCGAACAGGATGTACTGCGGCACGATGATCACGTGGATCGGCAGCATGATCGACATGAGCATGATCGCGAACCACAGCTTGCGGCCCCGGAACTCGAGCCGCGCGAACGCGTAGGCCGCCATCGAGCAGCTGACCAGGTTCCCCAGCAGCGAGCCGAGGACGATGACCGCCGAGTTGATCAGGTACCTGCTGAACGGGTACTGCAGCGCGTTCCAGCCCTCGGAGTAGTTCGTCCAGTCGACCTCGGACGGGATCAGGGACACGTCCCGGAAGATCAGGTCGGTCGGCTTGAACGAGCTGACCAGCAACCAGACCAGCGGGTAGAGCATCAGCGCGCAGAGCGCGATGAGGCCCGCGTGCTTGAGCGCGGCGCGCCGGCGGTCCGGCCACGGGGACCGGTAGCGGACGGGCGGCGCCTCGTCGGCCAGCGCGGCGATGCGCTGGGCGGGCGTGGGGGCGTCGGTGGGCACGGTGCGCACGTGGACCTCAGTCATCGTAGAAGACCCAGAACTTGGAGGCGAAGAAGTTGATCAGGGTCATCACCGCGACGATGAGCACCAGCAGCCAGGCCATGGCGGAGGCGTACCCCATGTCGAAGGCTGTGAATCCCTTCTGGTACAGGTAGAGCGTGTAGAACATCGTCGAGTCGGCCGGGCCGCCGGTGCCGCCGGAGACGACGAACGCCTGCGTGAAGCTCTGGAACGCCCCGATCACCTGGAGGACCAGGTTGAAGAAGATGATCGGCGTGAGCAGCGGGAGCGTGATCGAGCGGAACTTGCGCACGACGCCGGCGCCGTCGATCGCGGCGGCCTCGTAGTACATCTCCGGGATCTGCCGCAGCCCGGCCAGGAAGATGATCATTGGGGCGCCGAACGTCCAGATGTGCAGGAGCACGAGGGTCCACAGCGCGGTCTCCGGGTCGGACACCCAGCCCTTGCCCTGGATGCCGAACAGGGCCAGGAACTCGTTGACCAGACCGTCGATGCCGAACACCTGACGCCACAGGATGGCGACGGCGACCGAGCCACCGAGCAGCGAGGGCAGGTAGAGGACCGAACGGTAGAAGGGGAGGCCCTTCAGGCCGCGGTCGAGGATGAGCGCCAGCGCCAGGGCCGCGAGCAGCTGCAGCGGGACCGCCGTGAACACGTACGTGAACGTGACCCTCAGCGAGTTGAGGAGCCGAGGGTCCTCGAACAGCCGCGTGTAGTTCTCGAGGCCGATCCACTCGGGCGGCTGGAGCAGGTTGTAGTCCGTGAAGGACAGGTAGCCCGATGCGATCATCGGACCGATCGTGATGAGCCCCAGGCCCAGGAACCACGGCGCGAGGAATATCGCGGCGCTCTTCCCGTCGCCGTTGCGCAAGCCCCGCCGGGAGGGCGCGGTCTTGGCGCCCCTGGCGGTCTTGCGCAGCTCTGTCACTACGGACATGTCGTCGATCACCTCACTGTGTTCGCGATAAGGATCCGACGAGAAACCGGTTCCTCGGTCGGTACCGTAGCACCCGTGGAACGGGTTGGGAACCGGTTTCCCGTGGTGTATGTTCGGCGCGGAGCCGCCCTCACGTCGGTGGCTCGACGGGGACCGCAGGAGGCTGCAGTGACGCAGAACGGGTGGACGCGCAGCGCGTCGACCATCGCCGAGGTCGCGCACGCCGCGGGCGTGTCCCGGGCGACAGTGTCACGGGTCATGAACGGCCGGTCCACGGTCGACCCCGAGCTGGCGGCGCGGGTCCGGGAGGTGGCCGAGCAGCTGCACTACCGGCCGAGCAACACCGCGCGCAGCCTGTCGCTCGGGCGGACCAACACCGTCGCCGTCGTGGTCCCCGACCTGGCCAACCCGATGTTCCAGCAGGTGCTCCGCGGCGTCGCGTCGGCCGCCGCCGAGGAGGGCTACCGGGTCCTGGTCGCGGACACCGCCGAGCACGCGGCCGACGAGGAGCGCATCGCCCTCGACGCGCGCCTGCGCTGCGACGCGCTCGTCCTGGTCTCCCCGCGCATGCCCGAGCAGACGCTGCGCGCGCTCCTCCCCGAGATCCGCCCGGTGGTCGTCGTCAACCGGGCCGCCGACGGCTCGACCCCGACGCTGGCCATCGACTACGCCGCCGGCATCGACCAGATCGTCGAGCACCTCACCGGCCTCGGCCACCGGCACCTGCTGTACCTGGCCGGTCCCACGGACAGCGCGTCGCACGGCGCCCGCCTCGACGCCCTGCGGGTCGCGGCCGCCCGCCGCGAGGACGTGCGGCTCAGCGAGCGGCCCGCGGGGTCGTCCGTCGAGTCCGGGTACGCCGCCGCGCAGGACGTGCTGGAGTCCCGTGCCACCGCCGTCGTCGCCTACAACGACCTGGTCGCGTTCGGCCTGCTGGCCCGGCTCAACGAGCTCGGCGTGGCGGTGCCCGGGGACGTGTCGATCACGGGGTTCGACGACATCGAGCTCGCCCGGTTCGCGACCCCCTCGCTGACCACCGCGACCGTCCCGCAGGCCGAGCTCGGCCGCCAGGCGTGGGCGCACCTGCGCTCGCTCGTCGGCGGCGACACCATCGACCCCACCCCGCCGCTGATCGAACCCGTCCTCGCCGTGCGGGCCAGCACCGGCCCCGTGCCCCCGGCCGCGCGGCTGGGCCGGCGGACGGCCACGGACCCCGTGGGACCGGAGGTCCCCGAGCTCACGGCGACCGGCTGGGCCGCCGACCTGGGCTCCTTCCTGCTGCGGGGCAGTGCGCGGGGCTCGTCGACCGTCCCGCTCGCCCGCTACGTCTCCGGCGAGCGCGTGCCCAGCGTCCATGCCCCGCGCCCGTACCTGCACCCCGTGCACTCGGCGGCCGGCACGGCCCTGACCGAGACCAGCCCCGTCGACCACCGCCACCACTACGGCGTGTCCATGGCCGTCCCCGTGGTCAACGGCACCAACTACTGGGGCGGTCGCACCTTCCTGCGTGACGAGGGCCCGACCCTGCTGCCGAACCACGGCCGACAGGTCAGCTCGGGTGCGCGCCTGGACGACGACGGCGCGACGCTCGTCGACGAGATCGAGTGGCTCGACGAGCGCGACCGGCCGCTGCTCTCCGAGGACCGGCGGCTGTCCGCCGCGCCCCTGGCCGACGGCCGCGGGTACGTGCTGCGCTGGTCGAGCGTGCTGCACGCCGCGCACGGACCGCTGCGCATCGAGAGCCCTGGCACCAACGGCCGGCCGAGCGCCGGGTACGGCGGCATCTTCTGGCGGCTCCCGTCGGCGGACGTCACCACGGTGCTCGGGGCGGGGCTCGTCGGCGAGGAGGCGGTGCACGGCAGCCTGTCGCCGTGGCTCGCGTTCGTGCAGCGCCGTGAGGGTGCGACGACGACGGTCCTGCTGGTCCAGCACCCCGAGCAGTTGCGCCCGTGGTTCGCCCGGGTGGCCGAGTACGTCGGTGCCGGCCCTGCGCTCGCGTGGGACACCGTGGTCGACGTGGCGGCGGGCGACCGTCTCGACGTCGGGCTGGCCGCCGTCGTGGTGGACCGGGCGCTCGGCGCCGACGAGGCAGGACAGCTCGCCGCGCAGGCGTGGGGATGAGCGTGCACCCGGTCCGCGACGCGAGGCAGCCCACCGCGACCGCCCTGCCGACCGTCGCGGTGGTCGGCATCCACGGCCACGGCGCCTCGCACGTCCGCCGGGTCGTCGACCTGCAGGAACGCGGCCTCGCGACGCTCGCGGCCCTGGTCGACCCGCGCCCGCTGGACGGCGAGGCCCCGTGGTACCCGGACCTCGACACCCTGCTCGCGGAGGCCCCGCCCGACGTCGTCGTCATCTCGACCCCGATCCACACCCACCTCGCGCTCGGATCCGCGGCCCTGAGGGCCGGCTGCGACGTGCTGCTGGAGAAGCCGACCACCGCGTCGCTCGCCGAGCACGCCGAGCTGCTGGCCGTCGTCGAGCAGACCGGGCGGCTGTGCCAGGTCGGGTTCCAGACATTCGGCTCCGGTGCGGTCGACGAGGTCGCACGGATCGTCGCCACCGGGGAGCTGGGGGAGATCACCGGGGTCGGCGCCGTCGGCACCTGGGTGCGGACCGCGGCCTACTACGAGCGCGCGCGATGGGCCGGGCGGCGCACCCTCGACGGGGTCGAGGTCGTCGACGGGGTCGTCACCAACCCCCTGGCCCACGCGATCGCCACGGCGCTCCTGCTCGCGGGTGCCAGGACCGCGGACGACGTGACCGACGTGCGCCTCGACCTGCACCGCGCGCACCCGATCGAGGCGGACGACACGTCGGCGGTCGTCGTGGAGACCCGCGCCGGGATCCGCGTCGCCGCCGGCCTGACCCTCTGCGCCCCCGAGCGATCGCCGGCGCGCGTCACGGTGCGCGGGACGCTGGGCACCGCGAGGCTGTTCTACGAGACCGACGAGATCGAGGTGTCGTCGCCGCGCGGTACCCGTCGGATCCGGTGCGGTCGTGTCGACCTGTTGACCCAGCTGCTGACCGCCCGCGCCCACCCGCCCGTCACCCTGCGGTGCTCGGTCGCGGACACCGGGGCGTTCCTGCGCGTGCTCGAGGCCGTGCGGACCGGTCCGGACCCGCTGCCGGTGCCGGACGCCTTCGTGGAGTGGCTCGACGAGGGCGGCGCCCGGCACCCCGTGATCGCCGACGTCGAGGAGTGGTGCGCGCGCGTCGCCGACGAGGGGGCGACGTTCACCGAGCTCGGCGCCCCGTTCGCGGTAGCGCGCTGAGCGCGGTCTACGCTCACTGCTCGTGATCCTGCGCGACTACGGCGAGAAGGACGGCCCCGCGACGCTCGACGTCTTCCGCCGCGCGATCCGGCTGACGGCCGCCCGCGACTACACGCCCGAGCAGGTGGCCGCGTGGGCGAGCGACGAGATCGACCCCGCCGGGTGGGCGGACCGACGGCGGGCGTCGCGCACCCGGGTCGCCGAGGTCGACGGCCGCGTGGTCGGGTTCACGGACGTCGACGAGCGCGGCTACGTCGACATGCTCTTCGTCGACCCCGCGGTCGCGCGGCGGGGCGTGGCGACCGCGCTGCTGGCCTGGGCCGTGAGCACCGCCCGGGAGCTCGGAGCCGCCGAGCTGAGCACCCACGCGAGCCTGACCGCGCGGCCGTTCTTCGAGCACCACGGGTTCGTGGTCGTGACGGAGCAGCGGCCGGTGCTGCGCGGCGTCACCCTCACGAACTTCGTCATGCGACGAGACCTGGAGCCGGCGGCCGACTGAGTGGCGGACCGCGCCGTGCGGCTGCGCGACGGGGGAGCCGCGCCGAGGCGTGCCAGAAGGCACGCGTGCGGCACGATCGGACCATGTCCGGACGGTGGCGGCAGGCAGCGGTGCTGGCGGGTGCGCTCGCGCTCGTGGGCTGCACGCCGGGCGGACCGTCGCCGAGCCCGACGGCCGCGTCGACTCCGATCCCGACCGACGTGCTGGCGGGGATCAGCGTCGAGGTCCGGCAGGGGCGCAGCACGTGGGCGGACCGCGTCGTGCAGGTGCGCGTGACGAACGCGGGTCCGGGGGACGTCTCGGTGGCAGGCGTGCGGCTGACGACGCCCGACGTCGAGGGGGTCGCGGCGACCGACAAGGGGAGGGTCCTGCGTGCCGGGGTGGACCGTGACTTCTCGGTCGCGCTGGGCGACCCGGTCTGCGACGACCCGGGCTCCAGCCCGGCCTCCGTGGAGGTCGACGTCACGGACGACGCAGGACGGCGGTCGACCGTCGTGGCCGAGCCGACGGACCCGCAGGGGCACCTGGCCCGGATCCACGGCGAGGACTGCGCGGCGGTCGCGGTGGCGGAGGGGGCGACCCTGACCCTCGCGGACGCGATCACGACCACGGACGTGGCCGGCACCCCCGCCGCGCAGGTCGTGCTCGCCGTCGAGCCGGTTCCCGGTGGGCCGCGGGTGGAGGTCACGCAGGTGGACCGGACCGTGCTGTTCGCACCGCCCGGAGGGGCCGTGAGCTGGCCGGTCGCGCTCGACACGGACGCCGGGCCGGGCACGGCGACACTGCCGGCGACTGCGGGGCGGTGCGATCTGCACGCCGTCGCCGACGACAAGCGCGGGACGTTCTTCGGGGTGCACGCGCGGGTGGACGGGGTCGACCAGCCGGTGTTCTACCTGGCGTCGAGCGAGGCGTTGCGGTCGGCGCTGTTCGCGTTCCTCCGGACGGCGTGCGGCGCCGAGGCGACCGGCTGACGCTCATGCAGCGACCCCTGTCCTCAGCCGCGACAACGGGGACGGCGACGGCAAGCACACGCTGACCACCAACCTGTGGTGGGGCATGAACGCCACCGAGTACCGGCTGTGCGAGGACGGCGTGCTCATCGACACGCAGTCCCTCGTCGCCCGTACACAGCGCAACGTCCGCGCTCGGGTGGGGTCCAGGCCCCTCGAGTGCGGACGTTGCGGGTGGTGGGTCAGGGGAGGCGGACGTGCTGGGGGCCCAGCTCCTTCACCGTCGAGACGCCCAGCAGGGCCATCGTGCGGCGGATCTCGCGGTCGAGGATCGCGACGGCGCGGTCGACGCCGCGTTCGCCGCCGGCCATGAGGCCGTACAGGTAGGCGCGGCCGACGAGGGTCGCGTCGGCGCCCAGGGCGACGGCGGCGACGATGTCGGCGCCGGACAGGATGCCGGTGTCGGCCCAGACCTGGGTGCGGTCGCCGACGGCCTCGGCGACGTCCGGCAGCAGGCGCAGCGGCACGGGGGCGCGGTCGAGCTGGCGGCCGCCGTGGTTGGACAGCACCACCGCGTCGGCGCCGGCGTCGGTCACGCGGCGCGCATCCTCGACGGTCTGGATGCCCTTGATGATCAGCGGCCCGTCCCAGGAGGCGCGGATCCACTCCAGGTCCGCGATGGTCATGGTCGGGTCGAACAGCTTGTCCAGCAGGTCTGCGACGGTCCCCGACCAGGAGGACAGGGACGCGAAGGTGAGCGGCTCGGTGGTCAGCAGGTTCATCCACCAGGCGGGGTGGGTCGCGGCGTCGACGACGGTCTTGACGGTCAGCGCCGGGGGGATCGAGAACCCGTTGCGGGCGTCGCGCAGCCGGGCGCCGGCGACCGGGACGTCGACGGTGAGCATGAGCGCCTCGTAGCCGGCGGCCTTCGCGCGGGCCATGAGGTCCTCCCCGGCGGAGCGGTCCTTCCACACGTACAGCTGGAACCACTTGTGCGCGTCGGGTCCGGCCTTCGCGACCTCCTCGATCGAGGTCGTGCCCATCGTGGACAGCGCGTAGGGGATCCCGCGGCGCTGGGCCACCCGGACCACCGCGCGCTCGCCCTCGTGGTGCATCATCCGCGTGAACCCGGTCGGCGCGAACGCGAACGGCAGCGCCGACGCGGTGCCGATCATGTCGGTGGTCGGGTCGACGTGGGACACGTCGTGCAGGATCGACGGCTGGAACTCCAGCTCCCGGAACAGGTGCCGCGCCCGGCGCAGGCTGATCTCGGCCTCGGCCGCGCCGTCGGTGTAGTCGAACACCGAGCGCGGGGTCCGCTTGCGGGCCAGGGTGCGCAGGTCGGTGATGGTCAGCGCGTCCGCGAGGCGGCGCTCGGTGCCGTTCAGGACCAGGGGCTTGGGTCGCAGCAGCGGCTTGAGCTCGGACCACGAGGGGATCTGACGGTCGGTCACCGGGACTCCAGGGTGTGTGGCGCATCGTCGGGCAGCACAGGATTGAAACGATACATTATCGTGGTCGGTCTCGGCCGGGCAGGGCGGCCCGACCGGGTCGAGTGTGGCACCGCGAGCCGGACCACAACGCGTTTGTAACGATTCAGCGAGATTCGTTGACAGTCGCTCGGGGCCTCGCCTAACGTCCGGAATGCGCTTTCACACCCCGAGCAAGGAGGCTCAACGACGATGAAGCGAATCATCTGGAAGACAGCCGCTGGAGCAGCCGTCGCCGCCCTCGCCCTGACCGCCTGCTCGTCCGGCGACTCCGGCGACGCCGAGCCCACGGCCAGCTCCACCGGTCCGGACACGTCCGAAGTGACCCTCAACTTCACCTGGTGGGGCAACGACGACCGCGCCGCCCGGTACAACGAGGCGCTCGCGCTGTTCGAGGAGAAGTACCCGTACATCACCGTCCAGACCAGCTTCGCCGCGTTCCCGGACTACTGGACCGCGCGCTCCACCGAGGCCGCCGGTCGCTCCCTCCCGGACGTCATGCAGTTCGACCTGTCGTACCTGCGTGAGTTCAACCAGAACGGCCAGCTGCTCGACCTGCAGGAGTGGGTCGACAACGGCACCATCGACCTCGGCGGGTTCGACGAGACGCTGACCACCGCGGGCGTGCTCGAGGACAAGATGATCGGCATCCCGACGTCGACCAACACCTTCGCCATGTTCCAGAACCCCAACGTGATCGAGCAGACCGGCGCGACCTTCCCCGACGAGGCCGAGTACACGTGGGAGGACTACAACGAGTTCATCGCCGAGGTCTCCGGCGCCGGCGAGACGACGGCCGACGGGTACGCGCTGTACGGCGCGGTCGACTACACGGGCACCTTCTGGTTCTTCATCCAGTGGCTGCTGCAGAAGGGCGTCACCCCGTTCGAGGACGACGGCACGTTCGGCTTCGACGAGGCCGACGTCACCGAGTTCCTCGACCTGACGGCCGACCTGCGCGCCGACAAGGCCGTGTACCCCGTCGACCGGAACGTCTCGCTCGCACCCAAGGGCGGCTTCACGGTCAACGAGACCGCGTCCGAGATGAGCTGGGACAACTTCCTGGCCGGCTACGTCGCCGACTCGGGCACGCAGAACCTCTCCATGGCGCAGATCCCGTCGATCGAGGCGGGCGAGAAGGCCCTCTTCTTCAAGCCGTCCATGCTGCTGTCCTCGGGCGCCAACACCGAGTACCCCGAGCAGGCCGCGACCCTGATCAACTTCTTGCTCACGGACCCTGAGGTCGGGAAGATCTTCGGCACCTCGAAGGGTGTCCCGGCGGACGCCGACCAGCGTGCCGCCGTCGACACCACCGAGGGCAGCGTCGACGCCCAGGTGATCGCGTACGAGGAGAAGGTCGCCGAGCAGGTGACCGAGTCCACCCCGATCCCCGTCAAGGGCTTCGGCACGATCGAGGCCAAGTGGCGGACCCTCGCGGAGGAGCTCGCCTACGGCACGCTGAGCGTGGACGAGTTCGCCGAGCAGTGGTTCGCCGAGGCTGAGCTCTCGACCCAGTGACAGGTGGTGGGCCGCCCCCGGACCGGCGGGCGGCCCACCCCCCACCTGCGGCCCCTCGGAGCCGCCTGTACATCGCACCCGACGAACGGATCACGCTCGTGACCCTCACTGCTGAGGCTCCGACAACGGGCCCCTCGACGGCCGCGCACACCGCGGCCCGCAAGCGCCGCAAGCGGACCGAGTCCCTGGCCGGCTACGCCTTCCTGAGCCCCTGGCTGCTCGGGTTCGTCCTGCTCACCGCGGGCCCCATGATCGCCTCGCTGTACCTGGCGTTCACGAACTACAACCTGTTCGCGCCGCCCGAGTGGATCGGCCTGGAGAACTTCACGCGCCTGTTCGACGACCCGAACTACCGGCAGGCGTGGAAGGTCACTCTCACCTACGTCGTGCTCGGGACACCGATCAAGCTGCTCGCCGCGCTGGCCGTCGCGATGCTGCTGAACAACGCGTTCAGCGGCAAGGGGTTCTACCGGTCCTCGTTCTACGCACCCTCGCTGATCGGGGCCTCGGTCTCCATCGCGATCGTGTGGAAGGCGATGTTCATCGACAACGGCATCGTCGACCAGGTCCAGCAGTTCTTCGGCTTCCCCGCCGGCGGCTGGGTCGGTGACCCCGAGCGCACGATGCCGATGCTCATCCTGCTGACCGTCTGGCAGTTCGGGGCGCCGATGGTCATCTTCCTGGCCGGGCTCAAGCAGATCCCGACCGAGCTGTACGAGGCCGCGTCGGTCGACGGCGCCGGAGCCTCGCGCAAGTTCTTCAGGATCACGCTGCCGATGCTCTCGCCGGTGATCTTCTTCAACCTGCTGCTCGAGATGATCCACGCGTTCCAGATCTTCGCGTCGGCGTTCATCATCTCCAACGGCACCGGCGGCCCCGCGAGGTCGACGCTCTTCTACACGCTCTACCTCTACTTCCGTGGCTTCCAGGACTTCCAGATGGGCTACGCCTCGGCGATGGCCTGGATCCTCGTGCTCGTCGTCGGCGCACTCGCGGCCGTCTTCTTCTGGAGCTCGAAGCACTGGGTCCACTACTCCGGGGAAGGAAAGTGATGATGACCACGAGCAACGTCAGCACCGTCACCTCGACCTCCGACCACATCGTCAGCTCGCACGACAGCGCACGGCTGCGCCAGTCCACCAAGAACCGCAAGCGCGGCCGGGCCCTGGTCTTCCACCTGTGCTCGCTCGCCCTGATCGTGATCGTGCTCTACCCCGCGGTGTGGATGCTGATGTCCTCGTTCAAGCCGTCCAGCGAGATCGTCGGCAACGTCAGCCTCATCCCCGCGGACTTCACGACGGCCAACTTCCAGAAGGCCATCGAGGGCATCGGCGGCGTCTCGTTCTGGACGTTCTTCATGAACTCGACGATCCTCGCCGTCGGCTCCGTCATCGGGATCACGCTGTCCTGCTCGATCAGCGCCTACGCCTTCGCGCGGATCGACTTCCCGGGCCGGAACATCTTCTTCGCCCTCATGATCGGCACGCTCCTGCTGCCGTTCCACGTCGTGATCATCCCGCAGTACATCGTGTTCAACCGGCTCGGCCTGGTGGACACGTTCGTCCCGCTGCTGATCGGCAAGTTCCTCGCCGCCGAGGCGTTCTTCGTCTTCCTCATGGTGCAGTTCATGCGCAACCTGCCCCGTGAGCTCGACGAGGCCGCCCGCATCGACGGCGCCGGGCACGTGCGGATCTTCCGCTCGATCATGCTGCCCCTGATGAAGCCCGCCCTGGTCACCAGCGCGATCTTCGCGTTCATCTGGTCCTGGAACGACTTCTTCGGCCCTCTGCTCTACCTGAAGAAGCCCGACTTGTACTCGCTGCCGATCGCGCTGCGGCTCTTCGTCGACCAGACCACGACGTCGGACTACGGCGCCCAGATGGCCATGGCCGTCCTCGCCCTGGTGCCGGTCATGCTCTTCTTCCTCGTGTTCCAGCGCTACCTCGTCGAGGGCGTGGCGACGCAGGGGCTCAAGGGCTGATGGCGGTTTCCGCGCGGCGGCAGGAGCGTGTGAGGCTGGGCGCCATGAGCACCCCGCTTCCCGACGACGACTCCGGCCGCCCCGCGGACCCGCAGCCCGACGGAGCCGTCCGCGGACCCGACGACGTCAGCTCGCGGCCCGACGGCGAGGCGCCCGGACCCGACCAGAGGCCGCTCCTCGGCGGCGGACGGTTCGGGCTGTTCAGCGAGGCGCTGCTCGTCGGCCTCGGCGTCTCGGTGCTGAGCCTCCCGGTCATCACCGCCGTCCCCGCGCTCGCCGCCGGGGTGTCCCACGTCCGCCGGCACCTCGACGGCCGGCCCGACACCGTCGCCGCGCTCTGGGAGGACTTCCGGGCCGCCTGCCGCGGCGTCTGGCTGGTCTCGATCGGCATGCCGGTCCTCCTGCTCGTCCTGCTGTTCAACCTCCAGCTCATCGGCGCCGGCGGGATGCCCGGCGGGACCGGGGTGCGGGTCGCGACCGTGTTCCTCGTCGCGATCCTGCTCGTCGTCGTGCTCCGGTCCGCAGCCGGCTGGTCGCCCGGCGCACGGTGGGGGACCGTCGTGCAGACCGCCGCGAAGCGGGCCGGCGACGACCTCACCGGGACGTTCCTGCTCGTCGTCGCGCTCGGCCTGTGCGCGGTCATGGTGTGGATGCTCGCCCCGCTCGCCGTGATCGTCCCGGGGCTGCTCTCCCTGGCGGTCGTCGCCGTCGAGCACCGCGCGACCGTCCGCCAGGGCTGACGTTCCGCTACGGCAGCTCGGCGACGAACCGCTGGACCGCCTCCAGCGCCTCCTGACCGGCGTCGGTGCCGAGCAGGAACTGGAACTCGTGCCCGACGGGCGGGTCGTCGCCGTCGAACAGCAGCGTCTCGTGCGGGACGCCGAGCCGGTCGAGCGTGGCGATCATCGACAGGGTGTGGCCGAGGGCGGGGTCCGCGCCGCCGCAGGAGACGAGGGTCGGCGGGAAGTCGGCGGTCACGTGCTCGACCACCGAGATGCCGGCGAAGCGGGGGTCGTCGAGGTAGGCGGTCGTGCCGGTGAAGGCCCGCATCACGGAGTCGACGAACCAGCGGTTCCGGCCGTGCAGCCCGCGTGCGAGCGACATGTCGAACACACCGCAGAAGAGCACCGTGCCGGCGAGCTGGTCGAGGGTGATCCGCGGGTGGGCGTCGATGGACGCGGCGTACTGCGGGCTCGCCACCATCCCGGCCACCTGGGACGCGATCTGCGCGCCCGCCGAGTCGCCCGCGAGCACGAGGCGTCGTGCGTCGACCCCGAGCTCGTCGGCGTGCTCCGTGAGGAACGCGAGAGCGTCGAGCACCTGGAGGGCGGGGGTCGGGTACGTGGCCCGCGGGGCGATCGAGTAGCCGATGCCGACCACCGTGCTCCCGCCTCCGGCGAGCACGCGCAGGTAGTTGGCGATGAGGTCCTTGCTGCCGGACAGCCACGCGCCGCCGTGCACCCACACGATCGTCGGGCGTGCGGGTCCGGGCGCGGTGGACCGGTGGACGTCGAGCAGGGCGTCGGGGTCGCCGGGGCGGTACGGGACGTCGATGGTCGAGATCACGTCGCCGGGGACGAAGGGCGCGGTCGCGGCCAGCCGCTCGTACCCGTTGCGGTCGAACCGGCGTCGGATCACGACCGACGCGGGCCTCGGGCTCACGTAGGACGCGATCCCGAAGCCCGCGAGCCCGGCGGCGACGAGGCCGAGCAGCCAGCCGACCGCGAGCCCGAGGCGTCTCATCCCTCGATCGTCGCACCAGGGTGCAAGCCTCAGGCGCGCGTGAGCGTCCCCGGCAGGGCCGTCCACGACTCCGGTGCGAGCGTCACGACGGTGCTGCCGGTCGCCGACGCGGGGCCGTCGACCTCGGACACGTGGCGCTCGGCGACGGCGGCCGCGTGCTCCGGCCCGTCGACGGCGGGCTCGTGGTCGGCGGTCACCTGCACGCCCCGGCCCAGCGCGAGCGTCACGCCCGGGTGCGACAGCTCGACCTCGACGGGCTCCGCGGAGCGGTTGACCAGGAACACCGCGACGTCGGGGCCGTCGAGCGTCGCGGCGGCCGTCACCGCGGGGACCTCGCCGTGGGCGGTCGTCGCCATGGACGGACCCGAGACGCGCAGGTCGAGGGCGGTGCCGCGGGCGAGGCGCGCGGTCGTCGCGAAGGGGTGGAACGTCGGCTGGCGCCACGCCGGTCCGCCGGGCTCGGTCATGATCGGCGCGATCACGTTGACCAGCTGGGCCAGGCACGCGACGGGCACGCGGTCGGCGTGGTTGAGCAGCGTGACCAGCAGGTCGCCGACGACCACCGCGTCGAGCGCCGAGTAGACGTCCTCGATGATGCGCGGGGCGTCGCGCTGCAGCGGCAGGTTCTTCTCGCCGACGAAGCGGGACTGCAGGTACCAGACGTTCCACTCGTCGAACGAGATGGTGATGACCTTGTCGGAGCGGCGACGCGCGGCGACGGCGTCGGCGGACGCCTCGACCCGGCGGATGAACCGGTCCATCGCGGTGCCGGACCCGAGGAACGAGGCCCGGTCGCCGTCGAGCTCCTCGTAGTAGGCGTGCATCGAGACGTGGTCGACGACGTCCCACGTGTGCTCGAGGACGGTCTGCTCCCACGAGCCGAAGGTGTCCATCATCATCGACGACGAGCCGCAGACCACGAGCTCGATCGACGGGTCGACGAGGCGCATCGCCTTGCCGGCCTCGGCGGCGAGCTTGCCGTACTCGTCGGCGTCCTTGTGCCCGATCTGCCACGGGCCGTCCATCTCGTTGCCCAGGCACCAGAGCTTCACCGCGTACGGCTTCTCGCGGCCGTTCGCGATCCGCAGGTCCGCCCAGCGCGAGCCCGCCTCGCCGTTGCAGTACTCGACGAGCGCCGCCGCAGCGGCGACCCCGCGCGTGCCCAGGTTCACGGCCATCATCGGCTCGATGCCCTCGCGCTCCGCCCACTGCAGGAACTCGTCGGTGCCCACGGTGTTCGGCTCGATGGTCCGCCACGCCAGGTCGATGAACGGCAGGCGGTCCTCGACCGGTCCGACGGCGTCCTCCCAGACGTAGTTGGAGACGAAGTTGCCACCCGGGTACCGGACCATGCTCACGCCCAGCTCGCGGGTCAGGTCGGCGACGTCCCGCCGGAAGCCGTGCTCGTCGGCGCTCCCGTGCCCCGGCTCGTAGATGCCGGTGTAGACGGCGCGCCCGAGGTGCTCGACGAACGACGCGAACAGGCGACGGTCGATCTCGCCCACGCGGAAGTCGGGGTGCAGCAGGACGGTGGCTCGCTGGGACATGGATCTCCTCTGTGCAACGTTCGGTCCACCGCTTAGGCTACCTACCGACGGAGAACGCTTTCCGCAACGACGCGACGACGACACCGAGGACTCCCGTGAACGACCAGAACCCGACCGCACCTCGCCCCGCATCGAGCAGCAGCACCGCCGCCGGTCCGGGCGTCGTCCCGGAGTTCGCACCCGCACCCCCGGGAGAGCTGCGCCGGTACGCCGTGGTCGGCACCGGGCACCGGGCGGGCATGTACGTCGACGCGATCGTCGGGGAGCACGCCGACGTCGCGACCCTCGTCGCGCTGCTGGACACCAACCCGGGCCGGATGGACCACTACGAAGGCGTCGTCTCGCAGGCGCTCGGCCGGCCCGCGGACCTGCCCCAGTACGCGCCGGACGGTCTCGAGAAGATGATCGCCGAGCAGGCGGTGGACGTCGTCGTCGTGACGGCGCCCGACCACGCGCACGCCGAGCTCGTCGCCCGGGCGCTGGCCGCGGGCGCCGACGTCGTCGTCGAGAAGCCCCTGACCGTCGACCGCCCCGGCTGCCGACGCATCACGGGTGCGGTCGCGGAGACCGGCCGCGACGTCGTCATGACGTTCAACTACCGGTACGCCCCGCGGAACTCCTCCCTGCGCCAGGTCATCGCGTCCGGCGAGATCGGCGAGGTCACGTCGGTGCACTTCGAGTGGGCGCTCGACACCGTGCACGGGGCCGACTACTTCCGCCGCTGGCACCGCGACAAGAAGAACTCCGGCGGCCTGGTGGTGCACAAGTCGAGCCACCACTTCGACCTGGTCAACTGGTGGCTCGGCGACGTCCCGGCCCGCGTGTACGCCCGCGGCGGCCTGAAGTTCTACGGCGACCGCAACGCCGCCGAGCGTGGCCTCGGCTCCCGGCCCGCCCGCGGCACCGGCGTCGTCGGCGACCCGTTCACGCTCGACCTGAACGCCGACCCCCGCCTGAAGTCGCTCTACCTCGACGCCGAGGAGCACGACGGGTACCTGCGCGACCAGGACGTGTTCGGTCCGGGCATCACCATCGAGGACAACCTGGCGCTGCTCGTCGACTACCGGCGCGGCGCCACCCTGACGTACTCCCTGAACGCGCACAGCCCCTGGGAGGGGTACCGCGTCACCGTCAACGGCACGGCCGGGCGCGCGGAGCTCGAGGTCGTCGAGCGCGGCGCGATCGCGCTGGACGAGGACGGGAACGCACTGCTCGACCCGTCCGCGACGCCGACGTCGCTCGGTGACGCGCTCCGCCCCGAGGGGGAGCGGCTGCTGGTGCAGAAGCACTGGCAGCGCGCCACGGAGCACCCGATCCCCGACGGCATCGGCGGGCACGGCGGCGGCGACGCGATCCTGCTCAAGGACGTGTTCCGACGGCACCTGCGCGTCTCCGAGGACGCGCTCGGCCGCCCGGCCGGGTACCTCGACGGGCTGCGAGCCGTGTCCGTCGGCATCGCGGCCAACCAGTCGCTGGTCACCGGCCTGCCGGTGACGATCGCCGACCTGGACCTGGGCGCGTCGTGACCCGTCTCTCCGCCCTCCACGACGTCGGCCGTGCGGTCGACGTCGTCGCCGACGGCACCACCCTGGCGCAGTACGTCTACGTCCCCACCGACGTGCAGCTGGAGAGCCCGCGCCCATACCTGCACCCCGTCCGCACCCGCGGCGGCGACCTGGTCACCGCCTTCCGCCCGCACGACCACGTGTGGCACAAGGGCATCGCCTGGTCGCTGCCGGTGGTCGGGGAGCACAACTTCTGGGGCGGCCCCACCTACGTGCACGGTGAGGGGTACGTGCAGCTGGAGAACGACGGGTCGATGGACCACGTCGCGCTCACCGACCTCCGCGTCGCGCCCGACCGCGTCGACCTCGCGCACACCCTCGCCTGGCACACCCAGGCCGGCGCGCACGTCGTCGACGAGCGGCGCACCCTCGGGTTCGTGGTCCCCGCGGGGCGCGACGACGCCTGGGTGCTGACGTTCGAGACGACGATGACCAACGTGTCCGCCGACGACCTGACCATCGGGTCGCCCACCACGCGCGGTCGGGAGAACGCCGGCTACGGCGGGCTGTTCTGGCGCGGGCCGCGGTCGTTCACCGGCGGGACCCTGCTCGCCCCCGACTTCTCCGGAGGGGAGGAGGCCCGGGGCACGCGCGGGCCGTGGATGGGGTTCGTCGGCCGGCACGACGGCACCGACGGCACCTCGACGGTCGTCATCGTCGACGGCACCGACAACCCGTCCCACCCTCCGCAGTGGTTCGCCCGCACCGAGCAGTTCGGCTGCCTGAACCCGGCGCCGTTCTTCTCGACGGAGGTCCCGTTCGCCCCCGGCGACGCCCTGCGGTTCCGGTACGCGGTCGTCGTCGCCGACGGCTCCTGCGACCCGGCGTCGGCGGCCGACCTGGCTGCTGTGGGCGGGCGCGAGATGCTGTCCCGATGAACGGACTTCCCGGGGGCGTCTCCGTCAGCCACCTGCGCGTCTACGACTGGCCCGCGTCCGACGGCGTCGGTGCGGCGGGCAGCGGGTCGCCGCACCTGCACGTCGTGTCGTCGGAGGCCTACGTCGTCCTCGCGGGCACCGGCTCCGTGCACACCCTCGGGTCGGCGGGGTTCACCGTCCACCCGCTGCGGCCCGGGGCGATCGTGTCGTTCGGTCCCGGGGTGGTGCACCGCGCCGTGAACGACGGCGACCTCGAGGTGCTGGTCCTCATGTCCAACGCGGGCCTGCCCGAGGCCGGCGACGCCGTCCTGACCTTCCCGGCGTCCGTCCTCGCCGACCCCGCCGCCTACCGCGCGGCCGCGACCCTGCCCGGCGACGGTGCGTCCGACGACGAGCTCGCCGCCGCCGCGCGCCGCCGCCGCGACCTCGCCCTGGAGGGGTACGCCGAGCTCGGCGCCGCCGTCGACCGCCTCGGCCCCGCCGCGCTCACGCCCCTCCACGACGCGGCGACGCGCCTGGTCCGACCCTTCGCGCCCCGCTGGCAGGAGACGTGGACGCGCAACGTCTACCCCGAGACCGAGGACACGGCTGCCGCGCTCGAAGGCCTGTTCCGTGGCGTCGCGCCCCACCTGGCGCGCGGGACCGTGTCGGGTGTCGACGCCGACCCGGCGCCGCGCCGGTACGGCATGTGCGGTCGGCTCCTGACCTGGCCGACGGCCGGCTGAGGCCGCGTCAGCGGTTGTCGCTCTTCGCCTGGCGGCGGGCGCCCTGGGCCTGCGACGACGCGTCGCGCTTCGTCCCGCCCGTCGTCTGGCTGTGGCTGCGAACCTCGCCGGGGCCGACTCCCGCAGCCGCGGGACCGGCACTGCCCGGACCGGTGGACCGGTTCGCGCGGGCCGCGGCGAGCCGCTCCTGCTTGAGCACCTCGGCGGCCTCGGCGGCGCGCGTCTGGAGCAGCCCGCTGACTCGGGAGAGCGCGTCCTCGAAGACCTCCGCCTTCTGCGCCGCCTGCGTGTTCTTCGGCCGCGAGATGCCTCGACCGCCGTGCTCCTCGACACCGGCGCTGGCCTGACGGCGGTAGTTCTTCTGGTGCTTCTTGCGCGCGCGCCGGATGCGGGAGTGGAGCCGGATCAGCTGGTCCTCGTCGAGCTCCTTCATGCGGGCCGGCTCGGTCTCGCGCACGAGGTCGCGTTCCTGGCCGTTGAGTGCGCCGAGCAGATCGTCCATCGGAGTTCCCCCGTCGAGTCGTTCCCGCGTCGTTGCGTCGTTTTCGACCGTAGCGGGCGGGGGCCGTCGTGTCGCGGGCAGTCGGACCGGGTCCCGCGCAGGGCACGATAGGTTCCGTTGTCCGACCGTGAGGTGGAGGAACAGGTGGACGAGCGCGTCACCCGTGTGGGCCGGTTCCTGCACAGCAAGGGCCCGGCCGAGATGCTCTACGGCGCCCTCGTGTCGAGCGTCGTCCTCGCCGCGACGAGCGCGGGGGCCAAGACCGGTGAGCTCGTCGCGCTCGCGACCGCCATGGTCTCGGTGACGTACTGGCTCGCGCACGTCTACGCCGACGCGATCGGCGGGCGGTTCGAGGACACCGACCACAGCGCGCACCACCGGCTCCGGCACGCTCTGCGCAACAACACCGGCGTGCTGCTGGGGAGCCTCCCCGTCCTGGTGGTCTTCCTCATCGGTCGGCTGCTCGGCATGACCGTGGCGAACTCCGCGTTCCTCGCGCTCTGGTTCACGGTCGCGATGCTCGCGGGCGTCGCGGCGTTCGCGGCCCATCGAGCCGGGGTCCGTGGCGCCCCGCTGCTGGGCGAGACCGCGCTGGCAGCCGGCTTCGGGCTCCTCGTCATCGCCCTCAAGCTGATCCTGTCCCACTGACCTCTACTTCGCCTGGTCGTAGCTGTCCACCACCGCCACGTTCAGCGCGAAGTCCACAGGCGTGTCCCCGAACAGCAGCCGTCCGGCCTCGACCGCCGACTCCCTGACGGCCACGGCGACGACGTCGGCCACGTCCGCCGGCGAGTGCACCATCACCTCGTCGTGCAGGAAGAACACCAGGTGCGGCCGACCCTCGACGGCCAGGAGCCGACGCCGCAGCGACGCCATCCAGCACAGCGCCCACTCGGCGGCGGTGCCCTGGACGATGAAGTTCCGCGTGAAGCGGCCCCAGTCACGACCGTGCCGCCGGGCCGCCCGCACGTCCTCGGCGTCGGCGCCCTCCGCGGACGCGGCCAGCAGCTCGGCCTGGCGTGAGGCGTTCGGCCGCGGGGACGTGCGGCCGAGCCACGTCGAGACGACGTCACCGCGTTCCCCCGCCCGCGCACCCGCCTCGACCAGGGCGACCGCCTGCGGGTACGCCTTGGTCAGCCGGGGCATCAGCACGGCCGACGGGCCGGTGGTGGCGCCGTAGATGGCGCCGAGCATCGCGTACTTGGCCTCGGACCGGGTCTCGACGATGCCCGCGTCGACCACCCCCTGGTACAGGTCGGCCTGCCGGCCCGCCGCGGCCATGGCGGCGTCGCCGGACATGGCGGCCAGAACACGCGGCTCCAGCTGCGCGGCATCGGCGACGACGAGCTTCCAGCCGTCGTCGGCCCGGACCGCACCCCGGATGCTCGCGGGCAGCTGGAGCGCGCCCCCACCGCTGGTCGCCCAGCGTCCGGTGACCACACCGCCCGGCACGTAGTCGGGACGGAACCGGCCGTCGTGCACCCAGGTGTCCATCCACGCCCAGCCGTTCGAGCTGAGCAGCCGGGCGAGCTTCTTGTACGCGAGCAGGGGCTCCTTGACCGGGTGGTCGAGGTGCTGGATCTCCCACTTCCCGGTCGACCCCACGTCACACCCCGCCGACCGCAGCCCGCGCAGCAGGTCAGGCTGCGAGTCGAGGTTCAGCGACGGCTGCCCGAGCGCCTCCCGGACCTCGTCGGCGAGCGCCTCCAGCTTGGCCGGTCGTCCGCCTCGGGAGCGCGGACCGAGCAGGTCCGTCAGGAGCGCATCGTGGGCCTCGACGCTCCACGGCATCCCGTCGTGCTGCATCTCCGCGGCGATCAGCGCCCCTGTCGACTCCGCCGCGAGCAGCAGCCGCAGCCGCCCCGGCTCGTCGGCGCCCGCGACGGCCGCGAGCTGGACCCGCAGCTCGTCCAGAGGATCGGCGGGCGTCGACGGTCCCGCGTCGTCGAAGAGGCTGCCCTCGACCGGCGGCGGGACCCGCGGACCGTCCCACGGCCCCGCGGGTGCCGTGGCCAGCGCCGACGACTGCGAGTAGACGCTCCGGCGCAGGATCGCGTGGCAGAGCCGCAGGTCGTGGCACCGTTCGACGCGCACCCCGGCAGCGAGCAGCGGCGGGTAGCGGCGCGACGTGTCGTCCCAGACCCACCGCGGCCGGTCCGCCTCACGCTCCGCGACGATCGCCGCCAGGTCCCCGGCAGCGACGACCTCGGAGCCGAGCGGCTCACCCTGGTCGGTCAGCGACTGCAGCTCCACGACGCCGGCGCGCGACGGGTCGTCGAGGAGCAGCAGCAAGGACACGGCTCATCGTCGCAGCCGGGTCCGACACCACCGGTCAGGCCGCGTTCGCCCGGACCGCGTGGCATCGCAGGAGGTCGGGGTCGGGGCGGCCGGTCGAGGAGAACTTCACCCCCTGGTGACCGAGGGGTGGACGATGTCCTCGAGTCGGACAGGCGTCAGACGCGGACCCGGGCGGCGTCGCGGCGCATCGGGAAGATCCAGGGACCGTCGTCCGACGACGGCGCCATGGGGACGCGCTCCTTCACCGGCACGTACCCGAGCGCGGTGTAGTAGCCGACGTTGTCGGGCTTGGTGGTCTCCAGGTAGGACGGCCCGCCGGCGCAGTCGATGACCGCGAAGACGGTCGCCATGAGCCGCTTCCCGCGACCGGCCCGCTGCAGGTCGGGCCGTACTCCGAGCGCCTCGACGTACCAGGCGTCGGACGGCACGCCCGCGGAGGTGACGTCGCCGAACTTGATGATGCCGAGGCTGTGCTCGCGGGTGTGCAGGGCGATCCGCGCGATCCGGAACGACTGACGCCACCAGCGGGCGGGGGTCATGGGGTAGCTGCCGGGCGGGTACAGGGCGATGGCCCCCGTCACGGCCCCGTCGAGCCGGGTCACGTACGCCTGCCCGTAGCGGACGGAGTCGGACAGCGTCATGCGGTACATCGCGCGCAGCTCGCGCTCGCGCCGGGCGCGCACGGGGAACAGGTGGACGAAGCCGGGGTCGTCGGCGAGCGCCGCTGCCAGCACCGTCGCCGCATCTGCGATGCCGGACGGCAGCAAGGGCTCGACGACGTCGGGCGGCGGGGGAGCGGACATGTCGCGCATCCTCTCTGGGACGTGCGTCCAGATGCAACCCCCGGATGACTCCGGTGAAGACCCGCCTGACCTGCGCAAACACTTACGAGGCTGTCAGCGCGTCCTTCAGCTTGATCCGCCCACCGCTGCGCAGGACCGCGTTCGAGTAGATGCGACCGGCGAGCCAGACCAGGACGGGGATCAGGGCGAGCGACAGCCCGAGGGACACGGCGACCTCCCACGGTGCCACCTCGCCGAGCGCGATCCGGATCGGCATGAGCATCGGCGCGCAGAACGGGACGAAGCTCAGCCAGACGACGAGGGGGTTGTTCGGGTCCCACGGGGCGATGCTCACGCCGATGAGGTACGGGATCATCATCAGGGTCATGATCGGCGCGGTCACCGAGCCGACGTCCTCCTGCCGGGACACCAGCGCCGAGAGCGCGGCGAGGGCCAGCGCGTACATCGTGAAGCCGACGACGAACCAGACGATCACCCACAGCGCGGTCACGCCGAGGTTGATCGAGCTGGCGTCGACGAGCCCGAGGACCGCCGCGGTCCCCGCCCCCGCACCGACGACGAGCACGACCTGGGTCAGCCCGATCACCCCGATGCCCAGCACCTTGCCCGCCATGAGCTGCCACGGCCGCACGGTCGCCAGCAGCAGCTCGACGACGCGCGACGACTTCTCCTCGACGACGCCCTGCGCGACCAGCTGGCCGGCGGTCATGAGGGAGATGAACAGCAGGATCCCGGCGACGAACCCGGCCACGACCTGGGCGGAGTCGCGCTCCGGCTCGGGCTCCAGCGCGGTGACGTCGGGTGCCGCCTGAGCGATCTCGCGGCCGACCTCACCCGGGTCGCCGCCGAGGTCGGTGACCGCCGACGACAGCGCCTCCTGCTGCGCCAGCGACCCGAGCACGGGCGCCAGCGCGTCGGGGAGCTCGGTGTGCACGAGGACGGTCAGCGGGTCGGTGCCGGTCACGACCGCGCTCACGGTGCCGTCCTTCAGGAGCGGCTCCGCGGCCTCGGCGGAGTCGACCTCCTGCGTCTCGACCGTCGTGCCGATGACGGAGCCCAGGGCGACGAGCTGCTCGGCGACCCCCGACGCCTCCGGGGTCACACCGACCTTCTGGGCAGAGTCGGACTGGGATCCCACGAGGTGCAGCAGGACCCCACCGAGCACCACGGCGGCGACGAGAGCGACCGTGGTCCAGACGAAGGCCTTGGACCGGACGCGGGTGGTGATCTCGCGCCCCGCGATGAGGCGGATGGCGGCGCCGTTCGAGATCTCGACGACGGTCGGGCGGGGGGTCATGCGGACACCGTCTCTCGGTCGGTCGCGGTGGCGTCGGTCGTGACGACGTGCCGGTAGAGCTCGGTCAGGGAGGGGCGGAGCAGGCCGAACTCGTGCACGGGGCCCGCAGCCATCGCGGCCCGCAGGATCTCCTGGTCGACGGCGTCGGCGGCCTGCCCGCGCACCTCGACGACGGACCGGGTGCCCTGCGAGGAGACGAGGTGGGCCGACGGCACCGTGCTGATCCACGTCGACGCCGGTGGTCCGTCGACCACCCATCGCCTGTCCTCGGTCCGGCGCAGCTCCTCGATCCCGCCGAACTTCACCATCGACCCGCTCTTGATGATCCCGACGCGGTCGCACAGCGACTCGACGAGCTCGAGCTGGTGCGACGAGAACAGCACCGGCACACCCGCGGCGGCCTGCTCGCGCAGCACCCCGCTCATCACGTCGACCGCGACGGGGTCGAGGCCGGAGAACGGCTCGTCGAGCACCAGGATCTCGGGGGAGTGCACGAGCGCGGCGGCCAGCTGGACGCGCTGCTGGTTGCCCAGCGACAGCTTGAGGATCTCGTCGCCGCGCCGCTCCGCGATGCCGAGCACCTCGGTCCAGTGCTCCATCGCGGCCTTGGCCGACGACGGGCTCAGACCGTGCAGCCGCGCGAGGTAGACCAGCTGGTCGCTGACCTTCATCCGCGGGTACAGGCCTCGCTCCTCGGGCATGTAGCCGATCCGCTGCCGCACCGCGAGGTCGACCGGACGGCCGTCCCAGCGGACCTCGCCGGAGTCGGCCTCCAGCACGCCGAGCACGATCCGCATCGCCGTCGACTTCCCCGCCCCGTTGGAGCCGACGAAGCCGACGATCTCGCCGGCCGGCACCTCCATCGACAGCTCACGCAGCGCGCGGAGGTCGCCGTAGGACTTGTCGAGGGACTCCAACGTCAGCGCAGGCATGAGTCGATCCAAACAGAGATCACCGACGGGATGCGACACCCTGCCGCGCGTACCTCACGGTGCGGCGCCGTCCGCCACCGGCGCAGGCCGGCCCCGGGTGCCCCATCCGACGAGCACCCCCGTGACCAGCAGACCGATGGCGACCAGCCGCACGAGGCCCAGCCCGATGTTGGCACCGCTTCCCGGCTCGCCCGTCGTCAGCGCCCAGACCGCCAGGAGGATGACCGCGCCGGCGCCCACGAGCCCGGCGGCGAGCCGTGCGGACCCGCGAGACGGTCGTCCGGGGACGGTCAGGAAGAGCAGTGCCGAGACGATGCCGAGCCCGCAGGCGAGGAGGTTGAGGACGGTCGGCGCGGCGCCTCCGTCGGTGGCCGACCGCACGCCGCTGACGATCGTGGCGACGAGGAGCAGCACCAGAGCTGCGCCCCCGAACGCCGCCGCGCCACGGATGCTTCTCATCTGGTTCTCCTCGATCGGGAGGCTCCCAGGTGCGGAGCCCGAGGCGTCGGCCGGCTGACCGTCGGGAGGACCGTAGCGGGTCGTGGTCGTCGCCGGTGCGCGGGTGTCACCGGGTCGTCCTAGGCTCCCGGACGTGCACCACCTCTCCCGTGCCGACGCCCGCAGGGTCGCCGTGCGCGCCCAGCGCCTGACCGCGGACCGCCCGACGGACGTGCACGACACCGTGCACGACCTGTGGCTCCTCCTGCTCAACCCGACCGCCGCGATCGCCCCGAGCGCGGACCTGGTGCTGTGGAGCCGGATCGGGTCGGCGTACGACCCGCGGGAGCTCGCGGACGCGCTCGAGCAGCAGTCGATCCTCGAGTTCCGTGGCACGCTGCGGGTCGCGGAGGACCTCGCGCTGTACCGCGCCGAGATGGAGGTCTGGCCGGAGGTCGGCGCCCGCGCGTCGGACTGGCAGCGGTCCAACCGGCGGTGGGTCGCGGACAACGAGGGGTGCCGCCAGGACATCCTCGAGCTCCTGCGCGCCGACGGCCCGCTGCCGGTGAGCGAGCTCCCCGACACGTGCGTGCGGCCGTGGAGGTCGTCGGGGTGGAACAACAACCGCAACGTCACCATGCTGCTCGACCTGATGATGCAGATGGGCGACGTGGCCGCGACGGGCGGCACAGGCCGCGACCGGCTCTGGGACCTGGCCGAGCGCGTCTACCCGCAGGTCCCCCCGGTCCCGCTGGAGGAGGCGTTCCGGATCCGCGGCGAGCGCCGCCTGGCCGCGCTGGGCATCGCCCGGGCCAAGGGGCCCGCCCACCCCGTCGAGCCCGTCGACGTGGGCGAGGCGGGCGAGGCCGCGACGGTCGAGGGGGTGCGCGGGCAGTGGCGGGTGGACCCGGCGCTGCTCGACGCCCCGTTCGAGGGCCGTGCCGCGCTGCTGTCCCCGTTCGACCTGCTCCTGCACGACCGCAAGCGCATGACCGACATCTTCGAGTCCGACTACATCCTCGAGATGTTCAAGCCCGCGGCCGCGCGCCGCTGGGGCTACTACGCGCTCCCCGTGCTCGTCGGCGACCGGCTGGTGGGCAAGCTCGACGCGACGGCCGACGTCAGGGCCGGGGTGCTGCGGGTCAACGCGGTGCACGAGGACGAGCCGTGGAGCGCCGACGCGCGCGCCGCCGTGGACGCGGAGATCGACGACCTCGCGCAGTGGCTGGAGCTGGACCTGCTCCGACCGTAACCGCGGCCTGCCGCTCTCACCCTTCCCGCAGCACGGCCACCGCGCCGGCGGGGAGCGAGAGGGTGCCGGTGACCGAGGCGTTCGTGAGGAGCTCGTGGCCCTGCGCGGGCACCGTGACCTCGTCGGTCGTGTGGTTGAGGACGAACAGCCACGAGCGACCGTCGTCGGCGACCCGGCGGACCGCCTCGACGCCGTCGAGCTCCGGCGTCAGACCGGCCTCCGCGATCAGCGCGTCCGTCACGCCCTGCAGCCCGTCGGCGTTGAGCCGCGTGCCCAGGTACCAGGCGGCTCCCGCGCCGACGGGTCGCCGGGTCAGGGCAGGCCAGCCGGCGAGGTCGCCGTCGGCGAACGTGCGGACGGCGGAGGTGCCGGGGGCGAGGTGGGTCTGCTCCGACCAGAGGTCGGCGGGCGTGCCGTCGTCGAGCGTCAGCGTCTCGCCGTCCTGCAGCGCCCAGAACTCCTCGGTGCGCACGCCCAGCAGCTCCCGGAAGGCGCCCGGGTAGCCGCCGAGGCGGACGTGGTCGACCTCGTCGGCGATGCCCGAGAAGTACGTGACCAGCACGGAGGCGCCGCGCTCCGCAGCCCGTGCGATGTTGGCCGCGTCGGCGTCGGTCACCAGGTACAGCCCCGGAACGACGACGAGCGAGTACCCCGACAGGTCCGCCGACGGCCGCACGATGTCGACCGTGACATTCCGCTGCCACAGGGCGCGGTAGTGCGCGAGCACGCGGTCGGGGTAGGTGACGGCGGCCGACGGGTGGCTGTCGAGCTCGGTGCCCCACCACGCGGGGTAGTCGAAGACGATCGCGGCCTTCGCGCGCACGCGCGACCCCTCGACCTCGGCCAGGGCCTGCAGCGTCGAGCCCAGCGCGACGGTGTTCCGCCAGACGTCGGTGTCCGTCCCCGCGTGCGGCAGCATCGCCGAGTGGAACTTCTCCGCCCCCGCGGCGGACTGGCGCCACTGGAAGAACATCACCGCGTCGGCGCCGCGGGCGACGTGCGCCAGCGAGTGCCGGATCATCTCGCCCGGCCGCTTGGTCCGGTTGCGCGGCTGCCAGTTCACCGCGCTCGTCGAGTGCTCCATGAGCATCCACGGGTCGCCGCCGGCCACGCCGCGCGTGAGGTCCGCGCTGAACGCGAGCTCGACGTGGGCCTCCGGGTCGTGGGCGCGCGTGTAGTGGTCGTTGGCGATGACGTCGAGGTCGTCGGCCCAGGAGAAGTAGTCCATCCACTTCGTGCCGGTGGAGAGCATGAGGTTGGTGGTCGTCGGCACGTGCGGGGTGACCTCGCGCAGCACGTCCCGCAGCGCGCGGTAGTGCACCAGCAGCTCATCGGAGGAGAACCGCGCGAAGTCCAGCTGCTGCGTCGGGTTCGGGTACGTCGGGGCGCTGCGCGGGGGGAGCACCTCGTCGAAGTCGTCGTACCGCTGCGACCAGAACGCCGTGCCCCAGGCGGCGTTGAGGGCCTCGACCGTGCCGTACCGGTCCGCGAGCCAGCGCCGGAACGCGACCGCCGCGTCGTCGGAGAAGTCGTGCGGGACGTGGCAGCCCAGCTCGTTGTCGACGTGCCAGAGGACCAGCGCGGGGTGGCGCCCGTACCGCTCCGCCATCGTGCGCGTCATGCGCAGCACGTACTCGCGGTACTCCGGCGAGGACACCCGGTACGCCTGCCGACCGCCCGGGTGCAGCACCGTCCCGTCCGCCAGGACCGGCAGGAACTCGGGGTGCTTGCGCGTCAGCCACGGCGGCGGGCTCGCGGTCGCGGTGGCCAGCGTGACCTTGATGCCCGCCGCGTGGAGCCGGTCGAGGATGTCGTCCAGCCAGCCGAACTCGAAGACGCCCTCCCGCGGCTCCAGCTGTGCCCAGCTGAAGATCCCGACACTGACCAGCGTGACGCCGGCCTGCTGCATGAGCTCGACGTCCTCGATCCGGGTGGCCAGCGGCCACTGCTCGGGGTTGTAGTCGCCGCCGTACTGGATCATCAGGTCCTCGTCGCTCGTCGTAGGTCTTCGATGCCGTGCAGGAAGCCGTCGCGCAGGGTGCTGCCCGGCGCCAGGTCCGCCTTGGTGACCGGGCGGCCCAGGGTCGCCGAGGCGTAGATCGCGGTGACCAGCTCGAGTGACCGGTGCGGGTCCGCGGCGACCGGCGGCAGCGGCTCCCCGGAGCGCAGCGCCGCGTAGACCGCGCGCAGCAGCGGAGTGTGGCCGGAGGGCTCGTCGTCGACCGGCAGCGACCAGGCTGCCGGCGCCGCGTCGGGCTCTCCGCCGGTGCGGGACGGCGCCGCGGTGAGCCGCCACGAGCGGGCGTCGTGGCCGTAGAGGTGCTCGACCTCGACCGTGCCGAGCGTCGTGTCGACCCGGACGTAGCTGACCTGGCGCGGCGACAGTGCGGTGGTCAGCACGGACACGATCGCGTCGTTGGCGAACCGGATCACCGCGGTGGACGTGTCCTCGGTCTCCAGGTCGCGGTCGAGGCGGAACGCGCGGGCGTCGACCTCGGCCCACTCGCCGAGCAGGAACGCGAGCAGGTCGAGCTGGTGGATGCCCAGCCCGAGCAGCGGCCCGCCGCCCTCCGTCGCCCACTTCCCACGCCACGGCACCGCGTAGTAGTCCTCCTGCTTGCGGTACCAGAGCGTGTGGCAGACGCCGACGAGCGGCCGCCCGAGCGTGCCGTCCGCGAGGAGCCCCTGCACGTGACCGACGGCGGTCCCGGTGCGCTGCTGGAACACGACCGCGTACTCGCGGCCCACCTCCTGGGCGACCGCGAGGACCGCGTCCAGGTCCGCGAGCGACAGGACCGGTGGCTTCTCGCACACCACGTGGGCACCGGCGCGCAGGGCGGTGATCGCCTGGTCCCGGTGCAGGCCCGGCGGGGTGCACAGGTGGACGACGTCGACTGTCTCGGCGGCGAGGAGCGCGTCGAGGCTGTCGTACCGGCCAGCGACCGCGTACCTGTCCGCGAACGTGTCCCGGACCTCGGGGCTGGGGTCCGCGACCGCGACGACGTCGGCCAGGGGGTCGAGCGCGAGCACCTGTGCGTGGGCGTGGGCGATGGCGCCGGTCCCGACGACGGCGACCTTCAGCGTGCCCTGCGACAGCTCTGTCACGTCTGCTCCCTCACAGCCTGAATCGATCCATCGCCACGGTAAGCGCTTGCCTCCGATCCGTCCACCACGCCGCCCTGGACCGGCACGCGTCTCTAGTCCTGCGGGGACGAACGACTGCGGCAGTCTGCGACGGGAGCGGCAGTTAGCACACACGTCCTCGTCGCAGACTGCCGTCCTCGCGGAGAGTGTGCGACCGGCGTCAGGCGCTCGGGTCCGAGGAGCCCCGGACGACGAGCTCCGGCTGGAACTGCACGCGCTGGTGCTGGAAGGCCGCGCCCTCCGAGCGCTGGCGCAGCAGCAGGTCGGCCGCGGTCCAGCCCAGCTGGTGCGTCGGCTGGCGCACGGACGTCAGGGGCACGGTGAGCATCGACGCGAAGACGACGTCGTCGTACCCGACCACCGCCATCTCGGCGGGGATCGCGACGCCGTGTGCCCGCAGCGCGCGCAGGGCGCCCAGGGCGGTGAGGTCGTTGACGCAGAACATCGCGGTCGGCCGGTCGCCCTCGGCCGCGAGGAGCCGGTTGACCCCCTCCTCGCCGCCCTCGGCGTTCAGCGACCCGATGGTGATCTCGACGAGGGCGGACGCGGGGTCCAGCCCGGCACCGGTCAGGGCGGCGAGCACGCCCTCGCGCCGGTCGACGCACTGCTTGATCGTCTGCGGCCCGTTGATGAACGCGATGCGGGTGTGCCCGAGGCCGACCAGGTGCTCGACGGCCAGGGCGCCACCGCGCACGTCGTCGACGGCGACCGAGGAGATGTCGTCGACCGGCGAGGTGGTGTCGAGCAGGACCACGTCGATGCCGCGGTCCCGCAGCGCGAGCAGGGCGTCCAGGGAGCCGGCGGACGGCGTGACCATGACGCCCTGCACGCCGTGCTCCTCGAACAGCCGCAGGTAGCGGGCCTCACGCTCGGGGTCCTCGTCCGACGAGCTGAGCATGAGGGTGTACTCGTCGGCGGCCAGCCGGTCCTCGACGCCGCGGGCGACCTCGGTGAAGAACGGGTTGGCGATGTCGAGCACGATGGCGCCGACGGTCTGGATGGTCCCGGCGCGCAGCTGGCGGGCGGAGGCGTTGCGGACGAACTGGAGCTCCTCGATCGCCACGAGGACGCGGTCGCGCGTGCTGTCGCTGACCTGGTCAGGGCGGTTGAGCACGTTGGAGACGGTGCCGACGGACACGCCTGCCCGCTTGGCGACGTCCGTGATGGAGGGCCGGCGATCGGCGCGTCCCCGTGTCGTCGTCGACATCGACCGTCGTCCTCTCCGTCGAGCTCTCGAGCGTGCGCCCGATGGTAGTTGCCCGGCGACGGCCGTCGTGGGTGCCTCGCGGGACCATGACTCTTGTGGCTCTGCCTCCGTGCGCGTACGGTGCAGGATAGTGAATCGATTCATAGCGCACAAGGAGAGGGGTCCCGACGCTGGGCTCCGGGACCTACCCTTGACAGTACGGTAAACGCTTACATACAGTGCGTGAATCGTTTCAACGTCGAATCGAGGAAGGTGGGCGCATGACCCGCGTGTGCTTCGTCTCCCGTGTCCGGCCCGACCGGCTGGACGAGTACCGGTCCCGCCACGCCGCCGTGTGGCCCGAGATGCTCGAGGCCCTGCGTGACACCGGCTGGCGCGACTACTCGCTCTTCCTGTCCGGCGACGGGCTGCTCGTCGGCTACCTCGAGACCGACGACTACGCCGCCGCCCAGGAGGCCATGACCCGCACCGCGGTCAACCCACGCTGGCAGGCTGAGATGAGCGAGTTCTTCGTCGACGACGGCAACCCGGACGAGGGCTTCACGGTCCTCGACGAGGTGTTCCACCTGGAGGACCAGCTGCGTGCGGCCGGCCTCGCCACCCACCCCCAGGAGCTCCGCGCATGACCATCCACGACGCACTACGGCAGCAGACGATCGAGCTCCCCTCCTGGGCGTTCGGCAACTCCGGCACCCGGTTCAAGGTGTTCGCGCAGCAGGGCGTCCCGCGCGATCCCTACGAGAAGATCGCCGACGCCGCGCAGGTGCACCGGTACACGGGCGTCGCGCCGCGGGTCAGCCTGCACATCCCGTGGGACCTGGTCGACGACTACGACGACCTCGCGCGGCACGCCAAGGAGCACGGGGTGTCCATCGGGGCGATCAACTCGAACCTGTTCCAGGACGACGACTACATGCTCGGCTCGCTGACGCACCCGTCGGCGAGCGTGCGGGCGAAGGCCGTCGCGCACCACCTGCAGTGCATCGACGTCATGCGCGCCACCGGGTCGACGGACCTCAAGCTCTGGCTGCCGGACGGCCTGAACTACCCCGGCCAGGACTCGCTGCGTGCCCGGCAGGACCGGCTCGCGGACTCGCTCGCGGAGATCTACGCGGCCCTCGACCCGAACCACCGGCTGATCCTGGAGTACAAGTTCTTCGAGCCGGCGTTCTACGCGATGGACATCCCCGACTGGGGCACGTCGCTGCTGCACTGCCTGGCGCTGGGCGATCGCGCGTTCGTCGTGCTCGACACCGGGCACCACGCGCCCGGGACCAACATCGAGTTCATCGTCGCCCAGCTGCTGCGCGCCGGACGACTGGGTGCGTTCGACTTCAACTCCCGGTTCTACGCCGACGACGACCTCATGGTCGGCTCCGCGGACCCGTTCCAGCTGTTCCGGATCATGCACGAGATCGTGCAGTCGGGGGCGCTCGCCCCGTCGTCGGGGGTCAACTTCATGCTCGACCAGTGCCACAACATCGAGCCGAAGATCCCCGGGCAGATCCGCTCGGTCATGAACGTGCAGGAGGCCACGGCGAAGGCGCTGCTCGTCGACGCCGAGGCGCTGCTGGCGGCGCAGACCGCCGGTGACGTGCTCGGCGCGAACGGGCTGGTCATGGACGCCTACAACACGGACGTCCGGCCGCTGCTGGCGGACCTGCGGGAGTCGCAGGGGCTCGACCCCGACCCGATCGGGGCGTACAAGGCGTCGGGGTACGCGGAGAAGATCGTCGCCGAGCGCGTCGGCGGCACACAGGCGGGATGGGGAGCATGAGCGTCGCAGACGAGCTGGTCGCACGGTCCAACAGGCTCGGGGCGGACCCGCGCACGACGAACTACGCGGGTGGGAACACGTCCGCGAAGGGCACGGCGACGGACCCGGTCACGGGTACCGACGTCGACCTGCTCTGGGTCAAGGGCTCGGGCGGTGACCTGGGGACGCTGACCGAGAAGAACCTCGCGGTGCTGCGGCTGGACCGGGTGCGTGCGCTGGTCGACGTCTACCCGGGCGTCGAGCGCGAGGACGAGATGGTCGCGGCGTTCGACTACTGCCTGCACGGCAAGGGCGGCGCGGCGCCGTCGATCGACACGGCGATGCACGCGTTGGTCGACGCGGCGCACGTGGACCACCTGCACCCCGACTCCGGGATCGCGTTCGCGACGGCGGCCGACGGCGAGAAGCTCACCGCCGAGGTCTTCGGCGACACCGTGGTGTGGGTGCCGTGGCGCCGGCCGGGGTTCCAGCTGGGGCTGGACATCGCGGCGATCAAGGCGGCGAACCCGCAGGCCATCGGGTGCGTCCTCGGTGGGCACGGCATCACCGCGTGGGGGGACACGTCGGCGGAGGCCGAGGAGCGGTCGCTGCACATCGTGCGGACCGCGGAGGAGTACATCGCCTCGACGCTCGCGGGAGGTCCGCACCCGTTCGGTGACGTCGTGGTGGAGGCCCTTCCCGACGAGGAGCGGCGCGCCCGTGCGGCCGCGCTCGCTCCGGTGATCCGGGGACTGGCCTCGTCGGACAAGCCGCAGGTCGGCCACTACACCGACTCCGAGGTGGTGCTGGACTTCGTGTCCCGCTCTGCGCTGGGTCGGCTGGCCGAGCTGGGCACGAGCTGCCCGGACCACTTCCTGCGGACGAAGGTCAAGCCGCTGGTCGTGGACCTGCCCGGCGATGCGCCGCTGGACGAGGTCGTCGGCCGCCTCAAGGAGCTGCACGCCCTCTACCGGGCGGACTACCAGGCCTACTACGACCGCAACGCCACCCCGGACAGCCCGGCGATCCGCGGCGCCGACCCGGCGATCGTGCTGGTCCCGGGCGTGGGGATGTTCTCGTTCGGCAAGGACAAGCAGACCGCCCGCGTGGCGGGGGAGTTCTACGTCAACGCGATCAACGTGATGCGCGGCGCCGAGGCCATCTCGACGTACGTGCCGATCGACGAGGCCGAGAAGTTCCGGATCGAGTACTGGGCGCTGGAGGAGGCCAAGCTCGCGCGCATGCCGAAGCCGAAGCCGCTGGCCACCCGGGTCGCGCTGGTCACCGGTGCCGGGTCGGGGATCGGGCGGGCGATCGCCGAGCGGCTCGCCGCCGAGGGCGCGTGCGTCGTGATCGCCGACCTCAACCTGGAGGGGGCGGCCGAGGTGGCCGCGTCCCTGGGCGGTCCCGACGTGGCGATCGCGGTGCGGGCCGACGTGACGTCCGAGGACGACATCGCCGGCCTCATCGAGTCGACGGTGCTCGCGTTCGGTGGCGTCGACCTGGTCGTGAACAACGCCGGGCTCTCCATCTCCAAGCCGCTGCTGGACACCACGGTCACGGACTGGGACCTGCAGCACGACGTCATGGCCCGCGGCTCGTTCCTGGTCGCCCGCGAGGCAGCCCGGGCGATGATCGCGCAGGACATGGGCGGCGACATCGTCTACATCGCCTCGAAGAACTCCCTGTTCGCCGGCCCGAACAACATCGCCTACTCCGCGACGAAGGCCGACCAGGCGCACCAGGTCCGGCTGCTCGCCGCCGAGCTCGGCGGCCACGGGATCCGGGTCAACGGGGTCAACCCTGACGGCGTGGTCCGCGGCTCGGGCATCTTCGCCGGCGGCTGGGGCGCCCAGCGCGCGGCCACCTACGGCGTGCCGGAGGAGGAGCTGGGTGCGTACTACGCCCAGCGCACCCTGCTGAAGAAGGAGGTCCTGCCCGAGCACGTGGCAGCGGCGGTCTTCGCCCTGACAGGCCCGGACCTCGTCCAGACCACCGGCCTGCACGTCCCCGTCGACTCCGGCGTCGCGGCGGCCTTCCTGCGATGACCGACCAGAACGGCACTCTGCGACGAGCGCGGCAGTTCAGACTGCCGCGCTCGTCGCGGACTGCCGCGCCCGGCGGAGCGGCTACGTGAGCGCGTTCGCCGCCGTCGACCTCGGGGCGTCGTCGGGGCGGGTCATCGTCGGGACCGTCGACGGCGCGCGCGTGGCGCTGCACGAGGTCAACCGGTTCCCCAACGGTCCCGTGGCGGTGGCGGGCGCCCTGCACTGGGATGTCCTCGGGCTGTACCGGGGCGTGCTCGACGGGCTGCGCGCCGCGGGCCGTGAGGCGGGGGTGCTCAGCGGCGTCGGCATCGACTCGTGGGCCGTGGACTACGGGCTCCTCGACGGCGACGGTGCCCTGGTGGGCAACCCGGTCCACTACCGCGACGGGCGCACCGACGGCGTGCCGGAGAAGGTCTTCGCGACGATCCCCGCGGCCGAGCTCTACGCCCGCACGGGGCTGCAGGTGCAGCCGTTCAACACGGTGTTCCAGCTCGTCGCCGCACAGGGCACCGCAGCGCTCGCCGCAGCACGCACCGCGCTGCTGGTCCCGGACCTCCTGGGCTACTGGTTGACCGGCGCGCGCGTCGCGGAGGTGACCAACGCGTCGACCACCGGGCTGCTCGACGCGACCACGCGGACGTGGGCGACCGACCTCGCGGAGCGGCTCGGCATCGACAGCTCGATGCTGCCGCCGCTCCTCGACCCGGGCGCGCTGCTCGGCCACGTGCGTGCGGACGTCGGGCTGCACGGGTCGGTGCCGGTCTGGACCGTGGGCTCGCACGACACCGCGTCGGCCGTCGTCGCGGTCCCGGCGACCGGCGACGACTTCGCGTACATCTCCTGCGGCACGTGGTCCCTCGTCGGGCTCGAGCTCGACCGCCCCGTGCTCACCGAGGCCAGCCGCGCGGCGAACTTCACCAACGAGGCCGGGGTCGACGGCACCGTCCGGTACCTGCGCAACGTCATGGGCCTGTGGGTGCTCCAGGAGTCGATCCGCACCTGGAACGACGCCGGGCTCCCCGCCGACCTGCCCGACCTGCTGGCCGCGGCCGCCCGCGTCCCGGCGCTGACCACGGTGGTCGACCTCGACGGTCCGACGTTCCTGCCGCCGGGTGACATGCCGGCCCGCATCGCCGCCGAGGCCGTGCGCACCGGACAGACGCCCCCGCAGTCGCAGGCCGAGACGGTCCGGTGCATCCTCGACTCGCTCGCGCTGGCATACCGCAGGGCGGTGCGGCAGGCGTCGGCGCTCGCTGGCAAGGACGTCCGTGTGGTGCACGTGGTGGGCGGCGGAGTGCGCAACGAGCTGCTCTGCCAGCTCACCGCGGACGCGACCGGCCTGACCGTGGTCGCGGGGCCCGTCGAGGGGGCCGCGCTGGGCAACGTCCTGGTGCAGGCGCGGGCCGCCGGCGTGCTGACCGGGGGGCTCGCGGACCTGCGGGCGGTCGGCGCGCGCGGCCTGGAGCTGCGGCGGTACGAGCACGGCGCCACCGGTGGTCCGGCGGACCGGCAGTGGGCGGCTGCCGAGCAACGGCTGCGCTGACTCACCCGAGCGTCGCGGCGACCACCAGCAGCACCGGCACGCACAGCACCGTCGTGAGCAGGCCCGCGTCCCGCGCGAGCGCTTCGCCGTGCCGGTACTGCATCGCGTAGACGAGCACGTTCTGCGCGGTCGGCAAGGACGCCATCGCGACGACCGCGAGCAGCGCGTGCCCAGGGAGGCCGAGCGCGGTGCCGAGCCCCCAGGCGAGCACCGGGTGCGCGACCGAGCGCAGGCCGACGGCGAGCGCGAGGTCCCGGCGCGGTGCGGTCGAGTCCACGGTGCGGGGCAGGGCGAGCGACATCCCGAACGTGAGCAGCGCCAGCGGCGCGGCGGCGGCCCCGACCAGCCGGAACGGCTCGTAGACGACCTCGGGAAGGTCCCATGGAAGCGCCGCCAGGACCAGGCCGACCAGCGTGCCGACGATGATCGGGTTGCTCAGCGTCCGTCGCGCCACGGAGCCACCCAGGGAGCCCCGGTCGAGCACGGCGAACGCGATCGGCGCCAGGACGAGGAGCTGGAACAGGAGCGTCGGCACCACCGCGACCGCGTCGTCCAGCAGGTAGACCGCCAGCGGCAGGCCCACGTTCCCGGCGTTGACGTAGGAGGACGCCAGCGCGCCGACCGTGACGTCCGCCGCCGACCGCCGCCAGGCCGCACGCAGGACCACGATCGCCACGAGCGCGATCGTCGCGGTCGACGTCCAGGTGACCACCGCCGTCCGCGAGAGCAGCAGGTGCAAGTCGGCGTGCGCGACCGTGGTCAGCAGCAGCGCCGGCGTCGCGACCGCGAAGACCACCCGCGCGAGCACAAGTGCGGCGCGGTCCCCGAGCACGTGGCGGTGCGCGAGGAACCAGCCGACGGCGACGACGAGCCCCATCGTGCCGAGCGCTGTCAGCACGGCGGTCACCGGAGGATCACGGGACCGATCCTCGCAGGCGAACGGGGGCCCGGACCCGTCGCGGGTCCGGACCCCCGTGGTGGGTCAGCCGTGCACTCGCCTCTGCCGGGCCAGAAGGACGGCTCCCGTGCCGCCCAGCAGGAGGACGAGTGCGGCCACCAGGATGCCGGCCGCTTCTGCGCCGGTCGTGGCCAGGGTGCCGCTGCCGCCGGCCCGCGTCGCCGTGGTCGGCGCTGCCGTCGTCGCGGGGTCCGTCGCGCCGACCGTGGGGGTCGGGGCGGCGGCCGCCGTCGCCGTGAGCGTCGCGGGCTCGGAGTACACCCCGCCGAACCTGTTCGCGACGTACGCGCGGTACTGCAGACCCGGCCCGGCTGCCCGGGCCAGCCGAGCCGTGGCTGCGGGGGCCGTGCGAGCGGTGACGGTGTGCGTCGCCCCAGTCGCGCCCGGGATGTCGGTCCACACGCCGCCGACGGCCTCCTGCCATTGCACCGACGGTGCCGGGGAGCCCGTCACGGACACCGTGAACGTGACCTCGGTGCCGTCGACGGCGGTGACGTCGGCGGGCTCCGTGACGATCCAGGCGACCGTGCCCGCGGCCGACCGGTCACCGTCCTGCTGGTCGGCGACGAACGACGCGACCCACGACATCGCCGAGTTCCAGTTGACCGTGATCTCGTTGGTCGACCACGACTGGATGTCGTCGACGTAGCAAGCCTGCGGTGCGCACATGTGGTCGGCGTCGTACAGGCCGCCGATGACCGGGTCCCACGTCCCCACGTCCGAGTTCGGTCCGCCGGACACCGAGCCCCGCGGCGGGTTGGGGAGGGACTCGCTCAGTGAGTTGGCGAACCAGCGGCTGTGCTGGTCGTCGGAGAACACGTCCCCGTAGCCCGTGATGTACGAGTTGTTGAGGGCGTTGCGGCCGAGCAGGTAGTCCATCGACTCCAGCACGGCGTCAGCGAACCGCTGATCGCTCGTCAGGTCGAACGCGGTGCCGAGCACGACCTGGTTGTTGAGGACCGCCGAGTTGGACCCCCATTCGTAGACGCCGTTGGCGTTCCCCGGGTAGACCGTGCCGAACGGCTGTGCCGCCTGCCGCGCCAGGTAGGTCTCCGCGCCGGCCACCACGGACTCGCGGATGGCGGTGCGTCCGGGGATCTCCGACTCGACCACGGCGAGGTCGAGGCGACCGAGGCCGGCCGTCTCGCCCCAGTACATGCCGCCCTCGGACCAGATGTCCGCGGTGTGCAGCTCGCTGGCGAGGACCGCGTCCTCGAACTGCTGCTCGCCCGTCGTCAGGTAGAGCTCCGCGGCGGCCCAGTAGAACTCGTCACTGACGTCGTCGTCGTCGTAGGGCCCCCCGCCGGGGCTCGGGTCGGAGTTGGGCGCCGGCTGGAGCAGGTCGGGGTGGGCGACCGCGGCGTCGTAGGCGACGCGGCCCGCGGCGAGCAAGTCGGCCGCGAAGTCGGCGTCGTACGACGACCACAGGCGCGCACCCTGCGCCGCGACGGCGGCGAAGTTCAGCGTGGCCGCGGTCGTCGGGCGGTGCAGCCGGCGCTCCTGCGGGTCGCTCGACGGCATCAGGGGCAGGCCGGTCCAGTCCACGTCGTGCACCTTGTGGTGGACCATGCCGGCGAGCGGCTGGCCGGCGGGCACCTGCATCTTCATCATCCACTCGAGCTCCCAGCGTGCCTCGTCCAGCACGTCCGGCACGTCGTTGCTCTGCTCGTCGCGGGGGATGTCGAGGCTGCCGTCGCCCAGCTCGGCCGCGTCGCCCGTCGGTGCGTAGAGGGTCCGCTCATAGGTGCTGAGCAGCTGCGCCACCGCGATGCCGCCGTTGACCACGTACTTTCCGTGGTCGCCGGCGTCGTACCAGCCACCGGTGACGTCGAGCGTGTAGTCGCACCTCCAGTCGCCGTACAAGTTCTGTGCCTCGGCCGGCGAGATGCACGGCACGGCCGTGTCGCCCTTGTTGGGAGCGACGCCCACGTGGCCCGCGTCACGGGTGTACTCGGGGTCGCCCATGATCGACCCGTCGATCGCGATGCCGCTGCGGACGGGGTAGAAGTAGTTCAGGGCGTCGTACCGCAGCTGCTGGTAGATGCCGGCGCCGATCTCGAAGGGGTGGCTCGTCTCGCCGTCGGCCGTCAGCACGTACGTGCCCGGGGCGGTGACGCTGCCAAAGTCGATCTCGTGCACGTTCCGGCCTGCGGTCGGGTCGACGCCGCGCGGGGTGGTGGTGCCGGACGCCACCGACGTGCTGCCGGACATGAGGTTCCAGGTGACCGGGTCGGCCTCCGCCGTCACGAGCGTCGCCTGCTTGGGACCCTGCGGCAGGTAGCCCACCTGGTTGACCCGGACGCGAGGGCCGGTGTCGGGCTCGTACGCCGGTGGTGCCTCCGTCGTCTCGACGAGGGACAGCTCCGTGATGCAGAACGTGTAGGGCGACGCCCGGCGGCCGAGCTCGAGCTGGATGCGCCCGAACGCGGTCGCGGGGTCCGAGCTGAACGACGCGTCGGCGGTGAACGGGTAGGTGAACGTCGTCGGCGTGGACGTCACGGCGGCGGAGGAGTCGAGCACCCGGTGCCACGGGTCGCCGTACTGGCCGACCAGGACGTTGATGTTCGCCGCGCTGCTGGCGTACGCGGTGAAGTCCAGGACGTAGTTCGTACCCTCGACGATGTCGATGTGCGGGTACTCCAGGCCGGCCTCGTAGGGGTTGGCGTACCCACCCTGGAGGTCGATGCAGGCACTCAGGCCGTCCGTACCCGCTCGCGCCGTGCCGCCACCGGCCGAGTCGTAGAGGGTGAAGCCGCCGAGGTCTCCGTCCCCGAAGTCGTGGTCGACGACCGTGCCCGGCGTGCCGGAGCCCGACGTGACGGAGAAGTTGTCGACGCAGAACGTGTAGGCGGCGGGCTGCCCGCCGAGCTGGAACGAGGTCGGACCCGTCGCCGTGGTCCAGTCGGCGTCGACCGGCGATCCCGGTTCGCCGGGGGCCGTCGGCCAGTCCGCCGGGGAGAAGCTGAACTCGACGTGCTGGGGCGTCGCAGTGCCGTCGAGGACCACGGGGTGGCCGAACGTGGCGGGGTACGCCGGGCCGCCCTGGAGCTGCACCGTGACCGCAGCGGTCGCGTGCGCGTCGAACGCGACCGTGTAGGTGAGGTCGCGCTCGTACGTCACCCCGTCGTGCTGCAGCGCGATGTCCCACGGGTTGGTACCACCGTCGACCTGTGCGCACAGCTCGCCGGTGGCGGCGCTGGAGGACACCGTGCCGGCGTTCGCGTAGGAGAACCAGCCCTGCGGGTCGCCGCCCGCGAAGTCGTGCTCGTCGGTGACCGGTGCGCCGGTCGCCGAGGACGCGAAGGCGGAGAGGGCGACGAGGGCGGACAACGTGGCGCCGGCCACCCATCCGGCGCGGCGTCGGGGCCGCGCGACGTGAGAGGAAACCACAGTGTCTCCTGAGAAGAGGGTCGCGCCCAGGGTGAGGACCAGAGACCGGGAGCGCTTCCAGTCCCTGGGAGCAGGGACGCTAGCACTGGACGCGTGTACAGGAAAGGGCTGATCAGGACCTCATGCGGATGGCACCCGGCGGGAGTCGCTCAGTCGGGTGAACCAGACCGGAAGCGCTCCCGGTGGGAGGTTCGACCCTGCGGCGGTTCACAGGAATGCCCTACAGCCGGTAATCTCACGCCGGAGCGAGCCGGCGGGAGGCATCGATGACATCGCCGACCGGCAGACAGCCCACCCTCGACGAGGTGGCCAAGCTCGCTGGCGTCTCTAGGTCCGCGGCCTCGCGCGCCATCAACAACGCGGCCCACGTGAGCGCGGCCAATCGCCTCGCCGTCGAGCGCGCCGTGCGCGAGCTCGGCTACGTGCCGAACGTGACGGCCCAGGCGTTGGCGCGGCAGAAGGTCGGCGCGGTCGTGCTCGCGGTGTCCGACCACAACAAGGAGCTCTTCGGGGACCCGTTCTTCGGGCAGATCATCGCGGGCGTCACGGCGGCGCTCGAGGACACCGATCTCGACCTCAAGCTCCTGCTCTGCCACCCCGAGCGCGGCCACGACCGCGTGCGACGCATGCTCCGCCCACCCCGCGCCGACGGCATCATGGTGATGGCCCTGCGGGGCGACGACCCCCTGCAGCGCATGGTCGAGAAGTCCGGCCTGCCGACCGTCTACGGAGGGCTCCCGTTGCACGGGCAGCCCGAGTGGTTCGTGGACGTCGACAACCGGGGAGGTGCCCGGGTCGCCGCCGAGCACCTCGTCAGCCTCGGACGCCGCAGGATCGCCAGCATCGCCGGGCCCGCCGACACGCACGTGGCCGTCGCCCGGCTGGACGGCTTCGCCGACGCGCTCTCGGTCGCGCAGCTCGACCACACGCTCGTCGAGCACGCCGACTTCACGCGCGAGGGCGGAGCCGCGGCGATGGAGCGCCTGCTGGAGCGCGAACCCGGGCTCGACGCCGTCTCGGTGGCCTCCGACAACATGGCTGCGGGCGCTCTGCAGACGCTGCTGCAGCACGGACGCCGGGTGCCGGAGGACGTGGCCGTCGTCGGCTTCGACGACCTCCCGATCGGGCACCTGACGCAGCCGTCCCTGACGACGATCCAGCAGCCGATCCGCTCGCTCGGGTACGAGATGGCGCGCTTGCTGCTGGCGGTCGTCGACGGTGAGAAGCCCAGCCCTCTGCTGCTGCCCACCCGTCTGGTGGTCCGCGAGTCCGCGCCGGCGCGGGTGTCGCTGGCTGCGTCCTGAGAGGCCGGCCGACCGCAGGCTAGGCGGGTCCGGTCATGGGTGCTGCTCGGACGATCGGGTGCGGGCGGCAAGGATCCCGTCGCGCACGGCGAGCCGGATCACCCAGTACAGGGCGGCCAGCACGAGCAGCGGGACCGCCACATAGACGAGGACGAGGATCAGCAGGTGGGAACCGAGCATGACCGCACGCGAGTCCTCGCGGCGGAGGGAAAGCGCTTGCCCTGTGTCCGTCCGCGTGGCACGATCGGTTCCGACGCGCAGGTCAGACGTGCGTCCCGCACACGGAGGTAGGGCAACGATGCCGGCAGTCGCACTGGTCACCGGGGGCAGTCGGGGGATCGGCCTCGGAATCACGCGGCGGCTGCTCGCCGACGGCTTCGCAGTCTCGATCCTCGCCACGCGCGAGGAGCCGTCCGAGCTGCTGGAGTCGCTCGACGCGCCCGGCCGGGTCCGCTACGTGCGCGGCTCGGTGGCCGACCTCGAGGACCACGCCCGGTTCGTCGACGACGCGGTCGAGGCCTGGGGCCGCCTCGACCTGCTGGTGAACAACGCCGGGGTCGCTCCCAGCGTGCGGGCAGACCTCCTCGAGGCCGGCCCCGAGAGCTTCGACCGGGTGCTCGGCATCAACCTGCGCGGGCCGTACTTCCTGACGCAGACGTTCGCCCACCGGGTCATCTCTCTGGGCTCTTCCTTCGCGGAACGCCCGCGCGCGACGGTGATCAACGTGTCGTCCATCTCCGCGACCACCGTCTCCACCAACCGCGGCGACTACTGCATCTCCAAGGCCGGCGTCGCCATGGCCACCCAGCTGTTCGCGGTGCGCCTCGCGCCCGAGGGGATCGTCGTCTACGAGGTCCGTCCCGGTGTGATCGCCACCGACATGACCGCGGGCGTCACCGAGAAGTACGACGCCCTGATCGCCGAGGGCCTGGCGCCCATCAACCGCTGGGGCCGGCCGTCCGACGTCGCCGGTGCGGTCTCGATGCTCGCGTCCGGCCAGACCCCGTACTCGACCGGCGAGGTGTTCCACGTCGACGGCGGCATGCACATCCCGGTGCTGTGATGACGACCTCGCTGGACGGCGTCCCCGTCGTCACCGTCAACACCGTCGTCGTCGGCACCGGCTCCGCCGGGTTCTGCGCGGCCGACCGCCTGTGGGAGCTCGGCCAGACCGACCTCGTCATGGTCGCGGACAAGGTCAACGCGGGGTCGTCGCGCAACGCCGGCTCGGACAAGCAGACCTACTACAAGCTCACGCTCTCCGGCGGCGACGGCGACTCCGTGCGGGAGATGGCCGAGACGCTGTACTCCGGCGGCGCGATGGACGGCGACAACGCGCTCGCGGAGGCCGCCCTGTCCGCCCGCGGGTTCCTGCGCCTGTGCGACCTGGGCGTGCCGTTCCCGCAGAACCGGTACGGCGAGTTCATCGGCTACAAGACCGACCACGACCCGCGTCGTCGCGCCACGTCCGTCGGGCCGTACACGAGCCGGTCGATGGTCGAGCAGCTCGAGAAGAAGGTCCACCGCAACGGGACCCGCATCTACGACGAGTGCCGTGTGGTCGACGTGATCGTCTCCGAGGGGGCGGTCGTCGGGCTGCTGGTCCTGCGGACCGACGTGCCGCACGACGGCGCCGAGTCCCCGTTCCTGCTGTTCCGCTGCACCAACATCGTCTACGCGACCGGTGGACCTGCCGGGATGTACGCGACGCGCGTCTTCCCCAACGGCCAGTGGGGTGCCTCCGGGGCGGCCTACCGCGCCGGGGTGCACGGCAAGAACCTCACCGAGTGGCAGTTCGGCCTGGCCTCGACGCACCCGCGCTGGAACGTCTCCGGCACGTACATGCAGGTCATCCCGACGTTCGTGTCGACGGACGCCGACGGCGGTGACGAGAAGGAGTTCCTCACCGAGGCGATCCCTTCGTATGGGCAGCTCATGTCGCTGGTGTTCCTCAAGGGCTACCAGTGGCCGTTCGACATCCGGAAGGCGCTCGACGGCTCGTCGCTCATCGACCTGCTGGTCTACCGCGAGACCGTGCTCCGTGGGCGACGGGTGTTCCTGGACTTCCGTCGGAACCCGGTCCAGCCGGAGTTCGACCCGTCCGCGCTCAGTCCCGAGGCGTACGAGTACCTGGATCGCGCGGGCGTCCTGTTCGGCACGCCCATCGAGCGGCTGCGGCGCATGAACGAGCCCGCGTACCAGTTCTACCTGGGCAAGAACCCGTACGTGGACCTCGAGACGACCATGCTCGAGGTCGACGTGTGCGCGCAGCACAACAACGGCGGGCTCGTCGTCGACGCCTGGTGGCAGTCGAACATCCAGGGGTTCTTCCCGGTCGGCGAGGCCGGCGGCGCGCACGGGGTCTACCGGCCCGGCGGCGCGGCGCTGAACAGCGGGCAGGTCGGAGCGACGCGCGCGGCGCAGTTCATCGCGGCGCGGCGCACCTTCGACCCGCCGTCGTTCGAGGCCGCGGCCCCGGTGCTCGACGCAGCGGCCGCCCTCGTCGAGGCGGCCTCCGCCCGTGCGGCCTCCGGGGTCCCCGACAACACCGGTGACCTGCTGCGCGAGGTCCAGGTGCTCATGAGCGCCAAGGCCGGACCGGTCCGTTCCGCGGAGTCGATCCAGGAAGCGCTGGTCCAGGTCCACGCGTGGCTCTCGACCTACGAGTCGACGGTGTCCGCCGACGCCTCGTCGCGGCGCTCGATCAACCGGACGTTCCTCGTCCGCGACATCCTCACCAGCGCCTACGTGTACCTGTCCGCGATGGCCGACTACGTGGCGCACGGCGGCCGGTCGCGCGGCTCCGTCCTCTACACGGACCCGTCCGGGAGCATCCCGCACGGCCTGACCGAGCTGCCCGACGTCTTCAGGTTCACCCTCGACGGCGGCGCGCTCGACGACGAGGTGCAGGAGACGTCCTGGGTGCCCGCCGACGGGTTCGTCCCCGTGGTCCCGCGCGCCGCCGACGACCCCGCCGGTGAGCCCGTGTTCCGCTGGCGTCCGCGCCGGCCGATCCCCGAGGACGACGACTTCTTCGAGAACGTCTGGCGCGAGTTCCGCGAGCACGGGAACATCCACTGATGCGCATCGCCCTGCCGGACCCCCGGGTCGAGGTCCGCGGGGCGGCGTGGCTGGAGGACGGTCTGCCGCACCGGCTCCCGGCCTGGACGCGACCGCAGTTCTCCGACGACTTCATGGCCATGGTCGAGGCGCAGCCGTCCGGGGTCCGGCTGCGGTTCCGCACCGCCGCGACGACGGTGCGCCTCGACGTTCACGTGCTGCGCGTCGCGGTCGACCCCGCGCCGCCCGGTGAGCCGCAGCCCTTCGACGTGCTGGTCGACGGGGCGGTCGTCCCGCAGCCGTCGGGGATCGCGTCGCACGCCGGGGTCCTCGCGCTCGACCCGCTCACCCGCACGACGACCGAACGTCCCGGCCCGCCCGGCGTCGTCGACCTCGTTCTCGGCGGAGACGGCACCGTCGAGCGCGACGTCGAGATCTGGCTGCCCCCGGGAGAGACCACGCGGCTCGTCGCGCTGACCGCCGACGCCCCCGTGTCCGCGCCGCGTGCGGTGGACGCTCCCCGCTGGGTGCACCACGGCTCGTCGATCAGCCACGGCGCCGGAGCCGCGTCGGCCCTCGGGGCGTGGCCCATGGTCGCCGCACGAGCCGTCGGTCTGGACCTCGTCAACCTCGGCTTCTCCGGCAACGCCGTGCTCGACCCGTTCGTCGCCCGCGCCATCCGCGACCAGCCCGCCGACGTCATCACCCTCAAGCTCGGCATCAACCTGGTGAACCATGACGCCATGCGCCTTCGCGCGTTCGCCCCCGCCGTGCACGGCTTCCTCGACACGATCCGCGACGGCCACCCGACGACGCCGCTCGTCGTCGTCTCCCCGCTGCTGTGCCCGCTCGTCGAGACCACCCCCGGGCCGACGTCGCTGGACCCGGCCGACCCGTCGGTGTTCCGCACGACCGGCCACCCCTCCGACGGCGCCCTGACGCTGACCGTCATCCGGTCGGCGCTCCGGGCCGTGGTCGAGGCGCGTGCCGACGTCGCCCTGCGCTACGTCGACGGCACCACGCTCTACGGCTGGCCCGACTGGGACGACCTGCCGATGCGCGACCTCATGCACCCCGACGCCGAGGCGCACCGGTTGATCGGGACACGGTTCGCGACGGTGCTACGGAGCCTCCAGCGCGGTTAGCTGCTCCCGCCACAGCGCGTCCATCGCGTCGTGGTCGCGCATCAGGTCGACCGACACGAGCAGTCGCCGCGGGGTCAGCGAGAGACACCACGGCCCGGTCACCGGGACGGTCTCGGTGACGTACCGACCTCGTGCCGGGCTCGCGCCGATCCACGGCGACAGCCAGTCCGCGCGGTAGGCGCGCATCACCCGGGACGACTCCCAGTGCTGGTCCTGCACCCACCGGACCAGCTCGTGGTGCTCGTCGTCCATCATCTCGTCGTACAGCGCCGACAGCGACGAGCCGGGTGGCGGGGCCACGTACTGCGCCGGGGGCGAGTCCTCGATCGCAGCCCACCAGCCGTCCCAGTCGGCCTGCGTCACGGTCACGGTGGAGGGCCTGACAGGGACGGGTGGCGTCAGTGCCGGGATGTCGGTCCCCACCTGCAGGCCGAACCGGTCGCGGACGTACAGCGCCGCGGTGAACCCGACGCCGTCCGTCCGTTCGACCGTCAGCCCAGGCTCAGCACCGCGGAGGTACACCGCTCAGACCTCGCCGAGGATCCTCTGCCGCATCTCGCCCAGCTCGTCGGCCGTGATGAGGCCGCGCCGGAACAGGTCCTGCGCCTCCGCGAGCCGCGCCTCGGCCGACCGCTCCGGCGCGAGCGCGAGGCTCCGGTGCGCCTGCGCGAGGACCTGCGCGTCGGCGGTCAGCGGGTCCAGGCCGGCGTCCCGCAGCACCGTCCTCTTGCGGGCTGCCACGACGATCGACCAGATGATGCCCGCGAAGATCAGCACGGCGACCAGGACGAACCCCGCGGTGAAGGCTGCGTCGTTCGCAGCGGGCAGCATCGGGTTCGGGTCCATGTCGTCCTCCGGCCGGGTCGGTGTGCATCAGTGACGCTAGCGGCCCCCACGGCGGCCTGTCCCGAGAACTCAGAGGTGCGGGAGGACCAGTCGCACGTAGCGGTCCGCCAGCGTCGACACCGTCTCGTCGCCCGGAGCGTCCCAGACGGCCTGGTGGAAGATCTCCACCTCGACGTCCCCGGTGTAGCCGGCCTCGGCGACCCACCGGGTGATCGTCGCGAAGTCGATGTACCCGTCTCCCACGTGCCCGCGCGAGAGCAACGGGTCGGCCGCGAGCGGCAGGACCCAGTCGCACACCTGGTAGCTCGCGATCCGCCCGGTCGCGCCGGCCCGGGCGATCTGCCGCTGCAGGTCCGGGTCCCACCACACGTGGTACGTGTCGACGACCACGCCGACGACGTCCGCCGGGTACGGCTCCGCGATGTCGAGCGCCTGGCCGAGAGTCGAGATGACGGCCCGGTCCGCGGCGAAGATCGGGTGCAGCGGCTCCAGCACGAGCCGGACGCCGTGCCCGGCCGCGAACGGCGCGAGCTCCCCGATGCGGTCGGCGACGCGCTGGCGTGCGCCGACGAGGTCCCGACCACCGGTCCCGGGCAGTGCCGGACCGCCCGGTGTGCTCGCGGCGGGCAGTCCGCCGACGACCATGATCAGCTCACGCGTGCCGAGCGTCGCCGCCTCGACGATCGCCCGACGGTTGTCGTCCAGCGCCGCCGTCGCCGCCGCGTCGTCGTCCGCGGTCAGGAACCCGCCGCGGCACAGCGACGAGACCCGCAGGCCGGCGTCCGCGATGATCTTGGCGGCTTCGACGACCCCGGCCTCCTGGACGCGGTCGCGCCAGACGCCGACCGCCGGGAGCCCTGCGCGCACTGCTCCGTCGACGGCCTCGCGCAGGGTCCACGCCTTGGTCGTCGCCGTGTTGAGGGACAGCCGGGACAGGTCGCGGCCGTCCGACGGCGCAGCCGGCGCCGTCACAGCGTGATCGTCGGGACGTCGAGACGACGGCCCTCCGCCGACGACCGGAGCCCCAGCTCGGCCAGCTGCACGCCGCGCGCGGCCGACAGCAGGTCGAACCGGTGGGTGCGCCCGGCGACCACGTCACGCAGGAACTCCTCCCACTGCAGCTTGAAGCCGTTGTCCAGGTCGCCGTTGGCCGGCACCTCGAGCCACTGGTCGCGGAACGACTCCGTGACGGGCAGGTCCGGGTTCCACACCGGCTTCGGGGTGTGCGCGCGCTGCTGGGCGACGCACTTGTTCAGCCCCGCGACCGCCGAGCCGTGCGTGCCGTCGACCTGGAACTCCACCAGCTCGTCGCGGTACACCCGGACCGCCCAGGACGAGTTGATCTGCGCCACGACGGGGTCGCCGTCGGGCGTCTCGATCTCGAAGATCCCGTACGCCGCGTCGTCGGCGGTGGCGTCGTACGCCGTGCCCTGCTCGTCCCAGCGCGTCGGGATGTGGGTCGCAGTCTGCGCGTTCACCGTCCTGACCGTGCCGAGGATGCCCTCGAGGACGTAGTTCCAGTGGCAGAACATGTCGACGACGATGCCGCCGCCGTCCTCCTTGCGGTAGTTCCAGCTGGGGCGCTGCGCCTCCTGGCCGTCGCCCTCGAACACCCAGTAGCCGAACTCGCCGCGCAGCGACAGGATCCGGCCGAAGAAGCCCTCGTCCACCAGCCGGCGCAGCTTGACCAGGCCCGGCAGGTACAGCTTGTCGTGCACCACGCCCGCCGTGACGCCCGTGCTCTCGCGCAGGCGGGCGAGGTCGATCGCCTCCGCCAGGGTCTCGGCCGTCGGCTTCTCCGTGAAGATGTGCTTGCCGGCCTTCATCGCCGCGGTCAGCGCCGAGTAGCGGCGGCTGGTGACCTGCGCGTCGAAGTAGATGTCGACCGTGGGGTCGTTGATGACGGAGTCCGCGTCCGTGGTCCAGTGCTCGACGCCGTGCAGCTCGGCCAGCTCGCGGACCTTGTCGGCGTTGCGGCCGACGAGGATCGGCTCGACCTGGACGCGCGTGCCGTCCTCGAGCGTGACGCCGCCCTGGTCGCGGATCGACAGGATCGAACGGACGAGGTGCTGGCGGTAGCCCATCCGGCCGGTGATGCCGTTCATCCCGATGCGCAGGGTGCGGGTCGTCATGAGTGCTCCGAGTGTTCTGGACCGCGGTGTCGGTCGGAGTGGAATGCGCTTTCCAGCGTAGCCTACGGAGGCGCCACCTCGTCAAGAGCTCACGGCCGGGTCGTGCTCGTCAGGTGGCCGACGTCGTGTCGGCGGCCGGGGTGCACCTGGAGCGCAAGCGCTGCGCCCGGTCGCCACAGGGCCATGGCCCCAGGCCTCGCCGCACGGCTCGCCGCCGCGGCGGCGCGGCGACCTTCCGGGCTAGCCCGGAGGCCCACCGCTCTGCGTCGCCGCCGTGGCGCGGCGACCTTCCGGGGCGTCCGGAGGCCCACCAGCTCGGCGACGGCGCCGCGGCGAGGCGACCGTCCCGGCTAGGCCCGGATGCCCACCAGCTCTGCGACGGCGCCGCGGCGAGGCGACCGTCCGGGCTAGGCCCGGATGCCCACCAGCTCTGCGACGGCGCCGCGGACGGCTGAGCGGAAGACGTCCGACCCGGCCAGGTCGTCGCCGAACACGACTCGCACGTCGAGCATCCGGTCGGCGAGAGAGCCAAGCGGCCCCTCGGCGGCGGCCGCGAGGGTCGGCGCCAACGGGTCGTCGAGCCCCACCGGCCGACCCTCGACCTCGAGCTCGCCCTGCGAGGTCGCCCGGACGTAGGCGATCCAGGCGGCGACGGTCGCGGCGGCCGCCGTCGGGACCGCACCGCTGTCCAGGCGGTCGCGGACCGTGCCCAGCAGCCGCTGGGGGAGCTTCTGGGAGCCGTCCATCGCGACCTGCACGGTGGTGTGCCCGGTGTTCGGGTTCGCGAAACGGGCCAGGACGTCGTCCCGGTACTGCGCGAGGTCCAGCCCGTCGGGGGCGACGAGCGTCGGCAGGACGTCGTCGTCGACGAGCGCCCGCACCGTCGCCTCCAGGGCGGGGTCGGCGACCGCCTGCGCGATCGTCGTGTATCCCCGCAGCGCGCCGAGGTAGGCCAGGGTCGAGTGGCTGGCGTTCAGGACGCGCAGCTTGGCGCGCTCGTACGGCGCGACGTCCTCGGTCAGCGTCGCCCCGACGCTCTCCCACGCCGGGCGCGGCCCGGCGAACCGGTCCTGGATGACCCACTGCGTGAACGGTTCCCCGATCACCAGACCGGCGTCGCTCAGTCCGAGCAGGGACCGCGCTTCGGCACGGTGCGCGTCGGTCGTCGCAGGCACGATCCGGTCGACCATCGTGCCAGGGAAGCACACCGACGTCTCGACCCACGCGCGGAGCCGGTCGCCGTTCGGCACGGCGTCGAGGGTCGTGCCGACGAGCGCCGCGAGGACGGCGCCGTTGTCAGCCAGGTTGTCGCAGCAGACCACGGTGAGGTTGCCGGCGTCCTGCCTCGCGCGCAGGGCGAGGCCCCGCAGGAGCAGGCCGAGCGGAGAGCGGGCGGGCGTGTCGGGCCGGCCGCCGCGCAGCTCCGACGCCAGGGAGTCGAGGTCGGCGGCCAGGTCGGGGTCCGTCAGGTCGGGGCGGCCGTCGGCCGCCCGCCGGTACCCCTTCTCCGTCACGGTCAGGGTCACGACGTGCGTGGTCGGCGCGGCGATGGTCGTGAGCACCCGAGGGGTGTCGACCCCGGGGAACGCGACGTCGCGCAACGACCCGACGAGCCGCAGCGAGGTCTCGGTGGTGCCCTTGGTCAGCACGCCGTAGAGGCCGTCCTGCGGCGCGAGCTGCTCGACCACGCGGGCGCTGCGCTGCGTGACGCCGAGGATGCCCCACCGGTTCTCGCCCGACGCCGCGGCGGCGTCCTCGGTGAAGACGGCCTGGTGCGCCCGGTGGAACGCGCCGAGCCCGAGGTGGACCAGGCCGACGCTCACGTCCGCGGGGTCGACGGCGGGAGCCTGCACCCCGGACGGGAGCCTCGAGGTGGACAGGGTCGCGCGGGAGAGCCGCGGCGCGCCGCTGAGGGCGGTCATCCGCCGGCCGCCGACGACTGGGCGGGAGCCACGCCCGTGGACGCGCGGACCACGAGCTCGACCCCGATGAGCACCGAGGGCGGGACGGCCCCCGCGCCGATGTCCCCGATCGTGATCGCCGGTGCCGGGTGGCGCGTCCGCTCCGCTGCCGTCAGAGCCGCCGCGAGCGCGGACTCGGCGGCTGTCGGGACGGAGCCCGCCTCGATGAGCAGGTCGACCGCCGCGCGGCCCAGCCGGGCGAGCGGGACCGTGACGGTGGTGAGGGCCGGCGACACCAGGGTCGCCGCCGGGATGTCGTCGTACCCCACGACGGAGACGTCCTCGGGCACGCGCACGCCCCGGGCGCGCAACCGGCTCAGGATGCCGAGCGCGAGCAGGTCGTTGTGGGCGAGGACGGCGGTGACGCCGCTCGCGGCGACGAGGTCGCCTGCTGCCACCCCGCCTCCGAAGAGCGGCGGGAAGTGCCCGAGGTCCACCACCTCGACGCTGCGCAGGCCGTGCGACGCGTGCTCGAGGCCGCGCCGCCGCTGGGCGTCGGACCACGAGCCGACCGGTCCGCCGGCGTAGCCGATCCGGCGGTGCCCGAGCGCGTACAGGTGGGTCACGGCCTGGCGGACGCCGTCGGCGTTGTCGATGACGACGGACGGCAGCCCGGAGTGCAGCCGGTTGACGAGCAGCAGGGGGACGTCGTCGTCGAGCACGTCCCGGCCGAGCCGGTCGAGCGCGGCGTCGGCCATCCTCGGCGAGCACAGGATGACGCCGTCCACCTGGGCGCCGAGGTGCCCGACCAGCTCGCTCTCGAGGCGGGGGTCCTCCTCGGCGTCCGCGACGAGCAGGGCGAAGCCGAGTGCCCGCGCCCGCGCCTGGACGCCCTTGGCCACGGCGGCGAAGAAGGGGTTCTCGAGGTCCGGCACGACGAGGCAGAGGTTCCCCGTGCGGCCGGTGATGAGCTCCCGCGCGGCCCGGTTGGGCCGGTAGCCGAGGTCGCGGGCGACCTGCTGGACGTGCTCGCGACGAGCCGGCGCGACCAGGTCGGGGGCGCTGAGCGCGCGGGAGGCCGTCGCCGGCGAGACGCCAGCGGCTCGCGCGACGTCGCGCAACGTGACCACCACGGTCCCTCCTCGTCTCGACCCCTCGATGGATGAATGCGATTTCAGCACGGCCGCTCCGACCGCCGCAAGGGCCGTCCCGGCATGCGGGACCGTTCGGTCAGAGGTCTTGTGGTCAGCCCGTTCACCTGGTTGGGTGCGATGAATGCGTTTGCACCGCGTGTCATCGGAGGTTCCTCCCGACGGCGGACGACAGCTGTTCCGAGGAGGATCGTGATGGTGAGCGAGACCGGGTGGTCGTTGCACCCCGACCGGGCGTTGCCCAGCGACCCCGTGGTGCGGCCGATCGCCCGGGAGATCCTGGCGGCGACGGCGGACCTGCCGATCGTCTCGATGCACGGTCACGTCGACGCGAGCCTGCTGGCGCGTGACGAGCCCTTCGCAGACCCGGCCTCGTTGCTGGTCACCCCCGACCACTACCTGGTGCGCATGCTCGTGTCCCAGGGCGTACCGCACGACGACCTCGGGGTTCCCCGCCGGGACCGGCCGGGCGTGGTGGCGGACCCGCGGGAGGTCTGGCGCACGTTCGCGACGCACTGGTCGCTGTTCCGCGGGACGCCCACGCGCTACTGGCTCGAGCACGTCCTCGTCGAGGTCTTCGGCGTGGACGAGCGGCCGTCGGCCGACTCCGCCGACAGGCTGTACGACCTCCTGTCCGAGCGCCTGGAGAAGCCGGCGTTCCGTCCGCTGGCGCTCTTCGACCAGTTCGGGATCGAGATCCTCGCGACCACCGACCCGGCGACCGCGACCCTCGCCGACCACGCCGACCTGGCGGACCGCGGCTGGGGCGACCGGATCGTGCCGACGTTCCGGCCGGACGCGTTGCTGCACGTCGACCGCCGGGGCTGGCGGGCGGACGTCGCCCTGCTCGAGGAGCGGTCGGGCGTCACGATCGGTGGGTACCGCGACCTCGTGCACGCTCTGGAGGAGCGCCGCAGGGCGTTCGTCGCGGCCGGCGCGCGCGCGACGGACCACGGGCACCTCTCCGCGGACACGACGCCGCTGAGCGAGACCGAGGCGGAGCGGATCGTGTCGGCGGCCCTGCGCGGTGACGTGGGCGCGGCGGACGCGCAGGCGTTCTCGGGTCACATGCTGTTCGAGATGGCCCGCATGTCGGCCGAGGACGGCCTGGTCATGCAGCTGCACCCGGGCGTCCTGCGGGACCACGACCGGGCGGTCCTCGACCTGCGCGGTCCGGACGTCGGCTACGACATCCCGACGACGACCGAGTACGTGCGCGCCCTGCGCCCGGTGCTGGAGGCGTTCGGTCACCACCCGGGGCTGCGACTGGTCCTGTTCACGGTGGACGAGGACACGTTCAGCCGCGAGCTGGCTCCCCTCGCGGGCGTGTACCCCGCCGTGCGGCTGGGCGCGCCGTGGTGGTTCCTCGACACCCCGGACGGCATGCGGCGCTTCCGTGAGGCGGTCACCGACTCGGCCGGGTTCGCCAACACCACGGGGTTCGTCGACGACACGCGCGCGTTCTGCTCGATCCCCGCGCGGCACGACCTCGCCCGCCGCATCGACGCAGGCTTCCTGGCCCGGCTCGTGGCGGAGCACCGGCTCGACGCCGACGAGGCGATCGAGACCGCGGTCGACCTCGCCTACCGGATCCCGCGTCAGGCCTACTCTCCGCCGAGCACGGCACACGCCTTCCCGCCGCCCTCGAGCGGGCCCGAGCACGGTGCGAAGGAGCACAAGTGAACGAGATCCTGGAGCGCCTCGCGGCGCACCGCCTGGTCCCCGTCGTCGTGATCGACGACGCCTCGCACGCCGACGCGCTGGCGCAGGCCCTCGTCGACGGGGGGCTCCCCGTCGCGGAGGTGACCTTCCGTACGGCAGCCGCAGCCGACGCGATCCGCGCCATCGCCGCTCGCGGGGACGTCCTCGTGGGTGCGGGCACGGTACTGACCCCGAAGCAGGTCGACGACGCCGTGGCCGCGGGTGCCTCCTACGTCGTGTCGCCCGGCACCAGCCGTGCGGTGGTCGAGCGCTGCCAGGAGCACGGCATCCTCGCCCTGCCCGGTGCGGTCACGGCCACCGAGGTGCAGGCCGCGCTCGAGCTCGGCCTGACCACCGTGAAGTTCTTCCCGGCCGGGACCTCGGGCGGGGCCAAGGCGGTCGCCGCGCTCGCCGCGCCGTTCGGCGACGTCGGGTTCGTGCCCACGGGCGGCATCGGCCCCGGCAACCTCGCGGAGTACCTGGCGCTGCCCTCCGTCCGGGCGGTCGGCGGCTCCTGGATGGTTCCCCGTGACCTCATCCGCGGCGGCGACCTGGACGCCGTCCGGGACCTCACCGCCGAGGCCGTCAGCCTCGTCGCCCACCCCTGACCTCGATCGCGAAGGAACACCGCTCATGTCCGACCTGGTCATCCGCCCCGCGGGCGAGACACGCTACGACGCCGTCTCCCTCGGCGAGGTCATGCTCCGCCTCGACCCCGGCGAGGGTCGTATCCGCACCGCCCGGTCGTTCCGGGCCTGGGAGGGGGGCGGCGAGTACAACGTGTCCCGCGGGCTGCGCAGGGCGTTCGGCCTGCGCACCGCGATCGTCACCGCGCTCGCGGACAACGAGGTCGGCCGGCTGGTCGAGGACCTGATCCTCACCGGCGGGCTGGACACCTCGTTCATCCAGTGGGTGCCCTACGACGGCATCGGGCGTCAGGTCCGCAACGGTCTCAACTTCACCGAGCGTGGCTTCGGGGTCCGTGGCGCGGTCGGCGTGAGCGACCGCGGCCACACCGCCGCGGCCCAGCTGGCTCCCGGGGACGTCGACTGGGAGCACCTCTTCGGCGAGCTCGGGGTGCGCTGGTTCCACACGGGCGGCATCTTCGCGGCGCTGTCCGACACGGCCGCCGAGACCGTGATCGAGGCCGTCACGGTCGCGCGCAAGCACGGCACGATCGTCAGCTACGACCTCAACTACCGGCCGAGCCTCTGGAAGGCCGTCGGCGGGCAGGCGCGCGCGCAGGAGGTCAACCGGGCGATCGCGCCGCACATCGACGTCATGATCGGCAACGAGGAGGACTTCACCGCCTCGCTCGGCTTCGAGGTGGACGGGGTCGACGAGAACCTGTCGGCGCTGGAGCTCTCGTCGTTCGCCGCGATGATCGACCGCGTGGCCGAGACCTACCCGAACTTCCGGGTCATCGCCACGACGCTGCGCACCGTGCACTCCGCGACGGTGAACGACTGGGGCGCCATCGCGTGGTCGAAGGGCACGGGGGTGGTCAGCGCCACGCACCGGGAGCGCCTGGAGATCCTCGACCGGGTCGGGGGCGGCGACTCCTTCGCGTCCGGCCTGGCGTACGGGCTGCTCGCCGGCGAGGACCTGCAGACCGCGGTCGAGTACGGCGCCGCGCACGGTGCCCTGGCGATGACGACACCGGGGGACACGACCATGGTCAGCAAGGCCGAGGTGCTCAAGCTCGCAGGAGGCGGCGGGGCCCGCGTCGACCGCTGAGCACGCGTCCTCGCGTCGCCTCGGCGTGCGCGGCCCCGTGTGGTGGTCGCCACGCCGAGGTGGACCGACGGGCGCGTGCCCGCGGTCCCGTGGTGCACTTGGGCCAGCAACCGCACGCTCAGCACGACCCCGGAGGTACCCGATGAGCCACTCGACCCTGCCGTCCGCGATGCCCGGTGCATCGCTGGAGCTGGACCCCGAGGGGCAGCTGCTGTGCCCGAGGTGCCGGGCGACGACCCTCGACGTCCAGGGGATCGACCAGGTGAGCGGGATGCCGTGGGTGAACCACGTCCTCGTGTGCCGGACGTGCAGCGTCACGTCCCGGCTCGCCCTCGTCGGCGCCTTCGGCCGCACCGTGCTGCGCTGGCTCGACGACTGACCCTACGGTCCCATTAGATCGCGGCGGGGTGACCGGGCCGCGAGACGTGCGCACCACGCGGCACCGCTCAGGTGACGGCGCCGAGCTGCCAGGGGACGAACTCGTCGGACCCCAGGTCGAGCTCCTCGGAGACGGTCTGGCGGCCGGAGGCGACGGCGATGATCAGCTCGAACAGCTCGTCGCCGACCGACGCGACGGTCGCCGTGCCGTCGACGATGCGCCCGGCATTGAGGTCCATGTCCTCGGTCATCCGCAGGTACGTGGCGGTGTTCGTCGCGACCTTGATGGACGGGGTCGGCTTGCAGCCCAGGACGGACCCGCGACCGGTGGTGAAGACGACGACGGTCGCGCCGCCGGCGACGAGGCCGGTGACGGAGACGGGGTCGTATCCGGGGGTGTCCATGAAGGTGAAGCCGCGGGCGGTGACGGGTTCGGCGTACTCGTACACCTCGACCAGCTCGGCGGTGCCGCCCTTGGCGACGGCGCCGAGCGACTTCTCGAGGATGGTCGTCAGGCCGCCGGCCTTGTTGCCGGGGGAGGGGTTGTTGTCCATGGTGCCGCCGCCGGCCGCGGTGTAGCCCTTCCACCAGTCGAGCCGGTCGAGCAGCTTCTGGCCGACGTCACGGGAGACGGCGCGGCGCAGCAGGAGGTGCTCGGCGCCGAACACCTCGGGGGTCTCGGCGAGGATCGAGGTACCGCCGGCGGCGACCAGGCGGTCGGAGGCGTGGCCGAGCGCGGGGTTGGCGGTGATGCCGGAGTACCCGTCGGACCCGCCGCAGTTGAGGCCCAGGACGAGCTCGGAGACGGGCGCGGGGGTGCGCCGCAGGGCGTCGATCGCGGGGAGCATCGCCTCGATCGCCTCGACGCCGGCGCGCACGGTCCGGCGGATGCCGCCGGTCTCCTGGATGACGAGCGTCGTGACGGGCTTGTCGGCGGGCAGGTCGAGGCCGTCCAGGAGCGACTCCGCGGGGAGCATCTCGCAGCCGAGCCCGAGGACGAGCAGCCCGGCGACGTTCGGGTGGTCGGCGTAGCCGCGCAGGGTGCGTCGGGTGATCTGGGCGCCCTCGCTGGTGGGCACGAGGCCGCAGCCGGTGTCGTGGGTGAGGGCGACGACGCCGTCGACGTGCGGGTAGGCGTCCAGGACGCGGCCGCGGAACTGGTCGGCGATGAGCCGGGCGGTCGACGCGGAGCAGTTCACGGAGGTGACGATGCCGACGTAGTTGCGGGTGCCCCACCGGCCGTCGCTGCGCGCGTACCCGTCGAACGTGCGGACCGGTCCGTCCGGGGTCGGCAGCGTGACGCGGGCGGTGCCGAACTCGTAGGAACGCTCGTCGTCGTCCATGCCGAGGTTGTGCGCGTGCACGTGGTCGCCGACGGCGATGTCCCGGGTGGCTCGGCCGATCGACTGCCCGTACTTGTGCACCGGCGCTCCGGCAGCCACGGCGCGGACGGCGAGCTTGTGCCCGCGGGGCACGCTCTGGGTGACGACGAGGGAGTCCAGGACGGTGCCGGACTGCAGGTCCCGGGTGGCGACTCCGACGTCGTCGTCGGGACGCAGCACGAGAACGCAGTCGGCCAGGCTGAACGTCGTCGTCACCGGCTCAGGATACCGCTTTCCCGCGCATTCCACCGGCGTGCCCGGCCGGAACGAGCCATCGACCCGGGGCAAGCGCCTACCCTCCTGACCATGGCTGCTTCCGTGACGCTCAGTGACGTCGCCCGCGAGGCCGGCGTCTCGCTGGCCACCGCTTCCCGCGCGATCAACGGCAGCGCCAACCGCACCGTCCGCGCCGACCTGCGCGACCGGGTGCTCGCCGCGGCGACCCGGCTGCGGTACACGCCGGACGCGAACGCCCAGGCGATGGCTCGCGGCCGGACGACGTCGTTGGGCCTCGTCGTGCACGACATCGCGGACCCCTACTTCTCCTCGATCGCGGCGGGGGTCGCCCGGGCGGCCGACCGCGCCGGCCTGCAGGTCACGCTCGCGAGCACCCAGCACGACCCGAGCCGCGAGAGCGGGCTGGTCGACCTGCTCAAGCGGCAGCGGGCGCGCGCGATCGTCATCGCCGGTGGTCGCCTGGACGACGAGGCCACCAACGACGAGCTCCGCGCGGCGCTCGCCGACTACCGGTCGGTCGGGGGATCCGTCGCCCTGATCGGTCAGCCCATCCTGGGCGTGGACAGCATCGTGGTCGACAACGCGCAGGGCGCCGGGGACCTGGCGAAGGCTCTGCACGGCCGTGGATACCGCCGGTTCGCGATCCTGGCCGGCCCCGCCGACCACCTGACGGCGTGCGAGCGTCGCGACGCGTTCCGGGGGGCGCTCGCGGAGCTGGGCAGCCCGGTGCCGGACGACGCCGTCATCACGAGCGCGTTCACGCACGAGGGCGGCGAGGACGCGATGCGCGCCCTGCTGCGCGGCGGTGAGCTGCCCGAGCTCGTGTTCGCGGTGAACGACGTCATGGCCCTCGGTGCGCTCGCCGCCGGTCGTGAGGCGGGGGTCCGCGTGCCGGAGGACGTGGCGCTCGCGGGGTTCGACGACATCTCGACGCTGCGGGACGTCGTCCCGGCCCTGACGACCGTGCGGATCCCGCTGGTCGACATCGGGATCGCCGCCACGGAGCTGGCCCTCGCGGACGCGTCGGACGAGCCCCGGCTGACGCACGTCCCGACGCAGGTGGTCCTGCGCGACTCCACACCCGGCATCTAGGCGTTCGCGGGCGACCACACGCCCGTCGCGGAGTCCTCCAGGCCGAGCAGGTGCGTCGCCATCCGCAGGCGCGCCCGGTCGGGGTCGCGCGCGGCGACGGCGGCGAGGATCGCCTCGTGCTCGACGAACGCCCGGTTCTCGGCGCCGTCGTGGGAGAGCCCCCGCCACAGCCGGGTCCGGGACGCCCGGCCGGCGAGGCCGACGACCAGCGCCGCGAGCACGGGGTTGCCGGACGCTCGGGCGACCTCCTCGTGGAACGCGAGGTCGGCGTCCACGAGTCGGTCGTGGTCGAGCGGCACCTCGACGAGGGCGCGCGCGGTCTCGTCGAGCGCGGCGCGCAGCCGGGCGAGACAGTCGTCGCCGATGTGCAGCGCGGCGAGGCCGGCGGCCTCGGTCTCGAGGAGGCGGCGCACGGTGTGGAACGCGGCGGCGTCGTCCTGGAGCTCGGCGACGAAGCCGACGGGGGCGAGCAGCAGCGCGGGGTCGAGCGTCGTCACGTAGGTGCCGTCGCCGTGCCTCGACTCGAGGATGCCGAGCGTGCCCAGGGCGTGGACGCCCTCGCGCAGGGAGCCGCGGGAGACGCCGAGGGTCGCGGCGAGCTCTTTCTCGGCGGGCAGCCGCTGCCCTGCGTGGAGCCGTCCGTCGAGGATCATCTGCTTGACCCCGGCGACGACGTCGTCGGAACGTGACACGGAGCGAACCTACGCGGTGACGCGGTCAGTACGCGTCGAACGGGAGCCCGTACACCTGCGTGGCCGTACCGCCGAGCACCGCCGCCCGGTCGTCGTCGCTCAGCTGGTCGACCGTGGAACGCAGGCCGTGCCAGACCTGGGCGTAGGAGTCGCCCTCCAGGAGCGCGTACGGCCAGTCGCTGCCGAGCATGAGGCGGTCGGGCCCGAACACCTCCAGCGCGCGGTCGACGGCAGGCCGCAGGTGGTCCGGGGTCCAGCCCGCCCCGGCCGCGGTGGCCAGCCCGGACAGCTTGGCGACGACGTTCGGCATCTCCGCGACCGCGCCGAGCAGCGCGGACCAGCGGGTCCAGCCGTCGCGCTCGCCGGACCGCAGCGCGGCGAGCGGGGGAGAGCCGAGGTGGTCGAGCACGACCGTCAGCTTGGGATGGTTCTCGGCGAGGGTCGCGACGTGCGCGAGCGCGGTCGGGGTGTGTGCCGTGAGGTCGAGCGTCAGGCGTCGCTCGGTGAGGAGCGTCAGGCTGTCGTCGACGGCCGCGTCGAGCAGCCAGTCGGGCTCGCGGTCGTCGTGCCCGCGGTGGCCGATGCCCACGATCGGCTCCCGCCGCCACTTGTCCAGCTGCGTGGCGGCGTCGTCGGGGGCGTCAAGGGGCACCCAGGCCACGACGCCGGCGACCCGGGAGGAGGAGAGGGCCTGGAAGAGCATGAGCTCGGAGTCCGCGCGGTTGTCCGCGGCCTGCACGAGGACCACCCAGGCGACGTCCTCGTCGGCCAGCTGGTCCTCGATGTCCGGGACCCGGTACGTGCGGTGCACCGCCGCGTTCTCCGCGGTCATCCAGGGGTAGTGCACCGTGTCCGGGTTCCACACCTGGAGGTGGGCATCCACGACATTGGGCATGGACCGGACGCTAGCAGTGGTCCGATGTCTGAGCGCCTCCCGGCGTCGATCCCTCATCGAACCCTCATCGAGACCACAAGTCATCGGAGGACTCGGCTCACCGACCGACGGCGTAGCCCTGCATCCCTCGCGGGTTCGCCGCCGCGACGAGCATCCCGTCCGGCCGGACCCCGGCCGCGCTGAGCCGCCCGAGCTCCCACGGTCCGACCGTCTCCACGTCGTGCCCGCGCGCCGCGAGCGCGTCCAGGACGTCGCTCCCGAGGCGTGCCTCGGCGACCAGCCCGCGCGGCGTGCGGGTGCGCGGGTAGAACGAGCTCGGGACGTGCGTCGAGTGCCACATGGGCGCGTCGATGGCCGCCTGCAGACCGGCGCCGCCGACGAGGTGCCGGAGCAGGAACGGTACGGTCCACTGGTCCTGCTGGTCGCCGCCGGGGGTGCCGAACGCCACGCCCGACCCGTCGTCGTCGAGCAGCAGGGCGGGGCTCAGCGTCGTCCGCGGTCGCCTGCCGGGCGCGAGGCTGGTGGGCAGGCCCGGCTCGAGCCAGAACATCTGCGCTCGGGTGGGCAGCGCGAAGCCGAGGCCGGGGACGACCGGGCTCGACTGCAGCCAGCCGCCCGAGGGTGTCGCGGACACGCGGTTGCCCCACCGGTCGACGACGTCCACGTGGCAGGTGTCGCCCGGGCTCAGCCCGGTCGGCGAGATGGTGGGTTCTCCGACGCCCGGCCCCGCCTCCGTGCGAGCCGCCCACAGGGCCGCGGCGACGCGGGGGACGCGCCCGTCGGGCGAGCCCGGCAGGAGGCCCTCGGAGGCGTCGTGGCCGACGAGCCGCGCGCGCTCGGCGGCGTACGCGCCGGAGAGCAGGGTGTCGAGCGGGACGTCGTCGACGTCGCCGTACCAGGCTTCCCGGTCGGCGAACGCGAGCTTGGCCACCTCGACCACGGTGTGCACGAGCTCGACGGTGTCGTTGGTGCGCACCAGGTCGGCGACGCCGAGGGCGTCGAGCATCGCGAGCTGCTGCAGGAGCACCGGTCCCTGTCCCCAGGCGGCGGTCTTGTGCACGGTCCGGCCGGCGAACCGCAGCGATGTCGTCGGTTCCTCGGTCGCTCGCCAGCCGGCCAGGTCCGACGCCCGGAGCAGCCCGGTGTGCCGCCGGCCGGAGGAGTCCTGCACGGCGACGCCCGACTGGAACGCGTCGACGGCCTCGGCGACGAACCCCTCGTAGAACGCGTGCCGGGCGGCCTCGATCTGCGCCTCGCGTGAGCCGGCGCCGGTCAGGAGCCGCTCGAACGTGTCGGCCAGCACCGGGTTGCGGAAGCGCGCACCCGGCGCCGGGACCTCGCCGTGCGGGAGGTAGACCGCGGCGGACGTGGGCCAGTGCTCGGTGAACATCGGCGCGACCGTCGCGACGGTGCGCGACGCGGCCCGGACCAGGGGGTACCCGTCGCGCGCGTAGCCGATCGCGGGTGCGAGCACGTCGGCCAGCGGGAGGGTGCCGTACCGCGCGAGCAGGTCGAGCCAGGCGCCGAACGCCCCGGGGACCACGGCGGCCAGGTGGCCCGTGCCGGGGACGAGGTCCAGGCCCAGGTCACGGTAGGTGTCGATGGTCGCGGCGGCGGGTGCGGTGCCCTGCCCGCAGATCACGAACGTGTGCCCGTCGGCGGCGCGGTGGCCGATGATCGGGGCGTCGCCGCCGGGACCGTTGAGGTGCGGCTCGACGACGCTCAGCGTGAAGCCCGCGGCGACCGCGGCGTCGAACGCGTTGCCGCCGGCCTCGAGCACGCGCATGCCGACGGACGACGCGAGCCAGTGCGTCGAGGCGACCATGCCGACGGTGCCGACGAGCTCGGGGCGGGTGGTGAACACCCTCCGATCCTGCCTGACGGGCGGCGGTAGCACCCCTTGCGCACTCATCCGCGGAGTCATAAGGTCCTGCGACTGGTGTTGATACGTGTCAACACGGGTGGGGCAAGCCGGCAACTGAGTGAGGAGCGGGTCGATGACGACCAGCAGACGAGTGATCGGGGCGCTCAGTGCGCTCGCGGTCGCGGTGACGACGATGGTGGCGGCCGCCGCGGGAGCGCAGGCGGTGGGGCCTGACCGGCTCCCGCTGACCATCACGAACTCCAGCGGCCGCAGCGAGGCGGTCTACGTGTACGTGCTCGGGACCAACCTGAGCACGGGCCGGCTCGGCTACGTCAACGCGGCGGGCACGTTCACCGCATGGCCGGCCGGGTCGAACCCCCCGTCGGCCGCGCCCGACGTGGCGATCGCCGGCCCCGGCAACGGCGGCAGCACGACGGTCCAGGTGCCGCGCGGCATCTCCGGGCGCGTGTACTTCTCCCTCGGCCAGAAGCTGAAGTTCTTCCTCACGCCCGACGGGCTCGTGCAGCCGGCGCCGTGGGCGTCCGGTGACGCCAACCACCAGATCCTGTTCGACTGGAGCGAGTTCACCTACAACGACGCCGGGCTGTGGCTGAACAGCTCGCAGGTCGACATGTTCGCCGTCCCGCACACCGTGACGGTCACCGGTGCGCAGGGCACCCGTCGCACCGGCGACCTGGTCGCGAACGGCCGGGAGAACACGATCAACCAGATCGCGGCCCAGCCCGGCTGGGGCAACACCGTGGTGCGTCGCTCCGACGGCACGGTCCTGCGCGTGCTCGCCCCCGGCAAGGCGGCGGGTGCGGGCCTGTTCAGCACCACGTACCTCGACCCCTACATCGCGTCCGCGTGGAACGCGTACACGGGCAAGACCCTCACCGTGGTGCCGTTCGGCGACCAGCCGAACCTGAAGTACTTCGGCCGCACCTCGGGCACGACGATGCGGTTCACGAACGCCGCCGGTCAGCAGGTCGCGTCGTTCAACCGGCCCAGCAGCGCCGACGTGTGGGGCTGCGACGGTGCGCTGCACGCGCCGAACGACCAGGTCGTCGGCCCGATCGCCCGCACGCTGTGCGCCGCGCTCAACCGCGGCACGCTCGGCACGGTGGACACGCAGCCGAGCACCGACGCGTCGGCGTTCTACAAGAGCAACCCGACCAACCAGTACGCACGGATCGTGCACGCCAACATGGCCGACGGGAAGGCGTACGCGTTCGCGTTCGACGACGTCGGCGCGTTCGAGTCCCTGGTGCACGACGGCTCCCCGTCCGCGGCGGGCCTGATCATCCAGCCGTTCACCGGCGGCGGCACGACGAACCCGCCGCCCACCGGCACCGGCGTCGCGCTGGTGAACGCCAACGGCATGTGCCTGGACAACAGCGCGCAGAGCACGGCAAACGGCAACAAGATCCAGATCTGGGGCTGCAACGGCACGGTCGCCCAGAAGTGGACCTTCGTCGAGGCCGGCACGACGCTGCGCGTCCAGGGCAAGTGCCTCGACATCGCCGGCGGCGGCACGGCCAACGGGACGAAGGTGCAGCTCTACGACTGCAACGGCACGGGCGCGCAGGTGTGGATCCCGCGGAACGGCGGGTACTACAACCCGCAGTCCAACCGCTGCCTCGACAACCCCGGGCACTCCACGACGCCCGGCACGCAGGCGCACATCTGGGACTGCAACGGCGCCGACGCCCAGAGGTGGAGGCTCGGCTAGACGCCGCCCTCGAAGCCCAGCTGTCGCCACGCCTCGTACGTGGCGACAGCTGCGGCGTTCGAGAGGTTCATCGAGCGCCGGCCGGGGAGCATCGGGATCCGCACCTGCGCGGTGATGCGGGGGTGTGCGAGGACCTCCGCCGGCAGTCCCGTGGGCTCCGGGCCGAACAGCAGGATGTCGTCCGGGCGGTACGCCAGGTCGGTGTGGTGCTGGGTCGCGTGGGTCGTGAAGGCGTAGACCCGGCCGGCCTCCGCGGCGAGCAGGGCCTCCAGGTCCGGGTGCACCACCACGTGCGCGAGGTCGTGGTAGTCGAGCCCCGCCCGGCGCAGCTTGGCCTCCGACAGGTCGAACCCGAGCGGCTCCACCAGGTGCAGGGTCGAGCCGGTGCCGGCCGCCAACCGGATGGCGCTGCCGGTGTTGCCGGGGATGCGGGGCTCGAAGAACGCGACGTGCAGCACGCGCCGATCCTACGGATAGCGTGGAGACATGCCTTTTGCTGCCGACGGCACCCGCTACGACTCGATGACCTACCGCCGGACCGGCCGCAGCGGGCTGGACCTGCCCGCCCTGTCGCTCGGCCTGTGGCACAACTTCGGTGACACGACGCCGCTGGACACCCAGCGTGCGGTCCTGCGTCGCGCGTTCGACCTGGGCATCACGCACATCGACCTGGCGAACAACTACGGCCCGCCGTACGGCTCCGCGGAGGAGAACTTCGGCCGCATCCTCGCGTCCGACCTGCGCCCGTACCGCGACGAGCTGGTCATCTCGTCCAAGGCCGGGTACGACATGTGGCCCGGGCCGTACGGCGACGGCGGCTCGCGCAAGTACCTGCTGTCCTCGCTGGACCAGTCGCTGCGCCGCATCGGCGTGGACTACGTCGACATCTTCTACTCCCACCGCCCCGACCCGTCGGTGCCGGTCGAGGAGACGATGGGCGCCCTGCACACGGCCGTGACCAGCGGCAAGGCGCTCTACGCGGGCATCTCCAACTACTCCCCGGCGCAGACGCGGACCGCGCAGCAGGTGCTCGCCGACCTCGGCACCCCGTTGCTCATCCACCAGCCGAGCTACTCGATGTTCAACCGCCACATCGAGAACGTCGCCGACGACCAGACGGAGAGCCTGCTCGACGTCGTCGGTGACCTGGGGATCGGGACGATCGTGTTCTCCCCGCTCGCGCAGGGTCTGCTCACCGGGCGGTACCTGTCCGGCGACGTGCCCGCCGACTCGCGCGCCGCCGTCGGCCACTTCCTCAAGCCGTCGGCCCTGTCGGAGACGTACCTGTCCCGCGCACGTGCCCTGAACGAGATCGCGTCCGGCCGCGGGCAGTCGCTCGCGCAGCTGGCCCTGTCCTGGGTGCTGCGCGACGACCGCATCACGTCGGCGCTGGTCGGTGCGAGCTCGGTCGCGCAGCTGGAGGACAACGTCAAGGCCCTGAGCGCCCCGCCGCTCACAGCCGAGGAGATCGCCGCCATCGACCCGTACGCGGTCGACGGCACGGGCCGCTGAGCCTGAGTCCGCCCACCCCGGCTCGAGAACGGTAGTTCGCGACGAGCGCAGCAGTTCGAACTGCCGCGCTCGTCGCACACTGCCGTTCTCGCGGACGGGTTCGTGAGTCAGGCGCCGAGCCGGGTCGCCAGCCAGGTCAGCTGGCGGGCGGTGTGGTGGGCCTCGCCGCCCTCGTGGTGGTTGTACGGGTAGACCGCGATCTCCCGCTTCGCCGCGTAGGCGTTGTGGGCGGCGAAGACTGTCGACGGCGGGCAGACCGTGTCGCGCAGGCCCGTCGCGAAGAGTGCCGGGGCAGTCGCGCGGCGGGCGTGGTGGACGCCGTCGACGTACGACAGGGTCCGGAGCACCTGGTCGGCCGCGCCGCGGTGAACGGCGAGGTACCGGACGACCTCGCCGTACGGGTCGGCGTCGGTGATCGCCAGGGCCCGCGGGACGTCGCACAGGAACGGTGCGCTGACCATGACTGCGGCCAGGTCGGGCACCAGGCCGGCGACCGCGAGGGCGATCCCGCCGCCCTGGCTGTTCCCGACGACGGCCACACCTGGCGCAGACGACTCGGACGGGCGGCCCGGACCCGCTGACGGGCGCGCCACGGGGCTGGTCGCCGCCGACGCCAGGGCACGCACGGCGTCGACGGCGCGGACGGCGTCGGTGAAGACGCGGCGGTAGTAGTACGTGGCGGGGTCGAGGATGCCGCGCGTGACGAAGCCCGGGGCGGCCGGTCCGGACCCGACGGGGTCCGGGGTGACGCCGCCGGAGCCGTACTGGCCGCCCTGGCCGCGGGTGTCCATCAACAGGTGCGCGTACCCGGCGGCGGCCCAGGTCAGCCGCTCCTGCGGCAGCCCGCGACCACGCCCGTAGCCGAGGTACTCGACGACGGCCGGCAGGTCCGCGGCCACGCCGGCGGGCCGGGTGTACCAGGCGCGCACCGGCTGCCCGTCGAACCCGGCGAACGTCACGTCCCACGTGTCGACGAGCGTCAGCCCGGTCGCCACGGGCACCACGTCGACCAGCACGTCGTGGCCGCGGGCGGTGCCGACCGAGGACGCCCAGAACTCGTCGAAGTCGGGGGGCGCCGGGACGTCGGAGCGGTAGCGCTCGAGCTGGTCGAGCGGGAGGTCGAACAGGGCCACGGTCAGGACACCGTCGGCGGGGGTGCGGTGCTCTCGCGGATCACCAGCTCGGTGCCCAGCTCGATGCGCGGGTTGGTGGGTGCCTCGCCGCGGGCCATGCCGAGCACCATCCGGGTGGCGGTCGCGGCCATCTCGTAGAGCGGCTGATGGATGGTGGTGAGCGGGGGGCCGATCCACTCGGTGACGGGCAGGTCGTCGTAGCCGACGACGGACAGGTCCTGCGGCACCCGCAGACCGAGCTCTCGGGCGGCGCGGAGCACGCCGAGGGCCTGGAAGTCGGAGCCGGCGAAGATCGCGGTCGGCCGGTCGGGCCGGTCGAGCAGGTCCATGCCGTGCGTGTAGCCGCCGCCGACGAAGAAGTCGCCGTACCGGACCAGACCCGGGTCGACGGCGACGCCGGCCTCGTCGAGCGCGGTGCGGTACCCGTCGATGCGGGCACGGCTGCAGAGCACGTCGACCGGGCCGGAGACGACGGCGATCTTGCGGTGACCGAGTCCGAGCAGGTGTCGCGTGGCCGCCAGGCCACCCGCCCAGTTGGCGGAGCCCACGGTCGGGACGCCCGCGGGCTGCTCGCCGGCGGTGTCGACGACGACGAACGGGATCGACCGGGTCTCCAGCTGGCGGCGCTGCGCGGGGTCGAGGTCGGACAGGACGAGGATGACGCCGCGCGGGCGCCGGGCGAGCACGTCGTCCAGCCACTCCTGGCGGGGCCGGTGCGCACCGCCCAGCTCGGAGAGCACGACCCCCAGCCGCTCGGGCCCGGCGACGGACTCGACGCCCTTGATGATCTGCACGGACCAGCCCGCGTCGAGCTCGTGGAAGACGAGGTCGAGGAGGCCCGGCCCGGTCTGGGCGCGGCCCCGGCGGCGGCGGTACTGGTGGCGGTCGATGACCTCCTCGACGCGCGCCCGGGTGACCGCGGCGACGTCCGTGCGGCCGTTGAGCACCTTGGAGACCGTCGGGATGGAGACGCCGGCCTCTTCGGCGATCAGGGCGATGGTCGCTGCGCTCCCGGTGCTCCCGGGGACCCCGGCGCCGGCCAGGTCCTCGTCGGTAACGGCGGCACCGTCGTCGGCGCTGGTGGTCGTCATGGTGGGGCGTCCCGGTCTGCTCGTCGCAACTATCGGGCCGAACGTAGCACCCACCTGCGGCGCGGCCCAGCACCGTCCGCGGATCTCATCCGCTCCCCGACAGTGCTCCGAATGAGAAACGTTTGCCAAAGTTCCCGTCCTGATTGCCAGGCGCCACCGAGGCGCCTAGCGTCCGTCAGCGGCAGATATCGACACCGCGGTCGATACTTTCGGCGCTCACAGGGCTGTGAGACGGGAGGTGGCAGGTCACATGACAGGACAGGAACACCGGCACGAGGCCCGGGTCGACGACCTGGTCGCCCGGATGACCCTCGACGAGAAGCTCTCACAGCTGGTCGGCCTCTGGGTCGGGGCCGACGCGGGCGGCGCCGGCGTCGCCCCGCACCAGTCCGAGATGACCGACGACGGCCTGCGCTGGGCCGACGTCATCCGCGACGGGCTCGGCCAGCTGACCCGTCCGTACGGATCCGCACCGGTCGCCCCGGCCGCGGGCGCCCGGTCCCTCGCGGCGTCGCAGGCCGAGGTCGTCGGCGCGAACCGCTGGGGCATCCCCGCGCTCGTGCACGAGGAGTGCCTCGCGGGGTTCGCCGCCTGGGGCGCGACCGCCTACCCGGTCCCGCTGTCCTGGGGCGCGAGCTTCGACCCCGAGCTGGTCGAGGAGATGGCAGCCCGGATCGGGACGTCGATGCACGCCGCGGGCGTGCACCAGGGGCTCGCGCCCGTGCTCGACGTGACGCGGGACTACCGCTGGGGCCGGACCGAGGAGACCATCGGCGAGGACCCCTACCTCGTCGGCACCGTCGGCACCGCCTACGTCCGCGGGCTCCAGGGAGCGGGCGTCGTCGCGACGCTGAAGCACTTCGCCGGCTACTCGGTCAGCCGCGCGGGACGCAACCTCGCACCCGTCTCGATCGGTCCGCGTGAGCTCGCCGACGTCGTCCTGCCCCCGTTCGAGATGGCGGTCCGCGAGGGCGGCGCGCAGTCCGTCATGCACTCCTACGCCGAGCTCGACGGCGTCCCGTCGGCGGCGGACAGCACCCTGCTCACCACGATCCTGCGCGACCGGTGGGGGTTCACCGGGACGGTCGTCGCGGACTACTTCGGCATCCGGTTCCTGCAGACGCTGCACGGCGTCGCGGGCTCCGAGGGGGAGGCGGCCGGGCTGGCGCTCGCGGCCGGGGTCGACGTCGAGCTGCCCAGCGTGCACTGCTACGGCGAGCCGCTGCGGGAAGCCCTGGCCCGCGGCGAGGTGGACGAGGGTCTGGTGGACCGGGCCCTGCGCCGGGTGCTGACGCAGAAGGCCGAGCTCGGCCTGCTGGACGCCGACTGGTCGCCCGTCGCCGACCCGGACCTCGACCTGGACGACGAGGGCAGCCGCGACGTCGCGCTCCGGCTGGCCCGCGAGGCGATCGTCCTGCTGACCAACCGGGACCGGACCCTCCCGCTACGGCCCGGCGCGCGGGTCGCGCTCGTCGGCCCCCTCGCGGACGACCCGATGGCGATGCTCGGCTGCTACTCGTTCCCCGCGCACGTCGGCGTGCACCACCCGGAGCACGGGCTCGGCATCGAGATCCCGACGCTCCTGGACGCGCTGCGCAGCACGCACCCGACGGTCACCCACACCCGCGGGTGCGACGTCACCGACCCCGACCGCACGGGGTTCGACGCCGCCGTCGCGGCCGCGCGGGACGCGGACGTGTGCGTCGTCGCGGTCGGCGACCGGGCCGGGCTGTTCGGCCGCGGCACGTCCGGCGAGGGGTGCGACGCCACCGACCTGCACCTGCCGGGCGTCCAGGCCGACCTGGTCCGGGCGGTGCTCGGCGCGGGGACGCCGGTCGTGCTGGTGCTGCTCACCGGGCGCCCCTACGCGCTCGGGTCGCTGGCCGACGACGCGGCGGCCGTCGTGCAGGCGTTCTTCCCCGGCCAGCTCGGCGGGCAGGCGCTCGCGGACGTGCTCACGGGTGCGGTGTCGCCGTCGGGCCGCCTGCCGGTCAGCCTCCCCGCCGACGCCTCCGGGCAGCCCGGCACCTACCTGTCCGCGCCGCTGGGCCGACGCACGAGTGTCTCGTCGGTGGACCCGACGGCCGCGTTCCCGTTCGGCCACGGCCTGTCGTACACGTCGTTCTCCTGGTCCGCCCGCGCCACCAGCGAGGAGTGGGCGGTCGACGGGGACGCCGAGGTCGAGGTGCTCGTCACCAACACGGGGGACCGCGCGGGCGCGGACGTCGTGCAGCTCTACCTGCACGACCCGGTGGCGCAGGTGACGCGGCCCGTCGTGCGGCTCGTCGGGTACGCCCGCGTGGAGCTCGCCCCCGCGGAGTCGGCGCTCGTCACGTTCGTCGTGCCGGCCGACGTCACCGCCTTCACGGGCAGGTTCGGCGCGCGCGTCGTCGAGCCGGGGGACGTCGAGCTGCGGGTCGCGCGGTCCAGCGCCGACGACAGCGACGCGCTCGCCCTGCGTCTCGTCGGCGACCTGCGGACCGTCGACCACACGCGACGGCTGACCACCGCGGTGTCCGTCGTGCCGCTGCACGCGCTGGAGGTGACCCGCGCATGAGCCTCAAGGAACCCGCGTTGGCCGAGCCGCTGGCGCCGATCGCGCCGGCCCTGGACCCGAAGCGCGGGAAGTCGCGCAACCCGCGCAAGGAGACCTGGGTCGCGCACGACGGCTCGGTCATCCCCGCCGCGCACCAGACCTGGCGGACGGCGCTGCGCAAGGACTGGCGGCTGTACTCGTTCCTGGTGCTGCCCCTGATCTTCCTGCTCGTCTTCCGGTACGTGCCGATCCTCGGGAACGTCGTCGCGTTCCGCCGGTTCCGCCCCGGCGGGAGCATGTTCGGCGACGAGTGGGTCGGCCTCTACTACGTCCGGATGTTCATCAACGACCAGCAGTTCTGGCACGCGTTCACCAACACGGTGATCCTCGGGTTCCTCACGCTGCTGGTGGTGTTCCCGCTGCCGATCGTCCTGGCCCTGATGCTCAACGAGGTCCGGTCGCGCCGGTTCAAGCGCAGCATCCAGACGATCTCCTACCTCCCGCACTTCATGTCCGTCGTCATCGTCGCGGGCATCGTCTTCCAGCTCACCAGCGTCAACGGCACGGTCAACCAGATCATCGAGGCGGCCGGCGGGCAGGCGATCACGTTCATGCAGGAGCCGTCGTGGTTCCGCACGATCTACCTGACGTCGGAGGTCTGGCAGACGGTCGGCTGGGGCACGATCCTCTACCTCGCGGCGCTCACGACGATCGACGAGCAGCTGTACGAGGCGGCCCGGATCGACGGCGCGAACCGGTGGAAGCAGACGTGGCACATCACCCTGCCGGGGATCCGCCCGACCATGATCGTGCTGCTCATCCTCAACGTCGGGACGTTCATGGCGGTGGGCTTCGAGAAGATCCTGCTGCTGTCCAACCCGCTGATCTACTCGACGGCCGACGTCATCTCCACGTACCTGTACCGCGTCGGGATCGTGTCCAACTCGATCAGCTACGCCACGGCGATCGGCCTGTTCGAGGCCATCATCGGCGTGACGCTGATCCTGTCGGCCAACGCGATCTCCCGGAAGACCGTGGGGGCGAGCCTGTGGTGACCGACATCGCCCTCCCGAGGAGCACCGGCGTCAAGGACAGCCGCGGCTACCGCACCTTCCGCTGGGTCAACGCGGCGGTCCTCATCATCGTGGCCGCCCTCGTCCTGTACCCGTTCGTCAACATCGTCGCCCAGGCGTTCAGCTCGGAGGGCTACATCAACTCGGGACAGGTCAACCTGGTCCCGCGCGGGTTCAACCTCACCACGTTCCAGGTGGTGCTCGGGGACTCGATGTTCTGGCGCAACTACCGCAACACCGTCGAGTACACGGTGGTCGCCACCGCCATCGCGATGGCCCTCACCACCACGTACGCGTACGCCCTGTCCAAGCACCACCTCAAGGGGCGCAAGTTCTTCATCGGCGTCGCCGTCGCCACCATGTTCTTCAACGGCGGGCTCATCCCGAACTACATCCTCATCAGCCAGCTCGGCTTCCGGAACACCCTGTGGGCGATCGTCCTGCCCAACGCCATCAGCATCTTCAACCTGCTGGTGATGAAGTCGTTCTTCGAGAACTTCCCGAGCGAGCTCGAGGAGGCCGCCTCGATCGACGGCATGAGCACCTACGGCGTCTTCTTCAAGGTGGTGCTCCCGCTGAGCAAGGCCGTGGTGGCGACGATGCTGCTGTTCTACGCGGTCTCGTTCTGGAACGGCTGGTTCGGCGCGTTCCTCTACATGGACGACCCGAACCTCTACCCGGTGACCGTGTACCTGCGCAACCTCATGGCGGGCGTCACGGGCGGCACCTCGATCCAGGGCGGCGGCACGGACAACCTCACCCAGATCGGCGCCAACGTGCAGTCCGTGACCATGCTCCTCACGGTCCTGCCCATCATCTGCCTCTACCCGTTCCTCCAGAGGTACTTCGTGTCGGGCGTGATGCTCGGCGCGGTCAAGCAGTAAGCCCACACCCCCTACTTCTCAACGAGGAGAATCATGCGTTCAACCAGGAAGCGCGTCGGGGCGGCTGCGTCGGTCGCGGTGCTCGCGCTCACGCTCACCGCGGCGTGCTCGTCGGGCGGCGACCCGGCCGACGAGCCGTCGGCCAGCAGCAGCGGCATCCCCGACGCTCAGCGCGTCGGCGCCATGGAGGACTTCGCGGTCGGCACCGAGTTCGTCGCGACGGAGCCCGTCACGCTCGGCGTGCTCTACCGCGACCACCCGAACTACCCGCTGAACGAGGACTGGCTGTTCTTCTCCCACCTGGAGGAGAACAACTTGGTCAGCTTCGACCTGACGAGCGCGCCGCTGTCGGACTGGGACGCCAAGAAGTCGCTGATCATCAGCGCCGGTGACGCGCCCGACCTGATCCCCGTGACGTACCCGGGTCAGGAGACGCAGTTCGTGTCCGGCGGTGCGCTGCTGCCGATCAGCGACTACGTGCAGTACATGCCGAACTTCCAGCAGCGGATCGAGGACTGGGACCTCCAGCCGTACATCGACAACCTCAAGCAGGCCGACGGCAAGTACTACATGCTCCCGGGCCTGTACGAGTCGCCGCAGCCGCAGTACTCCATCGCGATCCGCCAGGACGTGTGGGAGAACGCGGGGATCACCGAGGACCCGCAGACGTGGGACGACCTGCGGGACGACCTCGAGACGATCAAGGCCGCGAACCCGGGCGTCTGGCCGATGTCCGACCGCTGGTCCACGACGAACAACAGCCCGCTCGGCGCGACCCTGAACCTGGCGGCGCCGAACTTCGGCACGGTCGCCGGCTGGGGCTTCGGCAACGGCCTCGTGTACGACGAGGACTCCGCGACGTTCTCCTACGCGGCGTCGTCCGACGGCTACAAGGAGCTCGTCTCGTACTTCGCCTCGCTCGTCGAGGACGGCCTGCTCGACCCGGAGTCGGTCACCCAGGACGACGACACCGCGAAGCAGAAGTTCGGCAGCGGCCAGTCCCTGGCGATCTCGGGCAACACCCAGGAGATCACCAGCTACGCGAAGACCTTCACCGACGCGGGCAACACCGACGCGCAGGTCCACCTGATCCGCGTGCCCGAGGGCCCTGCGGGAGACAACGTCGCGTCGGGCAGCCGGGTCGCGTCGGGCTTCATGATCTCGTCGGAGGCGGCGGAGAAGCCGCACTTCCTCGCCCTCCTGCAGTTCGTCGACTGGCTGTACTACTCCGACGGCGGTCTCGAGTACGCCAAGTACGGCGTCGAGGGCACCACGTTCACCAAGGACGGCGAGACCCGCACCCTGGCGGCCGACGTCGACTGGAACGGCGTCAACCCCGCCGGCACCAAGAAGCTCAACGCCGACCTCGGGTTCAGCAACGGCGTGTGGATGCTGGCCAACGGCACGACGGACGACCTGATCCGCGGTCTGAACACCGCGGCGACGAACGAGTTCATCGACGCCATGGCGGACAAGACCGAGCTGCCGCTGGTCCCGTCCGCGCCCCTGGACGAGATGCAGCAGGAGCAGATCACGCTCTGGCAGGCCGCGCTCAACGACTCGGTCACGCAGAACACGGCCGCGTTCATCCTCGGTCAGCGCCCGCTGTCCGAGTGGGACGACTGGCTGACCGAGCTCAAGGGGCTCAACGTCGACCAGTACGTCGACACGTTCAACCAGGCGCTCGCCGCCAAGGGCTGAGCACACCGGTCGGCCCCGCGTGCTGCGCGGGGCCGGCCCCGACCATCTGACCGGCCGCGTCGTCGCCGTCGGTGACACCCTGACCCCGTCCCCCAACGGAGGTGCTCGTCCTCTCATGAACCGTCTCGTCGTCCCGTCCCAGCCCACCGGCCGCCTCTCGGACGCGTGGCGCGAGTGCGTCGGCACCGGCCGCCTCAACCTCGCCCTGCGCGCCGACTACCAGGAGTCCGCCGCGCTCGTGCAGCGCGAGATCGGCTTCCGGTACATCCGCGGCCACGGCCTGCTCTCCGACGACATGGGTGTCCTGCGCCAGTCGGAGGGCGTGACCCGGTACTCGTTCACCTACGTGGACCAGGTGGTCGACTCGTACCTGCGGATCGGGCTGAAGCCGTTCCTGGAGCTGGGCTTCATGCCCTCGGCGCTCGCGTCGGGGGACCAGACGGTGTTCTGGTGGAAGGGCAACGTGACGCCACCGCGCTCGCACGACGACTGGGCCGCGCTGGTCCGTGCGGTGCTGCGGCACCTGATCGACCGCTACGGCCTGGACGAGGTGCGCACCTGGCCGATCGAGGTGTGGAACGAGCCGAACCTGACGGTCTTCTGGCAGGGCGCCGACAAGGCCGCGTACTTCCGGCTCTACGAGGCGACCGCCCGGGCCGTCAAGGACGTCGACGCGTCCCTGCAGGTCGGTGGCCCGGTCCTGTCGCCCGGGTCCGACGAGTGGTGGGCACCGTTCGCCGACTTCGTCGCGGCGCGGGACGTGCCCATCGACTTCGTGAGCCGCCACGCGTACTCGTCCGGACCCGTCCAGCAGGTGCCGTTCGGCGTCTACCAGACGTTCGAGCCGCCGCAGGACCTGCTCGACCAGTTCGACGCCCCCCGCCGCTACCTCGAGGGCACTGCGCTCGCGGGCCTGCCGGTCCACATCAGCGAGTTCAACACCTCCTACCGGCCGGACAACCCGGTCCACGACACCGCCTGGAACGCCACCTACCTGGCGCCCGTGCTGGCCGGCGGCGGGGACCTGGTCGACTCGTTCTCGTACTGGACGTTCTGCGACGTGTTCGAGGAGGCGGACATCCCGACGTCGCTGTTCCACGGCGGCTTCGGGCTGCTGACCCACCGCCAGGTGCGCAAGCCGACCTACCACCTGTACGCGTTCATGGCCCGGCTCGGCGGGTCCGTCCTCGCCCGCGGCGTGGACCACCTCGTGTGCCGCGACGACGACGGGCGCGTGACCGTGCTCGCGTGGCAGCCGGTGGGGGGCTCCGACGACGGTCCCTACGGTTCGGCGCCGGCGACGCACGAGCTCCGGCTGCGGGTGCCGGTGGCCACGTCGAGCACCGCGGTCGTCCGGCGCTCCGTCAACGAGACCGAGGGCAACGCCTGGACCGCCTGGCGTGAGCTCGGCCGGCCGCGGAACCCGTCCGAGCGGACCCTCGACCTGCTCCGCGACGCCTCCGTGCCCGTCGTCCGGCACTCCTCCCTGTCGGCGACCGACGGCCACGTGGACCTCGACCTCGTGCTCGGGCGGCACGAGGTGACCCTGGTCGAGCTGCTCCCGGTGACCCCCGACGAGCACCCCGGACTGGACGACCGGCGGATCCTCGGCCAGGACGTGGTGGGATGACGGCCATGGCGACGAAGCCCGACGACGAGCTCGGCACCGGCGCGCTCTCGCGCTGGTCGGCGGTCGTCTACTGGTTCCTCGTGGTCGAGGGGATGATCCTGCTGACCTCTGCGCCCGGGCTGGTGCTGCTGACGCTGCTCGACCGGGACGTCAGCAACGTCCCGCTCGTCGCGCTCGCGTGCGTGCCGTTCGGTCCGTCGGTGGCCGCGGCGCTGTTCGCGTGGCGGGTGTTCGCCCGGGACCGTGACCTGTCCCCGGCGCGGCACTTCTGGCGCGGCTACCGGCTCGACGTCCTCGACGTCCTGCGCTGGTGGGTCCCGACCCTGGCGGTCCTCGCGATCATCGCCGTCAACCTCACGCACCTGGGCGCGACGGGCCTGCCGCCCGTCCTCGGCGTCGCGCTCGGGGCGGTCGCGCTGCTCGTCGTGCTGTGGTCCGGGCACGCTCTGGTGCTCAGTGCGCTGTTCTCGTTCCGCACCCGCGACGTGGCCCGCCTGGGCGCGTACTTCGTGGCGGGCAAGCCCCTGGTCACGCTCGGGTTCGTGTCGGTCCTCGTGCTCACCGCGGCGCTGACCTACGCGTCGGACTGGCTCCTGGTCCTGCTCGCCGCGCCGCTGACCTACCTGTACGCGCGGACGGCCGCGCCGATGGTCGCGGCGGCCGAGGCCCAGTTCACAGCCTGACCACCGTCTTGCCGGTCGTCTCGCCGCGCATCATCGCCAGGAACGCGTCGACCGCGTGGTCCAGGCCGTCGATGACCGTCTCGTCGTACGCGATCCGGCCGGCGGCGAACCAACCCCGCATGTCCGCGAGGAACGCCGGGTAGTGCTGCAGGTGGTACGGGACGGTGAACCCGCGCAGGGTGAGGCCCTGCTGGATGATCCGCGCCAGGTTCCGCGGTCCCGGCTGCGGGTGCTCGTCGTTGTACCCGGAGATCGCGCCGCACAGCGCGACCCGCCCGTCGCGCCGCAGGGCGCCGAGGGCCGCCTCCAGGTGCGCGCCGCCGACGTTGTCGAAGTACACGTCGATCCCGTCCGGCGCGGCCGCGCGCAGCTGGCGGTACAGGTGACCGTCCTTGTAGTCGAAGGCCGCGTCGAACCCGTACCGCTCCTGCACGAGCGCCACCTTCTCGGGCGACCCGGCCGAACCCACCACCCGCGACGCGCCCTTGAGCTTCGCGACCTGCCCGACCACCGACCCGACCGCGCCCGCCGCGCCGGAGACGAAGACGACCTCGCCGGGCTGCATCGACGCGATCTGGAGGAGCCCGAGGTGCGCGGTGAACCCCGTCAGGCCGAGCACCCCGAGGTACGCCGACAGCGGGACACCGTCGTCGACCACGCGGAACTGGCCGGCGTCACCCTGCGCGACGTCGCGCCAGCCCAGGTCGTGGCTCACCGCAGCGCCGACGGGCACGTCCGCCGAGGTCGACGCCACCACCCGGCCGACCGCGCCGCCGGTCATCGTGGCGTCCAGCGCGAACGGCGGGACGTACGACTCGGCGTCGTTCATGCGGCCGCGCATGTACGGGTCGACCGAGAGGAACGCGTTGGCGACGCGCACCTGGTCCCCGTCCAGCTCGGGCAGGTCGACCGTGACGGTGCGGAAGTCCTCGGGCACCGGCCACCCTTGCGGCCGTCGGACGAGCTGGACCTGGGTGCTGGTGGTCATGCGTCGATGATGGTGCAGGTCAGTAGATCGTGCGCCCCGTCGCGTCCGGGACGCCCGACCGGCGGAAGAACGCCGACCGCAGCTGGTCGCGCCACTCGCGGGCGCTGCGCTCCTGCTCGGCGAGCCGCTCGGTCACGCGGTCGAAGACGGCCTCCGGGACACGACCGTCCAGGGACGCCCACGCGGCAGCCATCCGCACCACGTCGTCGTACCCGTCCGCGTGCGTGTCGTAGACGTGCTGGATGACGGTCGACCCGCTGTGCAGCACGTGCGTCCACGGGACGTGGTGGAAGAACAGCAGCAGCTCGTCGGGGCAGGTCTCGACCGACTCGTAGACGTCCCGCCAGGGCGGGGGGTACTGACCGGTGAACCCGGTGCCCGTCGCGCGCGTGCGGTCGACGCCGATGCCGTCGCGGTCGGCGAAGTGGTACGTGCCCCACGCGGTGTACTCGTAGCCGTCCACGTCGGGGCCGTAGTGATGACCTGGGCGCACCATGAACCCGACGCCGAGCGGGGCCGTGTACTTCTCGTAGGTGCGCCAGGAGTCGTCGAGCACGGCGTGCACCGCGGACCGCACGGTCGGGTCGTCGCCGAACGTGAGCCCGATCCATTCGTCGAGGACCGCGAGCGGGTCCTCCTCGCCCCACGCGAGCCGCGCGAACGCGTAGAGGTTCGCCTGCGCGAGGGGGTGGCCGGTCCAGAACTCGTCGTCGCCGACGTTGGAGACCGCGACGATCCCCCCGGACGGCGGCACGGGGTCGTCCCTGTGGTGGACCGTTCCCGCGCGCAGTCCGGCCGCGACGTACCCCACCGAGCGCCCGTCGGCAGCGATCGGGAACCGCAGGATCTCGTCCCACTGCGGCGCGAGGTAGACGGCGTGCTGCTGCTGCCCCGTGTACTCCTGCGTCACCTGGAGCTCGACGGCCAGCCGCGTCCGGGGCATCGCGGCGATGACGGGGGAGACGGGCTCGCGCGTCTGGAAGTCCATCGGTCCGTACTTGACCTGGAGGACGACGTTGTCGTCGAACCGGCCGTCCAGGGGCGTGAAGTGGTCGTACGCGGCCCTCGCGCGATCGGTGCTGCGGTCGCGCCAGTCCTGGTGGTGGTCGTAGACGAAGGCCCGCCAGAAGACGGTGCCGCCGAACGGTGCCAGCGCCCGGGCCAGGACGTTCGCCCCGTCGGCGTGGTCCCGGCCGTACGCGAACGGTCCCGGCTGGCCCTCGGAGTCCGCCTTGACGACGAACCCGCCGAAGTCCGGGATCGACTCGTAGACGCGTGCGGCCGCGTCGGCCCACCACCGCTGCACGTCGGGGTCGAGCGGGTCGGCCGTCGTCAGTCCACCGAGTGACAGCGGTGCCGCGAAGCTGACCGACAGGTACACGCGGATCCCGTGCGGCCGGAACACGTCCGCGAGCCGGGCGACGTCGGCGACGTGGTCCGTGAGCAGCGTGGCCTCGGCGGCGTGCACGTTGACGTTGTTCAGCCCGACGGCGTTGATCCCGACCGACCCGAGCAGCCGCGCGTACTGCCCGACCCGCGCCAGGTCGTCGCGCACCCGCCCCTCGGACCAGAAGATCGAGCCGCCCGCGTACCCGCGCTCGACCTGGCCCATGACCGGATGGACGACGGTGTTGTCCCAGTGGTCGAGCATCCGGATCCTGTTCAGGGGCCCGTCCCAGTGCAGCTCACCCTCGGGGGCCGTGAACGCGGACTCCCCACGGCGTACCAGGGAGTGCATCCCGGAGAGCAGCCCGGCGGCCCCGTCGGCCATCACGACGGTGGTACCGCCGACCCGGATCGCCTGGAACGCACCCGGGCCTGTCGTCGTCCACCGGAGGATCGTGAAGCGCTCGCCGAGCACCGAAGCGATCGCGGGAAGGTACGGATCGTGCCGTTCCGGGGTGCCGGGACGGGGCACCAGCCGCGTGGCGAGGCTGCCGGCCACCGCCACGCTGGGCCCGATCGCGAGCACCACGTCCTGCGACTGCGCGACCTCGGCCGTCACGGACTGTGCTCGGGTCGTCGTCAGGCTGCCACCGAACCGTCGCGTGGCGGCGGCGACCTCGGCGATCACCGTCTCGGCGACCGGGCCGTCGTCCGGTCCGACCGCGACCAGCACGCGCCGCGACCCGAGCGCCCGGAACGCCTCGTCGGGCAGCCACAGGGGGTGCACGCCGGTCACCAGTCGTGCACCGTGCCGTCCTTGAGCCGGTTGAACGGCAGGTACGCCTGCGCGTACGGGTACCGCGCGGCGGCCTCGTCGTCGTAGGTGACGCCGAGCCCGTTCTCGGAACCGGGGTGGAGGTAGCCGTCCTCGAACGTGAACGTCTGCCGGAACACCTCGTTCGTCCGGGCGCCGTGCTGCATGTACTCCTGGATGCCGAAGTTGTGGATCGCCAGGTCCAGGTGCAGCGCGGCGGCCATGCCGACGGGGGAGATGTCGGTCGGTCCGTGGATGCCGGACTTGATCTGGTACTGCGCGGCGAAGTCGAGGATCCTGCGCAGCGCGCTGATGCCGCCCGTGTGCGTCACGGCGGACCGCACGTAGTCGACGAGCTGCTCGCGGACCAGCGTCTGGTAGTCCCACACCGTGTTGAACACCTCGCCGATGGCCAGCGGTGTGGTGGTGTGCTGCCGGACCAGGCGCAGCGCCTCCTGGTTCTCCGCGGGCGTGCAGTCCTCCAGCCAGAACAGGTCGTAGGGTTCGAGGTCCTTGCCCAGGCGTGCGGCCTGGATCGGGGTCATCCGGTGATGGCCGTCGTGCAGCAGCGGGACCTCGGGCCCGAACTCGCTGCGGACCGCCTCGAACACGGTCGGGATGTGCCGCAGGTACGCGCGGGTGTCCCAGTCCTCCTCGGCCGGCAGGGGAGCGCGCTGCGCGGGCTCGTAGTCGTAGCGGCCCGACGACGACGGCTGTGCGGCCACCCCGTAGACGGCGTCGATGCCCGGCACGGACGTCTGGACCCGGATCGAGCGGAAGCCCTGCTCCTGGTGGTCCCGGATGGAGTCGAACAGCTCGGGCAGGTCCCGCCCGCTCGCGTGCCCGTAGGCCATGATCCCGGTCCGGCTGGCGCCGCCGAGCAGCTGGTACAGCGGCATCCCGGCGACCTTCGCCTTGATGTCCCACAGCGCGACGTCGACGGCAGCGATCGCGGCCATGGTCACGGGGCCACGCCGCCAGTACGCCGACCGGTAGAGGAACTGCCACGTGTCCTCGATGCGGTGCGCGTCCCTTCCGAGCAGCAGCGGCACCACGTGGTCGGACAGGTACGACGCCACCGACAGCTCGCGACCGTTCAGCGTCGCGTCCCCCAGGCCGACGACCCCGTCCTCGGTGGTGAGCCTCAGCGTCACGAAGTTGCGGTCCGGGCTGGTGACGAGGACCTCCGCCGACCGGATCGCGGAGCCGTGCCCGGTCGGCGCCAGGTCGCCCGGCGCGGTGTCGGGGTGGTGCGTCGGCATGCCTGCTCCGTCCCGCCGACGACCTCGTCGGCGCTGCTCTGGTCCCTGGCGCAGCTCTGCGCGCGGGTCCACCGTAGGCGCACCGAGGACCGGAGACAAACGTTTGCCGATGGTTGCCAAGCGCCGGGTTGGCGGCCACGATAGGACCGCGTCGGGCCGGCCGGCCCGTCGTCCGACAGCTCGACGAGGACCGATGACCAGGCCACCCACCCTCCGGGACGTCGCGGCCGCCAGCGGCGTGGCCATCTCGACCGCCTCCCGCGCGCTCACCAAGCCCGGCCGCGTCAACGAGCGCACCGCGACGCGCGTCCGCGAGGCCGCGCGCCAGCTCGGCTACGCACCGAGCCCGACCGGCCGGGCGCTGAGCTCCGGCCGAACCCGCATGGTCGCCCTGCTCGTCCCCGACGTCACCAACCCCTACTTCTTCGGCATCGTCCGCGGCACCGCCGCCCGGCTCCGAGCCGACGGCTACGTGCACGTGCTGGTCGACGCCGAGGAGTCGGTCGAGGCGGAGGAACGCGCTCTGCGCGCACTGCGGCCCACCGTCGACGGAGCCGTGCTGGCCGCCTCCCGGCTGGACGACGACCGCCTGGAAGCCTGGTCGCACGAGTTCCCGATGGTCACGGTGAACCGCCCCGTGCCCGACCAGTCGGGCGTGCTCGTCGACACGGCGGGCGGCACGGGCCAGGCGCTCGCCCACCTGGCCTCCCTCGGGCACCGTCGCGTCGCCTACGCGGGCGGCCCGCGCGCGTCCTGGTCCGACCGCCGCCGGCGCGCCGTCCTGCGCACCGCGGCCAAGCGGCTGGGCGTCGAGGTCGTCTTCCTCGGTCCGTTCGTCCCGCGCCGCGAGGACGGGGCGGCCGCCGCGGACGCCGTCCTGCACGCCGACGTCACCGCCGTGCTGGCCTTCGACGACCTGCTCGCGTTCGGCATCCTCGACCGGCTGGCCGAGCGCGGGGTCGACGTCCCCGGCGCGATGAGCGTCGTGGGCTGCGACGACGTCTTCGGCGCCGACCTGGTCCGCCCCGGCCTGACCACGATCGCGGCCCCGCTGGAGCGCGCCGGCCACGCGGCCGCCGACCTCCTCCTGGCGCGACTCGATCCCACCCACCCCGGCGGCACGGTCACGGTCGAGCTCCCCACCCACCTGGTGGTCCGCGGCTCCACGGGCACGGCTCCGCTCCGCGTGGTCACCTGACACGCTCGAACCGCGCCTCCGCCGCCCCGAGGTCGGCAGTGTGGGACGAGAGCGTGCGTTGCGACTGCCGACCTCGTCGCCACGTGCCGTCCTCGCGCCAGGCCCGCATGGCCGGGCGGATGTCCCTGGTCCCGCACCGGCCGAGGTTGCGCGCTCGCGTGCTGGCCGCCACGGTGGCACGGTGACCATCTCCGACGTCGACCTGGCCCACCTCGCCCGTGCCGTCGAGCTCGCCCGCGAGGCGCTCGACGACGGCGACGAACCGTACGGCTCCGTCCTGGTCGACGCCGCCGGCCAGGTCCGGTTCGAGGACCGCAACCGCGTCAAGGACGGCGACGAGACCCGTCACCCCGAGCTCGAGATCGCCCGCTGGTCCGCGAACCACCTCACGCCGGCCGAGCGCGCGGCGTCCACCGTCTACACCTCGGGCGAGCACTGCCCGATGTGCGCCGCGGCCCACGCCTGGGTCGGTCTGGGCCGGATCGTGTACGCGACGTCCTCGGCGCAGACCGGTGCGTGGCTGGCGGAGTGGGGCATCCCCGCCGCACCGGTGGCACCTCTCCCGATCACCACGGTCGCACCGGGCATCCCCGTCGACGGACCGGTCCCCGAGCTCGCCGACGAGGTCCGCGAGCTCCAGCGCCGCCGGTTCGGGCTCTGATCAGGCGCCGTCGACCACGTCGTCGTCCGGGCCCCGGTCACACGGTCTCCGCGACCCCGTTCAGCGCGGCCAGCAGGCCCGGTCCGTGCCGTTCCAGCTTGGTCGCGCCGACCCCGCTGATCCCACCGAGCGCCTCGAGCGACGTCGGCCGCTGCGTCACGACCTCGCGCAGCGTCGCGTCGTGGAAGACCACGTACGCGGGCACGCCCTGCTCCTTGGCGACCCCTGCGCGCCAGGCCCGGAGCACCTCGAACAGCTCGACGTCGTCGCCGGTCAGGTCCGCTGCTGCGGTGGCCCGCGCGCCGCGCGAGCCGCGGGACCGGACGACCCTCTCGGTCTCCCGACGCAGCCGTACCTCGCGCGCGCCGCGCAGCACGTCCGCGCTGTCGGGCGCCAGCCGCAGGGTGCCGTAGCCGTCGGTGTCCACGCCGAGCAGCTCCATCGCCAGGAGCTGCCGGACGACCCCGCGCCACTCCCCGTCGGACAGGTCCTGTCCGACCCCGAAGGTCGAGAGCGACTCGTGCCCCAGCTGGGTGATCCGCGGAGTGACCTTGCCGCGCAGGATGTCGACCAGGTGGCCGACGCCGTACCGCTGCCCGCGCTGCTCCAGCCGGACGACCGTCGAGAGCAGCTTCTGCGCCGCGACGGTGCCGTCCCACGACTCGGGCGGCGTCAGGCAGGTGTCGCAGTTGCCGCACGGCTCGGACGGCTGGCCGAAGTAGTTGAGCAGCTGGACCCGGCGGCACGACACGGTCTCGCAGAGCGCGAGCATCGCGTCGAGGTGCGCGGTCAGCCGGCGCTTGTGGGCCGCGTCGCCCTCGGACGTGTCGATCATCCGCCGCTGCTGGACCACGTCGGCGAGACCGTACGCGAGCCACGCGGTGGACGGCAGCCCGTCGCGCCCCGCGCGACCGGTCTCCTGGTAGTAGCCCTCGACGGACTTCGGCAGGTCGAGGTGGGCGACGAACCGCACGTCGGGCTTGTCGATGCCCATCCCGAACGCGATCGTCGCCACCATCACGATGCCGTCCTCACGCAGGAACCGTGACTGGTTCCGCGCCCGCACCTGCCGGTCGAGGCCGGCGTGGTACGGCAGCGCGGTCACGCCGCGCTCCACCAGGAACTGCGCCGTCTGCTCGACCGAGTTCCGCGAGAGGCAGTAGACGATGCCGGCGTCCCCCTCGTGCTCGGTGCGCAGGAGGTTGAGCAGCTGGTCCCGCGGCTTGTCCTTGGGGGCGATCCGGTACTGGATGTTGGGCCGGTCGAAGCTCGCGACGAAGTGCTTCGCCTCCCCGAGCTGCAGCCGCTGCGCGATCTCCGCGTGGGTCTGCTCGGTCGCGGTGGCCGTCAGGGCGATCCGGGGGACCTCGGGCCAGCGCTCGTGCAGCATCGAGAGCTGCAGGTAGTCGGGCCGGAAGTCGTGCCCCCACTGGGAGACGCAGTGCGCCTCGTCGATGGCGAACAGGGCGACCGTGCCGCGGTCCAGCAGCTCGACGGTCTCCGGCACCCGCAGACGCTCGGGCGCCAGGTAGAGCAGGTCCAGCTCACTGGCGAGGTAGGCGTCCTCGACCTTCCGGCGCTCGAACGACTGCTGCGTCGAGTTGAGGAACCCGGCCCGCACGCCGAGCGCGGACAGGGCGTCGACCTGGTCCTGCATGAGGGCGATCAGCGGCGAGACGACCACCCCGGTGCCCTCCCTGACCAGGGCGGGGACCTGGTAGCACAGGGACTTGCCGCCGCCGGTCGGCATGAGCACCAGGGCGTCGCCGCCGCGGACGACCGTGTCGATGATCTCGGCCTGCTCACCGCGGAAGGCGTCGTACCCCCAGACGCTGTGCAGCACCTCCGCCGCGGCGGCCAGCGCGGCCTCCGGGTCGAGCGTCTGCGCCACCTGGCGGGGGATGTCCGGGCGGGCCGCGGGGGCGCGTCGGGGCACACCGGACCGGTCACGACGCTCCGCCGCGGGCAGCGCGCGCGGGTCGTCGTGCTCCGGCGGCGGTGCGTCGTAGAACGGGTCGAACGGCGGCTCCTCGTCGAGAGGCCAGTCCGGCACGTCGCTGCTCCACCCGTCAGTCACGCGGCACACCCTACGTCGCACCGCTGACGCGGGACGGCCCCCCATCCACAGGCGCTGCGCCGGGCGACCACGCCCTCGGTGCCGTCCGCGCAGGCCACGGCAGCACTGAAGACATGGTCGGCCCGCGGGACACCCGGAACGGACCCGTGTCGGCGACGCGCGCGACCTCGTGCGCTCTCCGTAGGGTGTTCCCCATGGCAACCGCACTCATCACCGGCGCGTCCGCAGGCCTGGGCCTGGAGTTCGCCTGGCAGCTGGCCACGGCCAAGCACGACGTCGTCCTGGTCGCCCGCGACGAGGAGCGGCTGACCCGTCTCGCCGCCCAGCTCGAGGCCGCCGCGGGCATCCGCGCCGAGGTGCTCGTCGCCGACCTGTCGGTCCGCGCCGACGTCGAGCGCGTCGCCGACCGCCTGCGCGCCACCGAGCGCCCGGTCGGCCTGCTGGTGAACAACGCGGGCGTCGGCCTCAACCAGCGCTTCGTCCCCGGCGACCTGGCCCGCGAGGAGACCGCGCTCGCGCTCATGGTCACCGCGGTGATGGTCCTCTCGCACGCCGCAGCGGGCGCCATGGTGCCGCGCGGCCGCGGGGCGATCCTCAACGTCTCGTCCGTCGCCGCGCTGCTGACGTCCGGCACGTACTCGGCGCACAAGGCGTGGGTCCGCGTGTTCACCGAGAGCCTCGCGGTCGAGCTGCGCGACACGGGCGTCACGGCGACCGCACTGAACCCCGGGTTCGTGCACACCGAGTTCCACGAGCGCGGCGAGATCGACATGACCGCGTACCCCGAGATCGCGTGGCTGAACGCCGAGGACGTCGTCGCGACGGCCCTCGCCGACGTCCGCCGGGGCGCGGTCCTGTCGACCCCGAGCCTGCGCTACCGGGCGCTGTCCGCGGCCGCCCGGCTGGCCCCGCGCTCCGCCGTCCGGGCGTTCGGTCGCTACCGCCGGGCCTACCAGGGCCAGGACACGGACGCCCCGACCATCGGCTGACGTCGGCCGGCTCCCGGTAGCCTGGCGGCCGTGACCCACGACCTCTCCCCGACGCCCCGCGAGCAGCTGCTCGACCTCATCACGACCCTCGCGGTCGTCCACGGGAAGGTCACGCTGTCGTCGGGCCGCGAGGCCGACTACTACGTGGACCTGCGGCGCGTCACGCTGCACCACCGCGCCGCCCCGCTGATCGGTCACCTGCTGCTGGACCGGCTGGAGGAGGTCGGCCTCGGCACCGCGGAGATCGACGCCGTCGGTGGGCTGACGCTCGGCGCGGACCCCGTCGCGACCGCCCTCCTGCACGCTGCCGCCTCCCGTGGTCAGGACCTCGACGCGTTCGTCGTCCGCAAGGAGGCCAAGGCGCACGGGATGCAGCGTCGCGTCGAGGGCCCGGACATCGCCGGCCGCAAGGTCGTGATCCTGGAGGACACGTCGACCACGGGCGGCTCGCCCATCGCCGCGATCGAGGCGGCGCGCGAGGCCGGCGCCGAGGTGCTGGGCGCCGCCGTGATCGTGGACCGCGCGACGGGGGCGCAGGCCAAGATCGAGGCGCTCGGCGTCCCGTACCACTACCTGTTCAGCCTGTCCGACCTCGGCCTGGCGTGACCCGACCGTGGGCGACGGTCTGTTCGGTGTCCTGGTCGTCCTCGGCCTGGTCGTCACGCTGGGCCTGTTCGTCGCCGGGCTGTGGGTGCAGAAGAAGCGCCACGAGCGGTTCGCGGCCTGGGCGCTGCGCCACGGCTGGACGTACGCCCGTGCGGACCACGCGCTGGTCGAGATCTCCCGCGGGCAGCCGTTCGGCCAGGGCGGTGCGCGGCGCGCGACCGAGGTCCTGCGGGGCACCTACGACGGGCGGGCCGCCCTCTCGTTCAGCTACCAGTGGACCACCGGGAGCGGGAAGAACCGCAGCACGCACCACGCGCACATCGTGGCGCTCGCGCTGCCGACGTACCTGCCGACCGTCGAGGTGACGCCCGAGGGGATCGGTGCCCGGCTGGCCAAGCTCGTCGGCGCCCAGGACGTGCAGCTCGAGTCCGAGGCGTTCAACCGGGCGTACCGGGTGGCGGCGACGGACCAGCGGACCGGGCACGCGATCCTGCACCCGCGGCTCATGGAGCGGCTGCTGCGCGGCGACGCGGTGGGCAGCGCCTGGCGCATCGATGGCACGTGGATCCTCTCGTGGGAGCCCGGCACCACGGACCTCGACCGGCTGGCGTCCCGGCTCGGTCTGCTCTCCGCCGTCGTCCGGTCGGTCCCGCGGCACGTCTGGCAGGACCACGGCTACGACCCCGCCCCGACCACGATCGGGCAGCAGGACGCCTGATCGTCGCCGTCCGACGCTACGATCGGCTGAACCGCCCTGTCTGCGAGAGGCCCTGCTGTGACCGCTGGTGTCATCGTCCTGATCGTCATCGCCGTGATCGTCGTGATCGCTCTCATCTGGGGTGTCGCGACGTACAACGGCTTCGTCCGCCTGCGGAACCTGGTGCAGGAGGCGTGGCGCCAGATCGACGTCGAGCTGCACCGCCGCCACGACCTGATCCCGAACCTGGTCGAGACCGTCAAGGGCTACGCCGCCCACGAGCGCGGGGTGTTCGACGAGGTCGCCCGGGCTCGCGCCGCCGCCGCCGGACCGGCCTCCGGACCCGCGGAGCAGGCGGCCCAGGAGAACCAGCTGACGCAGGCCCTCGGCCGGCTGTTCGCGGTGGCGGAGGCCTACCCGGTGCTGCGAGCGAGCGAGAACTTCCAGCAGCTCCAGGCGGAGCTGACCAACACGGAGGACCGGATCGCGGCGGGCCGCCGGTTCTACAACGCGAACGTCCGCGAGCTGAACACGAAGGTCGAGACCTTCCCGCCGAACATCATCGCGAAGGCGTTCCACATCGAGCGCGCCGAGTACTTCGAGGTCGAGGAGCCGAGCGTCCGCGCCGCCCCCGAGGTCAGCTTCTAGACGCGACCGACCAGGTCCTGGACCGAGTCCAGGATCTCGGTCGGGCGGAACGGGAAGCGCTCCACGTCCGCCAGCCGGGTGGACCCGGACAGGACCAGGAACGTCCTCAGCCCGGCCTCGATGCCGGCGACGACGTCGGTGTCCATCCGGTCACCGACCATGACGGTGGTCTCCGAGTGCGCGTCGATGCGGTTGAGCGCCGAGCGGATCATCATCGGGTTGGGCTTGCCGACGAAGTACGGCTGACGACCGGTCGCTGCACTGATCATCGCGGCGACCGCGCCGGTGGCCGGGAGGTCACCGTCGGCGGAGGGGCCGGTGACGTCGGGGTTGGTGGCGATGAATCGGGCACCGGCCTGGATCAGCCGGATGGCCTGTGTGATGGCCTCGAACGAGTAGGTGCGTGTCTCGCCCAGGACGACGAAGTCCGGCTGTGCCGCGGTCAGGGTGTAGCCGGCCTCGTACAGGGCGGTCGTCAGCCCCGCCTCGCCGATCACGTACGCGGAACCGCCCGGCATCTGGTCGGTGAGGAACTGCGCGGTGGCCAGCGCGGAGGTCCAGATGGCGTCCTCGGGCACGTCGATGCCCGACGCCGCGAGCCGGGCACGCAGGTCCCGCGTCGTGAAGATCGAGTTGTTGGTGAGGATCAGGAACGGACGGTCCCCGTCGCGGAGGGCCTTGACGAACTCCGCGGCACCGGGCAGCGCGGTCCCCTCGTGCACGAGGACGCCGTCCATGTCCGACAGCCACGAGCGGATCTCGCGCGGGCCGTGGTGCGTCACGCGCCGAAGGCCTTGCGCTCGACCTCGTCGCGCTCGGCCTGGTCGTCGTAGCGCTCGTCGCGTTCCTCGGGCTCGGCGCCCTTGCGGCGGGCCTTCCAGAGCTCGACGACGATGGGGATCACCGACAGGCCGACCACGACGATGAGGAGCGCCTCGATGTTCTCCTTGATGAACGTGAAGTTGCCCAGCCAGTACCCGAGCAGGGTCACGCCGACGGCCCACAGCAGGGCCCCGACCACGTTGTAGGTGATGAAGTACCGGTAACGCATCCCGCCCACGCCGGCCGCGACCGGGGCGTAGGTGCGCACGATGGGCACGAACCGGGCGACGATGATCGTGCGGCCGCCGTACTTGTCGAAGTACGCGTAGGTCTGGTCGATGTACTTCTTCTTGAAGAAGCGCGAGTCCGGCTTGTTGAACACCTTCGGCCCGACGGTGCGTCCGATGAGGTACCCGGTCTGGTCGCCGAGGAACGCGGCGGCGAACAGGACCAGGCAGAGCACCCAGATGTTGATGTCGAGCGAGTCCTGCGCGACCAGGGCGCCCGCCGTGAACAGGAGCGAGTCGCCGGGGAGGATCGGGAACAGCAGACCCGTCTCGACGAAGATGACGAGCGCGATGCCGACGAGGGCGGCGGTCCCGAACGACTCGATCAGGTGGTCGGCGTTCAGGAAGTCGGGCCCGAGGGCCGCGAGGGGCCCGGCGGCCGTGAGGGCGGTCGTCATCAGCATGTGCCCAGAGTACGGGGCTGCCGGTGAGCAGCCCGTGGCCGGGTTGTGCGGACCGTGTGCACCGGCGTGCTGAACAATGGCGGCGTGCGGGCCACCGTGAAGGACGTCGCTGCCCGGGCAGGGGTGTCGCCGAAGACGGTCTCCAACGTCATCCACGGCGTCGTCTTCGTGCGCCCGGAGACGCGGGAGCGTGTCGAGCGCGCCCTCGCGGAGCTCGACTACGTGCCCAACCTCGGCGCGCGCGGGCTGCGCAACGGCCGGTACGGACTGATCGCCCTGGCCCTGCCCGACCTGTCGACGGCGTTCTCCGCGGAGCTGGCGCACCACTTCGTCGAGGAGGCGCACTCGCGCGGCTGGTCCCTGCAGATCGAGGAGACCGCAGCGGAGCCGGGGCGCGAGCGCGACCTGCTGTCCCGCGCACGGTCGCACCTGCTCGACGGGCTCGTGCTCAACCCTGTCTCGCTGGAGGACTCGGCCGTGCCGGTGGTGCCGGGGCCGCTGCCGCCGACGGTGCTCATCGGCGAGGTCGTCCAGGACCGGGCGGACCACGTGGGCGTGGACAGCGTCGGTGCCTCGCGGGACGTGACGGAGCACCTCCTGGTGACGGGCCGGCGGCGGATCGCCGCCGTGGGGACCCCGCCGGTGGGCGTGGAGACGGCGGCGGCGCGGCAGCGCACGGAGGGGTACCGGGCGGCCCTGGCGGCTGCCGGTGTCGTGCACGACCCGGACCTCGAGATCCCGGTCCGGCACTGGACGACGGAGCAGGCGGTCGAGGCGACGCGGGCGCACCTGGTCCGCTTCCCGGCTCCCGACGCGTTCGTCTGCTTCACCGACTCCATGGCGTTCGGCGTGCTGAGCGTGCTGTGGGAGCGCGGGCTGCGGGTGCCGGACGACGTCGCGGTGGCCGGGTTCGACGACGTCGCGGGGGCCAGGTACGCGGTCCCGCCGCTGACCACGGTGGCGTTCGACCTCCGGGGCTACGCGGTCGCCGCGCTCGACCTGCTCACCGAGCGCATCGCGGACCCCGACCGGTCGCCGCGACAGCTGGTCTACCCGCACCAGGTCGTGGTCCGCGCCAGCACGGGCTGACGTCCGCGCTGGTCACGGACCTGTTGACTGCAGTGTGAGCGCGTCGGTTGGCGAGCCCGTTCCAACGATGTAATGATGCGAACCGGACACGGCGACGACGCCGGGCCGGCTACCGACGACGACGTCGGACGCGTCTCACGAAGGAGTGAGGGCATGGCACTGCACCACCTCGCGCCCCGCCGCACCCCCGCCGGCGCGGCCCTCCCAGCCGGTCCGGGCCTCACCCGGCGACAGATGCTGATCGGGTCCCTCGCCACCGTCGGCGGCGTCGCGGCAGCCTCGGCGCTCGCCGGGTGCGCTCCGACGGCGTCGGCGAGCGGCCTGCACCAGCTCGCCTACTGGCACCTGCTCAGCGGCGGTGACGGCATCAACATGGCCGGCCTCGTCGACCAGGTCAACGCCCTCGACCACGGCTACGAGGCCACCCAGACCGTGCTGGCCTGGGGGGCGCCGTACTACACCAAGCTGGCCATGGCGAGCGTCGGCGGGCGGTCGCCGGACGTCGCGATCATGCACGCCTCACGCGTGGCAGGCTACGCCCCGGGCGGGCTGCTGGACCCGTGGGACCTCGACCTCCTGGCCGAGCTCGGGGTGCAGGAGTCCGACTTCCTCGACCGCGTGTGGGCCAAGGGCGGGCTGGACGGCCAGCAGTACTCGATCGCCCTCGACTCGCACCCGTTCATCATGATGTACAACCTCGACGTCGCCGAGCAGGCCGGGGTGCTCGGACCGGACGGCCAGCTGGCGCCGATCACCAGCCCCGACCAGTTCCTCGAGGTCGCCCGGGCCATGCAGGCGGTGACCGGCAAGCACGGGCTGTCGTACGGCTACCTGGGCGACGGCGCCCAGATGTGGCGGCTCTTCTACACGTTCTACAAGCAGCACGACGCCGACTTCGACCTGTCCGGCCTCACGGCGACGGTCGACGACGACGCCGCGGTCTCGTCGCTCGAGTTCATCCAGCAGCTCCTCGACGGGACCATCTGCACACCGAACGGCGACTACGGCACCGCGGTCTCGGAGTTCATGTCCGGCGAGAGCGGGATGTTCTTCACCGGTGTCTGGGAGCTGCCGACCGCCAAGAACTCGGGCCTCGCGTTCGACGCCCAGCCCATCCCCACGCTGTTCGGGACGCCTGCCGCCTACGCCGACTCGCACGCGTTCACGCTGCCGCACCAGTCGAGCCCCGACCCCGAGCAGCGGCGGGCCAGCTACCGGTTCGTCGCCGACCTCCTGCAGAACTCGCTCGGCTGGGCCGAGGCGGGGCACATCCCCGGGTTCCAGCCCGTCGTGCAGAGCGCCGAGTACCAGGCGCTCGTCCCGCAGGCGCACTACGCGCCCGCCGCGGAGATCCTCAACTACGACCCGGAGGCGTGGTTCACGGGTTCCGGCAGCGACTTCCAGAACTACTTCCTGGAGACCGTGCAGGGCGTGTACCTGGACGGCGCCGACCCGGCCGAGGGCTTCGCCTCCTTCGTCCGCCGGGTGAACGTGCAGCTGGCCAAGCCGAACCCGGTGTGACCCGAAGGAGTTGAACGTGTCCTCTGCAGCTCTCGACGCCTCGGCCACGGGCGCACCGCCTCGCACGACGTCAGCCGAGGAGGTGCGACGCGGCGAGAAGGAACGCAAGGCCCGCGACAACCGCATCGGCTGGGCGTTCGTCGCCCCGTTCGTGGTCGTCTTCGTGATGTTCCTCATCTGGCCGTTCGTGCACGGCTTCTACCTCAGCTTCACCGGCGAGAGCATCACCGGGGCCGGTGGCCAGCTCATCGGGTTCGACAACTACGCCGAGGCGCTGCGAGACCCCATCATGTGGCGCTCCCTGCTGAACACCCTGTGGTTCACGGTGCTGTCCACGGTCCCGCTGGTCCTGGTCGCGCTGGTCCTGGCGCTGCTGGTGCACCAGGGGCTGCCCGGGCAGTGGCTGTGGCGGCTCTCGTTCTTCATGCCGTTCCTGCTGGCGTCCACCGTCGCGGCCCAGATCTGGATCTGGATGTACAACCCGCAGCTCGGGCTCGTGAACTACATGCTCGGGGCCGTGGGCGTCGAGCCGATCGCCTGGTTGCAGGACCCGACGTGGGCGATGATCGCGGTCGTCGTCGAGACGCTGTGGTGGACTGTCGGGTTCAACTTCCTGCTCTACCTGACGGCCCTGCAGAACATCCCGGAGCAGCAGTTCGAGGCGTCCGCGCTGGACGGCGCCGGCCGCTGGCGGCAGCTGCGGTCGATCACGATCCCGCAGCTGGGGCCGACGACGGTGCTGATCGCGATCCTGCAGGTCCTGGCCTCGCTGAAGGTCTTCGACCAGATCTACATGATGACCCAGGGCGGACCCGGCGGCGTCACGCGGCCGACCGTGCAGTACATCTTCGAGGTCGGGTTCACCGGCTACCGGTTCGGCTACGCCTCGGCGATCGCCTACATCTTCTTCGCCATCATCGTCATCGTCGCGATCGGTCAGATGCGGTTGACGACGAGGAGGAGCGCCTGATGACCACCACCGTCACCCCCCAGCCCCAGGCCGTCGGCGCGGTGCACAGGCAGCGCGGTCGGTTCGCCGAGAAGGCCGGCCTGCGCATCGGGGAGCGCTTCGCGAGCCCCGGTCGCATCGGAGCGATCGTCGCCCTCGTCCTGCTCGCCGCGTTCTGGCTGCTGCCGTTCCTCTGGGCCGTGGTCACCTCGTTCAAGTCCGAGACGGCCGCCGCCGCGACACCGGTGTCCTGGGTGCCGTCCGACGGCTTCACCACCGACGCGTACACGAGAGTGCTGCGCGAGGGGAACATCCCGCTGTGGACCTGGAACAGCCTGATCACCACCGTCGCGATCACGCTGATCACCCTGGTGGTGACGGCGCTGGCCGCCTACGCGTTCTCGCGGCTGGACTTCACCGGGAGGCGCTGGCTGTTCTGGGGGATCATCGCGTCGATCATCATCCCGCCGCAGGTGCTGATCGTGCCCCTGTTCTACGAGATGCTCACGCTCAACCTCATCGACACCTACTGGGCGCTGATCCTGCCGCAGGTGGTCCACCCGGCCATGGTGTTCATCCTCAAGAAGTTCTTCGACCAGGTGCCCATCGAGCTCGAGGACGCCGCACGCATCGACGGCGCCGGTCGCCTGCGGGTGTTCTGGTCGATCGTGCTGCCGCTGTCGCGACCGATCCTGGCCGCCGTGTCGATGTTCGTGTTCATCGGGGCGTGGAACAACTTCCTGTGGCCGTTCATCGCGACGAGCGACGCGTCGCTGATGACCCTGCCGGTGGGCCTGCAGACGGTGAAGAGCGCCTACGGCCTGCAGTACGCGCAGGTCATGGCGTCGGCGGTGCTCGCCGCGCTCCCGCTCGTGGTGGTCTTCCTGTTCTTCCAGCGCCAGATCATCAAGGGCTTCGCCACGACCGGCTTCGGCGGTCAGTAGCACCTGCACGACCCACCGATCGAAGGAGCTCCATGTCCCGCGCACGCGTCACGCTCGACCGCGACTTCGTCGTCGGGGCGGTTCCCCGGCGGATCTTCGGGTCGTTCGTCGAGCACATGGGCCGGTGCGTCTACACCGGCATCTACGAGCCCGGCCACCCGACGGCCGACGACCAGGGCTTCCGCCGCGACGTGCTGGACCTGGTCAAGGAGCTGGGTGCGACCGTCGTCCGGTACCCCGGGGGCAACTTCGTGTCGGGGTACGCGTGGGAGGACGGCGTCGGACCGGACCGGCCGCGACGGCTGGACGGCGCCTGGCACACCGTGGAGACGAACGCGTTCGGGCTGCACGAGTTCGTCGACTGGTCCCGCGTGGCCGGCGTCGAGGTCATGGAGGCCGTCAACCTGGGCACCCGGGGCGTCGAGGAGGCGCGCGCTCTCGTCGAGTACGCCAACCACCCGGGCGGCACCGAGCTGTCCGACCGGCGACGCAAGAACGGCCACGAGGACCCGTTCGACATCCGGCTGTGGTGCCTGGGCAACGAGATGGACGGTCCGTGGCAGATGGGCGCCAAGACCGCCGACGAGTACGGCCGGCTGGCGCAGGAGGCCGCGAAGGCCATGCGACTGGTGGACCCGCGGATCGAGCTGGTCGCGTGCGGCTCCTCCAACTCGGGCATGCCGACGTTCGGCGCGTGGGAGCAGACGGTGCTCGGGCACGCCTACGACCAGGTCGACTACGTCTCGCTGCACGCCTACTACCAGGAGCACGACGGCGACCACGCGAGCTTCCTGGCCAGCGCGGTCGACATGGACTACTTCATCGAGTCCGTGGTGGCGACGGCCGACGCGGTGCGCGCGAAGGGCAAGCACAAGAAGCACATCGATCTCTCGTTCGACGAGTGGAACGTGTGGTACCAGTCCGGCCTCGACACCGAGGACCAGCCGCACGTCATCGAGAAGGCGGGCATCTGGAAGGAGCACCCGCGGATCATCGAGGACGAGTACTCGGTGACCGACGCCGTCGTCGTCGGCACGTTCCTCAACTCGCTGCTGCGGCACGGCGACCGCGTGAAGATCGCCAACCAGGCGCAGCTCGTCAACGTCATCGCCCCCATCCGCTCGGAGGAGGGCGGCCCCGCGTGGCGGCAGTCGATCTTCTGGCCGTTCGCACGGACGGCGGCGCTCGCCCGCGGCGTGATCCTGCGGACCGCCGTGACCTCCGACCGCTACGACACCGCGCGGTTCGACGCGGTGGACCTGGTCGACGTGTCGGCCACCTGGGACGAGGAGCGCGGCCGGGTCGCCCTGTTCCTCGCGCACCGGGGTCTCGACGAGGACGCGGAGGTGACGGTCGACCTGCGCGGCTGGACCGCGGGCCGGGTCACCCGCGCCGAGGTGCTGACCGTGCCCGAGGGCGGCGACCGGCACACGACGAACGCGCAGGACGCCCAGGACCGCGTCGGGCTGCGTCCGCTCGACGGGGTGCGGGCCGAGGGCGGCGCCGTGACGCTGGGGCTGCCCCCGCTGTCCTGGGCCGTGGTCGAGCTGGAGGTCGCGCTGGCCTAGCGTGGCGCCCGTGGACGAGGAGCGCACGCAGGTCGGGGTCGGCCCGTGGCCGGGGGAGTGGCCGTCGGGTCAGCAGTACGACCCGGAGCTGCTCGCGCACGGGGACCGCCGCAACGTCGTCGACCGCTACCGGTACTGGACCCTCGAGGCGATCGTCGCCGACCTGGACACGCGCCGGCACTCGTTCCACGTGGCGATCGAGAACTGGGCGCACGACCTCAACATCGGGTCGGTCGTGCGCACCGCGAACGCGTTCCTGGCGGCGGAGGTGCACATCGTCGGCAACCGCCGCTGGAACCGGCGCGGTGCCATGGTCACCGACCGCTACCAGCACGTCCGGCACCACCCGACGGTCGAGGACCTGCTCACCTGGGCGGGCGAGCGCGACCTGCCGGTGCTCGGCGTGGACAACCTCCCCGGCTCCGTGGCTCTGGAGGGCTACCCCCTGCCGCGGGCCTGCGTCCTGCTGTTCGGCCAGGAGTCCGTGGGCCTCTCCGACGCCGCCCGCGACGCCGCCGTCGACGTCCTGCACATCGCCCAGTTCGGCTCGACCCGCTCCATCAACGCGGGCGCGGCCGCCGCGATCGCCATGCACGCCTGGGTCGCGCGGCACGCCGCCCCCGGTGTCCAGGGGTAGAACGTCCCGGGCGTCGCCCCGCGCGGGCGTGCCAGAATCGATGCGATACCCCCTCCCTCTACGCGCAGGAGATGCTGCAGATGGCCATCGCCACCCCCGAGGTCTACGCCGAGATGATCGACCGGGCGAAGGCGGGCAAGTTCGCCTACCCGGCCGTGAACGTCACGTCGTCCCAGAGCCTGACCGCCGCCCTGCAGGGCTTCGCCGAGGCGGAGTCCGACGGCATCATCCAGGTCTCCGTCGGCGGTGCCGAGTACGCCTCCGGCGCGACCGTCAAGGACCGCGTCGCCGGCTCGCTCGCGCTCGCGGCCTACGCGGCCGAGGTCGCCAAGGGCTACCCGGTGACCGTCGCGCTGCACACCGACCACTGCGCCAAGCAGAACCTCGACTCCTGGGTGCGGCCGCTGCTCGCGCTCGAGATCGAGCAGGTCAAGGCCGGCAAGCTCCCCACGTTCCAGTCGCACATGTGGGACGGCTCGTCCGTGCCGCTCGACGAGAACCTGGTCATCGCCGAGGAGCTCCTCGAGCTCTCGGTCGCCGCCCGGACGATCCTCGAGATCGAGGTCGGCGTCGTCGGTGGCGAGGAGGACGGCCACACGGCCGAGATCAACGACAAGCTGTACACGACCGTCGAGGACGGCCTGGCCACGGTCAAGGCGCTCGGCGCAGGCGAGAAGGGCCGCTACCTGACGGCCCTCACGTTCGGCAACGTGCACGGCGTGTACAAGCCGGGTGCGGTCAAGCTGCGCCCGTCGATCCTCGCGGAGATCCAGAAGGCCGTCGGTGACGCCATCGGCAAGGAGAACCCGTTCGACCTCGTGTTCCACGGTGGCTCCGGCTCGACCGAGGCCGAGATCGCCGAGGCCGTCGACAACGGTGTCATCAAGATGAACATCGACACGGACACGCAGTACGCGTTCAGCCGTCCGGTGGCGGACCACTTCTTCCGCAACTACGACGGCGTCCTCAAGGTGGACGGCGAGGTGGGCAACAAGAAGGCCTACGACCCGCGCGCCTGGGGCAAGCTCGCCGAGGCCGGCATGGCCCAGCGCATCGCGGAGGCCGCGCGCCAGCTCCGCTCGGCCGGGCACACGCTCGGCGCCTGACCCCTGACAGTCGAAAGGCCCCCCGGTTCCGGGGGGCCTTTCGTCAGTTGGTGCTGTCTCCGACCGGTTGGAACTCGGACTCGTCCCCCTCGACGACGTCCAGGAGCTCACCGATCCGCGTCACCTCGAGCAGGAACCGCACGGTGGGCGGCACCCGCAGCAGGCGGACGCGGTGCTGGGACCGGATGGACAGACGGGCCAGGAACGCGACTCCCGACGAGTCCATGAACGTCACGTGGTGAGCGTCGACCTCGATGGGCAGTCCCACCTGCTCCGCCTCCGCGGTCGCCTCCTGCAGCTCGGGGCCGAGGTCGGCGTCGACCTCGCCCGAGAGCACGATGCGTGTGGCGTCGGTCCCCACGATGACCTGCACCGCCCCCGGCTCTCCGACGACCCCTGCACCCTGGTCGGCCTGCGAGACGTCCGCAGGCCCGTCGGGGATCGTGCTGTTACCGTCGCGCACGGCGCTCCTCTCAGGTACTTCCGGCAGGCACGCGCCGCTTCTCGACGACCAGCCTGTTCGGAACGCTAGACGATCGGAGGTGGTGGTGGTCAACTCCCACGCCTCACCGCGCCCCGATCGGGCTCTCGCCGAGGTCCGCGACCGCGCCCTCAGAGCGACTTCCGTGCCGATGGCCCTGCTGGATGCGTCCGTCACGAACCTCCCCGTGATCTGGGTGAACGATGCGTTCGAGCGGGTGACCGGCTACGGCGTCGAGGAGGCGTTGCAGCGCCAGACGGCGATCCTGGACGACACCGCCCTGCAGCAGAGCGATCTCACCCGCCTGGAGGCCGGCCTGCGCGCCGGGCACGAGGTCGCCCACACGATCGTCCTGCGCCGTGCCGACGGCACCCGGCTCGCCTGCCGCGCGCACCTCTCCCCGGTCCGCGCCGACGACGACGGACCCCCGACCCACTGGGTCGCCGCGCTCCAGGACCTCACGGAGCAGCTGTCGCACGACGCGGAGCAGGCCGCGATGGTGGAGACGGAACGCCGCGAGCGGCGCAGCCTCGGGCTCATCGCGCAGGTGTCGGACCTCCTCATGGACGTCGACGACCCGCACGCCCTGCGCGAGATCGCGACGATCCTGCGCCGGGCCGTCGTCGGGTGGGCGGCGTTCTACCTCAACGACGGCGGCCTGCGCGTGGCCGACGGGATCGACGCGGGTCGCCCGCCGACCGGCAAGGGCTCGCGCCACGGGGAGGGTCCGACGGTGCGGGACGTCGCACCCGACCTCGTCCAGCAGCTCCTCGACGCCGAGACCGACCGGCCGGTCGAGGTGGCGCTCGGGAGCTTCTACGGTCCCGGGACGGCGTCCGCGTGGATCGCCCAGCAGGCGGAGGCGGGGCTGGGGGCAGCCCAGGACGGCACCGAGCGCTCCGTCCTCGTCTTCCCGCTGCCCGGTCGCCGCCGGGTGCTCGGGGTGCTCGTCGTGCACCCGCACGACGGTCACGGCCTGCGGGACCTGGAGCCGTCCGTGCGCACGGTCCTGGACCTGACGGCGCGCCGGGTCGGGCTCGTCATCGACAACGCACGGCTCTACGACCGCGAGCACCGGCTGGCCGAGACGCTCCAGCGGGCGATGCTCCCCGAGCAGGCCGAGGTCGACGGCCTGGACGTGTGGACGTACTACGCGCCGAACTCGGAGAACGCTCAGGTGGGGGGCGACTGGTACGACGTGCTGCAGGTCAGCCCCGACGTGGTCGGCGTGGTCATCGGGGACGTCGTCGGGCACGACGTCGAGGCGGCCGCGTCGATGGGTCAGCTGCGCTCGGTGGTCCGCTCCTACATCTTCGACATCACGACGCCCGGCCCGGTGCTGGAGCGTGTCGACCAGCTCGTGGCAGGGATGCGGGTGCCGCGCCCGGCGGGTCTGGTGCTGTCGACCCTGACCCGGACCGACGACGTGTGGCGGCTGGAGTACTCCCGGGCGGGGCACCTCCCGGCGCTGCTCGTCCGCGCCGGAGGCGTCACGCTGCTCGACGCGGCGGGCGGTCCGCTGATCGGCTTCGGCGGGACGCCCCGGTCCACCGGGTCGGTCGACCTGGAGCCCGGCGACGTCGTCGTCTACTACACGGACGGCCTCATCGAGCGCCGCGACCGCGGCCTGCGCGACGGGCTCGGGGCCCTGTCGGCGGTGGCCGCGGCCGTCACGGCACGGGACGCGGCGGGCGTCGGCGAGGAGCTGCTGTCGCGGCTCGCGGACCACCCCGAGGACGATGTCGCCGTCGTCGTGGTGCGCGTGCCGTCCCCGCTGGACACGTCCGGGCGCACGCGCAGCCCTCGCCGGCGTCGCTGGTCGCTGCCGAGCGAGGCGGCGTCGATCGGGCGCGCGCGGCACGCGGTGGTGCGGACCTGCCAGGCGTGGGGGATCGAGGACGCGGCGAACGCCGAGCTCGTGGTCTCCGAGCTCGTCGCCAACGCCGTCCTGCACGGGTTCGGGCACGTGTCGCTGCAGCTCTACGACACGGGGGACGGCCTGCGCATCGAGGTCGAGGACGCCAACCCCGCGCCGCCGGTCACGACCGACGGGCACCCTGGCCGGGTGGGCGGCTTCGGCATGCAGATCGTCGAGCGCCTCGCGGACTGGGGCTGGCGGCAGTCCCGCGGCGGCAAGCTGGTGTGGGCGAAGGTGCGACCCGGCTCGCTGCCGGACGGCGGACGCTAGGCCGGGGCGGACGCGCCGTCGGGACGGCGGAAGTCCGTCTGCTCGACGCTCGACTCGCACCGGTGGTCCGCGTCGATGCGGAACAGGTCGAGGGCGCCGCAGATCTCGATGACGAACAGGTCCCGCGGGTCCGCGCCGCGCAGGACGGTCGCTCCGCCGCGCTTGCGACCGGCGTCGGCGAGCGAGATGAGGAAGGCCGCCCCGGTCGAGTCCATGAAGGTGACCCGGCACATGTCGATGACCACGAGCTGACGGCGAAGGCCCACGACGCGCGCGGCGATCTCCGGGAACTGGTCACGCTCGGCCAGGTCCAGGTCGCCGGCGACGGTCAACGTCGTCGAGGTCGAGGACGTCGAGATCTCGATCATGGGCACCCTGTCTGCGGGGGGAGGTGCGTGCCGAACAGTGGTCCAGGTCGGCGGGACGACTGTAGTCGCGCTCCCAGCGCGTCGCACGCGGTGAGGGAGACTGGGTCCATGAGCCACGAGAACCTGCTGGACGGTCCCGCCCCGACGCTGCTGCCCGCCGACGGCCCGGACGCCGACGCCCGCGCGGCACTGAGCAGCGGAGCCACCCCGCGGGAGGCGGTCGCCGCGGCTCCGGCGGCGTCGATCCTGTGGGCGCTGCTGGCCGAGAACGCCCTCGCCGACGACGGTGACCCGGTGGCCGCCTACGCCTACGCGCGCACGGGCTACCACCGCGGTCTCGACGCGCTGCGCCGGGCCGGCTGGCGCGGTCGCGGGCCGATCCCCGCGGACCACGCGCCCAACGAGGGGTTCCTGCGGTCGCTGCTCGCGCTCGCGGAGGCCGCGGAGGCCATCGGCGAGTCCGAGGAGGCGACGCGGTGCGAGACGTTCCTCGTCGACAGCGGCACCTCGGTCACCGAGGTCGCCAACCTACGGTGAACATGACCATCTCTTGACGGTCCGGTACCCTCTCGGAGGTACTGGGTCACTGCCGCCCGGTGCCCGCGCCCTCTCCACGGGCGCGCACCGTAGGCAGGGGGAGTGGTGATCTGGATGCCGGCCGTCGTGGTGCTCGGAGCTCAGTGGGGCGACGAGGGCAAGGGCAAGGCCACCGACCAGCTCGGTGCGCGGACGGACTACGTCGTGAAGTTCAACGGCGGGAACAACGCGGGCCACACGGTCGTGATCGGTGGCGAGAAGTACGCCCTGCACCTGCTCCCTTCAGGGATCCTGTCGCCCGGTGTCGTGCCGGTCATCGGCAACGGCGTCGTCGTGGACATCGAGGTCCTGTTCGAGGAGATCGACGCGCTCGAGGCCCGGGGCGTGGACACGTCCGCCCTCAAGGTCTCCTCGGCGGCCCACGTGATCGCGCCGTACAACCGCACCCTCGACAAGGTCACCGAGCGGTTCCTGGGCAAGCGCCGCATCGGCACCACCGGCCGCGGCATCGGCCCCGCGTACTCCGACAAGATCAACCGCGTCGGGATCCGCATCCAGGACCTGTTCGACGAGAAGATCCTGCGGGAGAAGGTCGAGGGCGCCCTCGACCAGAAGAACCACCTGCTGGTGAAGGTCTACAACCGCCGCGCCATCACGGTCGAGGAGACGGTCGAGGACCTGCTGCGCCACGCCGAGCGCCTGCACCCGCTGGTCGCCGACACCCCGCTCCTGCTGAACACCGCGCTGGACGAGGGCAGGACGCTCGTCTTCGAGGCGGGCCAGGCGACGATGCTCGACGTCGACCACGGCACCTACCCGTTCGTCACGTCCTCGTCGGCCACGGCCGGCGGCGCGTGCACGGGCTCGGGCGTGGGACCGACGAGGATCGACCGCGTCGTCGCGGTCGCCAAGGCGTACACCACCCGCGTGGGCGAGGGGCCGTTCCCGACGGAGCTGCTCGACGACGACGGCGAGTGGCTGCGGCAGACCGGGGGCGAGTTCGGCACCACGACCGGCCGCCCGCGCCGCACCGGCTGGTACGACGCCGTCGTGGTCCGCTACGCGAGCCGCGTCAACGGGCTCACCGACCTGGTGGTCACCAAGCTCGACGTGCTGACCGGCCGGGACAAGATCCCCGTCGCCGTGGCGTACGACGTCAAGGGCCGCCGGTTCGACGAGATGCCGTACGACCAGTCGGACTTCCACCACGCGACGCCGGTGTACGAGTACCTCGACGGCTGGTCGGAGGACATCTCCGGGGCCCGCGAGTTCGACGACCTGCCCGCCGCCGCGCAGCGCTACCTGCTGCGGCTCGAGGAGATCTCGGGTGCGCGCATCTCGTCGATCGGGGTCGGACCCGGCCGCGAGGCCACGATCGTCCGGCACGAGCTGCTCAGCTGATCGGCCCGTCCCCGGAGACCCGGGCGTGCAGGTGCATGTCGTGCCAGCCGTCCGCGTGGAGGGCGTCGCCCCGCTTGGTGCCTTCCAGGCGGAAGCCCGCCCGGGTGGCGACCGTGCAGGAGGCGGGGTTGGCCACCGAGTGGTCCACCTCGATCCGGTGCAGCCCGAGCGTCGTGAACGCCCAGGTGCTGAGCGTGCGCAGCGCGGTGGTGGCGATCCCCCGGCCACGGGCCTGCGGCAGCACCCAGTAGGAGACGTCGGAGCGTCCGTCGCCGTGCTGCAGCGACCGCAGGCTGATCTGGCCGAGGACCTCGTCGGGCGTCGCGACGGCCCAGCCGGCGCCGGTCTCGTCCGCCCACCGCCGCGACCAGGACGCCGCCCACGCGACGGCCTCGTCGCGGTCCATCGACCGGTCGTGCCACCTGCGGATGGCGGGGTCGGTGTAGGCGGCGACCAGCACGGCGGCGTCCGAGGTGCGCCACGGCCGCAGGTGCAGACCGTCGGCGTAGAGGACCGGCTGGGGCAGGTCGCGCTGGGTTCCGGGCGTGATCGCCGGCGGCGTCAGTCGGGGCACGCGAGCAGTATGTCGAGGGTCAGACCGTCGCGGCGAGGGGTGCCGGGACGGCGACCTCGAGCTCGGCGACCATCCGCTGACGGACCACCGCGACGGGGTAGGCGACGGCGACGAGACACAGGGCCGTCGCGCCGACGAAGACCGCCGGCAGCCCCCACTGCTCCGCGACGAGCCCGCCGAGCAGCGCCCCGATGGGCATGAGCCCGTACGCCAGGGTCCGGCCGGCGCCCCCCACGCGGCCGAGCATCCCGGGCGCGACCATCCGCTGGCGCATCGACTGCGAGATCACGTTCCCGTTGGTGTTGGTGAACCCGAGCAGGAACACCGCGGTCGCGATGGCGGGCACGGTGGGCACGAGCACGGGGACCAGGAGCAGCAGGGTGTTCAGCGTCCAGCAGCCCAGCAGGAGCCGGACCTCGGGGATGCGGCGGCCGAGCGGCTCGGCGGTGAGCGAGCCGAGCACGGCACCCACCGCCAGCCCGGCGAGCACCAGCGGGTAGTGCGCGGGCTCGAGCCCGACGCGCGAGCCGGGACCGACCATCCAGAGCACGAACACCGCGAAGTAGCCGGTGTTCGCCAGGTTCAGCACGGAGCCCGCCACGAGCAGCGGTCGCAGCACCGGGTGCCGGACGAGGAAGCCGACGCCCTCCCGGACCTCGGACGACGCCGAGCGTCGCTCCGTCGCGGCGTGCCGGTACGACCCGGGGATGCGGGTGGCGATGAGCAGGAGCGCGAGCACGCCGAGCCCCGCGGGGAGCCCGAACAGCCACCCGGCGCCGAGGGCGAGCATCCCGCCGGCGACCGGTCCGCCGACGAACGCGGACATGACCTGCTGCGCGGCGAGCGTGCGGCCGTTGGCGGCGTCGAGGCGGGAGCGCGGCACGAGGTCGGGCACGAGCGCCGAGCCGGCGAGGTCGACGAAGACGTCGGTCACCCCGTAGAGCAGGACGATCACCGTCAGCGCGGGCATCGTCATCTGCCCCGATGCTGCCAGCCACACCGCGACCGCGAGCAGGGTGGCACGGGCGGCGAGCGCGACGACCTGGGTGTCCTTCCGGTCGCGACGGTCGACCACCACGCCGGCGGCGAGCCCGAGCACGAGCCAGGGGAGCCACGCGGCGGCGGTGAGCAGCGCGATCTGGGTGGGGGAGCGGGTCAGGGTGAGGGCGTAGAGGGGGACGCCGGTCTGCACGATGCCGTCGCCGAGGTTCGCCATCCCGGTGGCGGTGAGGTGGGCGGCGAACCTGCGACCGAGCGGCTTCCGCGTGGCGACCTCGGGCATGGCGTACCCCCGCTACGATTGAAGAGGAAACTCTGCAAAGACAACTCTGCAAAGGTATCTCTGCGAATGAGCGAGAGCAAGCCCCTGCCGTTCCGGGCCCGCGCCATCGGCCCGGAGGAGCTCAAGGCGCTGGCGCACCCCCTGCGGATGGCGATGTACGACTACCTGTCCGAGCACGGCTCGGCCACCGCCAGCCAGCTCGGCCGGCACCTCGGGGAGAGCAGCGGGCAGACCAGCTACCACCTCCGGCAGCTCGAGAAGCACGGGTTCGTCGAGGACGACCCCGCCCACGAACGCGGCCGGGACCGGTGGTGGCGCACGGTTGGGTACAGCCTCGACGGCCGGGACATGCTCCGCGACCCCCGGACCGCGGACGCCGCCAAGGCGCTGCTGCAGGGGGTCGTCGCCGACCGCGCCCAGGTGCTCCAGCGATGGCTGACCACGGGGGACACCCCGGAGTGGGAGGCCGCGTCGCTCAACGACCGGACGACGGCGGACCTGACGCTCGAGGAGATGCAGGAGGTCGTGCTCGCGGTGCAGGAGGTCGTCGACGGCGCGGTCAAGCGGGCCAAGGAGCGCAAGGCCGCCGGCGAGACGGAGGGCCGCCGACGCGTGCGGATCTACGTCGACGCGCTCCCGCTCCCGCTCGACGATGACGCCTGAGTTGTGCAGATCGAAAGAATCGCGGATGTTTCAGGCGTGAGGTGATGGAATCCCCGGGCGAAGAGGTCCACGGTGGAAGGACTGGATCCTTTCTCGGAGGTCGTCATGACGCTCGTCGAGCACTACCCCCTGCTCACCGTCCCGGCTGCACCCGGTGTGCACCGGCACCGGGCGCTGCACTCGTGGGTCGGGGCGGTCGCGGCACTCACGGAACCGGACGACGTCGTCTGGGTCGACGGTTCCGCCGAGCAGGCCGCCGCGCTCGTCGAGGGGATGGTCGAGGCGGGCACCCTCCTCCGGCTGAACGAGGAGCTCCGGCCTGGTTCGTACCTTGCGCGCTCCGACCCGTCCGACGTCGCCCGCGTCGAGGACCGCACCTTCATCTGCTCGGTCGACCCCGACGACGCCGGCCCGACCAACCACTGGCGGGAGCCCCACGTCATGCGCGCCGAGCTGGCGGGCGTGTTCGCCGGGTCGATGCGCGGCCGGACCATGTACGTCGTCCCGTTCTCGATGGGCCCGCTCGGCGGACCGATCTCGCAGCTCGGCGTGCAGGTCACCGACTCCCCGTACGTCGTCGTGAGCATGCGCGTGATGACGAGGGTCGGCACCCCGGTGCTGGACCTGCTCGGCACCGACGGCGACTTCGTCCCGGCGGTCCACTCGGTCGGTGCCCCGCTCGAGCCCGACGAGAGCGACGTCCCGTGGCCGTGCAACGAGACGAAGTACATCGCGCACTTCCCCGAGACGCGGGAGATCTGGTCCTACGGGTCCGGCTACGGCGGCAACGCGCTGCTGGGCAAGAAGTGCTTCGCGCTGCGGATCGCGTCGGTCATGGCCCGCGACGAGGGCTGGTTCGCCGAGCACATGCTCGTGCTGCGCGTGACGTCGCCGGCGGGCCGGGTCTCGCACGTCGCGGCGGCGTTCCCGTCGGCGTGCGGGAAGACGAACCTCGCGATGCTCCAGCCCACGATCCCGGGCTGGAAGGTCGAGACCATCGGCGACGACATCGCGTGGCTGCGGCCCGGCGGCCCGGGCACCGACGGGCGGCTGCGGGCGATCAACCCCGAGGCGGGCTTCTTCGGCGTCGCACCGGGCACCGGCGAGGCGACCAACCCCGCCGCGATCGCGACCCTGGCGCACGACGTGATCTTCACCAACGTCGCGCTGACCGACGACGGAGACGTGTGGTGGGAAGGCCTGACCGAGACGCCGCCCGACCACCTCGTCGACTGGCGCGGGAACGACTGGACGCCGGCGTCCGAGACGCCGGCCGCCCACCCCAACAGCCGGTTCACGGTCGCTGCGGACCAGTGCCCGACCATCGCCGACTCCTGGGACTCGCCCGAGGGCGTGCCGATCGACGCGATCTGGTTCGGCGGGCGACGGGCCACGAACGTGCCGCTGGTCGCGCAGGCGCGGAGCTGGTCGCACGGCGTGTTCCTCGGCGCGACGATCGCCTCCGAGCAGACCGCCGCCGCCGAGGGGCCCGTCGGCGCCCTGCGTCGCGACCCCTTCGCCATGCTCCCGTTCTGCGGCTACAACATGGCCGACCACTGGGGCCACTGGCTCCGGCTCGGCGCGCAGCTGTCCGCACGCGGCATCCCGCTGCCGGCGATCTTCGGCGTCAACTGGTTCCGCAAGGGCGCGGACGGGTCCTACCTGTGGCCCGGGTTCGGGGAGAACGCCCGGGTACTGGCCTGGGCGCTGCAGCGGCTCGACGGGTCGGTGGAGGGGACCGACTCGCCGATCGGCGTGCTGCCCGCCGACGGCGAGCTCGACGTGAGCGGGCTCGAGCTGCCGCCGGGCACGCTGGAGCAGCTGCTCGCGGTCGACCCCGCTGCGTGGCTGGCGGAGTGCGACCTGACCGAGGAGTTCTTCGCGCAGTTCGGCGACCGTCTGCCGCTCGCGATGGTCGACGAGCTCGACGCCCTGCGGACCCGTCTGCAGGCCGCGGAGGCCGCCGGGTAGGCTCCCGGCACGTGAAGATCCTCGTCGTCGGCACCGGTGCCCGTGAGCACGCGCTGGTGCGCGCGCTGTCCCTCGACCCCGCGGTGACCGCGCTGCACGCCGCACCGGGCAACCCCGGGATCGGGGCGCTCGCGACGCTGCACGCCGTCGACCAGCTGGACGGCGCCGCCGTGGCCGCGCTGGCCACGTCGCTGGACGCCGACCTCGTCGTCGTCGGCCCGGAGGCACCCCTGGTCGCGGGCGTCGCCGACGCGGTCCGGGCCGTCGGGATCCCCGTCTTCGGCCCGTCCGCGGCGGGCGCCCGGCTCGAGGGCTCCAAGGCGTTCGCCAAGGAGGTCATGGCCGCCGCCGGCGTGCCGACGGCCGAGCCGCGCGTGGCGACGACGATCGAGGAGGCCGCCGCCGGGCTCGACGCGTTCGGCGCCCCCTACGTGGTCAAGGACGACGGCCTCGCCGCCGGCAAGGGCGTCGTCGTGACCCACGACCGCGCCGAGGCCCTCGCCCACGCGCAGGCGTGCCTGGCCAAGCCCGGTGGTCGCCTCGTCGTCGAGGACTACCTCGACGGCCCCGAGATCTCGCTGTTCGTCCTGTCCGACGGGGTCGACGTCGTGCCGCTGGTCCCCGCACAGGACTTCAAGCGCGCGCTCGACGGCGACGAGGGCCCCAACACCGGCGGGATGGGTGCGTACTCGCCCCTGCCGTGGGCGCCCGCGGACCTGGTCGACGAGGTGGTCGAGCGCGTCGCGCGCCCGACGATCGCCGAGATGGCGCGCCGCGGCACCCCGTTCTCCGGCGTCCTCTACGTCGGGCTGGCACTGACGTCGTCCGGCCTGAAGGTCGTCGAGTTCAACGCCCGCTTCGGCGACCCCGAGACGCAGGTCGTGCTCGCCCGCCTGGAGACCCCGCTCGCCGCCGTCCTGCTCGCCACCGCGACGGGGACGCTCGGCACCCTGCCGCCCCTGCGGTGGCGCGACGACGCCGCGGTGACCGTCGTGATCGCCTCCGGCGGCTACCCCGGTGCGGTGCGGTCCGGTGACCCGATCACCGGCACCGAGGACGCCGACGCCCTGCCCGGGGTGCACGTCCTGCACGCCGGGACGGCGCTGCGGCTCAACGCGGCCGGCGACGACGACGACGCGATCGACGGCGCGCACCTGGTCTCCGCGGGCGGCCGCGTGCTGTCGGTGGTCGGGGTCGGCCCGGACCTCGCCGCCGCGCGGGCCGCCGCCTACGCGGGCGTCCACCAGATCGACCTGCCGCTCTCGCACTACCGCTCGGACATCGCCGCGGCGGTGGCCGACCTCCCGCTGGTCTAGCCGACCAGCGCCCGCACCTCGTCGGCCAGCGCCGCCGGGCTCCGGCCCGCGGTGTCGACGACGGTCGCCTCCGGCCAGGCGTCGAGGCTCCGCGACGCGACGTCGGACCAGGTCGGCTGCCGGTGCCCGGGGATGTCGGCCACCCGCTCCTCGACGCGGCGCCGGTGCTCGACGGGGTCGGAGCACACCACGTGGACCTCGACGATCCGCACGCCCGCCTCGTCGGCCACCCCCCGCCACCCCTCCTGGCTGGCGCGCACGGGGTTCACGCAGTCCGCGACCACGGGCAGGCCGAGGCGCAGGTTGTCCAGCGCGACCCGTGCTCCTGCCGCGTACCCCGCCTCCGCGGCGTCGGGGACCGCCAGCGACGACTGGACGATCGCCTGCTCGAGCGTGTCGATCCGCACGTGCACCGCGCGCGTCGCGCGGGCGAGCTCGCGCGCGAGCGTGGTCTTGCCGCTGCCGGGCAGACCGCCGAGGACCACCAGCACGGGTTTCTGGGTCATGGGTGCCATCATCGCCGGATGAGCACAACCGAGACCTTCGTGTACGGCGGCGGCGAGTGGGGCGGCGACGCCGACGCCGTCCCCAGCCTGACCATCGAGGTGCAGGACGGTGACATCGCGACGGTCGAGTACCGCCCGGCGCCCGACGGGCTCGGCCGGTTCTACCTGGGCTTCCAGCCGCGGGACTTCTTCGACGACCCGGCCGAGAGCGATCCGGTCGACCTGGCGGCCGAGGCGGAGGCGTTCGCGGAGTGGTCGCTGCTGGTCGGCGCGGTCGACGTCGAGGCCAAGCACGTCCGGCGCCTGCTGGCCGAGGAGCACGTGGACGAGCCCGAGGACACGTTCGTCGAGGAGACCGTCGAGCGGCTGGTCCGGCTGGTCGGCCTCCCGATCCCGGAGGGGCTCGACGGCGGGGACGACCTGGTCTGAGTCCTGCACACTAGGGGCCGTGACTGCTGAGCTCCCTGGCTGGACCCACTCGTACTCCGGCAAGGTCCGCGACCTGTACGTGCCGACCGACCCGGCGCAGGGGGACGTCGTCCTCGTCGTCGCGAGCGACCGGATCTCCGCGTACGACCACGTGCTCGACCCCGGCATCCCCGGCAAGGGCGTCGTCCTCACCCAGCTGAGCCTGTGGTGGTTCGAGCAGCTCGCGGACCTGGTGCCCAACCACGTGGTGTCGACGGACGTCCCCGCGCAGGTGGCCGGCCGCGCGATGGTCTGCCGCCGCCTGGAGATGTTCCCCGTCGAGTGCGTCGCGCGCGGCTACCTCACCGGGTCCGGGCTCGCGGAGTACCGGGTGTCCGGCTCGGTCACCGGCATCGCGCTGCCGGCCGGGCTGGTGGACGGCTCGCGGCTGCCGGAGCCGATCTTCACGCCGGCCACGAAGGCCGAGCTGGGGGACCACGACGAGAACGTCCCGTTCGAGACCGTGGTCGGGACCGTCGGCGCCGGCACGGCGTCGACGCTGCGGGACCTGACCCTCGCTGTGTACGCGCGTGCCGAGGCGATCGCGCGCGAGCGGGGCGTGATCCTGGCGGACACCAAGCTCGAGTTCGGCACCGACCCGACGACCGGCGCGATCACCCTGGGCGACGAGGTCCTCACCCCCGACTCCTCGCGGTTCTGGCCGGCGGACCTGTGGCAGCCCGGCCGGTCGCAGGCCAGCTTCGACAAGCAGTTCGTCCGCGACTGGCTGACGTCATCCGCCTCCGGGTGGGACCGGGCGGGCGACGCGCCGCCGCCGCGCCTGCCCGCGGACGTCGTCGCGCGCACCCGGGACCGGTACCTCGACGCCTACGAGCGGCTCACGGGGGCGCCGCTCGCCGTGTGACGCGTCGCTCACCTCGGACCACGGGACGGGCGGCGAGGAGAGGTTAGGCTTGCCTCATTCCACCGTCGCCCGACCGATTGGGAGCATCCCCGTGCGCATCGCCCGCCGCGCGGCAGCAGTGGCCTCCGCCACCGCCGTCGCGCTCACCCTCACCGCCTGCGCCGGGACGGCCGACGACCCTGCGGACGAGCCCACGCCGAGCGCGTCGGCGTCCGAGGACATCTTCCCCGTGTCGATCGACTCGACCCTCGGCACCGCGGAGATCGAGGCGAAGCCCGAACGCGTCGTGACCCTCGGCTGGGGTGCCGCGGACATCGCGCTCTCGCTGGGCACCGTGCCGGTCGGCATCGAGGAGGACACCTGGGGCGGCGACGCCGACGGGTACCAGCCGTGGTTCCGCGACGCGGTCGAGGACGAGGGCGCCGAGCTGCCCGAGACCATCGCGATGTACCCGGAGCTCGACGTCGACGCGATCGTCGCGCTCGAGCCCGACCTGGTGCTCGCCCCGCAGTCGGGCCTGGAGCAGGACGTGTTCGACCAGCTCTCCGCGTTCGTCCCCGTGGTCGCCTACCCCGGTGAGCCCTGGCAGACGTCGCTCGAGGACCAGGTGACCATCACCGCCGAGGCGCTCGGCGTCCCGGAGAAGGCCGAGCCGCTGCTGGCGGAGCGCCAGGCCGCGATCGACGACGCCGCTGCGGACAACCCGGAGCTGTCCGGGCTGACGTTCGCCTACGTCTACGGCGGCGACCAGCCGGGCGCCCTGTCGGTGTACCTGCCCGGTGACCCGCGCGTCGAGCTCCTGACCGGCCTGGGCCTGGAGCTCGCGCCGTCCGTCTCGACGCTGTCGGCGTCACCGGGGACGTTCGTCAGCACGCTCGGCCTCGAGAACGCGGACCAGCTCGACGACGCGGAGCTGCTCTTCACCTGGTTCAACGACACCGACGAGCAGGCCGCGACCGAGGCCCAGCCGCTCTGGGCGCAGATCCCGGCGTTCGCGTCCGGTGCCTACGTCCCCATGATCGACAAGCAGCTCGGCATGGCCGTCTCCGTGGCCACGCCGCTGAGCGTGCCGTGGGCGATCGACGAGTACGTCCCCCTGATCACGGCCGGCGCCGAGAAGGTCCAGGGCTGACGCTCCCTTCCTCCCCGCCGTGAGCACCGCAGTCGCCGAGGCCCCGCACGCCACCCGCGTGCGGGGCTCTCGCGCGCTCGTGCTCGGGCTGGTCGGCGCGGTCCTGCTGCTCGCGCTCGTCGCCGGGCTGAGCATCGCCGTCGGCGCCAAGCCCGTGCCGCTCGACGACGTGTGGTCCGCGTGGCGGCACCCGGACGGGTCCTACGTGTCGACGGTCGTCGCGTCGCGCATCCCGCGCACGCAGCTCGGCCTGATCGTCGGCGCCGCGCTCGCCGTGGCGGGCGTCGTGATCCAGGGCCTGACCCGCAACCCTCTCGGAGACCCCGGCCTGCTCGGTGTGAACGCGGGGGCGTCCGCGTCGCTCGTCGTGACGGCCGCGGTGCTGGGCGGGGCGGCCGGCCGGACGGTCTGGGCCGCGGTCCCGGGCGCGCTGCTCGCGGCGGCCGCGGTGTACCTGATCGGTTCCGGGGGCCGACGCGCGACGCCCGTCCGGCTCGTCCTAGCCGGTGCGGCCGTCTCGGCGGTGCTGGTCGCGCTGGTCGAGGCCATCACCCTGGGCAACCCGGAGGTGTTCGACACCTATCGCTCCTGGGTGGTCGGTTCCCTGGCCGGGCGGCCCTCGTCGACGGTCGGCGCCGTCCTGCCGTTCGTCGTCGTCGGCCTCCTCCTGTGCCTGCTCCTCGCGCGGCCTCTCAACGCGCTCGCGCTCGGCGACGAGACCGCGACCTCGCTGGGGCTGCGCGCCGGCCGGACCCGGTTGGTCGGTGCCGCCGGGGCGACCCTGCTGTGCGCCGCCGCCGTGGCCGCCGTCGGGCCCATCGCCTTCGTCGGGCTGGCCGTCCCGCACGTCGTGCGCTCGTTCACCGGCTCCGACCACCGCTGGCTCCTGCCGTACTGCCTGGTGCTCGGACCGGTCCTCCTGCTCGCCGCCGACGTCGTCGGTCGCGTCGTCGCCCGGCCCGGAGAGCTGCCCGTCGGGGCCGTGACCGCGTTCGTCGGCGCGCCGTTCCTCATCCTGGCCGTCCGCCGAGGACGGGTGGGGCTGTGAGCGGGCCGGAGGGCGGGGTCGCCCACGGGTCCGCGACCGGGAGAGCACGGTGACCGCGGTCCTGACCCTCGGTCCGGCCGTCGCCGTGCGCTGGCGGCGTCGGCCCGTCGTCGTCTGCATCGTCGCGCTGACGATCGTGCTGGTCACGATGCTGGTGACGCTCTCCGCCGGCCGGCTCGGCATCCCGCTGTCCGAGCTGCCGGGCGTCATCGCCGGCACCGGGTCGCGCGCGCAGGAGTGGGTGCTGTGGACCAACCGCCTTCCCCGGCTCCTCGTCGCCGCGGCGGCCGGCGCGGCGTTCGCGGTCTCCGGGGCGATGTTCCAGTCCGTCACGCGCAACCCGTTGGGCAGCCCCGACGTCATCGGCCTCGGCGCAGGCGCCGCAGCGGGTGCGGCGGCGGCCGCGCTCGTCTGGCCCGGGCTGGTGCCGGTCCCGGTCGGTGCGCTGGCCGGCGCCGGCCTCGCGATCGGCGCGGTCTACCTCGGCTCGGGGGCGGGGTTCCGGGCACCCCTGCGGATGGTCGTCGTCGGCATCGCCGTCGGCGCGATGTCGATGGCGTTCGTGCAGCTCGCCCTCGCCCGGGCGACGCGCGAGGACGCGCAGGTCGTCGCCGCGTACCTCAACGGCAGCCTCGCGGCGCGCGCCTGGTCGGACGTGGTCCTCATCGTGGTCGCGCTCGTCGTGCTGCTGCCCGTCGCGCTCGCCCTGACCCGGCCCATGCAGCTGGTCGAGATGGGCGACGAGGTCGCCGTCGCGGTCGGGGTCCCCGCGGACCGCGTGCGCACCTGGGCCGTCGTCGTCGGTGTGCTGCTCACCGCGGCGGCCGTCACCGTGAGCGGGCCGATCGCGTTCGTCGCCCTGACCGCCCCGCAGATCGCCCGCAGGCTCACCCGGTCGACGGGACCCGGGATGGTGGCCGCCGCGTGCTGCGGTGCCGCGGTGCTCGTCGTCGCCGACCTGGTCGCCCAGTACGCCGTGCCGGGCATCGTCTACCCCGTGGGCGTCGTCACCGCCGCGCTCGGTGGTGTGTACCTCGCGTTCCTGCTGGTCCGCGAGTGGAGGAGGAGCCCCGCGTGAACGGTCCGCCGCTCGAGGCCGAGGGCCTGACCCTCGCGTACGACCAGCTCGTCGTCGCCCAGGACCTGTCCGTGCAGATCCCGCGCGCCTCGTTCACCGTGATCATCGGGCCGAACGGGTGCGGGAAGTCGACGCTCCTGCGCGCGCTCGGCCGCACCCTGAAGCCGCGGGCCGGTCGCGTCCTGCTCGACGGCGAACCCATCGCCGCCCTGAGGAGCAAGGACGTGGCCCGCCGGCTCGCGCTGCTGCCGCAGAGCCCCGTCGCGCCCGAGTCGATCACCGTCGGCGACCTCGTCGCCCGTGGCCGCTACCCGCACCAGGGCATCCTGCGGCAGTGGTCCGCCGCGGACGCCCGGGCCGTCGCGGACGCCCTCGACGCCACCGAGGTCGCCGACCTGCGCGACCGGTACGTCGCCGAGCTGTCCGGCGGCCAGCGGCAGCGCGTGTGGCTCGCGATGGCGCTCGCCCAGCAGACCGACCTGCTGCTCCTCGACGAGCCGACGACGTTCCTCGACATCGCGCACCAGTTCGAGGTCATGGACCTGTGCGCCCGGCTGCACGAAGAGGGCCGCACGCTCGTCGCGGTCCTGCACGACCTCAACCAGGCCGCCCGGTACGCCACGCACCTCGTCGCGATGAAGGCCGGGGTCGTCGTCGCCGAGGGTCCGCCGTCCGACGTCGTGACCGAGCCGCTGGTGCGCGAGGTGTTCGGGCTCGCCTGCCGGGTGGTGCCGGACCCGGAGACCGGGACGCCGATGGTCGTGCCCGCCCGCCGCGACGCGCACGTGCGGCACCTGCCCTAGGAGCGCGTCAGAGCCGGACCTGCTCCAGGGTGGTCAGCGGCACCCAGCGGTCGCCGTCCGCCCGGGCGCCGACGGGCACGAGCACGTCGGCGTCGACCAGCGGCCCCAGGTCGATCCCGGTCAGCGACTCGACGTCGACGACGGGCACCTGGAACGTGCGGAAGGCGCCGAGCGGGGGGACCTCGGCCTGGAGGCTTCGCACGAAGGGCGTCTGGTCCAGCACGAACCCGGCCGCGCGCAGGTCACCGGACGACGCCCACGCGGCGACCTTCCAGAACCTCCGCGGGATCTGGACGCCACGGTAGACCGGGTCGTCGTCGGCGAGGACCGGTCCGGTGAACACCGACACCCGGTGACCGAGCGTCCGGGCGTACTCGAGCACGTGGTCCTCGAGACCCACCCAGAGCAGCTCGCCCTGGTTGAACGCGGACGCCTGCGGGGCGGCGTTCGGGTACGCGAACGTGTCGAAGTTCGCCCGTCGAGCGGTCACGAGGTCGCCCCAGACTGGGTCACGACGGCGCACCAGGTGGCCCCGGTCGAGGTCGTTGCGCGCGTACAGCTCCGGACCGGCCTGCTCGTCGGCGGGCACGCGCGGGTCGAGGTGCCAGTCGTCGCCGCGCTCCAGGTTCACCAGCTGAGCGCCGTCGATGTTGACCGCGGTCGCCGCGGCGAGCCGGCGCTCCGGGTCGAGCAGCACCGTGAAGTGCGTGGACGGGAGGTCGCGGACGGCCTGCGCAGGGACCGGGAGCGGAACCGGCGGGCCGAGGAAGGTCGGGTCGTAACCGCCGTCTACGTTGCTCACATGCGGACCGTACCGACCACCTCCGACCTCCTGCTGCGCGACGCCCGCCTGGTGGACGGCGGGGCGCCCGTGGACGTCCTCGTGCGCGCCGGACGCGTCGCCGCCGTGGGACCCGGGCTCGTCCACGACGGTCCGCAGGTGGAGCTCGACGGCCGCTGGGTCATGCCCGGCCTCTGGGACGCGCACGTGCACCTGACCCAGTGGGCGTTGGCCCGCCGGCGGCTGGACGTGTCCGGGGCGACGTCCGCCGCGCACGCCGTCGCGCTCGTCGCCGCCGCGCCCGCTCCACCCCCGGGCACGGCCCTCGTCGGCTTCGGGTTCCGCGACGGGCTCTGGCCCGACGTACCGACCGCCGAGCTGCTCGACGCGGCCGTCGGCGACCGCCCCGTCGTCCTCGTCTCCGGCGACCTGCACTGCGCGTGGGTCTCGACGGCTGGGCTGCGGTTCCTCGGCGTCGGCGCGCACCCCACCGGTCTCCTCCGGGAGTCCGAGTGGCTCCCGCTGCAGGGCGTCGTCGACCACGTCCCCGACGGCGTCGCCGACGCGCTCGTCGACGACGCCTCCGCAGCGGCCGCCGCCCGCGGGGTCGTCGGCGTGGTCGACCTGGAGATCGCCGACAACCTGGCCGTCTGGCGCCGGCGGACCGCCGCCCGACCCGGCCGGCTGCGCGTGCGCGCGGGCGTCTGGGAGGAGTTCCTCGACCGTGTCGTCCGCGAGGACCTGCACACCGGCGACGTCATCGGCGGGCTCGTCACGCAGGGACCGCTGAAGGTCATCACCGACGGCTCGCTGAACACCCGCACCGCGTACTGCCACGACCCGTACGCCGACCTGACCGGCCCGAACGCCCACGGCGTCCTGGCGGTGCCCCCGTCCCGGCTCGCGCCCCTCATGGCGCACGCCACCCGGCACGGCCTGCGCTGCGCGATCCACGCGATCGGCGACGCCGCGAACGCGCTCGCGCTCGACGCCTTCGCGGAGTCCGGAGCGGCCGGGTCCGTCGAGCACGCGCAGCTCGTGTCCTGGGCGGACGTCGAGCGGTTCGTGTCGCTCGGAGTGGTCGCCAGCGTGCAGCCCGAGCACGCCATGGACGACCGCGACGTCGCCGACCGGTACTGGCCCGGTCGCACCGACCGCGCGTTCGCGTTCGGGTCCCTGCACCGCGCCGGCGTCCGGCTGGCCCTCGGGTCCGACGCACCCGTCGCGCCCCTCGACCCGTGGGTCGCCGTCGACGCCGCCGTCAGCAGGTCCCGTGACGGCCGCCCGGCGTGGCACCCCGAGCAGGCGATCGACCGTCGGGCCGCGCTGGAGTCCTCCGTCGACGACCGTGGCCTGACCCCGACGGTCGGGGCGCCCGCCGACCTCGTCGTCCTCGACGCCGACCCGCTCACCGCCCCGCTGCGGGGGATGCCGGTGGCGGGCACGCTGGTGGCCGGCGGCTGGACCCACCGCGCGTTCTAGCCTGCCCACGCCGCGCACAGAGCTGCTCGTGTGAAGAGTTCGTCGTGCCCAGCGGAACGAACTCTTCACGCGAGCGAGTGTCGCGACGTCGTCGCGGCCGCGTCAGCGAGGATGAGTGTCGTGCGTGCCGTCGTGATCCCCGAGTTCGGCGTCCTCCCGACCGTCCGCGAGGTCCCGGCACCGACGTGCCCCGACGACGGCGTCGTCCTGCGGGTGACCGCCACCGGCGTCTGCCGCTCCGACTGGCACGGCTGGCAGGGGCACGACGACGACATCACGCTCCCGCACGTGCCGGGCCACGAGCTGGCGGGGGTCGTCGTCGAGGTCGGTCCGCTGGTCCGCTCGTGGGGCATCGGCGACGAGGTCACCGTGCCGTTCGTGTGCGCGTGCGGTGCCTGCGCGGCGTGCCTCGCGGGGGAGCAGCAGGTGTGCGAGCGGCAGCGCCAACCGGGGTTCACCGACGACGGCTCGTTCGCCGAGCTCGTCGCCCTCCACCACGCCGACGTCAACCTGGTCCGGCTCCCACCCGGCATGTCCGCGGTGACCGCCGCGGGGCTGGGCTGCCGGTTCGCGACCGCCTACCGGGCCGTCACCGTGCACGGGCGCGTCGGTGCGGGGGACTGGGTCGCGGTGCACGGCTGCGGGGGCGTCGGGCTGTCGGCGGTGATGGTGGCCGTCGCCGCCGGTGCCCGGGTCGTCGCGGTCGACGTGTCACCGGTCGCCCGCGACGCAGCACGCGAGATCGGAGCCGCCGTCGTCCTGGACGGCACCGGCGACGTCGCCGAGCAGGTCCACCGGGCGACGGGCGGCGGTGCGGCCGTCTCGCTCGACACTCTGGGCAGCCGCGCGACCGCGACCGCGTCGATCCTGTCGCTGCGCCGCCGCGGCCGGCACGTGCAGGTGGGCCTCCTGCTCGGTGCCGACACCGCCCCGCCGCTGCCCATGGGCCGGGTGATCGGGTGGGAGCTCGAGGTCTACGGCAGCCACGGCATGGCCGCCCACGAGTACCCCGCGATGCTCGCGCGCATCGCGTCCGGCGAGCTCGACCCGTCCCGGCTGGTCGGGCGCACGGTCGGCCTCGACGAGGCACCGGCCGCGCTCGCGGCCCTGGGCGACGGGTCGGGCGGCCCGGGGATGACGGTCGTCGTCCCCTGAGACCCGACCTCAGGTGACGTCGGCAGGCTCCGTCACGCGCTCGTCCGCCGCCGCCGCGTCCGCCGACCGCCGCCGCGCCGCCCCCCACTGCGTCAGGCCGACACCGGCGAGCACGATCGCGCCACCCACCGGCTCGTACCAGTGCAGACCCTCGTCCAGCACGAGGACGCCCAGCGTCGTCGAGACGAGCGGGATGACGTAGGTGACGCTCGCCGTGACGGTGGCGCCGGCGCCCGCCAGGACGCGCCAGAACAGCACGTACGCGAGCCCGGTCCCGCCCAGGCCGAGCGCGAGCAGGGCCAGGGCCGGCGCCGGGGCGACCGGTCCGACGAGCGGCGTGGAGACTGCGAACGGCAGGATCACCAGGGCGCCGACGGCCAGCTGCACGGCCGGCAGGGCGACGTTGGAGAGGCCGGTGCTGGTCAGCCGGCGCCGGCTCCACGCGTTCCCGAGGCCGTAGCAGAACGTGGCACCGAGCAGCATCAGGCCGCCGACCAGGTCGATGGCGCCGGTGTTCCAGACGCCCAGCAGGACGGCGATGCCGCCGAAGCCCAGCACCAGCCCGCCGACCTGCACCCGATCGGGCCGCTCGCTGGGCAGCAGGAGCGCGACGAACACGGCGGTGAACAGGGGAGTGGTCGCGTTCACGAGGCCCGCGAGGACGGACGTCACCCGCTGCTCGGCCAGCGCGAAGAGCACGAACGGGATCGCCGTCATGATCGCGCCGACCATCACGAAGTCGCCGATCCGGCGGCGCTCGACCCGCACGCGCTCGCGGCGGATCAGCAGGATGACGGCGAGCAGCGCGAACCCGATCGCGATCCGGCCGAACGCCACCTGGGTCGGCGCGAACGTCTGCAGCGCCAGGGCGATGAACAGGAAGCTGCACCCCCACAGGACCGCGAGCAGCAGGTAGGGGCCGATCCAGCCGCGGGTGGCGGGGGCCGCAGGAGTCATCCGCGCATCATGCCTCCGACCACCGACACGGACCCCATCCAGCGCCCTCGATCCGGTCGCAACCGCCATGAACCGACGCCAGGGTCGTGAGCGGGGGATCCTCCGATGGATGGTCGCGCGGAGCCCGACCTCGGGTAGCGGGACCTCCCGGCGCCGCTCGGGTGGCCGGGCCCTTGTCCTCATAGGTCGGCACGCGATATATATCGCGCATGGCGTTCCGGATGAGCGAGCAGGCGTACTACGTGCTCCTGTCGTTGGCCGAGGAGCCCCGCCACGGCTACGGAGTCGTGCAGGCGGTCAAGGACCTGTCGGACGACCGCGTCCGGCTCGGCGCGGGCACGCTCTACGGCATCCTCGACCGGCTGGTGGAAGCGGGTTACGCGGAGGCGTCGGGCGAGGTCGTCGTCGACGGCCGGCTGCGTCGCTACTACCGGCTGACGCGCGACGGGATGGCGGCCCTCGCCGCCGAGACCGCCCGCCTGACGGACCTCGCCTCGCTCGCGCGGCGCGTGCTCGCGGCCCGCCCGACGACGCGTCCCGCCCTCGGGTCGGCCTGATGCGCAGCCTGGACCGGTCCGCGGCGTTCTGGCTGCGTGCCTACACACCGGCCTGGCGGGCACGGCGTGCCGACGAGGTCACGGCCGTGCTGGTCGACCTCGCACCCGACGGCGCCCGTAGCCTCGACCTCCGGACGGTGCTCGGTCTGCTGCGCGGTGGCGTGGCGACGCGCTGGCGCCAGACCCCGCCGCTGCGCGTCTACCTGCCGTACCGGTTGCTCGACGTCCGTGTGCCGCCGCAGTACCGGGAGTGGGTGCGTCAGGACATCGCCTCGCCGGGTGCCCTGCGCCGCAACCTGACCGGTCGCCTCTGGCTCTTCGTCCTCCCGCTCTGGAACGCGCTGGCGTCTGACACCCGTGGCGACACCCTGGCGATGTGGACGGTCCTGACGATCGCACTCACGGCCACCCTGCTGTGCGTCCGCCCGGGCTCCGTCGTGCGGCGCAGGCTGCAGCGCCATGCCCGCACATCGCCCCCGGTCGTCGGCTCGTGGGTCTGGGTGCGGACGTCCCGCGCACGGGTGGCCGCCGAGCCGGGTGCCCAGGCGCTGGTGCTCCTGCTGACGGTCGGCGCGGTGGCGTGGTCGACCGCCGCCGTCCTCGCCCCGACGCGCCTCGGATCGGTGCCGTGCGACGCCGCCGGTGCGCTGGCGTGCTCGGAGCTCGTCGTCGTCCCGCGGGACCACACCGCGCTGATCACCGCCCCGCTGACGGCTGCCCTGCTCGCGGGCGTCGGCCTGGCGGTCGCCGTCCGGCGACGCCTTGCCCGGCACCTCGCCGACCGCCCGGAGCAGCCCGCCCGCCAGCTCGTGGGACTCGCGCCGCACGCCGGCCCGGGCCTCGCCCTGTGGGTCGGGCTCATCCTCGCGGGGGCGACGGCGGAGGCGACGGGGACATGGGCCCTCTCGCTCTCCGCACTCGCGGCACCGGCGTGCCTGCTGCTCCTGCCCACGGCCGCGGTCCTCTGGCTCCTGGCACGCACGACGCCCGGCTGCGCGTTCGTCGACCTGCGGCACGTGGCCTGGACGGGCCGCCCCGTCGAGGTCGACCGGTACGACACCGACCTGATCCCTGCTGCCGACCTGGTGAGGCGATGACCACCGACCCCCGCTTCGAGCGCTCCGCCCGCTTCTGGCTCCGCGCCTACCCGCGCCGCTGGCGGCTGCGGCGGGCCGACGAGATGGTCGCGCTGCTCGCCGACCTCGCCGCCCCGGGAGCGACGCGCGTCGACGTGCGGACGGCTGCGGGGCTCGTCCGGTCGGGGTGGGCGACGCGGGCGCGGACCCGGCCGCCGCTGCGGCACGCGCTCGCGTACCGGCTGTTCGACCGTCGCGTCCCGGCCCGCTACCGCGGGTGGGTCCGTGACGACCTGGAGGGTGCCTCCGCGCCGCTGCGGGTCGTGGGCAGCGTGGTGCTCGTGCTCGTGGCCGTCTCTGTGCTGCTCCCGCTGGCGACCGGCGACCGGCCGCACGCGCCGTCGTGGTCCGCCGTGGTGGTCGCCCTGGGGATGTCCGTCGGCCTCCTGTCCCGCGGCCGCCGGCAGCTGCAGAAGCAGTCACGCAAGCACCTCGTGCCCGACGGGGGTGAGGAGGTCACTGCCGACACCCTCCTGTTCGGGTGGGTGATGCGCGACCGGCTGACCGCACGCGGGACCGCGGGGATCCTGACGGTCGCCGTGGGGGTCGTCGGGCTGGGGGCCGTGGCGGCGTGCCTGGCGGCGCCGACCAGGCTCGCTGCGGCGGCGTGCGGCGACGCTTGCGTCGGGACCGTCACCGTCGCGCGCTCCGGCATCTCGCCCGCGCTGCTGGTGGCGCTCGCCGGAGCCCTGGCGGTGGGGGTGCTCGGCTCGCTGCTCGCCCGCCGCCGGCTGCGACGCCTGGTCCCCGTCCGGCCCGCGCAGCACGCCCGGCGCCTCGTCCGGCCGACCCCGCGGCACCGCATGCTGCTCGTCACGCTGAGCGGCTGCATCCTCGGTGTCGCCTGGGTGGAGGGCACCGGGCGCGCGGACCTGTTCTTCTCCGTCGGGGTCGCGGCGGGTGCGCTCCTCGTGCTGCCGGCGCTCCTGGTGGTCTGGCGCACGTCGTGGAGAGGCCCGGCCGACCTGGCCCTCGTCGACGCCCTGCGGATCGCGTTCCGGGGCCGGCAGTCGCGCGTCGACACCTTCCAGGAGGGCCTCGTCCCCGCCCTCGTCGCCACCGACTGAGCAGGTGCGCGGGACGCCTCGAACCACTCGCTAGAATCGCCGCGACCCCCCACCGCCGCGCGAACACCTGGAGCCCTTTCGTGGGACGAGTCGTCGTCGATGTCATGCCGAAGCCCGAGATCCTCGACCCGCAGGGCAAGGCCGTCGCCGGCGCCCTGCCGCGGCTCGGGTTCGGGCAGTTCGCGTCCGTCCGTCAGGGCAAGCGGTTCGAGCTCGAGGTCGACGGGCCGGTGACCGAGGAGATCCTCGCCGCGGCCCGTGAGGCCGGCGAGCACGTGCTGTCCAACCCGGTGATCGAGGACGTGGTCGCGGTCTACGAGGACACCCAGGCATGACGAGGATCGGTGTCGTGACCTTCCCCGGCACGCTCGACGACCGCGACGCAGCCCGCGCGGTCCGCCTCGCGGGCGCCGAGCCGGTCTCCCTCTGGCACGGCGACGCGGACCTGCACGGGGTCGACGCGGTCGTCCTGCCCGGCGGCTTCTCCTACGGCGACTACCTGCGTGCGGGTGCCATCAGCCGGTTCGCGCCGGTCATGGGGGAGATCATCGACGCTGCGCACAAGGGCCTGCCGGTGCTCGGCATCTGCAACGGCTTCCAGGTCCTCACGGAGGCGCACCTGCTGCCGGGCTCGATGATCAAGAACGACCACCTGCACTTCGTGTGCCGTGAGCAGGTCCTGTCGGTCGACAACGTCGACACGGCCTGGACCCGCGACTACACGGCGGGGGAGCACATCACGATCCCGCTGAAGAACCAGGACGGCCAGTACGTCGCCGACGAGCACACGCTCGACGAGCTGGAGGGCGAGGGCCGCGTGGTCTTCCGCTACCAGGGCTGGAACCCGAACGGGTCCCGCCGCGGCATCGCCGGCATCGCGAACGCGGCGGGCAACGTCGTCGGTCTCATGCCGCACCCCGAGCACGCCGTCGAGCCGGGCTTCGGTCCGGACGGCGCCCAGGGCCCCCGCACCGGGACGGACGGGCTGCGGTTCTTCACGTCGGTCCTGCACGCGCTCGTCGGCTGACCGCCGGATGAGCGTCGAGCTCGTCGTCGTCGGCTGGGACGACCCGGAGGCTGCGCGGCTGCGGGCCGCCCAGCAGGCCGAGCTCCTCGACCGCTACGGCGAGGAGGACATCGGTCACGCGATGACCGGCGAGGACATCGTCTCGGTGGTCCTCGTGCGCGTCGACGGCGAGGCGGTCGCGACGGGTGCGCTCCGCTCGCTGGCCGAGGACCCGGCCTACGACGCGGTCCCGCCGGGCACGGGCGAGGTCAAGCGCATGTACGTGCTCCCCGGGCACCGTGGCCGCGGCTACTCCCGGCTGGTCCTCGCCGAGCTCGAACGGCTGGCGGTGGTCGAGCACGACTGGCGCCGGCTGATCCTGGAGACGGGTCCGCTGCAGCCGGAGGCCATCGGCCTGTACCTGCGGGCGGGCTTCCTCCCGATCGAGAACTACGGCGAGTACGTCGGCGTCGCGGACTCGCGCTGCTTCGCCAAGGAGCTCTACCCGACGGCTCGCGAGCCCCGCACGGGCGAGCGACCCACGGTCACGCTCACGCGCACGGAGTGGTCGGACCCGGTCGCGGTGGCGCTGCGGTACGCGATGTGGCTCGACATCGAGGTGCGGTACCCGGAGATCGCCGCGAGCACGCCGGGGGGGTTCGAGGCCGACGACCCCCAGCAGGGTGTCGGCGCCCTGACCACCGTCATCGCCTGGGTCGACGGCCAGCCGGTCGGCTGCGCGACCCTGCGCGCCGCGCGGGACGGCTACCCCGCGGGGTCGGCCGAGCTGAAGAAGGTCTGGGTCGACGAGGCCGCGCGCGGGTCCGGGGCGGCCCGCGCCCTGCTCGCCGCGCTCGAGGACGACGCACGCGAGCGCGGGCTGACCAGCGTGGTCCTGCAGACGGGGATCCGCCAGCCCGAGGCGGTCACGCTCTACCTGTCGGCGGGCTACCGACCGGTGGTGCCCTTCTTCGACTTCGCGGGCGACTTCCTGTCGCTCTGGATGGCCAAGGACGTCTGAGCGCGGGTCCGGGCGACCTCGGCGAACCGCATCCACTCGTCCTCCAGCGACGCCGGCAGGGCGACCCAGTCGTAGAAGTACCGGTCGCCGTCGCCGGGCGCCCACACGGTCGCTCCCGGCAGGGCCAGCGCCTCGGCGTGCTCCGCCGTGTCCCGGCCGAGCTTGACCGCGAGCCGGTCCCCGCCGACGTGCGCGGCGAACATCGTCGACCCGACCTTGAGGATCGGCCGCCCCATCATCTGCGCGTGCGTGGCACCCCGGGCGACCAGGTCGTCGGCCATTGCCTCGTAGTCGCTCCCCGTCATCCCCCGAGCATGCAGCACCCGTCCGACACGCCTACGGTGGCCGGACCCGCGGTCAGCAGCCCCGCGGGTGCGCAGGTCGAGGAGGACGCATGACGCACGACGACGACATCGCCACGGTGGCCGGTCTCATCAAGGACGCGAAGATCGCGATGCTGACGACGGTCGGCGCGGACGGCTCGCTGGTCAGCCGGCCCATGGGGGTGCAGGACGTCGACTTCGACGGGGACCTCTGGTTCTTCGCGGACGCCGACAGCCACAAGGTGCACGAGATCGAGGCGGGCAGCCCGGCGAACGCGGCCTTCGCCGACGCGACCGCGTGGGTCTCGGTCTCGGGCCCGGCCGAGGTGGTCCGCGACGTGGCCAAGAACCGCGAGCTGTGGGGCGCGACGGCCGAGGCGTGGTTCCCCGACGGACCCGAGACCCCCGGCCTGGTGCTCGTCGTGCTGCACGGGCGGACGGCCGAGTACTGGCACGCCAAGGGTGGCCGCCTGACGACGGCGTTCAGCCTGGTCAAGGCCAAGGTCACCGGTGAGCGCTACGACGGCGGCGAGAACGAGACGGTGCAGCTCTAGCCCGCGAGCGTCCCGAGGGCCTGCGCGAGGTCGTCGATGAGGTCCGCCGGGTCCTCGAGCCCCACGGACAGCCGCACGGTCGACTCGGCGATCCCGACCGCCGCGCGGCCCTCGGGACCGAGCTTGCGGTGCGTCGTGGTGGCCGGGTGCGTGACCAGGGACTTGGCGTCGCCGAGGTTGTTGGAGATGTCGACGACCCGCAGCGCGTCCAGGAAGCCGAAGGCGACCTTCTTGGTCACGTCGGGGGTCGCGCCCTCGGGCACGGCCAGGTTGAACGTGACGACGGTCCCGCCTCCGGACTGCTGCGCGAGCGCGAGCGCGTGCTGCGGGTGCGACGGCAGGTACGGGTAGCGCACGAGCGAGACCCCGGGCTGCTGCTCGATCCAGGTCGCGACCTGCAGGGCCGACGCGGTCTGGTGGCGCACCCGCAGCGACAGCGTCTCCAGGCCCTTGAGCAGCACCCACGCGTTGAACGCCGACAGCGACGGGCCGGTGTTGCGGATGAGGGTCTGCACCGGACCGTGCACGTACTCCTCCGTGCCGAGGATCGCGCCGCCGAGCACCCGGCCCTGCCCGTCGATGTGCTTGGTCGCGGAGTACACGACGACGTCCGCGCCGAAGTCCAGCGGCCGGGACAGCACGGGGGTGGCGAAGACGTTGTCGACGATGACCGTCGCCCCGGCGGCGTGCGCGAGCCGGGTCACGGCCGCGATGTCGACGAGGTCCTGCATCGGGTTGGACGGCGTCTCGAAGAAGACCACGTCGGCCGGCGTGGACAGGGCCGCCTCCCACTGGTCGAGCTCGTGGCCGTCGACGTAGTCGGTGCGCACGCCCCACTTGGCCAGGATCTCCTCGAAGATCACGACCGTGGACCCGAACAGCGCGCGGGCGGAGACGATGCGGGAGCCGGACTCGACCAGCGCCGCGATCGCGGTGAACACCGCGGACATGCCCGACGCGGTGGCGACGGCCGCCTCGGCGCCCTCGAGCAGGCGCAGGCGCTCCTCGAAGGTGGACACGGTGGGGTTGTTGTACCGGGAGTACAGGAACCGGTCGGTGTCACCGGCGAACGCGGCCTCGGCCTCGGCGGCACCGCCGTAGACGAACCCCTGCGTGAGGAAGAGCGCCTCGGACGTCTCCTGGAACTGGCTGCGGACCAGGCCGCCGCGCACCGCGAGCGTGTCGGGGCGCAGGTCCGCACGGGGGGTGCGACGGTCGTCCCAGTCGTTCGGACCGGGGACGCGTCCGGCGCTCACGCCTGCCGCCAGGGCAGACCGGCGGCGCGCCAGCCGGAGTGGCCACGGTGCCCGTCGGGACCCACGTCGCCCTCGAAGCCCTCCAGCACGTTGTACGCCGGACCGAGGCCCGCGGCGGTGGCGGCCTGCGCGGCCGCGATCGAGCGCACGCCCGAGCGGCAGAGGAACACGACCGGCCGGCCGGCCGTGACGCCCGCCTCGGTGAGCTGCTTGAGGAACTGCGGGTTCGGGCGTCCCGACGGGTAGGAGACCCACTCGACCAGGGCGGCGCGCCCGTCGATCGGGGCGGAGTCGGGGATGCCGACGTAGCGCCACTCGGCGTCGGTCCGGACGTCCACGAGCACGGCGCTCTGGTCGGACGTCAGGAGGTCCCAGGCCTGCTGGGGGGTCAGGTCGCCGGCGTAGCTCATACGGGCCTCGTCTCGTGGGTGGTGGCGCGCCTGCGTTCGATCGGTCGGGCCGTCATGTCGCCTCCATCGGTCCTGGCGGTAGCACCCTCGGCCGGGCACAGGGTGCCCGCGGGTTGCTGCGGCGTCGTCGAGCCAGATCTCTCAGCCGCTCTGGATGGTGCGGCGATGCTACGCGCGGCGACGCCCGCGCTCCAAGTGGTGGACAAGGCGTCCCGTCAGGCGAGACGGTTCGCGTGCCGCGTTGACAGGTCCCCGGACGTGCCGGGACCCTCGTCACAGGTCATGAGCGCCAGCGTCAAGCCCCGGCTCGCTGGCCGGCAACCCTCCTCCGCGGTGGGGTGCCCCGGGTGACGACCTGGCCGCGCCCCGCCCGGGTCGCGGCAAGCGCGGGGTTCCACCGCAGGCGGTGTCCCCCCGGAACGTGTCGGAGGACCATCATGACCGTCATCGCCGAGCGCCCCTCGTGTGCCTCCGTCGACGAGGTGGGCGCCCTGCTCCCGGTCGTCGGCGGCACCACCACCGTCCCGCTGGTCGACGGCACGCAGCGCGTCTACGCCAACCTGGACTACGCCGCCAGCGCCCCGGCGCTCGAGGCCGTCGCCGCCCGCGTGACGGAGGTGCTGCCGCTGTACGCGTCCGTGCACCGCGGCGCCGGGTACCTGTCGCAGGTGTCGACGGCCCTGTACGAGTCGGCCCGCCAGACCGTCGCCCGGTTCGTCGACGCGCGTCCCGACGACGTCGCGATCATCACGCGCAACACCACCGACTCGCTCAACCTCCTGGCGGGCGTGGTCCCCGACGGTGGCCGGGTCCTCGTCCTGGACGTCGAGCACCACGCCAACCTCCTGCCCTGGGTGCAGTCGAGCGAGCGGCACGGCAACCGCACGACGATCCTGCCGATCGCACGGACGGTCGCCGAGACGCTGGACGCGCTGCGCGCCGAGCTCGCCCGGCAGCCGTACGCGCTGGTCACCGTCACCGGCGCGTCCAACGTGACCGGCGAGGCGCTGCCGATCGACCAGGTCGTCGCGCTCGCCCACGCCGAGGGTGCCCGCGTGGCGGTCGACGGCGCGCAGCTGGTCCCGCACCGCGGCTTCTCGCTGACGAGCACGGACGCCGACTACGTCGCGTTCTCCGGCCACAAGACGTACGCACCGTTCGGTGCGGGGGCCCTCGTCGGCCGTCGCGACTGGCTGGACACGGGCACGCCGTACCTCGCCGGCGGTGGCGCGGTGCGCGACGTGCGCGCCGACCGGACCGTCTGGCAGCCCGCGCCGGCGCGCCACGAGGCCGGGTCGCCCAACGTCATCGGCGCCATCGCGCTGGCGGAGGCGTGCGACCAGCTCGCCGCGCTCCCGGCCGGCGCCCTGGCGGCGCACGAGGAGGCGCTCCGGGAGCGGCTCGTCGCCGGGCTGTCGGCCATCGACGGCGTCGAGGTCGCGCGCATCTGGCCCGACTCGGAGGCGCCCGTCGGTGTCCTCACGTTCACGGTGCCCGACCACGACCCCGGCCTCGTCGCGGCGTACCTCGCGGCCGAGCACGGCATCGGGGTCCGCGACGGTCGCTTCTGCGCGCACCCGCTCCTGGCGCACCTCGGCGCGTCCGGCGGGGCCATCCGCGCGTCCGTCGGTGTCGGCACGACGAGCGAGGCCGTCGACCGCCTGGTCGTCGCGCTCACGCAGTACCTGTCGACGGGCCCCGCCGTCCGCTACGAGGTCGTCGACGGCTGCTGGGCGGTCGTCGAGGACACCCGACCCCTCCTCGCGGTCCACGGCCTGAACCACCTGGCGGCGACGGCCGCAGCAGCCTGCGGCCCCGCCCTGGACGACTGACCGCCGGGTCACAGCCGCGCGAGAACGTGACTCTGCGACGAGCGCGGCAGTCGCAACTGCCCCGCTCGTCGCGAAGGCACGCTCTCGGCGAGTGCATCCCGCGGGCGGGTTCCGGACGAAGGGGACACAGGGCGTCCTCCCGGGTGCCCGCGCGGTGCGGCGCACAGGCGTCGGCCGCGACCGTCGTCCGTAGGAGCCCACCATGAGGATCCGTCGCACGCTCTCCGCCCTCGTCGCCACCGGTGTCGTCGCCGGCGCGGGACTCGCCCTCGCGCCCGCCGCGACCGCGGCCCCACCCACCGGGACGTCCAGCCTCGCCGCCCTGCTCGCCTCCGACGGCGACACGTTCGACCGCAGCTGGCGGGACTTCGACATCCTCGACCAGGCGGTCGGCGCGGTGCTCGCCGCCAAGCCGGGCAGCCCGGTCGCGGTCCTGGCCGACGGGACCGTCCCGCTCACCGCGTTCGTCCCGACGGACCGCGCGTTCCAGGTGCTGGCCAAGGACCTGACCCACCGCTGGTACGGCACCGAGCAGGAGGTCCTCACGGCGCTCGCGGGCGCGGTCGGCATCGACGCGATCGAGCAGGTGCTGCTCTACCACGTGGTCCCCGGCGCGACGATCGACTCCGGCACGGCGCTGGCCAGCGACAACGCGGTGCTGACCACCGCCCAGGGCGGCACGTTCACCGTCGACGTCCTGTCGAAGCGCTGGGGCATCGTGCAGCTGCGGGACCAGGACCGCAACGACCTCAACCCGTTCCTCGTCCCCGGCAAGCTCGACCTGAACAAGGGCAACGTGCAGATCGCGCACGCCATCACGTTCGTCCTGCGCCCCGCGGACCTCTGAGCGTCCCGAGGGTCGGGTCGTGCCAGGATCGGCGGATGCTGCACGACCTGACCCTCGAGGGCCACGGCACCCGGCTGGTCCCGCTGGCCGACGAGCACGCCGAGCCGCTCTCCGCGTTCGTCGACGACTGCCTGTGGGCGGGGATGTCGTCGCCGACCCCCGGCTCCCCGGCGGCGATGCGCTCCGAGATCCGCACGGCGGATGCGGCGCCCGGCCGGCTGGCGTTCGCCGTGGTCGACGCCGGGACCGGGGTCGTGCGGGGATCGACCTCGTTCTACGACCTCGACCTGCGCATCGGCCGCGTCGAGATCGGCCACACGTTCTACGATCCCCGCTGGTGGGGCACGACCAACAACCCGTCGTGCAAGCTCCTGCTCCTCACGCACGCGTTCGAGACGTGGGGCTGCGCTCGCGTCGCGTTCCGTGCCGACGCCCGCAACGCCCGCTCGATCGCGGCGATCCGCCGCCTCGGCGCGGTGCCGGAGGGCGTCCTGCGCAGCCACCGGCTGGCCCCGGACGGCAGCCGCGGCGACAGCGCGTACTTCTCGATCCTCCCCGACGAGTGGCCCGCCGTCCGTGCCGGGCTGGAAGCGCGGCTCAGCGCAGCGGGGTGACCGACCCGGTCAGGTGCGGCTTGCCGGAGCGGGCGTCCCAGCCGGCGAACGTGAACCCGTCGTCGGCGCGCGCGACCCGCACGGTGACGGTCCCCGGCAGGAGCACCGGCTTCACGAACTCGACCGCCCACTCGAACGCGTCCCCGCGCCGGGCGCCCACGTCGGCGAGCGCCCGCGACGCCGTGTACATGCCGTGCGCGATGGCCCGCGGGAAGCCGAGCGCCTTCGCCGACAGCGCGGTCAGGTGGATCGGGTTCCGGTCGCCGGACACCGCCGCGTACCGGCGCCCGGTGTCGCCGTCGAGCGTCCAGCGTCCGGTGGGCGTCGGCGGGGCGAAGGTCTCCGACGACTCGTCGACCGACCCGGCGAGGAAGATCCCCCGCGCGAGGTACGTGGACACCCCGCGCCAGGCGACCGAACCGTCGACGGACACCTCCGTCACCAGGTCCACCTGGGTACCGGACCGGTGCGGCCGCAGGTCGGTGGCGGTGGCGCGGACGTCGAGGTCGTCGGTGAGCAGGACCGGTCGCTGCTGCGTGACGCGGTTGGCCACGTGGACCAGGCCGACGAGCGGCAGCGGGAAGTCGCTGCGGACCATCAGGGCGGTGGCCACCGGGAACGCCAGGACGTGCACGAACCCGGCGGGGAGCACGTCGGACGCGGACTCCCCGAGCAGGTGCTGGTAGTCCGTCAGGTGCTCGGAGGACGCCCGCACCCCACGGACGACGTACTCGACGTCGGGCAGCACGGTCGGCCCGGAGCGCACGCGCCGCGCGAGCGAGAGCCCGGCGCCGCGGGCGAACAGCCCGCCGAGGCCCGGCACCTCGGGCAGCACGACCGTCGACGTCATGCGCCCACCATGTTCTGCCCGCACACGCGCAGGACGCGTCCGACCACGCCGCCGGCCGCGGGGGAGGCCAGGAACGCCACGGTCTCGGCGACGTCCACGGGCTGCCCGCCCTGCTGCAGCGAGTTGAGCCGACGGGCGACCTGCCGCGTGACGGCGGGGATGCGCGCGGTCATCTCGGTCTCGATGAACCCGGGAGCGACCGCGTTCGCGGTCCCGCCGAACGCCTCGAGCAGCGGTGCGGTCGCCCGGACCATGCCGATGACCCCGCCCTTCGACGCCGCGTAGTTGGTCTGTCCGCGGTTGCCGGCGATGCCCGACGTCGACGCGAGCGACACGATCCGCGGCGCGTCCGTGAAGTCGCCGGAGGTCAGCAGCGCCTCGTTGATGCGCAGCTGCGACGCGATGTTCACCGCGAGGACGGAGTCCCACTTGTCGGGGCTCATGTTCGCGAGCAGCTTGTCGCGCGTGATCCCGGCGTTGTGCACGACGATGTCGAGCCGCCCGTGCCGCTGCAGCGCGTGCTCCAGGATGCGGGCGCCGGCGTCGTCGGCCGTGACGTCGAGCTGCAGCGCGGTCCCGCGGACGCGGTTGGCGACGGTGACCAGCTGCTCCCCGGCGGCGGGGACGTCGACCGCGACCACGGTGGCTCCGTCGCGGGCGAGCGTGTCGGCGATCGACGCGCCGATGCCGCGGGCCGCTCCCGTGACGACGGCGACGCGGCCGGCCAACGGCGCGGCCCAGTCTCCGGGCAGCGTGCCGGCCGCCGAGTCGACGGCGAGCAGCTGCCCGTCGACGAACGCGGACTTGGTGGACAGGAAGAACCGCAGGGCACCGAGCACGGAGGGGGCGGTGACCGGGACGTCCTCGGCCAGCACGACGCCGTTGCCGGTCGACCCGCCGCGCAGCTCCTTGGCCAGCGACCGCAGCAGCCCGTCGACGCCCTGCCGTGCGGCGGCGACCGCGGGGGCGTCGTCGGCCCGCGAGGCGCGGGAGACGGTGACGACGCGGGCGCCCTTCGGCAGCTCCTTGAGCACGGCGCCGGCGGCCAGCACCGGCTCGGAGAGCTGGTCGGGGTGCGTCAGCTCCGTGAGGGCGAGGACGACCGCGGAGTACCGCGTGCCGGGGGTCGCGTGCCGGTGCACGTCGAGGTCCCAGTCGGAGGACAGGAACCCGGCCAGCGCGTCGGACTCCGGTCCGCGTCCGAGCACCAGCGCCGCGCCCTGCAGGAGCGGCTGGCCGGGCTCGTAGCGACGCAGCGGAGCGGGCTGGGGCAGCCCGAGCTGCTTCGCGACCTTCTTGGTGAAGCCGCTGTTGACCAGGTTCAGGTAGGTGTCGCTCATGGTCAGGCCGCCTCGAGGATCGCGGTGAGGCCCAGCCCGCCGGCTGCGCACACGGACACGAGCGCCCGGACGGGCTTGTCGGAGCCGGACTCGGTCTTGCGACGGTGCAGCTCCTTGCTGATCGTCGCGACGATCCGCCCGCCGGTCGCGGCGAACGGGTGGCCCGCGGCCAGCGACGACCCGTGCACGTTGAGCTTCGCGCGGTCGACGGTGCCGAACGCGCCGTCGAGGCCCAGCCGGGTCCGCCCGAACTCCTCGGACTCCCACGCGGCCAGCGTCGTCAGCACGGTCGCCGCGAAGGCCTCGTGGATCTCGACGTAGTCGAGGTCGTCCAGCGTCAGCCCGTTGCGGGCCAGCAGGCGCGGTACCGCGAACGCGGGGGCCATGAGCAGGCCGTCGTCGCCGTGCACGAAGTCGACCGCGCCGGCCTCGGCGTCGACCACCGAGGCGAGCGGGACCAGGTCGTGCGCCGCAGCCCACTCCGCCGAGCCGAGCAGCACCGCGGAGGCGCCGTCGGACAGCGGCGTCGAGTTCCCGGCCGTCATCGTCGCGGGGGTGTCCAGCCCGAGCCCGAACGCCGGCTTGAGCTTCGCAAGCTTCTCCAGCGAGGAGTCGGCGCGCAGGTTGGCGTCACGCGTCAGGCCGCGGAACGGGGTGACCAGGTCGTCGAAGAACCCGGAGTCGTAGGCCGCGGCGAGCCGCTGGTGGCTGGCCAGCGCGATCTCGTCCTGCGCGGCCTGCGTGATCTCCCACTGGGCGGTCGTGAGCGCCTGGTGCTCGCCCATCGACAGGTGCGTGCGCGGCTCACCGGTGTTCGGCGCGACGGGCGCGAGGTCCTTCGGGCGGATCGTCGCGACGGCGGCGAGCTTCTGCCCGACGGTCTTCGCCCGCGACAGGTCGAGGAGCGCGCGGCGCAGCCGGTTGCTCACGGCGATGGGGGCGTCCGACGTGGAGTCGACGCCGCCGGCGATCGCGGACTCGAGCTGACCGAGGCGGATCTTGTTGCTCAGCGAGACGACGGTCTCCAGACCGGTCGCGCAGGCCTGCTGCACGTCGTACGCGGGGGTCTCGGCCGACAGGGCCGACCCGAGGACGGCCTCGCGGGTGAGGTTGAAGTCCTTGCTGTGCTTGAGCACGGCACCCGCGGCGACCTCGCCGATGCGCTCGCCCTGCAGGCCGTACCGGGCGACGAGCCCGTCGATCGCCGCGGTGAGCATGTCCTGGTTGCTGGCCCGCACGTAGGGGCCGCCGGCGCGGGCGAAGGGGATCCGGTTGCCGCCGAGCACGTAGGCCTTGCGGATCTCGGGTGTGGGGGTGGGGCGTGCCATGGGCGCGTTCCTCTCGCATCGTCGTCGAGCGCAGGGGTGTCGAGCACGGTGCGCTCGAAGTGACGTGGTGTCCGAAACCCACAGTACCTGATACCTTCGGTCTCGTGAGCCCTGTCACACCGGGTCCGTCGAAGGCGACGGCCCTCACGCTGCTGAACTCCGAGGTCGGTCGTCCGCGACCGGCCCTTCCGACGCCCCCCGCGACCAGACGCCCTGCCGAGGACGCGTTCGCGGCCGACGGCCGGTCCACCCGCTGGGCCGACCACCGCGAGGCCCGCCGCGCCGAGCTGGTCCGCATCGCGCGCCGCACCGTCCACCACAAGGGACCCGACGTCTCGATGGAGGAGATCGCGGCCGCCGCGGGCACCTCCAAGTCGATCGTCTACCGGTACTTCGCGGACAAGACCGGCCTGCAGATCGCCGTCGCCGAGGCCGTCGTGCTGCAGATCCAGGGGGCGCTGGAGGGCGTCCTGCGGATCGCGCCGACCCCCCGCGACGGTCTGCGGGCCATGGTCGCGGTGTACCTCGAGATGATCGAGTCGTCGCCCAACGTCTACGCGTTCGTGACGCGCAACGGGTCCGTGGAGTCGGGCGGGCCGCTCGGGCACTTCCTCGACTCGGTCACCGCGCTCGTCGCGGCGCCGTTCGCCCGTGGCTTGACCGAGGAGCACGAGGGCAGGCGCACGGCACGCAGGCCCGAGGCGTCGGAAGAGGACGACAGCGCTCTGGCGGCGCGCGTCGCGCTGGCCGAGTCCTGGGCCGCCGGCGCCGTCGGCTTCGTGCGCGGCTCCGGCGAGTGGTGGCTGGCCCACCGCGAGGAGCCCGCCAGCCCGGACCGCGAAGAGCTCACCGCCCAGGTCGCCGCATGGCTCTGGGCCGGACCCGTCGGGCTGCTCGCCCGTGACCGCAACCGCACCACTCCGGAGGAGTCCCGATGACCACCACCAGCACGCGCCCCACCGTCGAGGCGCCCGAGGCCGGCGACCCCCGCCTCGACGCCGACGTCACCAACGTCGACATCGCGCACCTGCAGCAGGTCCTGCTCGGGCACTACCCGGAGCTCCGCCTGGCCGCTCGCAAGCTCATGGCCGACGAGCGGTTCCACCGGATCGAGGGCCAGTCGCTCGCCGACCACCGCGAGCGCGTCCTCGGCCAGCTCCGCCTGCTCGCCGCCGAGGGCGACGTGCACCGCTCGTTCCCGAAGCGGTTCGGCGGCCACGAGGACCACGGCGGCTTCCTGGCCCGGTTCGAGGAGCTCACGCACGCGGACCCGTCGCTGCAGATCAAGTCGGGGGTGCAGTGGGGGCTGTTCGCCTCGGCGATCTACCACCTGGGCACCGAGCGCAACCACGACGAGTTCCTCGCGGACGCGCTGTCGGTCGCGGTGCCGGGCGCGTTCGCGATGACGGAGACGGGCCACGGCTCGGACGTCGCCGCCATCGGCACCACCGCCACGTACGACCCGGCCACGCAGGAGTTCGTCATCCACACGCCGTTCCGCGCGGCCTGGAAGGACTACCTCGGCAACGCCGGCGTCCACGGTACGGCCGCCACCGTGTTCGCCCGGCTGATCACCGCGGGCACCGACCACGGCGTGCACGCGTTCTACGTGCCGATCCGCGACGAGGCCACGATGGAGTTCCTCCCGGGCGTCGGCGGTGAGGACGACGGGCTCAAGGGTGGCCTGAACGGCATCGACAACGGGCGGCTCTGGTTCGACCAGGTCCGGGTCCCGCGCACGAACCTGCTCAACCGGTACGGCGACGTCGCCGAGGACGGCACCTACTCGTCGCCCATCGCGAGCCCGGGCCGCCGGTTCTTCACGATGCTCGGCACGCTCGTGCAGGGTCGCGTCTCGCTCGACGGTGCCGCGGTCACGGCCGCCCGCATCGGCCTGACCATCGCGATCACGTACGGCAACCAGCGCCGGCAGTTCAACGGCGCGTCGCCCACCGACGAGGTCGTCATCCTCGACTACGCCGAGCACCAGCGCCGCCTGCTCCCGCTGCTCGCGGAGACGTACGCCGCCGGGTTCGCGCACGAGGACCTGCTCGCGGCGTTCGACGACGTGTTCTCCGGCCGCAACGACACCCCGGAGACGCGCGAGGACCTCGAGACGCTCGCGGCGGCGCTCAAGCCGGCGTCGACGTGGCACGCGCTGAACACGCTCCAGGTCGCCCGCGAGGCGTGCGGTGGGGCGGGCTTCCTCGCGGAGAACCGGATCACGGGGCTGCGCGCCGACATGGACGTGTACGCGACGTTCGAGGGCGACAACACCGTCCTGCTGCAGCTCGTCGGGAAGCGCCTGCTCACCGACTACGCGAAGGGCTTCAAGCACCTCGACGCGACGAAGGTCGCCCGCATGGTGGCCGAGCGTGCGTCCGACGCGGCCCGGTACCGCACACCGTTGCACCGCGCCGTGCAGACCATCGCCGACGTCGGCGACCCGCGCCGCTCGGCCGGTCAGCTGCGCGAGACGGCCACGCAGCGCGAGCTGCTGGTGGACCGCGTCGAGACGATGGTCGAGGAGGTCGCCCAGGCCCTGCGCCCGGCGCAGAAGGCCGACCCCGCGACCGCGGCGGCCCTGTTCAACGCCCACCAGCATGAGCTCATCGCCGCGGCCCGCGCGCACGCCGAGCTGGTCCAGTGGGAGTCGTTCACGGCCGCGCTGGAGCGCGTCACGGACCCCGGCACCCGCCAGATCCTCACCTGGGTGCGGGACCTGTTCGGGCTCACCGTCATCGAGCGCAACCTCACCTGGTACCTGCTGAACGGCCGGCTGTCGGCCGGGCGTGCTCGCACCGTCACGTCGTACATCGACCGGCTGCTGGCTCGCCTGCGCCCGCACGCTCAGTCCCTGGTCGACGCGTTCGGCTACGAGCAGGCGCACCTGCGCGCACCGATCGCGTCGGGCGCGGAGCAGGCCCGGCAGGACGAGGCCCGCGCCTACTACCGGGCGCAGCGCGCGTCCGGCGATGCCCCCGTCCCGGAGAAGCACAAGCGCTGACCCCCCGACCGCGCGCCGATCCGGCGCGCCGACCCGCCGCCACACCCCCCGGGCGGTGGGTGCTCGGCCCGCCTCCTGCGCACCTCGCACGAGGCGGGCCGAGCCTCGTCAGGGGTTGCAGCGCTCGCGGATCATCTCGATGGCGTCGACGTCGGGCCGCCAAGGCTCCAGGTTCCAGGTGGCCTTGTCCGGGGCGCCGAGCTCGTGGCACTCGAGCTGCGCCTTCATGCCGGGGGTGTCGGCGTCGGGTGCGAGGGCGACGACCTGTGCCCATAGGCCCTCCTGCGCGGCCTGCCCGCGGGCGCGGGCCCACGCGCTGGGCGTGACGGCGAGCGAGCGCCCGCCCTCGTTCTCCCCCCAGACGGCGCTCTCGACCGCGACGGTCGTGAACCAGAGGTCGGCGGCGTCGCCGAGCCGGACGACCTCGGGTCGCACCTGGACCAGCCCGGTACCCCACGGGTCGGTCGTCAGACCGGCGACGAACACGCCGGAGCCGTCGCGGATCGCGGCGGTCCCGTCGGACAGCGCGGTGATCGTCAACCCCTCGGGCGTCGCGACCAGCGCGTCGCCGGGGACGGCGGCGCGGGCGGAGCCGTCCGGGTCGACCGCCACCGCGAGACCGGGCACGGAGACGGTGAGCGTCACGGCACCGGAGGTCACGGGCGTGCCGGTCGCGCGGATCGCAGCGGGGTCCGTCGGGTCCACGGTCGGGGTCGGCGTGGCCGACGGGGACGGCGCCGGCGAGGGCTCGGGCGGGTCCGGGCTGCAGCCCACGAGCACGAGTGCGAGCAGCGCCGCGACCAGGGCTGCTCGTGTCCTCACGCTGCGAAACGTACCGGCCCGTCCGTCAGCCAGGCGCACTCCGCAGGTGTGACGATCGTCGGGTCCGCGCCGGCGCCGCTGCGCGCGACCACCGCCGTCCCGGGCGGGAGGCGCCACGGGCGGGACGACGTGTTGAGCGCGACGAGCGCGTCGCCGCGGCGGCCGACGAGCACCCCGGGCCGGGCGTCCTCCCAGGACAGGTCCTCCGACGTCCACAGCCAGCGGCGTGCGGCGAGCGCCCGGTGCAGCACCGACCACGCCGACGCGGGGTCGGTCTCCTGCCGCTCGCGGGCGTACTCGGGCCAGGTCGCGGGGACCGGCAGCCACGGCGTGCCCGTCGTGAACCCGGCGCCGGGTCCCGACGTCCACGGCAGCGGCACGCGCGCGCCGTCGCGGTTGGGCAGCTGGCCACCGGACCGCAGGGACTGCGGGTCCTGCCACCGCTCCGGGGGTACGTCGGCGTCGGGCAGGCCCAGCTCGTCGCCGGCGTACAGGTAGAACGCGCCGGGCAGGGCGAGCAGGAACAGGTGCAGGGCGAGGGCGCGCTCGGGTCCGAGGCGCGTCGCGACCCGGGCGATGTCGTGGTTGCCAGCCACCCAGGCGGGCAGGGCACCGACCGCGCGGTGGGCGGCGAGCTGGGCGTCGACCGTCCGGCGCAGGGCCGCGGCGGACCAGGGTGTGCGCAGGACGTCGAACGCGAAGGCCTGGCCCAGCTCGTCGGCGCGGGCGAAGGCCGCGGTGCGCTCGGGCGGTCCCCAGGCCTCCGCGACTGCGGGCGCGTCGCCCAGCACGTGCCTCCACGAGCGGTAGATGTCGTGCACCTCGTCGCGGTCCCAGTGCGGGTGCGGGACGCCCGGGCGCACCTCGCCGTACGCGGGGTCCTTCGCCAGCCCACCGGCCACGTCCACCCGGAACCCGTCGACGCCGCGCCCCAGCCAGAACCGCAGCGTGTCCGCGAAGTCGGCCCGCACCACCGGGTGCGCCCAGTTCAGGTCCGGCTGCTCGGGGGCGAACAGGTGCAGGTACCAGTCGCCGTCGGGGAGCGGCGACCAGGCGGGCCCGCCGAACATCGACCGCCAGCCGGTGGGCCGGGAGCGGATGTGGAACAGCTCCCGCTCGGGTCCGCCGGCGCGCGCGGCGACGAACCACGGGTGCTGGTCGGACACGTGGTTCGGGACCAGGTCCATGAGCACCCGCAGCCCGCGCTCGTGCGCCTCGGCGAGGAACGCGTCGAACGCGGCGAGGTCCCCGAAGAGCGGGTCGATGTCGCGGTGGTCGGCCACGTCGTACCCGTGGTCAGCCTGCGGCGAGCGGTACACCGGCGTGAGCCACACCGCGTCGACGCCCAGGCGAGCGACGGCGTCGAGCCCGGCGGTCAGACCCGCCAGGTCACCGACGCCGTCGCCGTCCCCGTCCAGGAAGGACCGGACGTACACCTGGTAGACGACGGCACCGCGCCACCAGGGGCTCACCCCGCGTGCACCGCGCGGACCAGCTCGACCAGCACGATCGACGGGTTCGGCAGGTCGACGTCGATCGTCGACCCGTCGAGCGGGCGCTCCGTGACGGCGAGCCGGTCGGCGGCCCGCAGGCTCGCCCACTGCTCGTCGGTCGGCCAGTCGGCACCGTCCGACATCGACGACCACACGGCCGCGATGTTCGAGTGCTCGGCGTCGACCCTCGACTCGCGCACGGTCCAGTCGCCGTCGGGCAGACCGTCGAGCACCACCCGGGCGGTGCGGGCCAGCGCCGTCGAGCCGTCCACCAGCCCCTGGTCGAGCGTGCCGTTCCAGAGCGCGATCGCGATGCGGTCCTCGTCGCGCGACGCCCACACCTCGACCAGGCTGTCCGCACCGTCGCCGGTCACGGTCGCCGCGACCTCGTCGCGACCCAGCTGCTCCAGCAGCCACAGCGCCCACCACCGCGGCTTGCGCAGCTCGCCGACGGTCCGCAGCCCGAACCCGCCGTGCAGGAGGCGCGGCGGTCGGCCGAGCTCCTCGAACTGGTCGGAGACCACCCAGTAGGACAGCGCGTCGATCCGCCCGGCCGCCGACCGCATCCCGCGGACCAGGAAGGCCGCGGAGAACACGCCGTCGTTGGCGTTGCCGAAGTGCGTCGGGCTCACGCCCCACTCGGTCCACCAGATCTGCGCGTCCTCGCGCCCGTGCCGCGCGAGCGTCGCCCGCACGTCCAGGGGAGCGTTGCCGTAGGTGTGCGTCGACACGAAGTCGACGGGTGCGCCGGACGACGCGACGTGCTCCAGGAGCCCGTCCACCCACCCGGCCGCCGCGGTCGACGGACCGCCCACGACGAGCCGGTCGTCCACCGCGCGGACCGCGTTCACGGTGACGTCGTACAGGCGCCAGAACTCCTCGCGCGTGCCGGACCAGAAGACCTCGAGGTTCGGCTCGTTCCACACCTCGAACGACCACCGGTCGCGGACCTCGTCGAGGCCGTACCGCCGGACCAGGTGCGCGACGAGGTCGGTGATCAGCGCGCCCCACCGGTCCCAGTCCTTCGGCGGGGACACGATCGCGCCGTAGTCGAACACGGTCACGTCCGGGTCCGACGCCAGGTCGCGCGGCATGTAGGACAGCTCGACGACGGGACGCAGGCCGAGGGCCAGGAGCGCGTCGTACGTCGCGTCGACACCCGAGAAGTCGTGCACGGGCTCGCCGTCGACCTCGCGGTAGACGCCGAGGTCGTCGCAGAGGATCGCGTGCGCCCGGACCGTGGCCACACCGAGCTCGTCGTGCGCCGCCCGCAGCGCCGACGTGAGGTCCGCGGAGATGCTCTGCCCGCCGACCGTCTCGTCGCTCAGCAGGAGGCTGAGGTGCTCCGAGCCGATCATCGGCCGCCAGGGCCGGGGCAGCTCGCGGACCACGGTGGCGACGTCCACCAGGACCTCGACGCCCGCGTCACCGGAGGGCAGCGAGGCCGCGACGACCTCGTCACCCGCCGGACCGGTCACGTCGACGTCGGTGACCGTGGCGACGGCGTAGCGGTACGGCACGCCCGGCTCGCCGGTGGTGTCGGCGTACGGCCCGTGCGGGACCGCCAGCACGTCGCCGCCCTGGTGGTCCAGCGGCTTCCCGTCGCGGACGACCTGGTACCCGACCGCGCCGTCGACCGGCTCCCAGTGCAGGGTCACCTGCCCCACCCCCGGCGCGGCGTACAGCCCCGCCGGGGGTGCGAGCACCGGGATCTGCCCGGCCGCGGCGGTGTCCGAGCGACGCCCGATCCTGTTCTCCCAGTCCGTGCGCGCCTCGGTCACTTGATCACCCCCGCGCTGAACTCCTCCTGGCCGATGAGCGGCCGCAGGACCTTCTCCACCTGGCGGGTGCCGAACGACTCGTGCAGGACGCCGCCGCCCAGCACGTTGCCCAGCGCGCCCAGGACCATGCCCTGGTCGAGCGACAGGTACCGGTCCGCCTGCGTGTTGGAGCGGACCGCGACGGAGTCGTAGAACCCGCCGTCGCCGTACGCGCCGAGGACCGTCTCGATGTTGCGGAGGTTCTGCACGGCCTCGCGCGGTGCGTACGGCAGCGCGAGGAAGGACGCGTGCGGGGTCACGACGCCGTCACCGAACGTCGGCGTCGGGTTGGTCGCAGGGCGGCAGCCCTCGTAGCCCGCGTCCACGTTCGTCTTCTCCGCGTCCGAGGGGTACCCGGTCGGGTCCATGCCGATCGCGTCGACGCCGTAGACGGCGTACGAGGCGAACGGGTCGCTCGCGGGGGAGAAGCCCCAGTAGCCGTAGCCGGCCTCGACCATGCCGTGCTCGATGTGCGCGCGGACGGCGAGCGGGTGGTTGACACCCCAGCTCTTCGGGGCCCACTCGGACTCCGGCACGAACAGGTCCGGCATGAGCTCCTCGAACATGTCGCCGCCCCACGTCGGGACGATGTGCATGCCGCGGTACGTGAACGCGCCCTCGAACACCTCGATGCCCTCGTACGTGCGCGTCACGCCCACCGGACGCTGCTCCAGCCAGTCCCAGTCGCAGCTGGCCGGGAACGTGCGGGCCGTCGCGTAGTAGTGCGCGGGCGGGATCTGGCCGCGGGCGATGCCGATGTAGCTGGCGATCCGCGGCTCGGAGTTGGTGATGTCGTAGTGGTTGTTGGTGAACCACACCGGCGTCCCGTCGACCGTCCCCGGCGTGGAGGTGCCGGCCGGGGGAGCGGCCCAGAACCCGCCGCGCAGCAGACCTGCTCGCCCGGGGATGCCGCCGTTGGCGGCCGGGTCGTAGAACGCCGCGAAGTTCATCGGCTCCAGCAGCGCGTCCGCCTGCCTGCGCAGGGACGGCTCGGCGGTGCGGACCACCATGAGGGCCGCGGCCATCCACCCGTTGTCCACCGACGACAGGAACGGGTAGATCGTCTCGCCCGTCGGGAACACGGTGAGCTTGGCTGCCGTGGCCTCGTCGTACCAGTTGTAGAACATGCCGCTCGGCTCGTGGCGCTCCATCGTCGCCAGCGTGGCGAGCGTCTGCTTCATCCGCTGCCTGGCCTCGCGCTTGCCGATGATCCCGAGCTCCTCGGCGGAGATCGTGGACCACAGGTACGCGCCGATGTTCGTCGGGGACGTGTAGCCGGACCGTGTCGCCGGGTCCAGGGACGCGTCGATGTTGTCGGCCGGCAGGCCCGTGGTCTCGTCCGTCATGGCGACGAACGACGTCCACGTGTCGTGCCCCCAGCGCTTCAGGTCCGCGCGGTCGTGCCGGCTGAGGCCGAGGTCGTCGTGGTGCCGGCCGCCTGCGGAGGCGGTGGTGGCACCGGTGAGGAGGAGTGCCGCAGCCGCTGCTGCGGCCGCGAGAGGTCGGAGTCTCATCATCGAGCCCTTCATGACTTGAGGCCGGTGGTCGCCAGGCCCTGCACGACGTGCTTCTGGAGCGCGAAGAACAGGACGAGGATGGGGAGGACGACGACCATCGAGCCGGCGAGCAGGAGGCCGTACTGCGTGGAGTTCTGCCCGACGCTGTACAGCGCGAGCGCGACCGGGAGGGTGTACATGTCCTCGGTGCTGGACACGACCAGCGGCCACAGGAAGTTGTTCCAGGAGCCGAGGAACGTGAGGATCGCGAGCGTCGCGAGGGCCGGCTTGCACAGCGGCATGACCACCCGCGCGAAGATCCGGAACTCCCCGGCGCCGTCCACGCGCCCGGCGTCGATCAGCTCGTCGGGGATCCCCTGGATGAACTGCCGCATGAGGAACACGCCGAAGGGTCCGGCCAGGAACGGCAGGATCAGGCCGAAGTACGTGTTGACCATGCCCAGGTTGCTGATCTGCACGAACAGCGGGACCAGCGTGACCATCCCGGGGATCATGAGCGTGGCAAGCACCAGCCGGAACAGCCACGCGCGCCCCCAGAAGTCGAGCTTGGCGAACGCGTACCCGAGCATCGAGCAGAACACCAGGTTGCCGACCGTCACGACGACCGCGACGAGGACGGAGTTGGCGAAGAACTGCGGGAAGTCGAGCCGTGTGAACAGCTCGCGGAAGTTGTCCAGCGTCGGGTTCTGCGGCCACCACGTGGGCGGGTTGGCGCGAAGCTCGCCCTCGCTCTTGACCGACCCGAGGGCCATCCAGACGAACGGCGTGACGACGAGCACGAGGCCGATGCCGAGCACCGCGTAGAGCCACGGGCGGGCCTGCGGCTCGCCGATGTGCGACCCCACCGTGCCGCGGGGCTTGGTGTCCTGGAGCGTGGTCATGCCGACGCACCTCCCGCGCGACGGAACCAGCGGCGCTTCGGACCGGTCGCGTCGTCGCGCTCGCCGAAGACCTTGAACTGGATGATCGTGAGCACCACGACCGCGGCGAAGAGCACGTAGCTCATCGCGGCCGCGACGCCGTAGTTGCCGAACCCGAACGTGTTGTAGACGAGGTAGGCCACCGAGAGCGTGCTGTTCAGCGGACCGCCCTGCGTCATGACGAAGGGCTCCTCGAAGAACTGCAGGAAGCCGATGCCCGTGATGACGCCGGCGAAGAGCATGGTCGGCCGGATCGTCGGGATGGTGATCTGCCGCAGCCGCTGCCAGGCGGTCGCACCGTCGAGCGCGGCGGCCTCGTGCAGGGCCTTCGGCACGGACTGCAGGCCGGCCAGGAAGATCACGACGAGCGTGCCCAGGTTCCGCCAGACCGACATCGCGATGAGCGACGGCATCGCCCAGGTGGTGCTGCCCAGCCAGTCCGGACCGGTGATGCCCACCCAGCCCAGCACCTCGTTGATCAGCCCGTTCTCGGGTCGCAGCAGGAACCGCCAGACGACGGCGACGGCCACGATCGAGGTGACCACCGGCATGTAGTACCCGATCCGGAAGAACCCGGAGAGCTTGGTGATGCCGGTGTTGAGTGCGATCGCGATGGCGAGCGCCGTGATCATCGTCAGCGGGACACCGACGACGACGAAGTAGAGCGTGTTCGTCGCGGCCTTCCGGAACGTCGGGTCGGCGAGCACGGTGGCGAAGTTGTCGAGGCCGACGAAGTTCACCGCGAACGGGTTCTGCAGGTCCCGGCTCTTGATGTCGGTGACGCTCATGAAGAGCGACGAGATCACCGGCCACGCGGTGAAGACGAGGAACAGCACCACGAACGGTGCGGCCAGTCCCCACGCGGCGATGCTGCGCCGTCGGCGCAGGGGGGAGGAGCGCCGGACCCGGGGGACGGCCTGGTCGGCCGCCCCCGGTGCCCGCACGCCCGACCCGGAGGTCAGGGTCGTGGACATGAGGTCAGAGCCCCGTGCCGATCGACTCGGCCTGCTGCTGGATGGCCGTGGCGGCCTCCTGCGGGTCCATGCCGGACTTGCAGACCTTCTCCAGCTCGGTGTCGATCACGTTGGCGATCTGCTCCCACGTGGGGATCGCCGGCGGTGCCTGCGCGGTCGTCATCTGCTCGCCGAACACCGCGAGGCGCTCGTCGGAGGCGAGGTCGCCCGACTCCCACGCGGACTGCACGGCGGGCAGGTCGCTGGTCTCCGCGTACCAGTCGGCCTGGACCTCGGGGTCGCTCAGCCACTGCACGAAGGCCCACGCGGCGTCGCGGTTCTCGGCGCTCTTGAACACCGCGAGGTTGCTGCCGCCGATGAACGACGCCTGCGTCTCGCCGGCGGGCAGCGGGGCGAGGGTCACGGTGTCCAGGAAGCCCTCGCCGCCGGACTCGTCGAGGAGCCCGATGTGCCACGGACCGGACTGGAACGCGCCGATCTTGCCCGCGACGAAGTCGGGTTCCAGCGTGCCCTCCGGCAGCTCCTTGGGGGCGACGCCGTCGGTGAAGAACGACTGGTAGTACGTGAGCGCCTCGACGAACTCCGGGGTGTCGAACGTGAACTCGGTCTGGTCGGCGTTCATGATCTCGGCGCCCGCCTGCCAGGCGAACGGCAGGAACGTCTGCCACGCGCCGGTCTGGCCGGGCTGCAGGTTGATGCCCCACTGGGCGCCCGCGGACTGCATGCCCTTGGACATCGCCGTGAGGTCGTCCCAGGTGGCGGGCGTCGGCGACACGCCGGCCTGCTCGGCGAGCGCGGTGTCGACGTACAGCACCCGGGTCTCGACGTACCACGGCACGGCGTAGGAGGTGCCGCCGACCTCGGTGGAGCCCCAGGCTCCCTCGAAGAACGTGGACTCGTCGATCAGGTCGGGCGGCGTCGGGTCGAGCCCGCCGCTCGAGGCGAACTCACCCATCCACGTCGTCCCGATCATCGACACGTCGGGCACCTCGTCCGCGGCGATCGCGGTGGCGATCTTGTCGTGGGCGGCGTCCCAGGGCACGGCGGTGACGTCGATCGTCACGTCGGGGTTCTCCTCCGTGAACGCCTCTGCGAAGGCTCCGAGCTTCTCGCCCTCGGTGCCCATCGCCCAGACGGTCACGGTGCCGCTGAGCTCGTCGGTGTCGACGGCGGTGGCGGTCGCGTCCCCGGTGGTCGTGTCGTCGCCTCGACCGCAGGCGGTCAGGGCGAGCGTCGTGACGGCGAGCGCGGCGACGCCGATGCGCGCAGTTCTCCTCATGGTGGTTCCTCCTCGAACCGGACGGGCCGCAGGGGGTCCGTCAGGGGTGCAGGCCGCAGCTGTCGCGGACCACCAGGTCGGTGGCCAGCAGCTCGTGCCGCGGGGTGGTGCGGGTGGCGGTGATGCGCTCGTCGAGCACCTCGGCGGCGAGGGACCCGAGCGCGCGCATCGGTTGGCGGACGGTGGTGAGGGCGGGGCGGGCGTGGCGGGCGGCCATGACGTCGTCCCACCCGGTGATCGCGATGTCGTGCCCCACGCGCAGGCCGGCCTCCTCGGCCGCGACGATGGCGCCGAGCGCGATCTCGTCGTTCGCGCAGACGAGGGCGTCGGGACGCCGGCGCCCTTCGAGCAGGGTGGCGGCGACGCGCGTGCCGGACGCCTCGTCGAACAGGCAGGGGGTCTGGGTCGGCTCGATGCCGTGCGCGCCGAGACCCTCGCGTATCCCGAGGAACCGCTCGGCCACGTCGGGGGACTCCTCCGGGGACCCGAGGAGCGCGACGCGCTCCAGCCCGTGACCGGCCAGGTGCTCGCCGAGGGCGCGGGCCGAGGTGAGCCCGTCGGTGCGGACCGAGTCGACGTCACCGAGCTCCGGCCGGGCCAGGACGACCACCGGGAGGCCGGCCAGGCCGGCGATGACCTCGTCGGAGACCGTGCGGCCCAGCAGCACCATCCCGTCGACGCGTCCGGCCAGGTCGCGCACGGCCGACGCCGGGTCGGGGCGGCCGTGCGTGGCGAGCACGAGGACGCTGCGGCCGAGCTGCGAGGCGGTCTCCTCGTACCCGAGCAGGACCTCGGCGTAGTACGGGCCGGACAGGTCGGGGAAGACGATCCCGTTGGCGGCGTGCGTGCGCGCGGCCAGCGAGGTGCCCGCGTGGCTGGGGCGGAAGCCGAGCTCCTCGACGGCGGCGAGCACGCGAGCCCGGGTCGCTTCGGCGACGGGTGCGGAGCCGTTCATGGCCCGGGAGACGGTCGCGATCCCGACGCCGGCGTGCGCGGCGACGTCGTAGATCGTCACCGCGCCCGTGTCGTGGCCCGGAGGCGTAGGAAGCGCTTTCATGTGGTGACCGTCACACCTCCCGACGAGTTGCGCAACTCGAGCGGGAGGGCGTGATCACGGTCATCTCGCGCCGTCCCGAGTCACGGGGGACCTGTCCCCGCAGGTCAGTGCCGCGATCCCCGGGCCGGGCCGCAGCGCCGCAATTGCCCGGAAACTCGTCGGCGCGGACGCTGCTCCGGGACGCGTCCGGGCGCCGGTATCCTGACCCTCGTCTGCCGATGTCGGCTGTGTCGTCGGCCCGTCGGCCGGCGAGCGGCCCACGGTCTCCACCGAGGGAATCGATGACCACCGCACCTGCGCGCGCCCCCCAGACCGACACCGTCGACGTCGCCGCCGCGACCCCCGACCAGGAGCAGCCGTTCGCGGAGCTGGGCCTGAAGCCGGACGAGTACCAGCGGATCCGGGACATCCTCGGGCGGCGCCCCACGGCCGCCGAGCTCGCCATGTACTCGGTGATGTGGTCGGAGCACTGCTCGTACAAGTCGAGCAAGAACCACCTGCGCCAGTTCGGCGAGAAGACCACCGACGCCATGAAGGAGCACCTGCTCGTCGGCATCGGCGAGAACGCGGGCGTGGTCGACATCGGCGACGGCTGGGCCGTGACGTTCAAGGTCGAGTCGCACAACCACCCGTCCTACGTCGAGCCGTACCAGGGCGCGGCCACGGGTGTCGGCGGCATCGTGCGCGACATCATCTCGATGGGCGCGCGGCCCGTCGCTGTCATGGACCAGCTGCGCTTCGGCGCCGTCGACCACCCCGACACCGCCCGCGTCGTGCACGGCGTCGTGGCCGGGGTCGGCGGGTACGGCAACTCCCTCGGCCTGCCCAACATCGGCGGCGAGCTCGTGTTCGACCCGTCCTACCAGGGCAACCCGCTGGTCAACGCCCTGTGCCTGGGCGTCCTGCGGCACGAGGACATCCACCTGGCCAACGCCTCGGGCGCGGGCAACAAGGTGGTCCTGTTCGGTGCACGCACGGGCGGCGACGGCATCGGGGGCGCGTCGATCCTCGCGTCCGAGACGTTCGACGACACCAAGCCCTCCAAGCGCCCGTCGGTGCAGGTCGGCGACCCGTTCATGGAGAAGGTGCTCATCGAGTGCTGCCTCGAGCTCTACGCCGCGCGCGTGGTCGAGGGCATCCAGGACCTGGGCGCCGCCGGCATCTCCTGCGCGACGAGCGAGCTGGCCTCCAACGGCGACGGCGGCATGCACGTCGACCTGGAGAACGTCCTGCTGCGCGACCCGTCGCTGACCGCCGGCGAGATCCTCATGTCGGAGTCGCAGGAGCGCATGATGGCCGTGGTCCGGCCCGACCAGCTCGACGCGTTCCTGGCCATCACCGGCAAGTGGGACGTCGAGACGGCCGTCATCGGCGAGGTCACCGGCACCGGGCGCCTCACGATCGACCACCACGGCCAGCGGATCGTCGACGTCGACCCGAAGACCGTCGCGCACGAGGGCCCGGTCTACGACCGCCCGTACGCGCGCCCGGCGTGGCAGGACGCGCTCAACGCCGACACCGTGGCCACGCTGCGCAAGCCCTCGACCAACGCCGAGCTGCGCGCCACCGTCCTGGAGCTCCTGGCCAGCCCCAACCTCGCCTCCAAGGCCTGGGTGACCGACCAGTACGACCGCTTCGTGCAGGGCAACACCGCGCTCGCGCAGCCCGACGACTCCGGCGTCGTCCGCGTCGACGAGTCCACCGGCCTCGGCGTCGCGCTCGCCACCGACGCCAACGGCCGGTACGCCAAGCTCGACCCGTACACGGGCGCGCAGCTGGCCCTGGCGGAGGCGTACCGCAACGTCGCGACGACGGGCGCCCGTCCGCTGGCCGTGACCGACTGCCTCAACTTCGGCAGCCCCGAGCACCCCGACTCCATGTGGCAGCTGGTCGAGGCGATCCGCGGCCTGGCCGACGCGTGCCAGGTGCTCGAGGTCCCCGTCACCGGCGGCAACGTCTCGCTCTACAACGGCACGGGGGAGCCGGGCCTCATCGACTCCGCCATCCACCCGACCCCCGTGGTCGGCGTCCTGGGCGTGCTCGACGACGTCGCCGACGCCACCCCGTCGGGCTGGACCGCCCCGGGCCAGGCCGTCTACCTGCTGGGCACCACGCGCCCGGAGCTGGACGGGTCGGCATGGGCCGACGTCGTGCACGGCCACCTCGGTGGGCTGCCGCCGGCCGTCGACCTGGCCGCGGAGCGCCGGCTGGCCGAGGTCCTCGTCCGCGCCAGCCGCGACGAGCTCGTCGACGCCGCGCACGACCTGTCGGAGGGCGGTCTGGTCCAGGGGCTCATCGAGTCGAGCCTGCGCTTCGGCGTCGGCGTGCAGGTGTCGCTCGAGACGCTCTGCGCCCGGGACGGCCTCACGCCGTTCGAGGCGCTGTTCTCGGAGTCGACCGCCCGCGTGCTCGTCGCGGTCCCGCGCTCGGAGGAGGTCCGCCTCGTCGACCTCTGCACCGCGCGCGGCGTCCCGGCGCTGCGCCTCGGGGAGACCGCCGAGTCGTGCTCGCCCGGTGCCGGCACCCCGACCGACGCCGCCGACCACGTGCACGGTCCCGCGGTCGAGGTGCAGGGCGTGTTCACCCTGCCCCTGGCGGAGGCCCGCGAGGCCCACGAGGCGACCCTCCCGCACTACTTCGGCTGACCGCTCCCGGAATTTCCGTGGCTGGTCGCGGCCGGGCGCTCCTACCGTCGAGGGCGTGACCGACCTCTTCCGCGTGGTGCGCGCCGACAAGGGCGCCGTCCTCGTGCTGCCCGCCGACGGGCTCGACGGCGCTCACGACCCCCACCGGGTCACGCTCGACCGGGACGGTCTGCTGGCGAGCGAGGGCGGCGAACGCCTCGTGCCGACGGTCGGGGACTGGTTGCACGTCGACGAGACGGGCCCGAGCCTTCGGCGCCGCACCACCGCCCTGGTCCGCGACAGCGCGGGCGCCACGTCGCGGGTGCAGGCGCTCGCCGCCAACGTCGACGTCGTCCTGGTGGTCGAGCACCTCGAGCCGGACCCGGACCTCGGCCGCATCGAGCGGCTGCTCACGCTGGCGTGGCGCTCGGGCGCGACGCCGGTCGTCGTCCTGACGAAGGCCGACCTCGTGCCGGACCCCGAGGGCATGACGTCGGAGGTCGAGGCGGTGGCCCTCGCTGTCGACGTCCACACCGTCAGCGTCCCGACCGGGCAGGGGCTCGACGCGCTCCGTGCGCTGCTGGTCCCGGGAGCCACCCTCGTCGCGGTCGGCCCGTCCGGCGCCGGCAAGTCCACGCTGGTCAACGCGCTGGCGGGGCGGGACGTGATGGAGACGGGGGAGCGGCGGGCAGACGGTCGCGGCCGGCACACGACGACGCACCGCGAGCTCGTCCCGCTGGCGGGCGGCGCGATGCTCATCGACACGCCGGGCATCCGCGGGGTCGGCGTCGTCGCGGACGAGGACGCGCTGGACACCACGTTCGCGGACGTGGCCGAGCTGGCGGCGGCCTGCCGGTTCGCCGACTGCCACCACGCGGGCGAGCCGGGCTGCGCCATCCGGGCGGCACTCGACTCCGGGGAGCTCGCGGAGCGCCGGTTCGACAGCTGGCGGCGGCTGGCGAAGGAGGCGGCGTACCAGGCCCGACGGTCGGACGCGCGGCTGCGTGCCGAGGAGCGCGACCGCTGGAAGAAGGTCACCAAGGAGTACCAGCGGGGCCTGCGCGGGTCGGGCCGTCCGCGCCCCTGAGGGCCGCGCGGAAGCGCATCGACGACCGCGTTTCCGATGACAAAACGATTAGGTTCCTCGCCCCCGCTCGCCATACCCGGGGCACGTCGGGTTTCCTCGACGGGACCGGGACGCAGCAGCCGTCATCGTCGACGGCGAGCCGGTCCCGCCCATCGCACCTGACGTCCGAGGAGATCCATGCCCACCCGCAGAAGTGCCACCGCGATGCTCGCCGCCGCGGCCGTCGCGGTCGCCGGCCTCAGCGCCGTCGCCGCAGCCACCACCGCACAGGCAGCCCCCGGCTGCAAGGTCGAGTACAAGATCACGAACCAGTGGGGCGGCGGCTACGGCGCCGACGTCACCGTCACCAACCTGGGCGACCCCGTCAGCTCCTGGACGGTCGCGTGGACGTTCACGGCTGGGCAGAAGATCACGCAGCTGTGGAACGGCAACGCCAGCCAGAGCGGCTCGACCGTCTCCGTCGGGAGCCTGCCGTACAACGGCTCGCTGGGGACGAACGGGAAGACGAACTTCGGCTTCAACGGCTCGTGGAGCGGGTCGAACCCGGTCCCGACGACGTTCACCATGAACGGCACCACCTGTACCGGTACCACCCCGACGCAGACGCCGACCCCCACGCAGACGCCGACGCAGACCCCCACCCCCACGCCGACGGTCACCCCGACCCCGACCCCGACGCCGACCCAGACACCCCCGCCGACCTCCGGCAGCTTCTACGTCGACCCGGCGACCCAGGGGTACCGCGCCTGGCAGCAGGCGAGCGGCACCGACAAGGCGCTGCTCGAGAAGATCGCCCTGACCCCGCAGGCGTACTGGGTGGGCAACTGGGCCGACGCATCGCACGCCAGGGCCGAGGTCGCCGACTACACCGGCCGCGCCGTGGCAGCCGGCAAGACCCCGACGCTCGTCGTCTACGCGATCCCCGGCCGTGACTGCGGCTCCTACTCCGGCGGCGGCGTGGCCGAGAGCGCCTACGCGGCCTGGATCGACACCGTCGCGTCCGGCATCCAGGGCAGGCCCTACGTGATCCTCGAGCCCGACGCGCTCGCCCAGCTGGGCGACTGCAGCGGTCAGGGCGACCGGATCGGCTTCCTGAAGTACGCCGCCAAGGCGCTCACCCTCAAGGGCGCCCGCGTGTACATCGACGCCGGCCACTCGTCGTGGCTGCCCGTCAGCACCGCCGTGAACCGCCTCAACCAGGTCGGCTTCGAGTACGCGGTCGGCTTCGCGCTCAACACGTCGAACTACCAGACGACCTCGGCGTCGAAGTCCTACGGCCAGCAGATCTCGCAGCAGCTGGGCGGCAAGCGGTTCGTCATCGACACCTCCCGCAACGGCAACGGCTCCAACGGCGAGTGGTGCAACCCGCGGGGACGGGCGCTCGGCGAGAGGCCGACGCTCGTGAACGACGGCTCCGGTCTCGACGCCCTCCTGTGGGTCAAGCTGCCGGGCGAGTCCGACGGCACCTGCAACGGCGGCCCGTCGGCCGGCGCCTGGTTCCAGGAGATCGCCCTGGAGCTGGCCCGCAACGCGAGGTGGTGACCGGCACCCAGCCGTAGGTCATCCTCAGGAGCTCGCGGACGCCACGGATCGTGGCGT
>NZ_BJWH01000006.1 GCF_007990265.1 Cellulomonas terrae
CCCCGCCGGTCCCCGGACCGGCGGGGCGTCGGCGCGTCCCCGATGGGCGCGTCGGCGCGACCCCGGGCAGACTGTGGGCCCGAACCCCGCTCCCGACCACCCCCGGAGGACGACATGCCCACCCCGACCCGCCCGCGACGCGCCCGCCTCGGCGCCCCCGTCGTCGCCGCGCTGCTCGCCCTCGGTCTCGCCGCATGCTCCGACGCCGCCATCGACGACGCGGCCCAGCAGGCCAAGGACGCCGCGAGCGAGGCCCGCAGCGCCATCGACGACCTCAAGGCCCAGGTCGACGACGCCAAGGCCGAGGCTGACGCCGCCCAGCAGAAGATCGCCGACGTCAAGGAGCAGCTCGGCTCGCTCGACGCGACCGCGAAGGCCGAGGCGGACAAGGCGGTCGCCGACGCGCAGGCCGCGGTCGCCAACGCGCAGACCGCGCTGGAGCAGGCACAGGCCGAGGGTGCCGAGGCGTCCCAGCAGGCGCTGGCGGACGCCGAGGCCCAGGTCGCCGACGCACAGGCCGAGCTCGAGGCCGCCAAGGCGAGCGCCGCCGGGTCCGCCGCCGACTCCCTGGACGAGCTCGCGCAGCAGCTGACGACGCTCGGCGACAAGCTCGAGAGCGCCGCGGCCGGCTGATGATCCGGATCGCCGTCCCGCTGTGCCGGGACGGCGATCCGTTGCGTGCTGATCGGGTGAATTCCGCGCTCGTCGGCGCGGGATGTTGTACGTGGGCGATCACGTGCCGATCTTCAGAGCATGGCCGAACGACAGGCGCAGCGGGTTCTGCGGCGACACCACGTGGAGTGGTGGATCGTCGGAGCCTGGGCGTCCCTTGCACTCGTCGTGGTCGCGGGCCTCACCGCCGCGGCCGGACTGGTGGTCTGAGCGCACCTGCGCTCCCGGCCCGTCGCCGACGGGTCGCCCTCGGCACCCCTAACCTCGACCCATGACAGCGCGCTGGCAGGACGTCGCCCGTGCGACCGGGCTGATGGGCGACGACGGCGTCCCCCGGGCCACGGTCTTCGCCGAGATGTCGGCGCTCGCCGCGCGCACCGGGGCGGTCAACCTCGGCCAGGGCTTCCCCGACGTGGACGGTCCCGCCTCGGTCGCCCAGGCTGCCGCGGACGCGATCGCCGCGGGCGCCAACCAGTACCCGCCCGGCCCGGGGATCCCCGCGCTGCGCGAGGCCGTCTCCGAGCACCAGTCGTCGCACTACGGGCTGACGTGGGACCCCGACCGCGAGGTGCTCGTGACCGCCGGCGCGACGGAGGCGCTCGCCGCCACGGTGCTGGCGCTCGCCGGCCCGGGCGACGAGGTCCTCACCCTCGAACCCTTCTACGACTCGTACGCCGCCGTCGTCGCGCTGGCCGGCGCCACCCACACGACCGCGCCCCTCGTGGCGACCGCGGACGGCTTCCGGCTCGACCTCGACGCCCTCGCCGCCGCGTTCACGCCGCGGACCCGGCTGGTCCTGGTGAACACCCCGCACAACCCCACCGGCACGGTCCTGACCCGCGTCGAGCTCGCCGCGATCGCCCGGCTCGCCGTCGAGCACGATGCCGTGGTCGTCACGGACGAGGTCTACGAGCACCTGGTGCTCGACGGGTCGGCGTCGGCGCACGTCCCGATCGCGACCCTGCCCGGCATGGCCGAGCGGACCCTGACCATCTCCTCGGCCGGCAAGACGTTCTCGTTCACCGGCTGGAAGATCGGCTGGGTCACCGGGCCGGAGGCGCTCGTCACCGCCGTGCGGACCGTGAAGCAGTTCCTCACCTACGTCAACGGCGCGCCGTTCCAGCCCGCCGTCGCGTTCGCGCTCCGCGACCCGGGCGTCGCCACCTGGGTCGTCGAGCTGGCACGCTCCCTGTCCCGGCGGCGGGACCTGCTCTGCGCCGGCCTGGAGGACGCGGGCTTCACGGTCGTCCGGCCGCAGGGCACCTACTTCGTGCTCGCCGACGCCGCACCCCTCGGGTACACCGACGGGGTCACCCTGTGCCGGGACCTGCCCGGGCTCGCCGGCGTCGTCGGGGTGCCCGTGACCGCGTTCACGCACGCGGGATCCGGCGTCGACCGTGCGTTGCGGTCGTGGGTGCGGTTCACGTTCGTCAAGCGCGACGAGGTGCTGACGCAGGCCGTGGCCGGCCTGCACCGGCTCCACCGGGACTGACTGCGGTTCAGTCCCGACGGAGCCGGCGGCGCCCGACCGACAGCGCCACCCCTGCGCCCACCAGCGAGAACGCGAGGAGAAGTGCCGAGACCGGGTCGGCTCCGGTGGTCGCCAGGCCAGCGGACCCACCGGTACGGACCGCGGTGGTGACCGCGCGGGCGGTCGGTGGCCGCACGGGGGGCACGGCGGCGGCGACCGGGACCACGGGCGCCGTCAGCTGCGGCAGGGTCGGTGGCGTGCCCGGGCCGCCGGCCAGGGCGAGCGGCGTCACGGTGAGCCGCACGGTCGCGACGTCCGTCTGCCCGTAGTCGTCGGTGATCGTGTAGTCGAACTGGTCCGGCCCCGTGTAGCCCGGCACCGGCGTGTAGGTGAACGAGCCGTCGCCGTTCGTCGTCACCGTGCCGTGCGGCGGGGCGGTCGCGCCGACGACCGTCAGCCGGGTGCCCGAGTCGTTGGTGAGGACCCCGGAGACCGGCACCACCAGCGGCGTGCCGACCGGCGTGGTGCCCGTGTCGTCGACCGCGACCGGGACCGCCGGGACGGGGAGCACGTCCAGCCACGTCGCCGTCTGCTGCGACGGGAAGTACGTCCACAGGTCGAGGCCCTTCGCGTCGCCCAGCGTCCCGCCCGTCGCGGGGCAGTGCTGGTTCGCGTTGAGGCCGCCCCCGTCACCGAACGCGCGGGCGGCACCGGTGCTGTCGACGCCTCCGTCGGGGTCGGCGAACAGCGACGCCGGGAGCGCCCCGGCGAACGCGGGGCACAGGGTCCCCGACGTGAGGTCGCCGACGCGCGTCCCCGCGCTCGTCACGTAGGTGCGGTCGTCGAAGAACACGCGGGTGCAGTTGCTGCCGGTGCTCGCCACCCCCGTGAACGGGCAGACGCCGAGCGGGGGGTTGAGCAGCGTGATGCTCGGACCCCCGAGGGTCGAGCTCTCCACGTCCAGCATCGGAGCGTGGTACTCGCCGGCGCGCAGCACCGCCCGTACCGCGTAGTCGTCCTTCACGGGGAGCGGGACCCCGGCGTTGTCGTTGCCGTCCCAGCTCACGGAGAACGTGCCCGCGGGCACGATCCCCCGCAGGGCGCGGTTCCCGGGCAGACCCGGGTCGAAGTCGACGCCGTCGCGCGAGATGACGACCTCGAAGGTCCCGCCGGACCCGGCGTCGAGGGTGAACGTCCCGCCCTGGCCGACGTAGCTGCCGTGGTCGGTGGCGCGGCCGGTGAAGTCGACCGCGCTCAGCGTCGGCGGCACGGGGGTCTCGGGGATGCCCAGGAAGGCGAGCGTCTCGGGCGCCAGCGGTTCGAACGACAGCGGGTACTCCGGCGGTGCCAGGTGCACGCCGCCCGCCAGCGTCGGGAGCGTCTGCGGGTTGGCGCCCGTGCCGACGACGTCGTGGTTCAGCGGCGTCGTCCCGTCGGCGTCGAGGAAGCCCGCCCGGTTGCCGTAGAAGACGAAGCCGTTGGGGTCGAAGCCGTGGGTGTCGACGGAGTAGCGGTAGCCGTCGAGGGTGTTCAGGAAGAGCCGCATCGTGACGGGCCGCGGGTTGCCGCCCGTGAAGCCCGCGAGCACGTACGTGAAGGTCCGTCCCGGCAGGTCGACGACCGACGCCGGGTCGGTGCCCGCGCGGACGGTGACGTCCCAGGCGTTGATCGACGAGCCCGCCGCGGCCAGGAAGCCACCCGCGGGGTCGAGGTGCCGGTCGGGCGTGCCGTCGGCGGCGTTGCCGGCCCCCGCGGCGCCGTAGAAGGCCACCCGGTACAGACCCGTCGTCGGAGCGACGTACACGCACGGGACGTAGCCCGCCACGTTCTGGGTGCCGTCGACCGACTGTGCGCCCGCCAGCTCCTGGGCGCGGGTGGTGAGCCTGCCGACGGGGCTCGACGCGCCCGGCCGGTGCGCCGCGCAGCTGAACCCGTTGGTGCCGTCCACCAGGGTCGGCAGCGTCGCCGCCTCGGTGTCCGTGACCACCCCAGGGTTCCAGACCACGATGTCGGCACTGCCCGTCCCGATCGACGACGACCCCGTGAGGATCTGCTCGCCCGCCCGCGCGAACACGGTGAACAGGGTCCGACGCTGGATCCGGGTGTCCCCCGCCGGGCCGTACGCGTTGGTCCGCCACTCGAGCGCGGCCCGGCACGGGTGGGAGGCGTCGCACGCGGGGTCCGCCACTCCCACCCGCGGGAACAGGTCGCCGCTGCCCGACGCGACGGCGGGCGCCGCCGCACCGCCGAGCGCGAGCACGGCGACGACGACGGTCAGCACGAGGCGACGCAGCATGGCGGGTCGGTCCTTCCAGGGCCGTGCACGCCCCGGTTCTGGAGGAGTGCGACGCGCACGCTAAGGACGACGGCCGCTGCGCGGCAGGGCCGGACGTGTCAGGGCACCCGTCGGGCGCAGTTCACCCGTGCGACTTGTCCGGCAGGAGGCGAAATCTCCTGATCAGGGCGTCACCCGAACGAGACGGCCGCGCCTGCGCCGCGTCCGCGCCGAGCGGTGCAGGCCGTCAGACCGCCCAGGCCCCGTCGCGGCGGTACGCGGGCGTGGCCAGCGCCAGCACGAGCAGACCCGCCACGGACGCGCCGACCATCACGGCCGCCATCGCGACCGCGTCGCCGCCCAGCAGTCCCGACAGCGGGCTCACGAGCCCGGCGACGCCGGCCTGCATGGACCCGATGACCGCGGCGGCGGTCCCCGCGATCTCCCCGTGCCGGGTGAGCGCCAGCGCCGACGCGTTCGGCGGGACGAAGTTGACGAGCGCGAGGATCAGCCACAGCACGACGAGCAGCGCGATCAGCCCACCCCAGCCGGTGAGAGCGAGCGCGAGCAGGACCCCGGTGAGCCCCAGCGACACGGGCAGCACCACACGGACGATCCGGATCGGCGCGACCCGCCGCACCAAGGAGGCGTTCACCTGGGCGCCCAGCACCAGACCGATGCCGTTGACCGCGAAGAGCAGGGAGAACTCGGTCGCCGACAGCCCGTAGCCCTCGCGGAGCACGAACGGTGACGCGACCACATAGCTCATGAGCACGGCCATGCCGAGCCCGGGCAGGATGGCGAGCGCGACGAAGTGCCGGTCCCGGAGCAGCGAGCGGTAGCCGGACACCGCGGTGCGCAGCCCACCCTGCCGGCGCCGTTCGGGCGGCAGCGTCTCCGGGAGCCGACGCCAGACGACGACCCACAGCACGACGCCGAACCCGGCGAGCGCGACGAACACCGACCGCCAGCCCCACTGCCCGGCGATGACCCCACCCAGCGACGGGGCGAACAGCGGGGCGACCCCGATGACGAGCATCAGCCGGGACATGAGCCGGGAGGCGTCGGCGCCGACGAACCGGTCGCGGATGATCGCCATCGCCACGACCGTGGCCGACGCGTTGAAGAAGCCCTGCACCGTGCGCAGCGCGATGAGCGGCACGATGGCGGGCGCGATCGCGCACAGCAGCGACGTGATGACGTGCAGGACGACGCCGATCAGCACCGGCTTGCGCCGACCGAACCGGTCCGACAGCGGCCCGATGACCAGCTGGCCGACGGCGCCGCCGATGAGCATCGCCGTCATCGTCAGCTGCGCCGCCGTGGCCGACGTGCCCAGGTCGCGTGCCACGTCGGGCAGGGACGGCAGGTACATGTCCGTGGACACGGCCGGCAGGGCGCACATCAGCCCGAGCATCAGCACGTACTTGGCGTTCGGACGGAACTGCGCGGTGGCCGCGGAGTCGACGGCCGGTCCTGGTCCGGGGGGCCCGACAGCCGCGACGGGCTCGTGGCCGGTCGCGGCGGAGGCGGTGGTGCGCAAACTCATTGAACCGATTCTCCCACAGAAGACGAATCGATTCGATCCCAGCGAGGTGTGATGTCACACGCACCTGGCAGGCTGGTCCCATGTGTGGTCGATACGCCTCCTTCCGCGAGGACCAGGCGCTGGCGGACGAGTTCGCCATCGCGACGGTCGCCGACGACGTCCGCCTGCTCGGCCCGTCGTGGAACGTCGCCCCCACCGACGGCGTCCGCATGGTCGTGGAGCGCGCGGACAAGGAGACCGGGGAGATCACCCGGCAGCTGCGCGTCGCCCGCTGGGGTCTGGTGCCGTCGTGGGCCAAGGACATCTCGGTGGGCAACCGGATGATCAACGCCCGCGTGGAGTCGCTCGAGGAGAAGTCCGCGTTCGCCCGCCCGTTCGCCGTCCGCCGGGCGCTCCTGCCGGCCGACGGCTACTACGAGTGGAAGAAGCCCGCGCCCGGGTCCCCGGCGAAGGCCAAGAAGCAGCCGTACTACCTGCACCCCGCCGACGGCGACCTCGTCGCGCTCGCGGGCCTCTACGAGTTCTGGAAGGACCCCACGAAGGACGACGACGACCCCGCGCGCTGGGTGGTCAGCGCCACCGTGATCACCCGCCCGGCCTCCGAGGAGCTCGCCCACATCCACGACCGCCAGCCCCTCATGCTGCGGGCCGACGCCTGGTCGGCCTGGCTGGACCCGGCCGTCGGCGCCGACGGAGCCCGCGAGCTGCTGGAGAGCCCGGGTCCCGACATCGTCGCCACCCCGGTCTCCACCGCCGTCAACACCGTCGCGAACAACGGCCCGTCGCTGGTGGACGAGATCAGCCCCGACGACGGGTCCGCGTAGGAGGGGTTCGAGTGGCCCGAGGTAGCGAATGCGCGCTGCGGCCCGCGGTCCCGGCCGACGTGAGCCGCATCTGCGCGTTCGGCGACGCCCACATCCGTCCCCACTACGCACCCCTGATCGGCGACGAGGCTGCGGACGCCCAGGTCCGCGACTGGTGGAGCCCGACGCAGATCGGTGCCGCGGTGTCGGCGGGGCTGGTCGTCGTCGCCGAGTCCGGGCACCGGGTGGTGGGGGTCGCGCAGCGCGGGCGCCACGGTGCCGACCACGTCATCTACAAGCTCTACGTCGACCCCGGCTTCCGGAGCGAGGGCCTGGGACCTCGACTGATCGACGCCCTGATCGAGCAGCTGCCGTCCGACGCGTCTCGCGTGTGCGTCGAGCACTTCGCGGGCAACGTGCGCGCGGGCGCGTTCTACGAGCGCGAGGGGTTCACCGTGGAGCGCGTCGAGCCGAGCGTCGCGGGCGACCCTGCGCTGGACGTGGTGTGGCGCACGCGACCCCTCGCAGGCGGCGGGCGCACCTAGCGGGCTGTCAGCCCTCGGCAGCCCGCAACCGCACGGGCGCCACGGACCCGATCCCGGCGAGCCGCCGAGCGGGGCGCGGCTCCAGGACGAACCGCGCGTCGGCCGAGAGCACCTCGGCCGTCCGGGCGTCGACGAGCACCGTGCTGGGGTCGGCGATGTCGGTGAGCCGCGCGGCCAGATTCACGTCCGGGCCGAAGACGTCGCCGAACCGCGAGAGCACCCGCCCCCAGACGAGCCCGACCCGCACGGGAGTGACGCCGCGAGCGCCCTCGAAGAGCCCGCCGGTGGTGGTCTCGCGGTCGACGTCGAGCTCCTTGCCGAGGGTGTCCGCGAGGTCCAGGGCGATCAGCGCACCGGTGGCGGCGCTGTCGGCGACGAAGAGGATGGCGTCGCCGATGGTCTTGACCACGCGCCCGCCGTTGGCGGAGACGATGTCCCGGGCGGCCGCCTCGAAGCGCTGGACGAACTGCGAGAGGTCCGTCGAGCCGAGCCCGGCGGTGCGGCGCGTGAAGGAGACCATGTCGGCGAAGCCGACGGCACGGGCCAGGGGCAGGGCGGAGCTGTCGGGCCCGGGGGCTCGCAGGTGGCCGAACTCTCCGGCGTAGCGGCCGGCGATCGCGGCGAGCTGGCGACGGTAGGAGTGGACCAGCTGCGCCTCGAGGACGGGTGCCAGGGACGCGAGCCGGTCGAGGACGAGCAGGCGCGCGGAGGTGTCGTCGAGCTCGTACCGGCCGGCCATGTCCTCCACGAGCGCCTCGACCTGCCACAGGGCGAGCCGGTCGGACGTGTGCCCGAGGGCCCGGGTCACGGTGATGACGGTGCGCAGGTCGAGCCCGTGCTCGCGCACCAGGGCCGCGGCGCGGTCGATGGCGTCGGCGTCCCGCTCGGTGTAGACCCTCTCGTCCGGGTCGGCGTGCGGCAGGCCCATCGTGGTCCAGAACCCGCGGACGACGTCGATGTCGATGCCGGCGCGCTCGGCCAGGTCGTGCGCGCTGAGGGTGCGGGGGCCGCCGAGGAGCTCGGCGTCGAGCTCCCCGACCGTCGACTCGAGGAAGTCGAGGTCCTGCGATCGGTCGTCCGGCACGGGTCGAGGGTAGTTCACCGAGCGGTGCGGACGTGGCGTACGTCACCCGCGAGGACGCGGTGGGGCACGCCCTCGTCGTCGACCACCACGAGGGCGCCGTCGTGGTCGATCCGGGCGGCGACGCCACCCACGGAGCCGTCCCCGGGGAGCTCGACGCGCACCCGCGACCCCAGCGTGCTGCAGACGGCGGCCACCTCGTCGGCGAGCCCGGAGCCGACGGCGTCACCGCCGGAGTCCCGCCACCGCTGCGCCACCTCGAGCTGCGCGGCGACGAGCGCGACGAGCATCCCCTCACGGTCGACGTGCTGCGCGCCTGCGAGCGCGAGCGACGTCGCGCTGTCCACCGGGAGCTCGTCGGCGCTCTGCAGGACGTTGATCCCGATCCCGATGACGACCGCGGGCGGCTGCCCGGCGGGCAGGGTGACGACCTCCGTGAGGATCCCGCCGACCTTGCGGGCCGCACCCCAGCCCTCGACCTCGGAGTCGGCCGGCACGAGGAGGTCGTTGGGCCACTTCAGCGTCGCGGCGACGCCCGCCGTGGCGCGCAGCGCGTTGACGGCACCGAGGCCGGCGAGCAGCGAGATCCAGCCGAAGGAGGCGGCCGGGACGGGCGGGTGGACGACGAAGCTGCAGGTCAACGCGGTACCGCGCGGGGTCTCCCACGAGCGCCCGGCGCGGCCGCGCCCGCCGGTCTGGTGCTCCGCGACGAGGACGCTCGCGTCCGGCCAGGACGTGGGATCGGCGCGCAGGGCGTCGGCGAGGTCGGTGTTGGTCGACCCCGTGACGTCGACCACCTCGACCCGGGTCAGGGGGCCGGCGGGGGCGAGCAGGAGGTCGCGGAGCTCGGCGACGCGGAGGGCAGGCACAGCGCCCATGATGACGTGCGTTGTGGGAACCCGACACCCCGACGCGACCAACACCGTGATCCGCCTGCACGTGCATGTCGGGCTCCGACAACTAGCCTCGGTCGAGTGACTGACACCCAGCAACCCGTCGACACGGCCCCGCGCACCACGGCCGCGAAGCTGGCCGACCTCGCCGACCGCTACGAGGCGGCGGCCGCCGCCGAGCAGGGAGCCGTCGACAAGCAGCACGCGCGCGGCAAGCGGTCCGCCCGCGAGCGCATCGAGCAGCTCCTGGACCCGGGCTCGTTCACCGAGCTCGACGCGTTCGTCCGGCACCGCTCGACCAACTTCGGCCTCGACAAGAAGCGCATCCCGGGCGACGGCGTCGTCGTCGGGCACGGCACGGTCGACGGCCGCCCGGTGTGCATCTACTCGCAGGACTTCACGGTCTTCGGCGGCAGCCTGGGCGAGGTCCACGGCCAGAAGATCACGAAGGTGATGGACCTGGCGCTGCGCACGGGGGTCCCCCTGATCGGGATCAGCGACGGGGGTGGCGCCCGGATCCAGGAGGGCGTCGCGGGGCTGACGCAGTTCGCGGAGATCTTCCGTCGCAACGTCGCCGCGTCCGGCGTGATCCCGCAGATCAGCCTCATCCTGGGCCCGTCGGCGGGCGGTGCGGTGTACTCCCCCGCCCTGACGGACTTCATCGTCATGGCCGACGGCACCTCCAACATGTTCATCACGGGTCCCGACGTGATCCGCGCGGTCACGGGCGAGGACGTGGGCTTCGAGGAGCTGGGTGGCGCGACGACGCACAACACCCGCTCCGGCGTCGCGCACTACATGGCCTCCGACGAGGACGACGCGCTCGACTACGTGCGGTCGCTGCTGATCTACCTGCCGCAGAACAACCTCACGGACCCGGTGACCTTCGACCACGAGGCCGACCTGGAGGTCAGCGAGGTCGACGAGGAGCTCGACACGCTCCTGCCCGACTCGGACAACCAGCCGTACGACATGCGCACGGTGCTGGAGCACGTGCTCGACGACGGGGTCCTGCTGGAGGTCCAGCCGCTGTACGCGAAGAACGTGCTGATCGGCTTCGGGCACGTCGAGGGGCACCCGGTCGGGATCGTCGCCAACCAGCCGCTGGCGATGGCGGGCACGCTCGACATCAACGCCGCGGAGAAGGCCGCGCGCTTCGTGCGGACGTGCGACGCGTTCAACATCCCGGTCCTCACGTTCGTCGACGTCCCGGGCTTCCTGCCGGGCACCGACCAGGAGTGGAACGGCATCATCCGGCGCGGCGCCAAGCTCATCTACGCGTACGCCGAGGCCACCGTCCCGCTCGTCACCGTCATCACCCGCAAGGCGTACGGTGGCGCGTACATCGTCATGGGCTCCAAGCAGCTCGGCGCCGACGTGAACCTGGCGTGGCCCACCGCCCAGATCGCCGTCATGGGTGCCGGCGGCGCGGTGAACATCCTGCAGCGCGGTGCCCTGAAGTCCGTCGCGGACGCGGGCGGCGACGTCGAGGCCGAGCGGCGGCGGCTGACGGCCGAGTACGAGGAGGCGATCGTGAACCCGTGGGACGCGGCCGACAAGGGGTACGTGGACGCGGTGATCCCGCCCTCGCAGACCCGGACGGAGATCACCAAGGCGCTGCGCCTGCTGCGCACCAAGCGCGCGAGCCTGCCGCCCAAGAAGCACGGGAACATCCCCCTGTGAGCGACCACGAGCACGACGAGCATGGCGGCCACGACGACCCCGCCCACGGCCCCGAGCCGCTGGTCGGCGTGGACGCGACCGACCTGCACGCCGCGGTCGCGGCCCTGTCCGCCGCGCTGCACGGGTACGTCGACGCGGCGGTCGGCGTCCGCGCCGAGTTCGGGTCGAGGGAGGCCGACGAGGACCCCCGCATCCTGGTGCTGGAGTCGGAGATCGGCGGCCTGAACGCGCGCCTGTACGACCTGCTGCACGAGCGGCTGGGCCTGCACGCCGACCTCACGGGCATGTCGTGGGGCGAGGACGAGCACCGCGACGCCGACGGGCCGCGCAGCGACGCCGAGATCGACACGTTCCACCTCGGGTTCGTCGTCGGGCCGCCGGCGGGGACGTCGGACCTGTCGCTGGAGTCCGTGCTGGACGTCGTCGAGCAGGGCGGGGCGGACCTCGCGCAGCGGCTCGTCGACGCCGGGTTCGAGGTCGGCGAGTGGGGTGCGTCCCGGGGGGCCGCGGTCGCGTTCGAGGAGGACGACGAGGACGAGGACGGCGACGACGTGACGGGGAGCTCATGAGCGCGCGCGACGCGGACGTCCAGGTGGTCCGGGGCACCCCGGACGACCTGGAGCTGGCGGCCCTGGTGGCCGGGCTGATGGCGGCGGCGTCCGAGCGCGCCCGGCTGGCCGAGGAGCGGGACCACGCGGTCGCGGCGCCGTGGGCGGACCGGCGGCGGACGATGCGCGGCAGCCGCGTGGGACTGCGCCCGGGCCCGGACGCGTGGCGCTGGAGCCTGCGGGCCTGAGCGCTCGGGATCGTCCGTACCGGCGAGTAGGGTCGAGCGGGTGACGACGACGCCCACCACCCCGGACGCGCTCACGGAGCGCGCACCGTCCCCGATCGACACGATCGCCGAGACGTACATGACGCAGTACGCGACCCTCGACCCCCTGGCGGCGACCACCATGGGCATCGCGGGGCACGACCACGAGATGACCGACCACTCGCCGGCCGGCCACGCGGCCCGCGCGGAGCTCACCCGGAGCACCCTGCAGGCCCTGGACGGCGCAGCGCCGACGGACGAGATCGACCAGATCACGCTGGCGGCCATGCGGGAGCGGCTCGGCCTGGGGCTCGAGCTGCACGAGTCCGGCGAGCTCCTACGGGACCTGAACAACATCGCGTCCCCGGTGCAGAACCTGCGCGACGTCTTCGACGTCATGCCGACCGGCGACGTCGAGGCCTGGTCGAACATCGCGGCCCGGCTGAACGCGCTGCCGTTCGCCGTGGACGGCTACATCGAGTCGCTGAGGCTCGCGGCGAGCACCGGTGCGGTCGCCGCGGTGCGGCAGGTCGACGAGGCCGCCCGGCAGGCCGAGGAGCTGGCCGACCCGGCGACGTCGTTCTTCACGACGTTCGTCACCGGCACCGCCGTGGACGCGGTCCTGGACGACTCGGCGGCGTGCTCCCTCGTCCGTGCCGAGCTCGAGCACGGCGCCACGGCGGCGCGCGGTGCGTACGCGACCCTGGCCGCGTTCCTGCGCGACGAGCTGTCGCCGCAGGCCCCGACGGAGGACGCCGCCGGGCGCGAGCGCTACGCCCTGTGGTCGCGGGCCTTCCTGGGCGCCACGGTCGACCTGGAGGAGACGTACCGGTGGGGGCTCGAGGAGCTCGCCCGCGTCGTCGCCGAGCAGGAGGCCGTCGCCGCCCAGATCGCGGGACCGGGTGCCACGGTGGCGGACGCCGTCGCCAAGCTCGACGAGGACCCCGCCGGGACCCTGCACGGCACGGATGCGCTGCAGGCGTGGATGCAGGCGACGTCGGACGCGGCGATCGAGGCCCTGGACGGGACGCACTTCGACATCCCCGTGCCGGTGCTCACGCTGGAGTGCCGCATCGCACCCACCCAGAACGGCGGGATCTACTACACCGGCCCGAGCGACGACTTCAGCCGTCCGGGTCGCATGTGGTGGTCGGTGCCCCCGGAGGTCACGACGTTCAACACCTGGCGCGAGAAGACGACCGTCTACCACGAGGGCGTGCCGGGCCATCACCTGCAGATCGGTCAGGCCGTGTTCCAGCGCGCGACGCTGAACACGTGGCGCCGGCTGGCCTGCTGGACGTCGGGCTACGGCGAGGGCTGGGCCCTGTACGCGGAGCGGCTCATGGCCGACCTCGGCTTCCTCGACGACCCGGGCGACCGGCTGGGCATGCTCGACGGCCAGCGGATGCGCGCCGCACGCGTGGTCTTCGACCTGGGCGTGCACCTCGGGCTGGAGGCCCCGGAGGAGTGGGGCGGCGGGACGTGGGACGCCGACAAGGGCTGGGAGTTCCTCAAGGCCAACGTGAACATGCCCGAGGCGTTCATCCGGTTCGAGTGGAACCGGTACCTGGGCTGGCCCGGCCAGGCGCCGTCGTACAAGATCGGCCAGCGCCTCTGGGAGCAGACGCGCGACGCCGCGGCGGCCGAGGCGGCCGCGAAGGGTGAGGAGTTCGACCTGCGCGCCTTCCACGCCCGGGCGCTGAGCATGGGTGCGCTGCCCCTGGACGTGCTGCGGACGGCGTTCGCGGGCTGAGCGCGACGGAGGGCCGGTGGCTGCACGCCGCCGGCCCGCCGTGCGTCCGTCGTCAGGCGAGGATGATCGAGCCGTACTTCACGAGGATCGCGACGGCCAGCAGGACGATGAGCGCGACGGTCACGAACCAGTCGTTGCCGTGGTCGACGAACCGGCGCGCGGCGGGACCCCAGCGGCCGGGGAACGTGATGACGCCCTCGCGGACGTTCAGCCGCGTCAGGCCGGCCCAGACGAGCGTCGTCGTGACCGTGATCAGCAGGCACCACGGGCACAGGGCGCCGATCTTGAAGAACGACACGAAGAACAGCCACCACGCGAAGAGGAAGCCGAGCGTGTAGATCGTCTGCGCGCCGAGCATGAACCAGCGCGGGAAGACCACCCGTCCCAGGATGGCGACGGCCACGGTGATGACCACCGCCTCGGCGGCGATGCCGAGGAACGCGTTGGGGAACCCGAACAGCGTCGCCTCCGGACTCTGCGCGACGATGCCGCAGCTGATGACGGCGTTGAAGTCGCAGCCGAGCGTCGCGTCCGGGTCCGCCGCGAGCGTGAGCGCCTCGATCGAGAGCACGAACGACGCGAACAGCCCGATCACGCCCGAGACGATCATCTCGATCGCGGTCCGCGCCCTCCAGGCGTACGACGGCGGCTCCAGCAGGTCCGGGTCGCGGTCGACCTCGAGGTCGTCGAAGTCATCGATGTCGTCCAGGCCCTCGGCCGACGACCTCGTCGCGTCACGCACGGCGTCTCCTCGCGTCCCTCGGACCGGCGGTACCGCCCGCCGCGCCCGACCACAGCGCGCCCATTGTGCCCTGACACCCTGTGCCCCGGGCACGGGTCGGAGGTCCCGAGAGCGGCACTTTCCGACGAGGCCGGCAGTTTCGACTGCCGATCTCGTCGCAGAGTCACGCTCTCGCGGGCGCGTGGGGCGAACTAGGCTCGCCACCCGTGACCCGACTGCTGCTCGCCTCCGCCTCGCCCGCCCGCCGTGCCACCCTGGTCGCTGCCGGGATCGAGCCGCTCGTCGCCGTCTCCGGCGTGGACGAGGACGCGGTGCTCGCCGCCGCGCGGGAGCGGTTCGGGGCGCTGGACCCGGCGGACGCGGTGCTGCTGCTCGCGCAGGCGAAGGTCGAGGACGTGTCCCGGAACCTGCCCGACGAGCTCGAGGACGCGGACGACCTGCTCCTGCTGGGCTGCGACTCGATGCTGGAGCTCGACGGCGAGATCTACGGCAAGCCCACCGACGCGGCGCAGGCGACGCAGCGGTGGCGGCTGATGCGCGGACGCTCCGGCGTGCTGCACACCGGGCACTGGCTGATGGACGAGCGCGACGTGCCGGCGATGCTCGGGGCGACGTCCTCGACGACGGTCCGGTTCGCCGACCTGTCCGACGCGGAGATCGACGCGTACGTCGCGACGGGCGAGCCGCTCGCGGTGGCCGGTGCGTTCACGGTCGACGGGCTCGGCGGCCCGTTCGTCGAGCGGATCGAGGGCGACCACCACGGCGTCGTCGGCCTGAGCCTGCCGCTGCTGCGCGAGCTCCTGGGCGAGGTCGGCGTCAGCATCACGGACCTGTGGCGCGATCAGTGACCAAAGACCCTGATAGGAGCCCTGGTCGGCACGGAACGATCAAGGCGTGGGCCAGCCCGAGAGGCCCATCGGAACCCGGGTAGGCCGGGTCCGCGAGGGGCTCCCAAGGACAATCATGTCGACCCAGCTCGTAGCACCCAGCAACCGCTTCGTCCGCATCTCCGGCCTTCTGGCGATCATCGCCGGGGCCGTGTTCATCATCGCGGGAGGCGTGACCTGGAGCGCCGTCTCGTCCCACCTCGCCGCCGAGAACATCACGGTCTCCGAGGACGCCGCGGCGTTCGGCGGGCAGACCGTCGACACGCCGTGGGAGGCGTTCGCGCAGGCCGACATCATCAACCACCACGCCCTGGACGCGACGGGCGGCAAGACGTACGCCGAGCTCGACAAGGAGGACCCGCTGCGCGCCGTCGCGATGAACGGCTCCTTCCTGCGGGCCTCGCTGTTCACGTCGGTCGTCGCCTTCGGTGTCGCCGCCCTCGTCGTGGGCATCGGCGCGGTCTTCGCCCTCGTCGGGTTCGCCCTGCGGCGCCTGGCGCCCGTGGCTCCGGTGCTCCCGGCCACGGCCGACGAGAACCGCCTCGCCAGCGTCTGACGCAGACCGCACGAGCCCGGTCCCTGAGGGGACCGGGCTCGTCGCTGTTGTGGTGACCGGACAACCGCTCCGCCGCAGAGGGGGCCTCACGGGCCGGTCGTCTGAGGATCCCTACAAGGAGCCCCCGACGACCTTGGCCGGATCGACAGTCTTGCGCGGGCACGCCGCGCCCGCGTCGGCGCGGATCGTCGAGGGCGTTACGGTGAGCCGTGCCCGCTATCTCCAAGGTCCTCATCGCCAACCGCGGTGAGATCGCCGTCCGCATCGCCCGCGCCTGTCGCGACGCCCGGATCGCCTCCGTCGCCGTCTACGCCGACACCGACCGCGAGGCGCTGCACGTGCGCGTCGCCGACGAGGCGTTCGCGCTGGGCGGCGCCCGCGCAGCCGAGACGTACCTCGACATCGCGAAGCTGCTCGACGTCGCGCGCCGCTCCGGGGCCGACGCCGTGCACCCCGGCTACGGCTTCCTCGCCGAGAACGCCGGCTTCGCGCAGGCCGTCCTCGACGCGGGCCTGACCTGGATCGGTCCCCCTCCGGCCGCGATCGACGCCCTCGGCGACAAGGTCAGCGCGCGCCACATCGCGCAGCGGGCCGGCGCACCGCTCGTCGCCGGGACGCCCGACCCCGTGCAGGGCGTCGAGGAGATCCACGCGTTCGTCGCCGAGCACGGCCTGCCGGTCGCGATCAAGGCGGCGTTCGGCGGCGGCGGTCGCGGCCTGAAGGTGGCGCGCGAGTCGGGCGAGATCGACGAGATGTTCGAGTCGGCGACGCGCGAGGCCGTGGCGGCGTTCGGGCGCGGCGAGTGCTTCGTCGAGCGGTACCTCGACCGTCCGCGGCACGTCGAGACGCAGTGCCTCGCGGACCAGCACGGCACGGTCGTCGTCGTCTCCACCCGCGACTGCTCGCTGCAGCGCCGCCACCAGAAGCTGGTCGAGGAGGCGCCCGCGCCGTTCCTCACCGACGCTCAGAACACCCAGCTGGTCGAGTCGTCGAAGGCGATCCTGCGCGAGGCCGGCTACGTCGGGGCCGGGACGTGCGAGTTCCTGGTCTCCGCCGACGGCATCATCTCGTTCCTCGAGGTCAACACGCGGCTGCAGGTCGAGCACCCCGTCACGGAGGAGATCAGCGGCGTCGACCTGGTCCGCGAGCAGCTGCGCATCGCGTCGGGCGAGCCGCTCGGCTACGACCACGTCGTGCCCCGCGGCCACTCGATCGAGTTCCGCATCAACGGTGAGGACCCGGGCAAGGGCTTCCTGCCGGCTCCGGGCCGCATCACGCGGCTGCGGTTCCCGTCGGGACCCGGGGTCCGCGTCGACTCCGGCGTCGTCGAGGGGGACAGCGTCTCGGGCCTGTTCGACTCGATGATCGCCAAGGTGATCGTGACGGGCGCCGACCGGCCGCAGGCGCTCGCGCGCGCACGTCGTGCCCTGGCCGAGCTCGAGGTCGTCGGCATCCCGACCGTGGTCCCGTTCCACCGCGCGGTGCTCGAAGCGGAGGCGTTCGCCCCGACCGACCCGGCACAGCCGTTCTCCGTGCACACGCGCTGGATCGAGACGGAGTTCGCCGACGAGGTCGCCGCGCTCAGCGCCGCACCCGACCCGGAGCAGGACGAGGACGACGAGCCCGCCGCGCTGGAGCGCGTGGTCGTCGAGGTCGGCGGCAAGCGGCTCGAGGTCGTCCTGCCCGCCGCGCTGGCACTGGGCCGCGGGCCCGGCAGCGCCGGCCGCGGCTCGTCCGGCCCGTCGGCACGCCGGCCCGTCCGCCGGGTGGCGCGCGCCGCGAGCAGCGGCAACGGCACCACCCTGAGCTCGCCGATGCAGGGCACGATCGTCAAGGTCGCGGTCGCCGAGGGCGCCACCGTGGCGGAGGGCGACCTCGTGGTCGTGCTCGAGGCCATGAAGATGGAGCAGCCGCTCGTGGCGCACCGCGCCGGCACCGTGACCGCGCTGTCCGCGGGAGTCGGTTCCAGCGTGAGCGCCGGCACGGCGATCTGCGAGATCGTCGGCTGACCCGGGCGTGAGCGACGCGCCACCGGTCCACCGCGAGCGCCAGCCCGGCGACGGCTGGGTCGAGTGCGCGTGCGGTCGTCGGCACTGGGGCCTGTGCGGGGCGGCAGGGCTGCTGCTGGTGCGTCGCGACGCGGACGGCACCCCCGTCGCCGTCGTGCTCCAGCACCGGGCGTTGTGGAGCGACCAGGGCGGGACGTGGGGCGTGCCGGGCGGTGCGCGGATGCCGGGCGAGTCCCCGGAGCACGCGGCACTGCGGGAGGCCGAGGAGGAGGCCGGGATCGACCGCGTGAGCGTGCGGCTGCGCGAGTCGCGCGTCCTGCAGCACGACGACTGGTCCTACACGACCGTGATCGCCGACGAGATCGGTCCGGTCCGCCCGACGGTCACCGACGCCGAGAGCGTCGAGCTGCGCTGGGTGCCCCTCGACGAGGTGACGGACCTGCCGCTGCTCCCCGCGTTCGCCGCCGCGTGGCCGATGCTGCGCGCCCGGATCGTGGCCCTCGGGGGATCCTGACCGCCGGGCGGCCGGCCGCAGGCACCGCCCTGCACCTGCCGGGGTAATCTCGCGCGCGTGACGTCCACCCCGCCCGCCGACCCTGCCGTCCGGACGCCCCCCGACGCCGGCACCCCGACGCGGGTCTGGCTCGTCGCCCTGCTGACGGTCATGTGCGTCGAGATGATCCGCGCGAGCGGCCCGCTGCTGGACCGGGCGTTCGCCGCAGGGGTCGTGAACGCTGCGCTGACGGCGCTGGGCACCTACGCGGCGGCCGGGCTCGTCGCCGCCCTCCTGCTGCTCGCGGTCGGCCGCACCTCGGGGACGCCCGACGCCCGCACCCTGCTGGTCGGCTCCGCCGTGCTGGGCACACTGCGCCTCGTCGTGCAGGCCCTCGACGGCGCGGCGCTGTTCGTCGTCGGCCTCGTCGCCGTCGCCGTCGCCGTGGGGGTGCTCACCCTGGCGGTGGCGTTCGTCGCCGGCCGGCCGGCCGGTGGCCGTCAGGCGGCGATCGGGCTGGTGATCGGCTGCGGCCTGTCGGTCGGGCTCCAGCTCGTGCTGGGCACGTGGGACGCGGTGTGGCGCGACGGCTGGACAGGCTGGGTCGTCGCCGTCGTGCTCGCCGTCGGTGTCGTCGTGACCGCTCGGGGGCTCGTCGCGTTCACGGCCGCGTCGTCGTCGGAGGCGACCGGACGTCCGCGACGGCTGTGGGTGCTCGGGCTGTTCCTGGCGCTCGCCGCGATGATCGTCGCCAACCCGGCGTTCGTCGCCTCGCAGTCCGGGGTCGCGCTCGGGTGGGCGGGGCTCGTCGTCGTCGTCGCGAACGCGCTCGGCGCCTGGACTCTGCTGCGCCCCGACCCGTGGCCGGGCGCGGTCCGGGTCGCGGCAGCCGTGCTGCTGGTCGCCGGGGTCGGGTGCGCGCTGTGGCTGACCGGGATCGCGGCGCTGGCGGCCGTGGTGGTGCTCCAGCTGACGCTCGGGATCGTCCTGTCGACAGCGCTGAGCGCCCACCGGCCCGCCCCGCGCGGCATCCCTCGCACGGGGGCCGCGACGCTGGTGGTGGGCCTCGGCACCATCGGACCGCTGCTGCTCTACATGCTCGACTACGACGTCCCGCTCCCCGTCGACAACGTCTGGGTGATCGTCCTGGCGGCGCTCGGCCTGGCCCTGTCCGGCCTGCGTCGCCGCACCCCGGGGGCGGTCCCGGCGATCACCAGCCCCGACCGGCTGCCCGCCCGGACCAGCTCCGTGCGGCTGCTGATCCTGCCCGCGGTGGTCCTCGCGGTGGTCGGGCTGGTGCCGTCGACGACCAGCACCACAGGGTCCGACGTGCCCGAGCGCGCGGCCGACGAGCCCCTGACGCTCGTCGACTGGAACCTGCACTACGGCGTCTCGCCGCTGACCGCGGTGGACCTGGAGGGCATCGCGGCGACGATCGAGGCACAGGACCCCGACGTCGTCACGCTGCAGGAGGTCCAGCGCGGCTGGGTGTTCGGTGGCGGCTCGGACATGGCCACGTGGCTGGCGCACCGCCTCGACATGACCATCCACGTCGCGCCCGCAGCGGACCACCAGTTCGGGAACGCTGTCCTGGCGCGTTCCGAGCTGACCGACGTCGTCGTCCATCCCCTGCCCTACGGTGCCGGACCGCAGAGCCGCTCGGCGTTGTCGACCACCCTGACCACCGCGGACGGCACCCCGCTGCGCGTCACGTCGATCCACACCCAGCACCGCGAGTCGAACACCCCGACCCGCCTGGAGCAGCTCGAGGCGTGGGCGCAGGCCGAACCGGTCACGCCGCCCGCGGTGCTGGCGGGCGACCTCAACGCCGAGCCCGCCTGGCCCGAGATCGAGCTGCTGGAGGCCGCGGGGTGGGTGCCCGCGGAGGACGGTCTGACGTCGCCCGCCGCCGACCCGGAGCACAAGATCGACTGGGTGTTCGGCCAGGGCGTCACGTTCACCGAGGCCACCGTGCTGACGGAGCCCCAGCAGTCGGACCACCTCCCGCTGGTCGCGCGCTTCACCGTCGGCGACTGAGCACGTCCGGGGGCCGCGGGGGAAACTCGGGACCATGACGTCTCGTCGGCCCCTGCCCTCCCGCCCCGTCGCCGACCCGCGCGCGGTCGTCGCCGGTCCGACCTTCCGGATCACCGTGCTCACGGCCGGGCTGGTCCGGCTCGAGCACTCGGCGGACGGTGTGTTCGAGGACCGCGCGTCCACGTTCGCGCTGCACCGCGAGCTGCCGGTGCCCGACTTCCGGGTCATCGAGTCCGAGACGCACGTCGAGGTCGTCACGGACCGCCTGCACCTGGTGTACGACCGTCGCCCGTTCAGCACGAGCGGCCTGAGCGTCTCGGTGCTCGGCGGCGTCACCTCGTACCACTCGGTGTGGCGGTACGGCGAGGAGCCGTCGGGACTCGGCGGCACCGCGCGCACCCTCGACCTGGCCGACGGCGCGATCCCGCTGGAGCCCGGCGTGGTGTCCCGGCAGGGCTTCGCGGTCCTCGACGACTCCCGGTCGATGGTGTTCGACGACGAGGGGTGGGTCTGCCCGCGTGACGGCGACCGGACCGACCTGTACGTGTTCGCCTACGGCCACGACTACCGCGACGCCCTGACGGCCTTCTACGCCGTCTCCGGCCCGACGCCCCTGCTCCCCCGGTTCGCGCTCGGCAACTGGTGGAGCCGGTTCCACCGGTACACCTCGGACACCTACGCGGCGCTGCTCGACCGGTTCGCCGACGAGGGCCTCCCGTTCTCCGTCGCTGTGATCGACATGGACTGGCACGTCACCGACGTGGACCCGGCACTCGGGAGCGGCTGGACCGGCTACACGTGGAACCGGTCGCTGTTCCCCGACCCGGCGGCGTTCCTGACGTCGCTGCACGACCGCGGCCTGCGCGTGACGCTCAACGTGCACCCCGCCGACGGGGTCCGCCCGCACGAGGACGCCTACCCCGCGATGGCCGCGGCGCTGGGGACGCGGGACGGGGACCCCATCCCGTTCGACGTCACCGACCGCGCGTTCCTCGACGCCTACTTCGACGTCCTGCACCGCGGCCTCGAGGACGACGGTGTCGACTTCTGGTGGCTCGACTGGCAGTCCGGTCCGCACTCGCGCGTCGCCGGCATCGACCCGTTGTGGATGCTCAACCACTTCCACTTCCTGGACAGCGCCCGCGACGGGCGCCGGCCCCTGACGTTCTCCCGGTACGCCGGGCCCGGCAGCCACCGCTACCCCGTCGGGTTCAGCGGGGACACCGTCATCTCGTGGGCGTCGCTGGCGTTCCAGCCGTACTTCACGGCCACCGCGTCGAACATCGGCTACGGCTGGTGGAGCCACGACATCGGCGGTCACATGTTCGGCGGCAAGGACGACGAGCTGGCCACCCGCTGGGTGCAGCTCGGGGTGTTCTCCCCGGTCCTGCGCCTCCACTCGGGCGCCAACCCGTTCACGACGAAGGAGCCGTGGACGTTCGAGCCCGCCGCGCAGGCCGTGATGACCGAGCACCTGCGTCTGCGGCACCGCCTGGTCCCCTACCTGCACACGATGAACCACCGCGCCGCCTCGGACGGTCGCCCCCTGGTGGAGCCGCTGTACCACCAGTGGCCCGACGCCCCGGAGGCCTACGACCAGCCGAACCAGTTCCTCTTCGGCACCGAGCTCCTCGTCGCGCCGCTGACGAGCCCGGCCGACCAGCACACCCGGCTCGCGTCGGTCCGCGCGTGGCTCCCCGCCGGCACGTGGGTGGACGTGTTCACCGGCCTGGTCTACGACGGCGAACGCGAGCTGCTGCTGCACCGCGACCTGACGAGCATCCCGGTGCTGGCGCCGGCCGGCGCGATCGTCCCGCTCGACGCGGCCGCGGTCCCCGGCAACGACCCCGTGAACCCGACGTCGCTGGAGGTGCTGGTCGTCGTGGGGGCCGACGGGTCGTTCACGCTGGTCGAGGACGACGGCACCGACGACGGGACCGCCCGCACTGCCGTGACGTTCACCGACGGCACGTTCACGGTCCACCCGGCCACCGGGTCCGTCACGGCCCTGCCCGCCACCCGCACGTGGACGGTCACGTTCCTCGCGTTCGACGGCGCACCGGTCGTCCCCGGGTTCACCAGCCGGACGGAGCGTCACGACGGCCGCGTCTCGGTCACCGTCGACGACGTCCCGGTCGGCGCGACTCTCACCGTCGAGCTGGGCCCTGACCCGCAGCTCGCCCCGAACGACGTCGCCGGCCGCCTGTTCACCCTGCTCGACCGCGCGCAGATCAGCTACGACCTGAAGTCCCGCATCCACCGGATCGCGACGTCGGACGCCCCCCTGTCGGTCCGCGTCAGCCACCTGCACTCGCTCCAGCTCGACCGGCCCTTGGCGGACGCGGTCGCCGAGCTCCTCCTGGCCCGCACCACGCCCTGAATGACGTCGCCGCGCCCGGATGCGCGGCTCATGGCTTGGTCGAACCCGACATGGGCGCCGTTCAGCTGCCGATGGCGTCACTCAGGTCGGGTTCGGCGGCGTACCGACGTCAGTCGTCGATGCGGTGGTGCAGGATCCGGGCGACCTCGGCGATCGTGCCGGACATCGACGGGTACACCGTCGCGGTCTCGGCGAGCTGGTCGGTGGTGAGGCGGTGCGTGACGGCGAGCGTCAGGGGGTAGATCGACTCGCTGGCACGGGGGCCGACGACCACGGCGCCGAGCACGGTCCCGGTGCCGGCGTGGGCGAAGATCTTGATGAACCCGTCGCGCACGCCGAGCATCTTGGCGCGCGGGTTGCGGGCCAGCGGCAGCATGCTCACCGAGTACTTCACGCCCTGCTCGTGCAGCCGCGCCTCGGACGAGCCGACGGTCGCGATCTCGGGGGACGTGAAGATGTTCGCGGACACCCCGCGCAGGGACAGCGGCTTGACGGCGTCGCCGAGCGCGTGGGCCATCGCGAGGCGGCCCTGCATGGCCGCGACGGACGCCAGCGGCAGCACCCCGGTCACGTCGCCGGCCGCGTAGATCCCGCGGACGTTGGTGCGGGACACCTTGTCCACCTCGATGTGGCCGGACGGCGTGAGCCGGACACCGGCCTCCTCCAGCCCCAGGCCGGCGGTGGTCGGGATCGAGCCGACCGCGAACAGGACGTGGGAGCCCTCGATGACGCGGCCGTCGGCGAGCGTGACCTCGACGCCGTCGGCGGTCCGCCGGGCGCCGGCGGCACGCGACCGGGACATGACCGTCATGCCGCGGGTCTTGAACACGTCCTCGAGCAGCTGGGCGGCGTCGGCGTCCTCGCCGGGAAGCACGCGGTCGCGGCTGGAGACGAGCACGACGTCGGCGCCGAGCGAGGTGTACGCCCCGGCGAACTCGGCACCGGTGACCCCGGAGCCGACGACGATCAGCCGCTTCGGCAGGGCGTCCAGGTCGTACAGCTGCGTCCAGGTCAGGATCCGCTCGCCGTCGGGGCGGGCCGTGTCGAGCGTGCGCGGCGTCGCGCCCGTGGAGACCAGCACGACGTCGGCCTCGAGCGTGAGGTCCTCGACGCCGTCCTGCCGGGTGACGACCACCCGTGACGGGCCGTCGAGCCGCCCGCGGCCGATCACGATCTGCACGCCCTCGCGCTCCAGTCGCGCGCGGATGTCCGCGGACTGCGCAGCCGCGAGCGCCTTGACGCGGGTGTTCACGGCGGCGAGGTCGATGCTGTGCCGCAGCTGTTCGAGCGTGCCGCCGACGGCGCCGGACAGCGGCGTGCCGTCGAGGCGGATGCCGAGCTCGGGAGCGCGGTCCGCGATCGTCATCCACTCGGCGGTCGCGATGAGCGTCTTGGAGGGCACCACGTCGGTCAGCACCGCAGCACCACCCAGCCCCGCGGACTCGACGACGGTGACGTCCGCCCCGAGCCGGCGGCCGACGAGGGCCGCCTCGTACCCTCCTGGTCCGCCCCCGAGGACGACGACGCGGGCGGCGGGCGATGCGGTCGCGGGGGTGCTCACGAGCACCCATTCTGCCGGTCCTGCGGCCGGCGGCCAGCGCGTTAGCCTCGGTCCATGAGCGACGTCACACCGGCCCCTGACCTCGACGACCCCGCGACCGACCCGTTCGACGTCGCCCGAGCGGCTGCGGCGTACATCGCGCGGGCGACCGGGGTCGACCGGCACGACGTCCTGCTCGTGCTCGGCTCCGGCTGGGGTGGCGCCGCCGACCTGCTCGGCGAGACGGTCGCGGAGGTGCCGAGCCACGAGATCCCGGGGTTCTCGGCGCCCGCGGTGGCCGGCCACGGCGCGACCACGCGGTCGATCCGCATCGAGGGCACCGACCGTCACGCCCTGGTGCTCGGCTCGCGCACCCACCTGTACGAGGGGCGCGGCGTCCGCCGGGTCGTGCACGGGGTCCGGACCGCGGCCGCGGCGGGGGTCTCGACGGTCGTCCTGACCAACGGTTGCGGAGGGCTGAACCCCGCCTGGAAGCCGGGCACACCCGTGCTCATCCGCGACCACATCAACCTCACGGCGACGTCTCCGCTCGAGGGCGCGACGTTCGTCGACCTCACGGACCTGTACTCGGCCCGACTCCGTGCGGTCGCCCGCGAGATCGACCCGACGCTCGACGACGGCGTCTACGTACAGTTCCCCGGACCGCACTACGAGACTCCCGCTGAGGTGAGGATGGCCGGGGTGCTGGGCGGCGACCTCGTCGGCATGTCCACGACGCTGGAGGCGATCGCGGCGCGGCACGCCGGGCTGGAGGTCCTCGGCATCTCCCTCATGACGAACCTCGGCGCCGGGATCAGCCCCGAGCCGCTGTCGCACGAGGAGGTCCTCGAGGCGGGTCGCGCCGCGGGTCCGCGGATCAGCGCGCTGCTCGCCCAGATCGTGCGTCGGCTCTGAACAGGGAAACCCTGCGGTAACCGGGCGGCACGCCTCGCGTAACGGGGGCACCGCACGATCGTGCGATGAGGCAGGATCTCGGGACGCCGACGGTCGGACGCGTCGTCGACGCTGCCCGGACCGTCGCCACCCACTGCCCCTACTGCGCGCTGCAGTGCGGCATGGAGCTGTCGGTCACGCAGCGGCCGGAGCCCGAGCGGCCCGACGTGCGCCTGACCCCCACGGACTTCCCGACGAACCGGGGCGGGCTGTGCGCGAAGGGCTGGTCGGCGGCCGACCTCCTCACGCACCCCGACCGGCTCACCGCTCCCCTGGTGCGGACGGTCCCCGGTGACCGCTCGTCGCCGCTGCGCCCCGCGACGTGGGACGAGGCGCTCGACGCGGTCGCCGAGGCGGTGCGGGCGACGCAGCGCCGGTACGGGCGGGACGCCGTGGGCTGCTTCGGCGGGGGCGGCCTGACCAACGAGAAGGCCTACCTGCTGGGGAAGTTCGCCCGGACGGTGCTGCGCACGCGGTCGATCGACTACAACGGCCGCTGGTGCATGTCGTCGGCCGCCGCCGCGGCGACGCGCACGTTCGGGATCGACCGCGGGCTGCCGTTCCCCGTCGCGGACCTCGCGCTCGCGGACGTGCTGCTGCTGGTGGGCGCCAACCCGGCCGAGACCATGCCGCCGCTCATGCAGCACCTGGAGGCCGGCCGCGAGCGCGGTGCACGGCACGTCGTCGTCGACCCGCGCGCGACGGCGACGGCGCGCACGGCGCACGTGCACCTGCAGCCGCGGCCCGGGACGGATGCCGCGCTCGCGAACGGCCTGCTGCACCTGGTGGTGCGCCGCGGGTGGGTGGACGAGGAGTACGTCGCGGCCCGGACGGTGGAGTTCGAGACGGTCCGGGAGTCGGTGACGGGCTACTGGCCGGACCGCGTCGAGCGGATCACGGGCGTGCCCGCCGCGGACCTGGAGGCCGTGGCGGAGCTGCTGGGGACCGCGACGACGGCCATGGTGATCACCGCCCGAGGCGCCGAGCAGCACGCGTCGGGCACGGCCACGGCGCAGGCGTTCATCAACCTCGCGCTCGCCCTCGGCCTGCCGGGCCGGCCGGGGTCGGGCTACGGGACGCTCACCGGCCAGGGCAACGGCCAGGGCGGCCGGGAGCACGGGCAGAAGGCCGACCAGCTCCCCGGCTATCGGAGGATCACCGACCTCGCGCACCGCGCGCACGTCGCGGGCGTGTGGGGTGTCGACCCGACGCGGCTGCCCGGTCCGGGGGTGTCCGCCACGGAGATGCTGCGCGCGCTGGGCACCCCCGGCGGCGTGCGGACGCTGCTGCTGCTCGCGTCGAACGTCACGGTGTCCGCCCCGGACGCGGGCACCGTGACCGACCGGCTCGACGCGCTCGACTTCCTGGTCGTCGCCGACCTGTTCCTGTCCGAGTCGGCCGCCCGCGCGGACGTCGTGCTGCCGGTCGCGATGTGGGCCGAGGAGGAGGGCACGATGACGAACCTGGAGGGCCGGGTGCTGCGCCGTCGCCGCGCGCTCGACCCACCGGCGGGCGTGCGGACCGACCTCGACGTGCTCGCGGGCGTCGCCGACCGGTTGGGGCACGGGCACCTCATGACCACCGACGCGGCGTCCGCGTTCGAGGAGCTCGGCCGGGCGAGCGCCGGCGGCGTCGCGGACTACGGCGGCATCACGTACGCGCGCATCGAGGAGGAGCAGGGGGTGTTCTGGCCGTGCGGCGACGCCGACGACCCGGGAACCCCGCGGCTGTTCGGACGACGCTTCGCGCACCCCGACGGTCTCGCCCGGTTCACGAGGGCCGAGTTCCGCGAGCCGGCGGAGCGCACCGACCCGGAGTTCCCGTACGTCCTGACCACCGGGCGGGTGATGCGGCAGTACCAGAGCGGCACGCAGACGCGGCGGGTCGCGGCGCTCGCCGGTGACGAGGTGGGGCCGGACGGGACCGTCCTGCCGCACGCCGAGCTGCACCCGGACCTCGCCCGCCGCTGCGGCGTCGTCGACGGCGAGCCCGTGCAGCTGCGCACGCGCCGGGGCGTCGCGGTGTTCCGGGCGCGGCTGACCACCGGCATCCGCACCGACACCGTGTTCGTCCCGTTCCACTGGTCGGGCGGGTCGCGCGCGAACACCCTCACGCACGACGCCCTCGACCCGGTCTCGCGCATGCCCGCGTTCAAGGCGTGCGCCGTGGCCGTCGCCCCCCTCCCGGCACGCAGCACACCACAGGCCGGCACGACCACGGCGCGCACCCGCTCACCGTGGCCGCCGGCCCGACCGAAGGGACTCGCCTTGGACAGTCACCCGACCTTCCTGCAGGGCGTCTACGCGCTGACCGGCAAGGGCCTGGCCGCCCCCGAGCTCCTCGACCCCGGCCTGAGCTACACCGTGCCCGACGGCGCGGTCGCGCAGACGGTGTACTTCCGCGGCGGCAACAGCACCGACGAGCTCGTCGTCGTCGTGCTGGTCCGCGACGGGGTGCCCATGCGCTACTTCCCCATCGGCGCCAAGGGCGACGTGCACGTCCCGCTGCGGGTCGTGGAGGACCTGGAACCCGGCACCACCCTGGAGGTGCACGCGGCGGGTGCTGCGGGCGTCTCGGGCGTCCTGGTCATCGACCTCGGTCTCGTGGAGGTGTGACGTGGCCCGGCGTGCACGCGACGACGACGGGCGCCGCGACCTCGTCGTCGTCGGCAACGGCATGGCGGGTGCGCGCACGGTCGAGGAGATCCTCGAGCGCGGTGGCGCGGAGCAGTTCCGGATCACGATGTTCGGGGAGGAGCCTTACGGCAACTACAACCGGATCATGCTCTCCCACGTCCTGGCGGGGCTGGAGAGCGAGGACGCCATCTTCCTCAACTCCATGGCCTGGTACCGGGAGAACGCGATCACGCTGCACGCGGGGGTGCGGGTGGGCCGCATCGACCGGCACGCGCGCACGGTGCGCGCGACCGACGGCAGCCGCACGCCGTACGACGCGCTCGTCATCGCGACCGGCAGCAGCGCGTTCGTCCCGGACATCCCGGGGATGCGCACGGTCGGGCGCGGCTTCCACCAGGGCGTGTTCCGGTTCCGCACGCTCGACGACACCCGCGCGATGATCCGGTACGCCCGCACGCACGAGCGGGCCGTGGTCATCGGCGGTGGCCTGCTCGGGCTGGAGGCGGCGCGCGGCCTGCAGACGCACGGCGTCGACGTCACCGTCGTGCACGGTCCCGGGCACCTCATGAACCAGCAGCTCGACGCGGCGGGCGGGTACGTCCTGCGGCGCGGCGTCGAGGCGCTCGGGATCGCCGTGGTGACGTCGGCCCGCACCGTCGGCGTGCTCGGTGACACGGAGATCACGGGGGTGCAGCTCGCCGACGGGCGCGTGCTGCCGTGCGACATGGTCGTGGTGGCGGCGGGCATCCGGGCGAACTCGTCGGTGGCGGCCACGAGCGGGTTCCTGGTCGAGCGCGGCATCGTCGTCGACGACCAGATGCACGCCCTGGACGACCAGGGCACGCCCGACCCGTCGGTGTTCGCCGTCGGCGAGTGCGTGCAGCATCGCGACCAGGTGTACGGGCTGGTCGCCCCGCTGTGGGAGCAGGCCCGGGTGCTCGCCGACGTGCTCACCGGCACCGACCCGTCGGCGCAGTACCACGGCTCCCGCACCGCGACGAAGCTCAAGGTCGCGGGCATCGACGTCGCGTCGATGGGGGTCACGGCGCCCGAGCGCCCCGACGACGACCACATCGTCGTCTCCGAGCCGCGCCGTGGCCTGTACAAGAGCGTCGTGGTCCGCGACGACCGGCTCGTCGGGGCGACCCTCGTCGGCGACCTCGAGAAGGTGGCGCCGCTGATCCAGGCGTTCGACCGCGGCTCGCCGCTGCCCGAGGACCGCATCGCGCTGCTGTTCGACCTGGGTACCGCCCCCGCCGAGGTGGGCGTCGCAGAGCTGCCGGACGAGACGACCGTCTGCAACTGCAACGGCGTCAGCAAGGGGACGATCGCGGCGTGCGTCCGCGGCGGCGTCGCCTCCGTGGCGGGCGTCATGGACGCGACCCGCGCCGGCAAGGGCTGCGGGTCGTGCAAGACGCTCGTCGCGCAGGTCGTCGAGTGGGCCGCCGACGGCGACCTGGTGGTCGACGAGTCCGCGTCCTGGTACGTGCCCGGGATCCCGTACGCCAAGGCCGAGCTCGTGGCGCTCGTGCGCGAGCAGGACCTGCGCTCGGTGTCGGCGGTGTTCGCCGCCCTCGCACCCGGCGGGGTCGAGGACGCCCGGTCGAAGATGGGGCTCACCTCGCTGCTGCGCACGATCTGGGGCGCCGACGTCGTCGACGAGCGCGACGGACGGTTCATCAACGACCGCGTGCACGCCAACATCCAGCGCGACGGGACGTTCTCCGTGGTGCCGCAGATGAAGGGCGGCGTCACGTCGGCCGACCAGCTGCGCCGGATCGCCGACGTCGCGGACAAGCACCGCATCCCGATGATCAAGCTCACGGGCGGGCAGCGCATCGACCTGCTCGGGGTGCGCAAGGAGGACCTGCCGAGGGTGTGGGCGGACCTCGACATGCCGTCCGGCTACGCGTACGGCAAGTCCTTCCGGACCGTCAAGACGTGCGTCGGCAGCGACTTCTGCCGCTTCGGTCTGGGCGACTCCACCGCGCTGGGCATCGCCCTCGAGACCCGGTACCAGGGCCTGGAGAGCCCCGCGAAGCTCAAGCTCGCCGTCACGGGCTGCCCCCGCAACTGCGCGGAGGCGTACGTGAAGGACCTCGGGGTCGTGGCCGTCGACGGCGGGCGCTGGGAGATCTACGTCGGCGGCGCCGCCGGGGCCCACATCCGCAAGGGCGACCTGCTGGCGACCGTCGACACCCCCGAGGAGGTCACCACGCTGACGGGCCGGTTCATCCAGTACTACCGGGAGACGGCGAACTGGCTGGAGCGGACCTACGCGTGGGTGCCCCGGCTCGGGATCGAGCACATCCGCGCCGTCGTCGTCCAGGACGCCGAGGGCATCGCCGCGACGCTCGACGCCGCCGTCCAGGCGTCCGTCGACGCGTACCGGGACCCCTGGAAGGAGCGCGACGACCCGGCGGAGCCCGGCCAGTTCCGCACCGCGCTGCCCCTGACCGTCCTGCCGCAGGTTCCCGTCCGATGAGCACCCAGGCCGTCGACGTCGAGCACGTCCTGGGCCGGCTCTCCGAGATCCCCCTGGGTGAGGGCCGCGCCTACGCGGTCGCGGGCCGGCAGGTGGCCGTCTTCCGGCTCCGCGACGGCACGGTCCGCGCCCTCGACGCCGTGTGCCCGCACCGCGGAGGACCCCTCGCCGACGGCCAGACCGACGCCGACGTCGTCGTGTGCCCGCTGCACGCCCACGTGTTCGACCTGCGCACGGGCGCGTGCCGCTCAGGGTCGGGCGACGTGCGGTCCTACCCAGCGCGCGTCGAGGGGGGCCAGGTCGTCGTGGCCCTCCCGGGGCCGCCGGGCACGTCGGGGAGCGCCGACCGGACCGGCTGAGTACGTTGGCCCCATGACCGGCGACGACGCATGGGCAGGCCTCGAGGCGCGGGTGCAGACGTGGATCGAGGACGACCCCGACCCGCAGACGGCCGACGAGCTGCGCGGCCTGCTGGACGTGGCCCGCGCTGCACCGCCCACGATCGAGCCGGGGCGTGAGCCCGACCCGACGCAGCGCCAGGCGCTCGACGCCCGCACCGCCGCACGCGAGGAGCTGGCGGACCGGTTCTCGGGGCTCCTGCAGTTCGGCACCGCGGGGCTGCGCGGACGGCTGGGCGGTGGCCCGCACCGGATGAACCGCGCGGTCGTCATCCGCGCCGCGTCGGGGCTGGCGGACTACCTGCTCGGCGAGCTGGACGGGGTGCAGCCCCGGCCACGGGTGGTCATCGGCTACGACGCCCGGCACAAGTCGGTCGACTTCGCCCGTGACTCCGCGGCGGTCCTGACGGCGGTGGGCATCGAGGTGCTGGTCCTGCCGTCGGCGCTGCCCACCCCGGTGCTCGCGTTCGCGGTCCGCCACCTCGGGGCCGACGCCGGGATCATGGTCACGGCGTCGCACAACCCCCCGCAGGACAACGGCTACAAGGTCTACCTCGGCGGCCGGGTGGTCACCGACTCCGGCCAGGGCGCCCAGATCGTGCCCCCCGCCGACGCGGCGATCGCCGCCGAGATCGCGCACGTCCCGTCCGTCGCGTCCGTGCCGCGCGCCGCGTCCGGCTGGACCGTGCTGGGGCCCGACGTGCTCGACGCGTACGTGGCGTCCGTCGTCGCGCTCGCCCCCACCGACGACGCCACCCGGGCCGCCGCGAAGCGCCTGCGCATCGTCCTGACCCCCCTGCACGGCGTCGGCGGCGAGGTCGCCGCACGGGTGCTCGCCGAGGCCGGGTTCACCGACGTGCTCGTCGTGCCCGAGCAGGCCGAGCCGGACGGCGACTTCCCGAGCGTCGCCTTCCCCAACCCCGAGGAGCCCGGCGCGATCGACCTGGCCATCGGGCTGGCCAGCGACGAGGGCGCGGACCTGGTGATCGCGCTCGACCCCGACGCGGACCGCTGCGGGGTCGGGATCCAGGACCTGCGCCACCGCTCGTTCCGGGGGCCGGACACCGCCGAGGCGGAGGGCTGGCGCATCCTGCACGGCGACGAGACCGGCTCGCTCCTGGGGGCACGGGTCGCGGGGACCGCGCCGCAGAACGGGGCCGCGTTCGCCAGCTCGATCGTCTCGTCGCGCCTGCTCGGCAAGATCGCGGCGGCTGCCGGCTACCGGCACGCGCAGACGCTCACGGGGTTCAAGTGGATCTCGCGCGTCGACGGCCTGGTCTTCGGGTACGAGGAGGCGCTGGGCTACTGCGTCGACCCGGCGCACGTGCGCGACAAGGACGGCATCTCGGCGGCGCTGCTCGTCGCGGGCCTGGCGGCACGCCTCAAGGCCGAGGGCCGCAGCGTGACCGACGCCCTCGACGACCTCGCCCGCGCGCACGGCCTGCACCTGACCGACCAGGTCTCGGCACGGTTCGCCGACCTCTCGCAGATCGGCGAGACCGTCGGCCGGTTCCGGAGCCGGCCGCCGACGACGCTGGGCGGCGCGCGGGTGACCGAGGTGGTCGACCTGGCCTCGGGGTCGGAGGACGACCGGGACGGTCTGCCGCCCACGGAGGGCCTACGGCTGCTCACCGCCGACGGGACGCGCGTCATCGTGCGGCCCAGCGGCACCGAGCCGAAGGTCAAGTGCTACCTCGAGGTCGTCCTCCCGGTCGACCCGGCTGCGGACCACGCTGCCCTGGGCAGGGCACGGCACGACGCACGCAGCCGCCTCGACGCGGTCGCGGCGGACGTGCGGGCCGCGCTCGGGATCTAGCGGGTCCGGGTGCAGCTGACCTGCGGGACCAGCAGGCCGCTGTCCGCCGGCCCCGTCTGGTGGAAGCCGAACGTGGTCGTGCCTCCGTCGCGCAGGCTGCCGTTGTAGCTCATGTTCTCGGCGGTCGCGGTCGAGCCGCTGGTGCCGAGCCGCGCGTTCCAGACGTTCGTGACCTGGACGCCCTGCGGGAGCGCCCAGGAGACGGCCCACCCCTCGACCCCGGAGCTGCCCGCGGTGACGACGACCTCCACCTGGAACCAGTTCTGCCCTTCCGAGCTCCAGTGGTTGACGACCGTGTAGGTGGCGGAGCAGGCGCTCGCGGGGATCGGCTCGGGCGGCTCGACGCCGCCGACCGTGGGGTCCGGCTGGGAGGTCGGCTGGTGCGGCCGGGGCGTGGCGCTGGTCGCCGGTCTCGGCGTCGGGGTAGGCGTCGGGGTCTCGGTCGGGGCGGACGGCGCGGGCGTCGGGGTCGCGGTGGGTCCGGGCACGTCGGTGAGCAGCAGGTCGGCTGCGGCGAACGGGGTGGCGACCCGGTAGCGGTCGGACGGCACGACGCGGCCGTCGCACCACCGCGCCGGGTCGAACGTCGCATAGCTCCCCGCCGAGCAGGTGAATCCGACGACGGCGTCCCCCGCCACGAGCGTGGTGCCGCTCAGGTGCGCACCCGACCGGACGATGGCGACGTCCCGCACGACCGCCTCGTCCTCGACGACGGCGCCCGCCTCGACCCACGCCCGGCCCTCGATGCGCGCGCCGTCGAGGACGCGTGCGTCGCCGCGGACGACGGCGTCGGGGCCGACGTAGGCGGTCGGGTCCACCGTCGCGAGATCGTCCACGAAGCCGCCCCCGTTGACGTGGCGGTGGCCCCCGGTCGTCGCCGGGTCGGGGGGGTCGTCGGCCACGGTCGCTCCCGAGACGCGGAACTCGTACGGGTAGCGGGCGACGTCGCCGTACGCCTCCGCCGCGCCGTGCCGGTGGTTCACCGTCGGGGTGCCGACGACGACGAGGTACGCCTCGTTCTCGCCCGTGCGCAGCGTGAGCTGGACCTGCTCGTCGAGGCTCTCGGTCACGGGGCTGTACCGGGGCACGTCGCCGCGCATCGCGACGAACCCGAAGCTCAGTCCCGCGTCCGCGGCGACGTCGTGGGCACGCACCCGCACGTGGATGTCCCGCACGCCGGGGTCGGGCTGGAGCCGGACGATCGTGAAGCCGTAGTCGGAGGGGGCGAAGGCGTCGAGCACGCGGTAGTGGCCGGGGTCGCCCTCCACGGCCTCGACGGGAGTGGTCCGGTCCGCCAGCAGGACGGGGTCGAGCTGGTCCACGCCGGCGGCGATCGCGCTGCGGTCCATGAAGTCCCACGTCACCGTCCGCAGGGCGTACTCCGCGACGCGGCGGTTCAGGTCCGCCTGGCTGAGGCCGGTCAGCCGTTTGTACGTGGTGAGCGGGTCTTCGCCCTCCTGCGCCTCCCGCCACATGGTCCCGAGCAGCTGCTCGCCGTCACGTTCCGCCAGGTACTGCAGCAGCAGCCAGCTGCCGTCGCCGAGACGCGGGCTCGACCAGTGGAGCTGCGGGCTGCGGACCAGGTCGGCCGGGTTCCCGATGCCGCCGGGAGCGGCCACGGTGGCCAGGTAGGCGGCGCTGGCGGACCAGAACGTCGCCGCGTCGTCCGACGCGAAGCCGCCGGGCGTGTCGAGGGCCGCGAAGCCCTGCACGACCTCGGCGAAACCGCGGGCCAGCTCCCACGACGGGTCGAACTCGGAGCCGCCGACCAGCGCGGGCTCGTCGGTGACCGGTGCCGTCGCGGACTCGTGGCCGCGTGCCGTCAGCGACGGGACGTCGACGCGCAGCACCCCGACCCCGTCGACGACGGAGCCGGTCGCCCCGCGCTCGGACCGGGCCAGCCCGCCGCTCTGCGGCACGACGACGGTGCTCGCGGGTGCGCCGGGGCCCGTCGACCAGGTGCCGTCGACGACGACCAGGATCTTGTGCCGGCCGATCGCGCCGTCCTCGTCGACCACGTCGAGGTCGTGCACGTCCAGGGCGTACAGGGCGTCGAGCTGCGCGACGGCGCGGGCTGCGTCGAACCGGAGCTCGGCGGGCGCCCTGGTGGGGTCCGCACCCGCCCGGTCCCCCCAGGCCAGGATCACGTCCTGCCCCTCGCGCACGGACGCGTCCTTCCAGGCGGCCTCCCAGGCGGCCGGCACCACGACGGTCTTGTCGGCGCGGAGGTGACGCACGGCCGAACCGACGCCGATCCCGGCGGCGAGGAACCCGAGGACGACGACGGCGGCGACCGCGCCGCGTCCCCACCGTCCCATCCGTGCTGTCCCCTCGCCTGCCTCCCGCGTCGTGCGCGCTCCGGCTCCCGCCGGATGGCTGCCCCACTGTCGCTGACGGGTCCGAGCGAGTCAATCACGGGGGTCACCACCGATCGGGTGATTCGGGCGTTCCGCACGCCGGCGTGCTCATATGAGCAAAGATCGCTACGAGTGTTGCGATGCGCGGTGACGGTGCCTACTGTGGAACGACGGGAGAGGAACCGCATGATCGAGTCGGACGAGCTGCTGTCCATCCGCGCCGCCGAGCTGTACTACGAGGAGGACAAGACCCAGGACGAGATCGGGTCGATCCTGGCGCTCACCCGCTGGAAGGTCGGGAGGCTGCTGGCGCAGGCCAAGGCCTCCGGCTTCATCCGGATCGAGATCGTCCACCCCCGCGCGCGCCGGCTGCCGGTCGAGCGCAGGCTGCGCGAGACCTGCGGGCTGACCGACGCGGTCGTCGTGTCCACCTCCGGCGTCGAGGACCAGGACGAGCTCCAGTCCCGCACGGCGCAGGCCGCCGCCGACTACCTCGCCGCCCTGCGTCCCGTCCCCCGCACGCTCGGGATCAGCTGGGGGCGCACGCTGGACGACGTCTCGCGGCACCTCGAGGACGGCTGGGCGAGCGGCGTCGACGTCGTGCAGATCAACGGGGGCGTCAGCCTCAACCGTCGGGCGGGGACCGCCGCCTCCACCGCGGTCACCATGGCCCAGAAGGCGGGCGGGCACGCCACCCTGCTGCCGAGCCCGGCGATCCTCGAACGGCTCGAGACCAAGCGCGCCATCGAGTCCGACCGCGCCGTCGCCGCGGTGCTCAGCCTGGCGGCCGACGCGGACGCCTACCTGTTCAGCGCGGGCGCGGCCGACGCGAGCTCCGTGCTCGTCGACAGCGGCTACCTCACCCCCGACGACGTCGCGGAGCTCGTGCGCCGCGGTGCCGTCGGCGACGTCGTCGGCCGGTACGTCGACGCCTCCGGGGCCATCGTCGACCACGGGCTCGACGGGCGGACCATCGGCCTCCCGCTGGAGCGCCTGCGCGCGGCGCAGCTGAGCATCGCCGTCATCGCCGGGGCGGCCAAGCACGCCGTCGCGCGAGCCGTCGTGACCAGCGGCCTGTGCACCGTCCTCGTCACCGACGAGGAGACCGCCCTGCACCTCATCGAGAACCACCGACCAGTCCACGACAGCGAGGATCACGCATGACCAGCACCCAGATCGTCCCCGGGGAGCGTGCCGTCGCACTCCTGGGCGGCGAGGCGAACGACGCCAACCTGCGTCGCTACCTGCACGGCATCCCCGGCGTCGACGCGGTCGGGCTGGAGCAGCGGGCCGCCGGGCTCGGGACGCGCTCCATCAAGACGACCTCGAAGGCGTGGGCGCTGGACCGGATCATCGGGCTGGTCGACCTGACGACGCTCGAGGGTGCGGACACGCCCGGCAAGGTGCGGTCGCTCGTCGCGAAGGCGGTCACGCCCGACCCGGCCGACCCGTCCTGCCCGCGCGTCGCCGCGGTCTGCGTGTACGGCGACATGGTCCCGCACGCGGTGCAGGCGCTCGGCAGTGCGCACGGCGACCCCGACCAGGGCAAGATCGCGGTCGCGGCCGTGGCCACCGCGTTCCCCAGCGGCCGCTCGTCGCGGTCGATCAAGCTCGAGGACACCGCCGACGCGGTGGCAGCGGGCGCCGACGAGATCGACATGGTCATCGACCGCGGGGCGTTCCTCGCCGGCCGGTTCGGCCAGGTCTACGACGAGATCGTCGCGGTCAAGGAGGCCTGCCGCCGCCCGGACGGGACGTACGCCCACCTCAAGGTGATCCTCGAGACGGGCGAGCTGAACACCTACGACAACGTCCGTCGCGCGTCCTGGCTGGGCATCCTCGCCGGCGGCGACTTCATCAAGACGTCCACCGGCAAGGTCGCCCCGGCGGCGACGCTGCCCGTCACGCTGCTCATGCTGGAGGTCGTGCGCGACTGGCACCGGCTCAGCGGCGAGAAGGTCGGCGTGAAGCCGGCCGGCGGCATCCGCGCCTCGAAGGACGCGATCAAGTACCTGGTGACGGTCGCGGAGACGGTCGGCGAGGAGTGGCTGACGCCGCACCTGTTCCGGTTCGGCGCGTCGAGCCTGCTCAACGACGTGCTGCTGCAGCGCCAGAAGATGACGACCGGGCACTACTCCGGCCCCGACTACGTGACGATCGACTGAAGGGCCCCAGATGTCATTCCTCGAGTACGCCCCCGCCCCGGAGTCGCAGGCGATCCTGAACCTGCGCAGCGAGTACGGCCTCTTCATCGACGGCGAGTTCCGGGAGGGCCACGGCACCCCGTTCGCCTCCATCTCGCCGGCCACCGAGAAGCACGTCGCGACGATCGCGCACGCCGACGCGTCCGACGTCGACGCCGCCGTCGCTGCCGCCCGCCGCGCCTACGACCGCACGTGGTCGCGCATGTCGGGTGCCAACCGTGGCAAGTACCTGTTCCGCATCGCGCGGCTGGTCCAGGAGCGCAGCCGTGAGCTCGCCGTGGCCGAGAGCCTCGACAACGGCAAGCCCATCAAGGAGAGCCGCGACGTCGACGTGCCGCTCGTCGCCGCCTGGTTCTTCTACTACGCGGGCTGGGCCGACAAGCTGGACCACGTCGGCCTCGGTGCCGCACCCGCGCCGCTCGGTGTCGCCGCCCAGGTGATCCCCTGGAACTTCCCGCTGCTGATGCTGGCGTGGAAGATCGCGCCTGCGCTGGCGGCCGGCAACACGGTCGTCCTCAAGCCGGCGGAGACCACGTCGCTGACGGCGCTGCTGTTCGCCGAGATCGTGCAGCAGGCCGACCTGCCACCCGGCGTCGTCAACATCATCACCGGGGCAGGCGAGACGGGCGCCGCGCTCGTCGGCCACGGCGACGTGGACAAGGTCGCGTTCACCGGCTCCACGTCGGTCGGCCGGGCGATCGCCAAGCAGGTCGCCGGGACCAGCAAGAAGCTCACCCTCGAGCTCGGCGGCAAGGCGGCGAACATCGTGTTCGACGACGCCCCGATCGACCAGGCCATCGAGGGCATCGTCAACGGCATCTTCTTCAACCAGGGCCACGTGTGCTGCGCGGGCAGCCGCCTGCTGGTGCAGGAGTCGATCCACGACGAGGTCATCGACCGGCTCAAGACGCGCCTGTCGACGCTGCGCCTGGGTGACCCGCTCGACAAGAACACCGACATCGGCGCCATCAACAGCGCCGAGCAGCTCGAGCGGATCCGGGAGCTCAGCGACGTCGGCGAGGCCGAGGGCGCCGAGCGGTGGACGGCCGCGTGCACGATCCCGGAGAACGGGTTCTGGTACGCGCCGACGATCTTCACCAACGTGTCCACCAGCCACCGGATCGCCCGCGAGGAGATCTTTGGGCCGGTCCTGTCGGTGCTCACGTTCCGCACCCCCGCCGAGGCGATCGCCAAGGCGAACAACACGCCCTACGGCCTGTCCGCGGGCATCTGGACCGACAAGGGCAGCCGCATCCTCGCGGTCGCCGACAAGCTCCGCGCCGGCGTCGTGTGGGCCAACACGTTCAACCGGTTCGACCCGTCCAGCCCGTTCGGCGGCTACAAGGAGTCCGGCTACGGGCGCGAGGGCGGCCGCCACGGCATCGCCGCGTACCTGAAGACCGCCGCACCCGCGGCCGCCGTCGCACCCGCACCCGCGCGCAAGACCGTCAGCAAGGGAGCCACCAAGTGACCCGCCTCGCCGTCCCGAAGACCTACAAGCTGTACATCGGCGGGGCGTTCCCGCGCAGCGAGTCGGGTCGGACCTACGAGATCGTCAGCGCCAAGGGTGCGTTCCTGGCCAACGCCGCCAAGGCCTCCCGCAAGGACGCGCGCGACGCGGTCGTCGCGGCCCGCGCGGCGGTCGGCGGCTGGTCGGGGGCCACCGCGTACAACCGCGGCCAGGTGCTCTACCGGATCGCCGAGCTCCTCGAGGGCCGGCGGGCGCAGTTCGTCGCCGAGATCGTCGACGCCGAGGGCGTGTCCGCCGCGGCCGCGAACGCGCAGGTGGACACCGCGATCGACCGGTGGGTCTGGTACGCGGGCTGGACCGACAAGTACGCGCAGGTCGCGGGCAACGCGAACCCGGTGTCCGGGCCGTACTTCAACATCTCGGTCCCGGAGCCGACCGGCGTCGTCGCGATCATCGCCCCGCAGGACTCGTCGCTGCTCGGCCTCGTCTCGGCGGTCGCACCCGCGCTCGTCGCCGGCAACACCGTCGTCGTGGTCGCCTCCGAGACGCTGCCCCTGTCGGCGATCTCCCTGGCGGAGGTCCTCGCGACGAGCGACGTGCCCAAGGGCGTCGTCAACGTACTCACGGGCTCCCCCGCGGAGATCGCGCCCTGGCTGGCCAGCCACCAGGACGTCAACGCGCTCGACCTGGTCGGCGCCGGCGCCCTCGACTGGATCGACCTGCAGATCGCCGCGGCCGACACCCTCAAGCGCGTCCTCCCGCCGGAGAACGGCCCGGACGCCGCGGCGCCGTCGCTCGACCGCATCACGGCCTTCGTGGAGACGAAGACGGTCTGGCACACGAAGGGCCTCATCTAGCCCGACGCGCACGCGAGAGAGCCATGGGACGCGCCGTCACCTGTGACAGCACGTCCCATGGCTTCCTCGCACGGCGCTACGCGCGGTGCCGGCCGCCCCGGGCCGCCGCGTAGGCGGGTCGGATGACCTGGTCGATGAGCGCGGACCGCTCGTCGTGGTGCAGGAACGAGTGCGCCGCCGCGGTGACCGCCACGTCACGCAGGTCGACCAGCTCCCAACCGGCCTCCTGCACCAGGAGCGTGAGCTCGCGCGTCATGGACGTGCCGGACTGCAGGCGGTTGTCGGTGTTGACCGTGACGGCGAACCCGAGGTTCCGCAGGCGGGTGACGGGATGGGCCGCGACGGACTCCGCGGCACCCGTCTGCACGTTCGACGACGGGCACAGCTCGAGCGGGATGCGCCGGTCGCGGATCCAGTGCGCGAGCGTGCCGAGCCGGTCGCCGAGACCGTCGGTCGTGATGTCCTCGGCGAGCCGCACCCCGTGGCCGATCCGGCAGGCGTGCGCGACGTGCACGGCCTCCGCGATCGACGCGACGCCCGCCGCCTCGCCCGCGTGCACGGTGGCGGGGAAGTCCGCCCCCGCGAGCGTGGTGAACGCGCTGGCGTGCCGCGACGGGGGGAACCCGTCCTCGGCACCGGCGATGTCGAAGCCGACCACGCCGTTGTCCCGGTTCTCCAGGGCGAGCGCGGCGATCTCGTCGCCGCGGTCGGCGTGCCGCATCGCGGTGATGAGGGTGCCGATCCGGATCGAGCGCCCGGCGGCGGCCGCCTCGGCGATGCCCTCGGCGAACCCGGCCTGCACGGCGTCGACCACCTGCTGCAGCGTGAGCCCCTTCGCGAGGTGCTGCTCGGGTGCGTAGCGCTGCTCGGCGTACACGACACCGTCGGCGGCCAGGTCGATCGCGGACTCGCGGGCGACCCGGCGCAGCCCCTCCTCGGTCTGCATGACGGCGACGGTGTGGTCGAACGTCTCCAGGTACCGCTCGAGCGTCCCCGAGCTCGCGGCCTCGACGAACCAGCGGCCCAGCTCGTCGGGATCGGTCGCGGGCAGCTCGTGGTCGATCGCGGCGGCGAGCTCGATGATCGTCGCCGGGCGCAGGCCGCCGTCGAGGTGGTCGTGCAGCACGACCTTGGGCAGGCCGGGGATCAGCGCGACGAGAGCGGCCGTGGGGTCGGTGGCCTCGATCGGGTCGCTGGGGGCGTCAGCCACCGAGGGCTCGGAGGGGGTCATGGGCTCACCGTACCGGGACGAATCCGAGGAAGCGGATCAGGTGTCAGCATCCTCATCATCGGCGGGCACCTCGGTGTCCTGCTCCACCACGTCCGCCTCGTCGGCCCGGCCGTCGCGGTCCGCCCGCGCGAACCCGGGCTCGTACTCCTCGGGGTCGTCCACGTCGTCCGTGTCGTCGGTCAGGCTGCGCGGACCGTCGGGGTCCACCGGCGCGAGGCCGGCGTCCTTCCAGGCGTCACTTCCGGGCACGGTGCTCATCGCTCCATCGTGCCCCCGTCCGCGCGACCCCGCGAGGGGTCAGGCGTCGATGCGGTCGATCACCAGCGGCCTGATGGGCACGACGGTGCCCTCGGGGGCGACGACGACCGCGCCGGCGAGCGCGTCGAGCGCGCGCCCGAACCGGTCCGGGGTGTCGGTGTGCAGCGTCATGAGCGGCTGACCGGCCCGCACGGTGTCCCCGGGCTTGGCGTGCAGCTCCACCCCCGCACCCGCCTGGACGGGGTCCTCCTTGCGCGCGCGTCCCGCACCGAGCCGCCATGCCGCGATGCCGACGGCGTAGGCGTCCACCTCGGCGAGCACCCCGTCGGTCTCCGCGAGCAGCTGCGACGTCTCCCGGGCGACCGGCAGCGGTGCGTCCGGGTCGCCGCCCTGGGCGGCGATCATCCGCTTCCACGCGTCCATGGCCCGCCCGTCCTGCAGGGCGGCCGCCACGTCCTGCCCGGGTCGCCCGGCCGCGGCGAGCATCTCCTGCGCCAGCGCGACCGTGAGCTCGACGACGTCCGCCGGCCCCCCGCCCGCCAGCACCTCGACGGACTCCCGGACCTCCAGCGCGTTCCCGGCGGTGAGGCCGAGCGGCGTCGACATGTCGGTGAGCAGCGCGACGGTCCGCACCCCCGCGTCGGTGCCGAGCGCGACCATCGTCCGGGCCAGCTCACGGGCACGGTCGACGTCCTTCATGAACGCGCCGGACCCCACCTTGACGTCGAGCACCAGCGCGCCGGTGCCCTCGGCGATCTTCTTGCTCATGATCGAGCTCGCGATGAGCGGGATGGCCTCGACCGTGCCGGTCACGTCGCGCAACGCGTAGAGCTTGCGGTCGGCGGGGGCGAGCCCCGACCCGGCCTGGCAGATGACCGCGCCGACGTCGTCGAGCTGCGCCATCATCTCGTCGTTGCTCAGCGCGGCCCGCCAGCCGGGGATCGACTCGAGCTTGTCCAGCGTGCCGCCCGTGTGGCCCAGGCCGCGCCCGGACAGCTGCGGGACGGCCACCCCGAACACGGCGACGAGCGGCGCGAGCGGCAGCGTGATCTTGTCCCCCACGCCCCCGGTCGAGTGCTTGTCGGCGGTGGGCCGCGACAGCCCGGAGAAGTCCATCCGCTCGCCGCTGGCGATCATCGCGGCGGTCCAGCGGGCGATCTCCGCGCGGTCCATGCCGTTGAGCAGGATCGCCATGTTCAGCGCCGACATCTGCTCCTCGGCGACGACCCCGCGCGTGTACGCGTCGATGACCCAGTCGATCTGCGCGTCGGACAGCCGGTGCCCGTCCCGCTTGGCGACGATGACGTCGACGGCGTCGAACGCCTCGGTGCTCATGCGCGTTCCTCCAGGTCGGCGGGCCCGAAGGCGTCGGGCAGCACCTCGGTCATCGGCTTGACGCCGTGCGTCGTCTCCACGAGCAGCCGCGCTCCCCCGTGCTCCCACAGCAGCTGCCGGCACCGGCCGCACGGCATGAGGACGTTGCCGTGCTTGTCGACGCACGTGAACGCGACCAGCCGCCCGCCGCCGGAGACGTGCAGGCCCGAGACGAGCGCGCACTCGGCGCACAGCGTGACGCCGTAGGAGGCGTTCTCCACGTTGCAGCCGACGACCACACGCCCGTCGTCGACCAGGGCGGCAGCACCGACCGGGAAGCTCGAGTAGGGCGCGTACGCGCGGTGCATGACGTCCGTGGCGGCCGCCCGCAAGGCGTCCCAGTCGATGTTCACAGCACTCACTTCGTGTAGGGGATGCCTTCGGCGGCCGGCGGGCGCACCCGTCCGACGAGCCCTGCGACCGCGAAGATCGTCACGACGTAGGGAGTCATCAGCATGATCTGGCTGGGGATCGGCGTCTGGATGATGCTGAGCTGGAGCTGCAGGTTGTTGGCGAACCCGAACAGCAGCGCGGCCGCCAGGGCACCCTTGGGGCTCCACCGGCCCAGGATCATCGCGGCGAGCGCGATGTACCCCTTGCCGTTGGTCATCTCCTTGCCGAACGCCAGCCCCGCCGCGACGGTGAAGAACGCCCCGCCGAGACCGGCCACCGCCCCGCCGAGCACGGTGGCGCGCAGCCGGGTGCGGTTGACCTTGATGCCGACCGTGTCGGCCGCCTTCGGGTGCTCGCCGACCGACCGCAGCCGCAGGCCCCAGCGAGACTTGAACACCATGACCTGCAGCAGGATCACGACGACGTACATGATGTAGACGAGCGCCGTCTGGCGGAACAGCACCGGCCCGATGATCGGGATCTGCGAGAGCACCGGGATGCTGATGACCGGCAGCCCCGGGGGGTTGTTCCAGGTGTCCGGGTTCTCCTTGAGCACCGTCGAGAACAGGTAGCTGGTGACGCCGATGACCAGCACGTTCAGCACCACGCCGACGATGATCTGGTTGACGACGTACTTGATCGAGAACAGCACCAGCAGCAGGCCGACCAGGGCGCCGGCGATCGGGGCCGCGATCAGCCCCGCGTACGCGCTGCTGGTGAGCGTGGCGACGACGGCGGCGAGGAACGCTCCGCCCAGCAGCTGACCCTCGATGGCGATGTTGATGATGCCGGACCGCTCGCAGAGCAGACCCGCCAGCGCACCGAACACGAGCGGGATCGCGAGGAACAGCGACCCCTGCAGCAGCCCGGTCAGCGGCAGCCCGCTGTCCTTGCCGGCGACGGCCCACACCAGGAACGCGAACACCATGAGGAACCCGTAGGTGATCGGCAGCCAGGCGCCGGCCTTCTCGCGGCGGCGGGTCTCGTAGAACGACACCCCGGCGAGCCCGAGCGCCGCGAGGCACAGGAGGATCGCGGTCAGCTTCGACGGCACGGAGAACGGCGTGAACTGGATGAAGTCGCGTGGGGTCGAGACGGCGAACGTGCTGGTCTCGCCGCTCGGCCCGAGCAGGCCGAACACCACGAGCCCGAGGACCGCGACGACCGCGTAGGTGATCGGTGCGTGCCACTTGATCGGGGGCAGCACCGGCTGCGAGGCGGGACGGGCGGGTGCCGGCGTCGTCGCGTCGATCGTGGGGGCGCTCATGCGCTGACCTCCTTCGCTGCGACGGGGACGACCGGCTTCGGGGCCCGCGGTGTGTCCGGCGACGGCAGGCGGAACACCGACCGGACCAGCGGCGGGGCCGCGATGAACAGGACGATGAGCGACTGCACGACGAGCACGATGTCGATCGGGGTGCCGGTCCGGGCCTGCATGACGACGCCGCCTGCGCGCAGGGCGCCGAACAGGATGCCCGCCAGGACGGTGCCCAGCGGCTTGGAGCGACCGAGCAGGGCGACCGTGATGGCGTCGAACCCGTAGCTCGCGGCGACCCCCGCCGTGAGGACGTGCTCCGTCCCGAGCACCTGCGCGGAGCCGGCGAGGCCGGCGAACGCACCGGCCGTGAGCATGACCCACACGTAGGTCGAGTTCACCGAGATGCCGGCGGTGCGCGCGGCGTGGGGGTTGGACCCGACGGCGCGGAACCGGAAGCCGATCGTCGAGCGCTCCATCAGCCACCACGTGAACACCGCGGCGGCGATGGCGACCAGGAAGCCGGCGTGCAGGCGGTACCCCTCGCCGAGCAGCAACGGGTACGACGCGCTCTCGGGGATGGGCGGGCTGACCGGGTTGTTGCTCCCCGGGCGCTGGAACGAGTCGAGGCTCAGCAGGTACGCGACCAGGTAGATCGCGATGTTGTTGAGCATGATCGTGACGATGACCTCGTGCGCACCCGTGCGCGCCTTGAGCACACCGGCGATGCCCGCCCACAGCGCGCCACCCAGCGCCGCACCGATGACGCAGAGCAGCAGGTGCAGGGGGAACGGGAGGTCGAACGTGAACCCGATGTACCCGGCGAAGATGCCACCGAGGATGATCTGGCCCTGGGCACCGATGTTGAACAGGCCGGCCCGGAACCCGATGCCGAGCCCGAGGCCCGCCAGGATCAGGGGCGTCGCCACCGTGAGCGTCTCGGTCAGGGGGCGGATCGCCCGGGCGAACGTCTCGGCCCGCGGGTCGAAGATCGCTCCTGCGAACAGGGCCGCGTAGGCCTCCGAGACCGCTGTCCAGGCCGCGGAGATCAGGTCGCTGGGCCGGGAGAAGAAGTAGCTCGCGGTCGCCTGGACCTCGGCGTCGGCGGCGGCGATGAGCAGCCCACCGAGGATGAGGGCCAGCACGATCGCCAGCAGCGAGACGAGCCAGCTGCTGGTCAGCATCTCGTGCAGGATGCGGCGACCGCCGTCGGGCTCCGGCGTCGGCTCGGCCACCCCCGTCTGACCGGGGGGCGGGACCGCGGCGTCGGGCAGCGGGACCGGCGGCTGGCTGCTCACAGCTGCTCCTCCTCGGGAGTCGTCGCGTCGGCGGTGAGGTCCAGCTCGCCGAGCGTGGTGTGGTGCTCGGCGGCCTGGCGGACGGCGTCCTCCAGCGGGATCCCGGCCATCATCAGACCGAGCACGTCGCGGTCGGTCCCGCCGGGCACGTCGCCGACGATCCGCCCGCGGTACATGACGAGGATGCGGTCCGCGAGCGCGAGCACCTCGTCCAGCTCGGTCGACACGATGATCACGGGGGTGCCGTTGTCGCGCTCCTGCACGATCCGGGAGTGCACGAACTCGATCGACCCGACGTCGAGCCCGCGGGTCGGCTGGGACGCGATGAGCAGCCGCAGGGGCCGGGACATCTCGCGCGCCAGCACGACCTTCTGCTGGTTGCCGCCGGACAGGGTGCTCGCGTGCGCGTCGATCGAGCCGGTGCGGACGTCGAACTCCGCGATCCGCTTCTCCGCGTTGGCCCGGACGGCGGCCGGCTTCAGCGCGACGCCCTTGGCGAAGGGCTCGTGGCGGTGCAGGTCGAGGATGAGGTTCTCCGCGATGGAGAAGTCGGCGATGACGCCGTCGGTCGAGCGGTCCTCCGGGACGAACCCGAGGCCCGCGTCCAGCACGTCCTTGACCGACTTGCCCACCAGCTCGACACCGTCGAGCCGCACGGACCCGGCGACGGGCGCCTGCAGCCCGAGCATGACCTCGGTGAGCTCCGTCTGGCCGTTGCCCTGGACACCGGCGATCGACACGATCTCGCCTCGGGCCACGTCGAACGAGATGTCGTCCAGCTGGCGCACGCCCGCGTCGTCGATGACCGTCAGGTTGCGGACCTGGACCGTCTGCTCACCCGGTTCCGCCGCGGTCCGCGCGACCCCCAGGGACACGGACCGTCCGACCATGAGCGACGCGAGCTCGGTCTCCGTGGACGTCGGCTCGGCGCTGCCGACCACCTTGCCGCGCCGGATGACGGTGATCCGGTCCGCGACGGCGCGCACCTCGCGCAGCTTGTGCGTGATGAAGACGATCGACGTCCCGGACGCCTTGAGCTGGCGCATGATCGCGATCAGCTCGTCGGTCTCCTGTGGCGTGAGCACGGCGGTGGGCTCGTCGAGGATGAGGACCTTGGCCTGCCGGGACAGCGCCTTGATGATCTCGACGCGCTGCTGGACGCCGACGGGCAGGTCCTCGATGTACGCGTCGGGGTCCACGTGGAACCCGAACCGGTCGGAGATCTCCTTGACCCGGCGTCGCGCCTCGGCGAGGTCGATCAGGCCGCCGCCGCGCACGGGCTCGTGGCCCAGGACCACGTTCTCCGCGACGGTGAACACGGGGACGAGCATGAAGTGCTGGTGGACCATGCCGATGCCGGCGGCCATCGCGTCACCGGGCCCGGCGAACGTCACGGGCGCGTCGTCGACGAGGATCTGCCCCCCGTCGGGGTCGTACAGCCCGTAGAGCACGTTCATCAGCGTGCTCTTGCCGGCACCGTTCTCCCCGAGCAGCGCGTGGATCTCACCGGGCTCCACGACGAGGTCGATGTGGTCGTTGGCGACCAACGACCCGAAGGTCTTGGTGATGCCCTGCAGCTCCAGCTTCACCGGTCGTCTCCTTCGACGTCACGACTGTCCTCAGACACTATCCATCCCCTCACGAGGTCGGTGCCGGACAGGCCGACGGCCCGGGCGCTGGGCCCGGGCCGTCGGCCTGCTGCCGTGCTGGATCAGCTGGGCGTCGCGTCGGACTCCACCGTGATCTCGCCGGAGATGATCTGAGCCTTGAGCTCGTCGATCTTCGTCTTGACCTCGGCGGGGACCTTCGAGTCGAAGTCGTGCCACGGCGCCAGGCCGAGGCCCTCGTTCTCCAGCGTGCCGACGTACGGGTCGGAGCTGAAGTTGCCGTCGACGGCCTCGCTGATCGTGTCGAAGACGGCCGGGCCGATCTCCTTCATGACCGAGGTCATGACGATCGGGCCGTACTCGGTGGTCTCGAACCAGTCGGCGTCGACGCCGATGATCGCGACGTTGCCGGCCGCCTCGGCGACGGACGCGGTGCCGATCCCGACCGGGCCGGCCACGGGCATGATGATGTCCGCGCCCTGGTCGATGAACGACTGGCCGATGTTCTTGCCGTCGTCCTGGCTGTCGAAGTTGCCGGCGAAGACGCCCTGCTGGGTCGCCTTGTCCCAGCCGAGGAGCTGGACCGAGCCGCCGTTGTCCTCGTTGAACTTGGCGACGCCGTCGGCGAAGCCGTCCATGAAGATCGTGACGGACGGGATCTGGATGCCACCGAAGGTCGCGACCTTGCCGGTGGTGGACGTCGCCGCGGCGGCGTAGCCGGCGAGGTAGGCGGCCTGCGCCGTGTCGAAGAGGATCGGCTTGCCGTTGTCCAGCGTGACGGGCGCGAAGTCCGCGTCGGAGAACGAGCTGTCCACGAGCGCGAAGTTGACGTCCGGGTTGGCCTCGGCGGCCGCCTGGATCGGGTCCTCGAGCAGGAAGCCGACGCCGATGATCAGGTCGCAGTTCTCGGCGACGAGACCGTCGATGTTCGGGGTGTAGTCGGTGTCGGAGGCGGACTCGACGTGCGCCTCCTCGATCCCGAGCTCCTCGACGGCGCGCGTGAGGCCCTCGAAGCCGGACTGGTTGAACGACTTGTCGTCGAAACCGCCCGCGTCCGAGACCATGCACGCCTTGAAGTCGACGCTGGCGGCAGTCTCGCCGCCGGTCGTCTCCTCGGTCTCCTCGGGAGCACTGCCACACGCCGCAAGCGCGAGGGCGACCGCCCCGCCGAGCGCGGCCACTCGAATGATCTTCTTCACGCGACTCTCCTGAATCTCGTCAGCAACCGGTCCGGCTGGGCCGACCGTGCGGGTGGCACGACGGTGTGCCGCCACACGGTCTGGTGGCTGCCCGGCATTGATTCTCGGACCATAACGATCCGGAGGTGTCGCGCAGGTTACCGACGGGTATCGGCCCAGGTTCCGTTATCGACTTGGTATGTGTTCGCCCAGGTGACGGACGTTCCGTCTCAGCCCGCGAGAACTGCCGTCCGCGCGAGCAGCAGCGCACCGACCTCGACCGCGCGCTCGTCGACACGCAGGTCGCCCTGGTGGATGTCGAACGTGTGGCCGCCCGGCGTCCGTGTGCCGAGGCGGGCCATCGCCCCGGGCACCTTGGTCAGGTACCAGGCGAAGTCCTCGCCGCCGAGCGACTGCTCCGTCAGCAGCACCGACCCGGAGCCCAGGACGTCGCGCGCCGCCGCCTCCAGGATCCCCGTCGCGTGCTCCGCGTTCTCGACCGGCGGGACACCGCGGTGGTGCCGGACGTCGACCGTGACGTCGAACGGAGCGACGACCTGCTCGACCGCGGCGTGGAACACCTCCGACGCCTTCTCCCACGCGCGCACGTCGAGGCACCGCAGCGTGCCCTTCACCGTGCCCGTCGCGGGGATCGCGTTGTGCGCCGAGCCCGCCTGCACCGCGCCCCAGGTGAGGTTCACGCCCGAGCGCGGGTCGAGCCGCCGGCCCAGGATCGCGGGCACCTGCGTGATGACCTGACCGAGCGCGAACACGACGTCGCCGGTGAGGTGCGGCCGTGACGTGTGCCCGCCGGGCCCGGCGATGGTGACGGTCACCTCGTCGCTCGCCGACGTGATGGGTCCGATGCGCGTCCCGACGTGGCCGACGTCGACCTTCGGGTCGCAGTGGAACGCGTAGATCTCCGCGACGCCGTCCAGCCCGCCCGCGGCCACCACGTCGAGCGCTCCCCCGGGCTGCACCTCCTCGGCCGGCTGGAAGACCAGCCGCACGCCGGTGCGGAGCTCGTCGGCGACCTGCGCGAGCACCAGCCCGGCGCCGAGGACCGCGGTGGTGTGCACGTCGTGGCCGCAGGCGTGGGTGACGCCCCGCACGGTCGACGCCCACGGCACGCCGCTGGTCTCCTGCACGGGCAGCGCGTCCAGGTCGGCCCGCAGGGCGATCCGCTTGCGGCCGGTGACCGTCGGGCCGGGGCCGATGTCGCAGACCAGCCCGCTGCCCGGCAGCAGGTGCGGGGAGAGCCCCGCGGCGCGCAGCCGCTCGGCGACGAGCTTGGTGGTCCGGACCTCGGTCCGCCCGAGCTCCGGGTGGGCGTGGATGTCACGACGGATCTCCACCAGCTCGTCGCGCAGCTCCGCGACCAGGGCCGCGAGCCGGGCCGACATCGGCTCCGTCGGGTCGGGTCGGAGGCTGGTCAACGGAGCGACGAGGGGATCAGGCACGACTTCGACCCTAGTCGCGAGCGGGCGGCCCAGCGGATCGTGTCCGCGTCACAGCAGGTCCTCGCGCTCCCGCGCCCGCCAGCCGTCGACGGCCGCCTTGACGGACTGCGCGTGCGCCCGCGTGGTCACCAGCACCGCGTCGGGGGTGTCGACGACCACCGCGTCGGACAGCCCGACCACGGACACGGTCCTCCCGGAGCCCGGTGCGACGAACGCGCCGTCCGCGTCGACGCGCAGGACGAGACCGTCGTCTCCGAGGGTGTCGGACGTGAGCAGCTGCGCGAGCGAGTCGAAGTCACCGATGTCGTCCCACGTGAAGTCGCCCGGCACGACGGCCACCCCGCCCGCGGCGGCCACCGGCTCCGCGATGGCGTGGTCGATCGCGATCTTGGTCAGCCCGGGCCAGACGCGGTCGAGGACCTCCGTGCGCCCCGGCCCGTCCCACGCCGCGGCGATCTCGAGCAGCCCGGCCGCGAGCGCCGGGAGCTGGGTGGCCAGGTGGTCGAGGAGCACCCGCGCCCGGACGATGAACATGCCGGCGTTCCAGCGGTACTCGCCGGTCGCCAGGTACGCGGTCGCGGTCACGGCGTCGGGCTTCTCCGTGAAGCCGGCGGCCCGGGTCACGCTCGGGGCGTCGGCCAGGTCGAGCGACGGCCCGGAGCGGACGTAGCCGAACGCGGTCGACGGGCCGGTGGCGGCGATGCCGATCGTCACCACGTTCCCGGCCCGCGCCGCCGCGACGCCCTCGCGCACCGTGCGCTCGAACGCCTCCGTCCCGTCGATGACGTGGTCGGCGGCGAACGACCCCAGGACCACGTCCTCGCCGTGCCGCTCCAGCAGCACCGCGGCGGCCAGACCGATCGCGGCCATCGAGTCGCGGGGCGACGGCTCCGCGAGCACGTCGGCCGCCCCGAGCTCGGGCAGCTGCGCGGCGACGGCCTCGGCGTGCCGCGTGCCGGTCACGACGAGGACGCCCCCGGCCCCGGTGAGCGGGAGCAGCCGGTCGACCGTCGCCTGCAGGAGCGTGCGGCCCGACCCGGTGAGGTCGAGCAGGAACTTGGGGTGCCCCGCGCGCGACAGCGGCCACAGGCGCGTGCCCGCCCCACCGGCCGGGACGACGGCGTGGAATCCGGGGATCGTGAGCGACATGGGCGCCAGGGTAGCGAGCCCCGGGAGCCGGGTCCGCGCTGTGCAATACCTCACAGCAGGCCTCTGCCGACGGGTTGCGTACTGATCGGTTCACTACAGTTGACGAGACAAGGACGCCGTCGTCCGAACCTCTGACTCGCCAGGGAGGGCCCAGTGCCTGCAGCGCCCCCAGCGCCGGCCGCCCGCAAGGTGCCGGCCGGAACGCTCTATCGCGGGCGGGAAGGCATGTGGTCGTGGGTCGCCCACCGCGTGACCGGCGTCGCCATCTTCTTCTTCCTGCTCGTGCACGTGCTCGACACGTCGCTCGTGCGCATCTCCCCCGAGGCGTACAACGACGTCATCGCCACGTACAAGAACCCGATCATGGGCATCGGCGAGGCCGGTCTCGTCGCCGCCATCGTGTTCCACGCGTTCAACGGCATCCGGATCATCCTCGTGGACTTCTGGTCGAAGGGCCCCAAGTACCAGCGCGTGATGCTCTGGGTCGTGATGGGCCTGTTCGTCGTGACCATGGCCGGCTTCCTGCCCCGGCACCTCATGCACGTGTTCGGAGGCGAGTGATGACCACCATCGCCGACCCGAAGGCCCCGCGGCCCCCGAAGCCCCGCCCGTCGCGCCTGACCACGCGCGGCAACACCGAGCTCTACGGCTGGGTGTTCATGCGCGCGTCCGGCGTGATCCTCATCGTCCTGATCTTCGGGCACCTGTTCGTCAACCTGGTCGCCGGCGAGGGCGTCTCCGCGATCGACTTCGGCTTCGTCGCGGGCAAGTGGGCGTCACCGTTCTGGCAGGTCTGGGACCTGCTGATGCTCTGGCTCGCGATGATCCACGGCACCAACGGCGTGCGGACGATCATCAACGACTACGCGGAGCGCGACGGGGTGCGCCTGGCCCTCAAGGCCTCGCTCTACCTCGCGTTCGTCGTCGTCGTCGTGCTCGGCACGCTCGTGATCTTCACGTTCGACCCGTGCCCGGCGGGCTCCCCGGCGGACCTGCTGCCCTCGTTCTGCACGGCGTAACGCTCTCCCCCCCAGAAACAGGAAGGCATCGACACCGATGCAGACCCACCAGTACGACGTCGTGATCGTCGGCGCGGGCGGCGCCGGCATGCGCGCGGCCCTGGAGTCCTCGACGCGCGTGCGCACGGCCGTCATCTCCAAGCTGTACCCGACGCGGTCCCACACGGGCGCGGCGCAGGGCGGCATGTGCGCCGCGCTGGCCAACGTCGAGGAGGACAACTGGGAGTGGCACACGTTCGACACCGTCAAGGGCGGTGACTACCTGGTGGACCAGGACGCCGCCGAGGTGATGGCCAAGGAGGCCATCGACGCGGTGCTGGACCTGGAGAAGATGGGGCTGCCGTTCAACCGGACGCCCGAGGGCAAGATCGACCAGCGCCGGTTCGGCGGGCACACCCGCAACCACGGCGAGGCGGCCGTGCGCCGGTCCTGCTACGCCGCGGACCGCACGGGCCACATGATCCTGCAGACGCTCTACCAGCAGTGCGTGAAGAACGACGTCGAGTTCTTCAACGAGTTCTACGTGCTCGACCTGCTGGTCGACCACGACCTCGCCGCGGGCCACGTGCCGGACGGCGAGGAGGTCAACGTCTCGGGCGTCGTCGCCTACGAGCTGGCCACCGGCGAGATCCACGTCTTCCAGGCCAAGTCCGTGGTCCTGGCGACGGGCGGCGCGGGCAAGATCTACAAGACGACCTCCAACGCCCACACCCTCACGGGCGACGGCATGGCGCTGGCGTACCGCCGCGGCATCCCGCTGGAGGACATGGAGTTCTTCCAGTTCCACCCGACCGGTCTGGCGGGGCTCGGCATCCTGCTGTCGGAGGCCGCGCGCGGCGAGGGCGGCATCCTGCGCAACTCCGAGGGCGAGCGCTTCATGGAGCGCTACGCCCCGACCATCAAGGACCTGGCGCCGCGCGACATCGTCGCCCGGTCGATGGCCAACGAGGTGCGGGAGGGCCGCGGCGCGGGTCCGAACAAGGACTACGTGCTGCTCGACCTGACGCACCTCGAGCCGGCGCACATCGACGCCAAGCTCCCGGACATCACCGAGTTCGCCCGGACCTACCTCGGCATCGAGCCCTACACGGAGCCCGTGCCGGTGTACCCGACGGCCCACTACGCGATGGGGGGCATCCCCACCAACATCGAGGCCGAGGTCCTGCGCAACTCCACCGACGTCATCCGCGGCCTGTACGCCGCGGGCGAGGTGGCGTGCGTGAGCGTGCACGGCTCCAACCGTCTGGGCACCAACTCGCTGCTCGACATCAACGTGTTCGGCAAGCGCGCCGGCATCTCGGCCGCGGCGTACGCGCAGACGGCGTCGTTCGTGGAGCTCCCCGAGAACCCCGCGGCCACCGTGGTCGCCGGCCTGGAGGAGATCCGCACGCGTCCCGACGGCGACCGGGTGTCGGACATCCGCAAGGCGCTGCAGGAGACCATGGACCTGAACGCCCAGGTCTTCCGCACGTCGGAGTCGCTCACGCAGGCGCTCGAGGACATCAAGGCCCTGCACAAGCGGTTCCGCAAGGTGTCGGTGCAGGACAAGAGCACGATGTTCAACACCGACCTCCTGGAGGCGGTGGAGCTGGGCTTCCTGCTCGACATCGCCGAGACGGTCGTCGTCGGCGCCCTCAACCGCGACGAGTCGCGCGGCGGGCACTTCCGCGAGGACTTCCCGGACCGCGACGACAAGAACTACATGCGGCACACGATGGCCTACCGGCGCCCGCTGCCCGTCAAGGGGCACCGCCTGTGGGGCACGGAGGGCGACGGCGACCACAAGGGCTCGTTCGCGCACACGACGCTGTTCGACGACTACCAGCTCGTGCTGGGCTCCAAGCCCGTCACGATGACCCGCTACCAGCCGATGGAGCGTAAGTACTGATGACTGCGACTCTCGAAGGCGCCCCCGCGTCCGAGGTCGGGGCGATCCCGAGCTTCGACGTGACCCTGAAGATCCGGCGCTACCTGCCCGACGACGGCGCCGGCGAACCCCAGCCCTACTGGGACGAGTTCACGGTCCGCGCCCACGGCACCGACCGCGTGCTCGACGCCCTGCACAAGGTCAAGTGGGAGGAGGACGGCTCGCTGACGTTCCGACGCTCCTGCGCGCACGGCGTGTGCGGCTCCGACGCGATGCGGATCAACGGCCGCAACCGGCTGGCCTGCAAGACGCTGCTCAAGGACCTCGACCCCAGCAAGCCGATCATCGTCGAGCCGATCAAGGGCCTGCCCGTGATCAAGGACCTGGTCGTCGACATGGAGCCGTTCTTCGCGTCCTACCGCGAGATCATGCCGTTCCTCATCACCAGCGGGAACGAGCCGACGAAGGAGCGCCTGCAGAGCGCCGAGCAGCGCGAGCGGTTCGACGACACCACGAAGTGCATCCTCTGCGCCGCCTGCACGTCGTCGTGCCCCGTGTTCTGGACCGACGGGCAGTACTTCGGCCCGGCCGCGATCGTCAACGCGCACCGGTTCATCTTCGACAGCCGCGACGAGGGTGGTGCCCAGCGCCTCGAGATCCTCAACGACAAGGAGGGCGTGTGGCGCTGCCGCACGACCTTCAACTGCACCGAGGCGTGCCCGCGTGGCATCGAGGTGACGAAGGCGATCCAGGAGGTCAAGCGCGCGATGATCACGCGCGCCTTCTGACCGGCTGCGCTCAGACGGTGGCTCGCGCCGGCGCGGGCGACGCGGTCTGACGCCTCTGGCTCAGGCGGACTCCGATCTCCGCGCCGATGGTCGCGCACGGCGACCACAGCAGGAGCACCGGGAGCAGGAAGATCGGCGCGAGAGGATCGAGCGCCGGCGTCGCGTCCGGTCCGCCCTTGGGCGGGTCGCCGTCGATCACGTACACGCCCGCCTGGTGGTACCAGTACGCCGACTCCGGCATCACCACGGCCAGGTAGCCGATCACCGCGGCCAGGAAGGCCGACATCCCGGTCTCGAACCCGACGCGGAACGACCCGGTGGAACGGGCAGCCCAGAGCCCGACGCCGGCGAGCACGAGCTGCGGGATCCCGAAGGTCACCCAGCCGAGGATCCCCTGGCCGTCACCGCCGAACCCGACGCGTGAGGCCACCAGGGTTCCGGCGGCGAAGACGAGGGCCGTCCCGAGCACGGCGACCGTGGACACCCGTCCGCTCCCCTGGCGCAGCGCCGCCCACGCGCACCCGCGGGCGAACCGGCGGCGTTCACGCGGGCCGTCGATGCTCTCGAGCTCGGCGCGCATCGCGGCGCCCCACTCGCCGCGGTGCCCGGCGAGCCCCGCGGTCGCCACCGAGAGGAGCCGTGCAGACCCGTCCCGTGGTGCGCGCCGCACCGCGGCGGACACGCGTCCGGCGAGAGCCGCCGCCGCGAGCACCCACGGCCCGACGACGGCGAGCAGCCCGCCGATCGAGAGGAGCACGGCGGCGAGGCCGTGACCGCGGACGCCGGGCAGCAGCGTCCACCCGAGCACGCCACCGACGACGACGACGGCCACGATGCCGACGAGGACACCGAGGACGACGAGCTGCGCGCTCACCCCACCGCTCCCGGGCTCGCGGCCCCCCAGGTCCGGGGAGCCGGGCGGGTATCTGTCTCCTCGACCGCGCGCCGGAGCTCCGCGACGAGCTCCGCACCCGCGGTCGACAGCCGGTACAGGTGGCGCGGAGGGCGACCGGGTGCCCCCTGCGCCTCCCAGGTGCTCTCGATCTGGCCGCGCTCGGCGAGGCGCAGCAGGATCGGGTACACGGTGCCGGCGTGGAGCCCGAGCTCCGTGCACAGCTCGTACCCGTGGCGCCACGCGGTCGGCTCCTCGGCGAGGGCCTGGAGCACGTCGATGGTCTGCTGGGAGGGGCGTCGTCCGCGTCGCACGGCGATAACTCTACCTAGGTTGACTTATAGCACGCAATCGTCTCGCGACCGCCCTCGCCGGTGGCCTAGGTTGACCCGCATGCCTGACGACACCGAGATCCCGCTGCCCGGTGGCAACGTCGGAGGGGCCGTCCGCGTCGGCGACACCGTCCGCCGCCCGACCGGACCGTGGACGCCCGCCGTGCACGAGCTGCTCGACTTCCTGGCCGACGCCGGGCTCTCCCGCATCCCCCGCGTCCTGGGCACCGACGGCCACGACCGCGAGATCCTCACGTTCCTGCCCGGTCGGGTGCTCGACATCGGCCGGGAGACGCTCAGCGACGCGCAGGTCCGGTCGGCTATGGGGTGGCTGCGGTCGTTCCACGCGGCCGTCGCGGGGTTCCCGCGGGACAGCCGGCGGTGGCGGTTCGTGGAGCGCGCGCTCGCTCCCGGCGAGATCGTCTGCCACCACGACAGCGCGATGTACAACATGGCGTTCGACGGCGACGAGCTGGCGGGCGTCTTCGACTGGGACGTCGCCGGTCCGGGCATCCCCCTGGACGACGTCGCGATCTTCGCGTGGAACACCGCCGTGCTGTTCCCGGACTCGCCCACCGACGAGGTCACCCACGTGCTGCGCACGATCGCGGACGGCTACGGCGGGATCGATGCCCACGCCCTGCTCGACCACGTGGTGACGCGCATGACCGACGCCGCGGACCGCATCGCCGCCGCGCAGGTCGCGGGCGACCCGGGGATGCTCCGGCTCGGGACGGTCGGCGAGCCGGCGGCCACGCGCGCGCGGCTCGCGGTCCTGGGCGCGCGGCTGCCGGAGCTGCATGCGGCGCTGCTTGCCGGCTGAGCCGCTGCGGTCGTGCCCGGCTCGTCCGATTGATACCGTGCGGTACGCGTCGCCGACCACGGAGCAAGCCCCATGCGCCCTCGCCGAGCCGGCCGTCTGGCCGCCACCGCCACGCTGCTCGCCCTCGTCACGGCCCCGCTGGCCGCGACCGGCGCAGGAGCAGCGGCTGACCCCGTGATCGACGTGGGTGCGCGCCCCCTGGGCGTCGCGTTCTCCGCGGACGGCAGCCAGGCGTTCGTCGCCAACAACGACGACTCGACGCTGAGCGTCATCGACCCGGCGACCGCGACCGTCCTCGCGACGATCCCGACCTCGCCGCTCCCGTTCGGCGTCACGACGTCCCCGGGCGCCCCGACCCTGGTCTACGCCTCGACGACGGGCGCGGGACCGACCATCCCGTCGGTCGACCTGATCGACCCCGCAACGGCGAGCGTGACCCGCCTGACCGGTCCGCTCGGCAACCCCAGCGGCGTGGCCGCGGACGCGTCCTTCGTGTACGCGACGAACGCGACCGGACAGTTCACGCGCTGGCCCACCGGCGGCGGCGCCGCACAGGGGTGCGAGCTGCAGACCCCCACGCGCGGCGTGGTCCTCGTCGGCACCACGGCGTACGTGACCCAGAACGCGCTGAACTCCGTCGCGGTCATCGACACGACCACCTTCGCGTGCCCGCCCGTCGCACCCGCGATCCCCGTCGGGACAGGCCCGTGGGGTATCGCGTACAACCCGGTCCGCGGCGAGGTCTACGTCGTGAACGCGACGTCCGCGACGGTGTCGGTGATCTCGACGACCACCAACACCGTCGTCGAGACCCTCCCGATCGGCCCGGGCGGCCGCACGGTCGCCGTCTCGCCCGACGGCGACCGGGTCTACGTCACCGAGACGGACGGCCTCCTCCTGGTGCTCAACCGGGCCGACCCGGCCCTCGGGGGCACCGCCGTCGTCGGCGCGGGCTCCGAAGGTGTCGCGGCGTCGTCCGACGGCGTGCACGTCTACGTCACCAACGCGACCGACGGCACCGTCACCCCGTTCACGCGGCCCACGGTGACCGCACCCGCGGACGCGTCGGTCGCCCCGGACACGGCGGTCACGTTCTCGGTCACCCCGGCGGGCGACGTCACCGGGCTCCAGTGGGAGCGCAGCGACGACGGCGGTGCCACCTGGACGCCGATCCCGGGCGCGACGGGCACCGACTACTCCCTCACCGCGACCCTCGCGGACGACGGTGCGCAGTTCCGGGCGGTGGCGTCGAGCATCGTCTTCGCCGGCGCCGTCTCCGGCGTCGCGGCCCTGGCCGTGGCCGCACCGCCCGTCCCCCCGACGCCCGCACCGTCCCCCAGCCCGACGAGCCCGACCCTGGCCGTGACCGGGTCGACGTCAGGGTCGCTGGCCCTGCTCGCCGCGGGACTGGTCGCCGTCGGTGCGCTCCTGGTCCCGCTCGCTGCGCGGCGCCGTCCGGCCCGGTGACTCCGCTGCGGTCGCCGGTTCGACGTACGGCGGGTCCGCGGTCCAGGCAGCCGCCAGCAGCATGATGCGGGCGACCAGGTTCACCCACACCAGCAGCGTGACGAGCACGGTGACGGAGGCGAACAGCGGGTTCGTGCTCACGCTGCTCGCGACGACCGTCGTGCCGAGCGTCCGCACGATCCCCAGGCCGGCCGCCGCGATCGCCGCACCCCGGAGCAGGTCCCGCCAGGTCGGGTGCTCGGCGGCCAGCACCCTGACGACCAGCACGAAGAGCGCGGCGTCGATCACGAAGGCGACGAGGAGGCCGACCACCCGTAGGACGACGGTGGTCAGACCGTCCCAGCCGAGGGCGTCGAGGATCCACGACGCGACGGTCCCCACGCCGGTGGTCAGCGTCGCCGAGAGCAGCACCGCGAACGCCATCCCGACGAACCCGCCGAGGTCGCGAGCCTTGCCCAGCACCGGGTTGCCGCCCAGCTCGGTCGCGAACATCGCGCGCACCGACCTGCGCAGGGCCGTCATCGCCGCGATCGCGCTGAGCAGCAGCACCACCACCGCGACGATGCCCGCCGCGGTCAGGTTGGCGGAGAGCTCGAGCACCTCCGGGTCGATCGCGCCGAGGCCGTCGCCGGTGTCGAGGAGGTGGGGATAGGTGTCGTCGACCGCCTGCAGGACCCTCTCGCGCAGCTCGTCGTTGTCGCCGAGGATGGCGATGAACGTCGTGTAGCTGATGGTCAGGGCGGCGAACACCGAGAACAGCGCCGCGTAGGCGATCCCGCCCGCGAGGACACCGCCGCTCCGGGCGCGGAACCGCGCGCTCGCCCGGCCCGGTCGGGTGTGCTTCCACCGCAGGAGCAGCGCCCTGCCCCGGAGGACGAGCGACGGGCTGTCTGCGAGCCGTGCGCGCGGCGGCCTGGTCGCGGTCGCGGGACCTGTCTCCTCGGCTGACATGCGCCGACCCTAGGGCGGCCCGCGCACCCGCGACAGGACGAGGGGGTCAGGTGGCAGCTTCCTCCAGCTCCGGCTCCGGCTCGACGAACGGGGGGTCCGCCGTCCACGCGGCCGCGAGCAGGACGATGCGGGCTATCAGGTTGACCCAGACCAGCAGGGTCACGATCACGGCGACCGACGTGAAGAGCGGGTTCCTGTTCACGCTCCCGGCCACCACCTCCGTTCCCAGGAGGCGGACGGCCCCGATGCCGACACCGGCGATGACCGCCCCCCAGCGCAGGTCCCGCCACGGTGCGTGCTCGCCGGCCAGGACCGTGACGATCAGCAGGAAGATCCCCGCGTCGACCACGAACGCCACGAGGATGCCGACCACCCGCAGGACGACCGTCGTGGAGCCGCCCCAGCCGAGCGAGTCGAGGATCCAGGACGCGGCGCTCGCGACACCGGTGGTGAGCACCGCGGAGAGCAGCACCGCGAAGGCCATGCCGGCGAACCCACCCAGCTCCCGGGCCTTGCCGAGCACCGCGTTCCCGCCGGCACCCGCCGCGCCGTCGGGGGCGAACATCGCCCGGACCGCGAGCCGCAGCGCGGCCATCGCCGCGATCGCGCTGAGCAGCAGGACGACGACCGCGATGATCCCCGTCAGCGTGAGGCTGCCGCTGAGCACCAGCGAGTCGGGATCGATCATGCCGCTGCTGTCGTCGCCGGTCTTGATGAGCCCCGGCAGGGAGTCGTCCACCGCGTCCAGCACCTTCTGGCGCAGCTCGTCGTTGCTGCCCAGCACGGCCATGAAGATCGTGTAGCCGATGGTCAGCGCGGCGAACACCGAGAACAGTGCCGCGTAGGCGATGCCGCCGGTGAGCACCCCACCGCCACGGGCACCGAACCGCGCGTTCGCCCGAGCGGGCCGGGTGTGCTGCCACCACGCGAACAGGGCTTTCGCCCGGTCCACCAGAGACCGGCGAGGGCCCGGTTCGGCCGGGTCGGGAGCCGTCGCGACGGCGCGCGCGTGCGCTGCTCCCGCGCCTGCGGCCGGTCCCGTCGGGTCCTGCGCTGAGGTGCCGTCGGCCGTCATGCCCCGACCCTAGGTCGAGGGGCCGACCCCGGCATCCGCGGGCGGGCCGGTCAGGCTGAAGTCCCGCGCGGGCCGCCACACTCCGTCGTCACCGTGGGCGTAGCTGTGGAAGCTGTCGACGACGAACGAGGCGTCGAAGTCGGCCAGACCGGCGAACGCGGCATCGAGCTGGTCGTCGGGCACCTCGTGCGCGACCGTCACGTGCGGGTGGTACCGGAACCGGAGCTCCTGGTCGAGCACCCCCGACCGGACGCTGCTCTCGAGCCCCTCGCAGCCGGTGACACCGTCGACGACCTGGACGAACACCACGGGCGAGACGGGCCGGAACGTCGCGGTCCCGCGCAGCGACACGACGAAGGGTGCGTGCCGTGCGGCGACGGCGGCCAGGTGCTCGTCGACGGGGAGGATCTCGTCGTGCTCGATCACCGTCGGTCCCAGGAGGGTGATGTGCGGCGGGATGAACTCCGCCCACGGGTCCCCGAACCGGGCGCGCGCGGCCTGCAGCACCGTGCCGTACGGCTCGGGCACGGTGATGGCCACCCCGATCCGGACCTGGTTCCCGGAGCGTTCCGGCAGTCTCACGCGCCGACCCGGGCGCGCGCGCGACGAGGCAGCAGACCGCTGCGGTCGTAGAGGCGCTCGAGCGTGCCCCCGGCCAGCTCCTGCGCACGGTCGGCACCGTCGGCCAGGACGGCGTCGAGCGTCGCCGGGTCGGACAGGTACCCGTGCACGCGGGCCTGGAACGGCGTGAGGAAGTCGACGACGACGTTCGCCAGGTCGACCTTCAGGTCGCCGTAGCCCTTCCCCGCGTAGTCCGCCTCCAGCGCAGGGATGTCCCGCCCGGTCAGCGCCGAGTAGATCGTCAGCAGGTTGGAGACGCCCGGCTTGGCCTCGGGGTCGAACCGGATCTCGCGCTCCGCGTCCGTCACGGCCGACCGGATGCGCTTGGCGACGACCTTCGGGTCGTCCAGGAGCTCGATCAGGCCGTTCGGGCTCTCCGCGGACTTGCTCATCTTGGCGGTCGGGTCCTGCAGGTCGTAGATCTTGGCGGTGGCCTTGACGATGTGCGGCTCGGGCACGACGACGGTATCCGGGCCGAACCGCGCGTTCAGCCGCTGCGCCAGGTCCCGGGTCAGCTCCAGGTGCTGGCGCTGGTCCTCGCCCACCGGCACGAGCGTCGTGTCGTACAGCAGGATGTCCGCCGCCATGAGCACCGGGTAGGTGAACAGCCCGACGGTCGTGCCCTCGGTCCCGTGCTTGCCGGACTTGTCCTTGAACTGCGTCATCCGGTTGGCCTCGCCGAACCCGGTGTGGCAGGAGAGCAGCCAGGCGAGCTCGGCGTGCTCGGGGACCTGCGACTGCACGAAGAGGATCGAGCGGTCCGGGTCGACACCGGCCGCGAGGTACTGCGCGGCCGTGCGGCGCGTGCGTTCCCGGAGCACCGACGGGTCAGGGCTGACCGTCAGCGCGTGCAGGTCGACGACGCAGTAGATCGCGTCGTGCTCCTCCTGGAGCGCGACCCACTGGGTCAGTGCGCCCAGGTAGTTGCCGAGCTGGAGGGAGTCGGACGTGGGCTGCATCCCCGAGAAGATGCGCGACTGGTGCGGCGCCAAGACCATCGGACCATTCTGTCAGGGCGGGAGGACCGGCGTGCCGGCGCTCCCGAGGGGAGGGGGACGGGGCAGGACCGGTCAGGTGGCCTCGTCGTCGTAGGGGGCACTTGCGGCTGCGGCGCCGGTTCCGCCCGTCGCCGCCGCGGCGGCGGCACCGCCGGTCGCGGCGCGCGCGGCCGCCGCGCCCGTCCGGGGGCGGGTGGCGGGGGTGCTCACGGGCCGCAGCGGCTCGTCGTCCTCCAGCAGCGCGTCCCGCACGATACGTCGCGGGTCGTACTTGCGAGGGTCCAGGGCCGCCCAGTCGACGTCGCCGACCTCGTCGCCGAGCTCCTCGTCGACGCGGGCCTTCGCGTCCCGGATGAACCGGCGGCCGCGGCGCACCCACTGGCCCAGCTGCTCGGCGTAGCCGGGGAGCCGCTCGGGGCCGATGACCAGCGCGGCGACGACGAGCAGCACCAGCAGCTCACCGCCGTTGATCCCGAACACCGGGTCAGAGTACCCCCCGACACTGGGCGTGGGTGGCCCGCCTGTGGACGGTCCGACCCCGGGCGCTGCGGTCAGTCCGTCGGCGACTCGTCGAGCTTCACGCGCACGTCGCGCTCGCTGGAGCCGCTGCGCACGTGCAGCACGATCGTGTCCCCCGGCGTGCGGGCGCGGATCGCCACGATCAGCTCGTCGGGGTCCGTCACCGGACGTCCGTCGATGGCGAGGATCACGTCACCGGGGTGGATCCCCGCGCGCTCCGCCGGTCCGTCGGCCGTGACCGGCTGCCGTCCGTCCTGCACGTCCGTCGAGACCTGCACACCCTCGCCGGTGTACCGCTGGTCCAGCAGCACCCCGATGATCGGGTACGTCGCGCGGCCCGTCTCGATGAGCTGGTCCGCCGTCCGACGCACCTGGTTCGAGGGGATGGCGAACCCGAGGCCGATGCTGCCCCCGACCATCGAGAGCGACCCCGGCGGCTGCGCGATCGCCGAGTTGATCCCGATGACCTCGCCGGCCGCGTTCACCAGCGGACCGCCGGAGTTGCCCGGGTTGATCGCCGCGTCCGTCTGGATGGCGTTGATGAAGGCCTGGTCGTCCTCCTCGGTCGCCTCGCCCGCGGACACCGGCCGGTTGAGCGCGCTGACGATGCCCGTCGTGACGGTCCCGGCCAGGCCCAGCGGTGCGCCGACGGCGACGACCGGGTCACCGACGACGACGGAGTCGGAGTCGCCGAGCAGCAGCGGCGTCAGGCCCTCGACGTCGACCTTGAGCACCGCGAGGTCGTAGTCGGCCGTCCGCCCGACGATCGACGCCTCCTGCTCGCTCCCGTCGCCGAACGTGACGGTGATGGTCGTGGACGCGGCCCCGTCCGCCTGCGCGATCACGTGGTTGTTGGTCACGAGGTACCCGTCGCCCCGCAGCACGAAGCCCGACCCGGTGGCGCTGCCGTCGGGGCCGTCGACCTGGATCGACACGACGCTCGGCAGCACCCCGGCCGCGATGCCGGCCACCGAGCCCGGCTCCCGCTCGACCGGGCCGGCACCGACCGGCGCGATGGGCAGGCCCGCGTCGGCGAGGCGGTCGTCCTCGGTGAGCCGGGAGCCCAGCACGCCGCCCACGGCACCCGCCGCCAGCGCGATCACGACGAGCGGCACCACCCACGCGGCCGAGAGGGTGCGCCGACGCTTGCGGTGCAGGACGACGGTGTGCGGCACGCCGGACGGGCCGGTCGAGGGGCCAGGGTCGGCGGCCGCGGTGGTGCCGGTGGTCGCGTACGGCACGCCCGCCCACGGCGCCGGGGGCTGCTGGGCGGCAGGGCCGTAGGGGTTCGCTGGGACGGACGGCGACGGCGGGGCGAACGTCGGGACGGAGCCGTGCGGCACCGACCAGTGGCTCCCCGGCGGGTGCTGCGGCGAGAGCGGAGCGGACGCGCCCACCGCGGGCTGAGCAGGAGCAGGCCGGGCCGGGGCAGGCGGGGCCGGGGCCGGGTGCGTGACGGCGATGTCCACCGGAGGTGCCTCGGGCGTCGACGGCGTCGGGGGCAGCTCGCGACGGCCGGACGGCGAGGCGAACAGCCCGGCGGGGGTCCGCTCTGCGTCCTCGTCGGCGCGGACAGGGACGGGCTGCGCGTCCTCGGGGGTCGTCATGGCCGTTCGAGCGCTCCCGTCACGGTGTCCCAGCCGCGCGTGATCCGCGCGGGCACGCCGTCGTCGAAGGCGCCACCAGGAAAGGCTCCCACAAGTGTCTCGGCGGAGCCGGACGACTGCGAGCCGACCACCTGGACGACCGTCCCGTCGGCCTGCCACACGACGTGCCACGGCTCGAAGGACAGCACGTACACCTGCCGTCCGCCGACCTCGCTGGTGGGCGCCCCGGCGAGCGCCGCCGTCTCGAGACGCCCCTGCTGCTCCGTGACGACCAGCGACGTCCCGTCCGCGCTGGTCACGTCGACCTCGAGCACCCGGGAGTCGTCCCCGGACCAGCGCACCGCGGTCACGGACCAGCCCTCGGGGAGCTCGGCCGGGAACGTCCAGGCGTGTGCGCGCAGCCATGCCACCGTCTGGTGGGACGCCTCCGCGGAGCCGTCGGCGACGGGCCAGGAGCTGGTGTCGACCAGGCGGTCCGCGGCAGCCGGGTCGTCGGTGGTCGCCTGGCCGAGCAGCCCGAGGTCCACGCCGGGGTGCACCGTCGGCACGACGTCGGGACGCTCACCGAGCACGAACAGCATCGCCGCCACCGCGCCGAGACCCGCCATCGAGCCGGCGGCGAGCCGGACGGACGAGCGTCGGTGGCCGACGTCGCCGCGCAGGGACCCGCTCCCGCGCCACCCGCGCGAGCCCAGACCGCCGCTGGCCACGCCGTACGAGGCCAGCTCGTCGCGGGACTGCCGGACCGGCGGCGCGAAGGGGTCGGTGCTGGGGGTGCTCGACGCCAGCGACAGCAGCCGCGCGGTGAGGTCGGGGTTCGGCGCGACCTCGTCGGCGGACGCCAGTGCACGGCGGGCGGCGCGGGACGCGGCGAGCTCGGCGGAGCACTCGGGGCAGACCGCGACGTGCGCGAGGGCCTTCTCGGTGTCCGCCACCGAGAGCTGCCCGTCGACCAGCGCGCTGATCCGCGACCCGAGGTGGCTCATCCGAGGACCGTCAGCGGGGAGGAGTCTGCGGAGTCCGCGAGGAAGGCCGCCGGGGCGCGGTGCTCGAGCGACACCCGCAGCCGTGCACGGGCACGGTGGATGCGGGACCGGACGGTGCCCAGCTTGATGCCGAGCGTCACCGCGATCTCCTCGTAGGACAGCCCCTCGATGTCGCACAGCACGACGGCCGCGCGGTACTCGGGCGGCAGCTGGTCGAGAGCGCGCTGGATGTCGAGGTCGAGGTTGCCGTGCTCGAACGCACGCTCCGGTGCGCTGAGCTGGTCCCCCGACGCGTACCGCTCGGAGTCCTCCCCCATGGCGTCCATGCGGATGCGCTGGCGGCGACGAGCCTGGTCCAGGAACAGGTTGGTCGTGATCCGGTGCAGCCAGCCCTCGAACGTGCCGGGCGTGTACGAGTGCAGGGACCGGAACACGCGGACGAACGTCTCCTGCGTGAGGTCCTCGGCGTCGTGCTTGTTCCCCGTGAGGCGGTACGCCAGCCGGTACACCCGCGCGGAGTGGTCGCGGACGATCTCTTCCCACGACGGAGCCTGCCAGGCGGCGGGCTGGGTGGTCATGGGGTCGGTCTCCTCGGTGCGTGACATCGTGGCCCCAGTGTCCCAGGTCGACCTGTGAGCCTCGAACGCTAAGAACGCCCGCAGGGGGCGAGAAGTTCCGCTGGTAGCGGACCGCGCGCGCCCCCGCTCGCTCCCGAGGCACGCGACTACGCTTGCGGACGACCGTTGCACCACCACGTCGTCGCGCGCCGGGAGGCCACCATCTCCACCGACAAGGCCCAGAGCTGGGTCTACTGCGAGGAGTTCCTGCCCGAGGACGACATCGTGCTGCGCGCCCGCGAGCGCGCTGCACAGCTGGGGTGCACCCCGGTGACGCCCGGGGCGGGCGCCGCGCTGAGCGTGCTCGCCGCCGCCGTCGCGGCCCGTGCCGTGGTCGAGATCGGGACGGGGACCGGCGTCGGCTCGCTGTACCTGCTGCGTGGGATGCCGGCGGACGGCGTGCTGACGACGATCGACCTCGAGGTCGAGCACCAGCGCGCCGCCAAGGAGGCGTTCGTCGAGGAGGGCGTCAAGCCCACCCGCACGCGCACGATCTCGGGCCGCGCGCTGGAGGTGGTGCCGCGGCTCACCGACGGCGGCTACGACCTGGTGTTCGTCGACGCCGACAAGGAGAGCTACCGCGGCTACGTCGAACAGGCGGTGCGCCTGCTGCGCCCCGGCGGGGTGCTCGTGGTCGACAACGCCCTGTGGCACGACCGCGTCGCGGACCCGGCACGGCGCGACGAGACCACGACGACGATCCGCGAGGTCGGCCGCATCGTGCGTGCCGACGACCGGTTGCTCCCGTCGCTCCTGCCCGTGGGCGACGGCCTGCTGGTGGCCGTGAAGCGCTAGCTGCGGCGGGCTCCGGTCACGAGGACCGGGGGCGTCCTCGCAGGTCAGCCACACGGGTTGCTGACGCCCGTGACTACGTCACAAGAAATCGGTGACACGGCGGCCTGCGCGGTGCTAGGTTGCGAAACCGACCGGTCGGTTTGTGTCGTGAGGAGGTCATCCCTACCAGCGCCCCGCGCATGTCACCGGTCGGCGGGGCACCACCGAGAGGACACAACGTCGTGACATCTCTGACCCAGTGGCGCCGTACCGCCACCACCGCAGTGCTCAGCGCCACCCTCGTCGTCGGCGGCATCGCCGGCGTGGCAAGCCCGGCCGCAGCCGCGGACAACCCGTACCAGCGCGGCCCGGACCCGTCGCGGTCCAGCATCCAGGCGGCCCGCGGATCGTTCGCCGTCTCTCAGACGAGCGTCTCCCGCTACGGCGTCAGCGGCTTCGGCGGCGGCACCGTCTACTACCCGACCGACCAGTCCCAGGGCAGGTTCGGCGCCGTCGTCGTCATCCCCGGCTACACCGCCCGGCAGTCCAGCATGGCGTGGCTCGGGCCGCGGATCGCGTCCCAGGGCTTCGTCGTGTTCACCATCGACACGAACTCGGTCTACGACCAGCCGTCCTCCCGGGGTGACCAGCTCCTCGCGGCCGCCGACTACCTGACCCAGCGCAGCGCGGTGGCCGGCCGGATCGACGCCACCCGCGTCGCCGTCGTCGGCCACTCGATGGGCGGTGGCGGGACCCTCGAGGCCGCCAAGGACCGCCCGTCCCTCAAGGCGGCGATCCCGCTGACCCCGTGGAACGTCGACAAGACGTGGCCGGAGGTCACCACGCCGACGCTGGTCATCGGGGCGCAGAACGACTCCGTCGCGTCCGTCGCGACGCACGCGAAGCCCTTCTACCAGACCCTCCCGGCGTCGACGCCCCGGACCTACCTCGAGCTGCGCGGGGCGAGCCACTTCGCGCCGAACACCTCGAACACGACGATCGCCGAGAACTCGATCGCGTGGCTCAAGCGGTTCGTCGACGACGACACCCGCTACACGCAGTTCCTCTGCCCGACGCCGTCCGGCTCCGCGCTGTCGGCCGCGGCCTCGAGCTGCCCGTTCTGACCTGACCGGGCATCCCGCGCCGTCGCCAGAGCGGCGCGGGGTGCCCGCAGTCCCGGGGTCGGTCAGCGCAGGTCGTCGAGGTACCGCAGCAGGAGCCGGGCGCCGAACCCGGTCGCCCCCTCGGTGACCTCGTGCTTGTCCGACGTCGCCCGGGCCGGGCCCGCGATGTCGAGGTGGGCCCAGGTGCGCTTCCCGACGAAGTGCCGCAGGAACAGGGCCGCCGTGATCGAGCCGCCACCGATGTGCTTGTCGACGGGCACGTGCCGCAGGTCGGCGACCTGCGAGGACACGGCCTCCTCGTACTCCTCGACGAGCGGCATGTGCCAGGCCAGCTCGCCGGACGCGTCACCGGCGGCCGCGAGCGCGGCGGCCAGGTCGTCGTCCACCGAGTACAGGGCGGCGTGCTGCTTGCCGAGCCCGAGCGTCGCGGCTCCGGTGAGCGTGGCAACGTCGATGAGGACGTCGGGATCGAGGGTCGCGTCCGCCCAGGCCAGCGCGTCGGCCAGGACGAGCCTGCCCTCGGCGTCGGTGTTGGCGATCTCGACGGTCGTGCCGTCCCACATCGTCAGCACGTCGCCAGGGCGGTACGACGCACCACCGACGTGGTTCTCCGCGAGCGGCAGCACGGCGGTGACGCGGTGCGCGACACCGGCGGCCGCGGCTCCGAGGACCGTCGCGAGCGCGACCGCCGCACCGGTCATGTCGGTCTTCATCGGGACCATGGCCTCGCGCGGCTTGATCGAGAGGCCACCCGTGTCGAACGTGATGCCCTTGCCGACGACCACGACGTGCCGGCCGCCCGCGGTGGGCGGCGTCCAGGAGACGGTCACGAGGCGCGGGGACGAGGCGGAGCCGGCACCGACCGCGAGGATGCCGCCGAAGCCCTCGGCCGTGAGCTCCCGGGTGGTCCGGACGACGACCTCGAGCCCGGCCTTGGTCGCCAGGCGCTTGGCCTGGTCGGCGAGCCAGGCGGGGGTCTTGGTGCTCGACGGCGTGGCCGCCAGGTCCCTGACCAGCCACGTCGCCGTGGCAGCCGTGCGCCCCTCGGCGACGGCCGCGGCGGGTCGCATGCCGTCGCGACCGAGCAGGACGAGCTCCGCGGCGTCGCGGGACGGGGCGTCCGCTGCGACGGCCGCCGAGGACGGCGGCACGTACGCGGCGAGCAGGTACCCCTCCGCGACGGCTCGGGCGGCCGTGGCCGACGCGGAGTCGTCCTGGTGGGCCTCGGCGCCGAGCGTCGTGACGACCCGCCGCAGCCCCCGGGAGGAGCGGGCGAGCGCCGCACCGGCACGTCGCAGGTCCGCGGGCCGGCCGGAGCCGACGCCGACGAGCACCAGCCGCGGCGGGAGCCCCGACCACGGCAGCGTCACGGACGAGCCGACGGGCCGTGGGAGCTGCAGGACGTAGATCTCGCCCGCGGCACCGGTCAGCCGGGCACGTTCACCGATCTCCGCGAGGTCGACCCCGTAGCGGGCCGCCGCCTCCGCCGTGCCCTGGAGCGGGCGCAGCGCATCGTCGCCCGCGCGCGCGGGCGCGACGGGGACCGCGACGGCATCGGTCGACCCGTCGGTCAGCAGCGTCGTCGTCGCGATGCTGCCGCCGTCGACCGTCACCTCCGGGGGGAGGCGACCGATCGACGACCTCGAGCTCGTGCGCGCCATCGTCAGCTGACGACGGACGTCAGAGCCTCACCCAGCTCCGCGGCCTCGGTCGCGTTGAGCTCGACCACCAGCCGTCCACCACCCTCGAGCGGGACGCGCATCACGATGCCGCGTCCCTCCTTCGTGACCTCGAGCGGGCCGTCACCGGTCCTCGGCTTCATCGCGGCCATGCGTGGCCTCTCCTTCGCTCGTGCGTCCGGCGCGGCTCGTCGGTGCGATTTCGCGCACGCGACGTCGGCCTCGTCTACCGGTTGTCCGAGGTCCATCCTAGTTCACCCGGGGCCCCTCACCTGTCCCGATGCCGGTCAGCCCACTGATCGGACGTACGTCCAGGATCACGGTGGCCAGTCGGCCACCGGGTTCGCGTGCCACATCTGCCTGACCCACAGCACCTGCAGGGAGAGCATGAGCACGACGACGGCGGCGAACCACCAGCGCCGCGCGGCCGGGGGCCGGGTGACCACCCCCGCGGTCACGGCCGCGAGCGGGAACGCGAGCAGCAGGAACCGCGCCAGGCTGCTGCCGGGCTCCACCACCGCCGCGATGTAGACGATGTACGCGGCAGCCCAGGTGTGCAGCTCGTTGCCCAGCCGCCACGCCGCGGGCACGACGAGCACCGCGATCACCAGCGCGAAGGACAGCCCGACCACCAGCAGGGCACGGGAGCCGAACCAGAACTGCGGGACGTAGGACCAGCCGCCGAACGGTGCGACCTCCCGGACCCCGCGCCAGGCCTCCTGCGTCTGCAGGTAGCCGTCCGGCACGCCCGTCACCCAGCCGCAGATCGCGGGCCACAGGAACCCGGAGGCCGCCGCCAGCAGCGCGAGCCCGGCCAGACCGGTGCCCGTGCGCCAGGTCCACGTGTCCGTGCCGCGGCGCGACGACCACCAGCGGACCGCGGCGTGCACCACGACGACCGCCGCCATCGGCAGCGCGACCGCACGCGTGAACCCCAGTGCGACGACGACGAGCGCCATCCACCCGTAGTCACGGCGCAGGAGCAGGAGCAGGGCGCTCGCGACGAGCAGCAGCGCCAGGGCCTCGGTGTACGCGACCTGCAGCACCGCCGCGGTCGGGAAGATGCTGACCAGGGCGACCGTCGCGAGCGGGAGGCCGGGCCGGGCGGCGACCGCGCGGGGCGCGCCCCGGACGACCGTGCGGTGGATCGCGAGCACGGCACCGGCACCCAGGACGAGCGCGAGCAGCGGGGCGACGACCTCCCACGGCGCTCCCGTGACCAGCATGAGGCCGCGCGCGAGCAGCGGGAACAGCGGGAAGAACGCCCAGGCGTTCTGCTGGACCAGCCCGTCCTCGCCCACCGGCAGCTGCGCGGGGTAGAGGTTCTCGGCGACGTTCTTGTACCAGGAGCCGTCGAACATGAACCCGACGTACGGGAAGTAGCTAGGGTGCTCGGGCGTCCACGGGTTCTGCTCCTGGACGCTCGCGACCCACAGGAACACCGCCGTGGTGAACAGCCGCGCGGCCGCGTACACCAGGAGCACCTGGACCCACCACGGCCGGCTCACGACCCACGCCCACAGGCCGTTCGGGGGCTCCGCCGACGGCTCGTCGACCGGGTCCTCGACCTGCTGCACCTCGCTCACGCCAGCCCCCTGACCGTCCGTGCCGGGGGACGGTCCCCGCGGATGGTGGCGACCATATCGAGGGTTCGCCGGGTCGCGCGCACGTCGTGCGCCCGGAACACCCGGGCACCCAGCCACGCGGCGACCGCCGTCGCGGCCAGCGTCCCCTCGAGCCGTTCCTCCGCGGGAAGGTCGAGCGACTCCCCGACGAAGTCCTTGCGGGACAACGCCATCAGCACCGGGAACCCGAGCGCCACGAGCGCCTCGGTGCGCCGGACCAGGTGGAGCGAGTGCCACGTGTTCTTGCCGAAGTCGTGCGTCGGGTCCACCAGGACGCTCGCCGGGTCGATGCCGAGGGACACCGCGCGTGCGGCCCCCGCGGACACCGTGCGGACGACGTCCTCGAGGACGCCGTCGAGCGGGTCGTCGCCGTCGACCGGCGCGTACTCGACCCGGAACGGGTCGGTCCGCGGACGAGCACCGCCCGTGTGGGAGCACACGATGCCGAGGCCACGCTCGGCGGCGACCTCCATCAGGGCGGGGTCGTGGCCGGCCCACGTGTCGTTGACGAGGTCCGCGCCCTCGTCGGCGGCCGCCCGGGCGACCTCCGCGCGCCAGGTGTCGACGCTGATCACCAGGTCGGGATGGCGGGCCCGGACCCGCGTGACCAGCGGGATCACCCGTGCGATCTCGTCAGCGGCCCCGACGCGCGGCCCCCGGCCGGCGCGCACGCCGCCGAGGTCGACGATGTCCGCGCCCTCGTCGACCGCCCGCGCCACGGCCGCGTCGGCGGACGCGTCGTCGAACCGCGCCGCGGCGTAGAACGAGTCCGGGGTCCGGTTGACGACGGCCATGACGACCGGGCGACCGGGCGCGATCCACCGACCCCGCAGGCGCAGCTCTGCGCCGGCCGGTGGCGTCGTCACCGCCGTCGTCCCGGTGCCGTGCTCTCCGCGGCCTGCTGCGCGCGGGCGGTCGCCGCGGCCGCTGCCTCCTGCTCGGCACGCAGCTGGACCCCCCGTTCGAGCACGAGGTCGACGGCCTCCTGCGCGGTGTCGACGACCTTGAGCAGCTCGAGGTCGGCCGCCGAGATCATGCCGCGGGGCAGCGCCGCGGACCGCACCCAGTCGACGAGGCCCTGCCAGTACTCGCGGCCGACCAGGACGATCGGGAAGCTGATGACCTTGTGCGTCTGCACCAGGGTGAGCGCCTCGAACAGCTCGTCGAACGTGCCGAAGCCGCCCGGCAGCACCACGAAGCCCTCGGAGTACTTCACGAACATGGTCTTGCGCGCGAAGAAGTACCGGAAGTTCACGCCGAGGTCGACGTAGTCGTTCATGCCCTGCTCGAACGGCAGCTCGATGCCGAGACCGACCGACAACCCGCCGGCCTCCAGCGCTCCCCGGTTGGCGGCCTCCATGATCCCGGGACCCCCACCGGTGATCACGGCGTACCCGGCCTCCACCAGCAGCCGTGCGACCTCCTGGCCGAGCGCGTAGTCGGGGTGGTCCACCGGCACCCGCGCCGAGCCGAACACGCTGACCGCAGGGCCGACCTCCGCGAGCGCACCGAAGCCCTCGACGAACTCGCTCTGGATCCGCATGACGCGCCACGGGTCGCCGCGCAACCACTCGGCGTCGCCCGCACCGCTCAGGAGGCGCTGGTCGGAGGTGGTGGTGGGGATCTGCTGGCCGCGCAGCAGCACCGGGCCCTTGCGGTACCCGTGACCCGGGGCGGACACGCCGTCGTCGCTCATGGCCCCGACTCTAGGTCGATGCGGTGCGCGAGGCCGGTGAGTTCACCTCAGGCGGTCAGCCAGTCCCGCAGAGCCGCGTGCACGAGGGTGATCTGGCCGACGACGCAGTGCTCGTCGTCCTTGTGCGCCAGCAGCGGGTCCCCGGGGCCGAAGTTCACGGCCGGCACCCCGAGCTCGGAGAACCGGGCGACGTCGGTCCAGCCGTACTTGGCCGCAGGCGCTCCGCCCGTGATCGCCAGGACGGCGCGCGTGAACTCCTGCGCGGCCGGGTCGTCGAGGCCCGGACGTGCACCGGGGGCGGCGTCGACGATCACGACGTCGTAGCCGTCGAGGAGCTCGCGCACGTGCGCCGACGCCTGCTCGACGCTCGCCGACGGCGCGAAGCGGTAGTTCACCGTGACGACGCAGGCGTCCGGGATGATGTTGGCCGCCGTACCGCCCGAGATCAGGACCGCGTTGAGGCTCTCCCGGTAGACCAGCCCGTCGACCTCGACGTCCGCAGGCGTGTACGCCTCCAGCCGGCGCAGCACCTCGCCGGCGGCGTGGATCGCGTTGCTGCCCATCCACGCGCGCGCCGAGTGGGCGGCGACCCCCGTCAGGAGCACCTCGGCCCGCAGCGTGCCGTTGCAGCCGCCCTCGATGCCCCCGTTCGTCGGCTCACCGAGGATCGCGAAGTCGCCCGCCACCCAGTCGGGGTGCTCCCGCACGATCCGGCCCAGCCCGTTGAGCTCGGCCGCGACCTCCTCGTGGTCGTAGAAGACCCACGTCACGTCCCGCGTCGGCGCGCTCAGCTCCGCCGCCAGCGCCAGCTGGACGGCCACCCCGCCCTTCATGTCGACGGTGCCACGGCCCCACAGCTCCGCCTGCGCACCCTCCCCGACGAGCCGGGTGGGCAGGTTGTCGGCGACCGGCACGGTGTCGATGTGGCCTGCGATGACGACGCGCGACGACCGGCCGAGGTGGGTCCTGGCGACGATCGTGTCACCGTCGCGCAGCACCTCGAGGTGGGAGTGCTGCGCCAGGGCGTTCTCGATCGCGTCGGCGAGCGCCCGCTCGTCGCCGCTGACGGACGGCAGGTCGCACACGGCACGGGTGAGCGAGAGGAGATCCGACGAGAGGTCGAGGGCGGTGTCCACGACGCGACCCTAGCCCGCCCGCACGGTGACCTAGGGTTGTCGCCATGACTGCACGGACGGCCTGGGGATTCGGCCTGGCCACGGTGACCGACGACGGCACCACGCTCGACGTCTGGTACCCCTCCCCAGCCCTCGGCTCGCCCGCCGACGACGCAGCCGCACCGGCGTCGCTGACCGCCTCCGCGCGCGTCGACGACGCCCGCGGCGTCCGCGTGGAGGTCGTCCGCACGGTGATCGACCTCGATGCCCCGCCGGCCGGCACCGCCGACGCGTACCTGCGGCTCCACCTGCTCTCCCACCGTCTGGTCCAGCCCCACGGGCAGAACCTCGACGGGCTCTTCGGCGCGCTGCCCAACGTCGTGTGGACCGACCGCGGCCCCTGCGCCGTCGACGGCTTCGAGGAGACCCGCAGCCGGCTGCGCGCCGCCACCGGGGTCCCCGTCACCGTCTTCGGCGTCGACAAGTTCCCGCGCATGGTCGACTACGTGCTGCCCTCCGGGGTGCGGATCGCCGACGCCGACCGGGTCCGCCTCGGCGCGCACCTCGCGGCGGGGACCACGGTCATGCACGAGGGGTTCGTCAACTTCAACGCCGGGACGCTCGGCACGTCGATGATCGAGGGTCGCGTCTCGGCCGGGGTCGTCGTCGGTGACGGGTCGGACATCGGCGGGGGCGCCTCGATCATGGGCACGCTGTCGGGCGGCGGACGGGAGACGGTCTCCATCGGCCGCCGCACCCTCCTGGGCGCCAACGCCGGGGTGGGCATCCCGCTCGGTGACGACTGCGTCGTCGAGGCGGGGCTGTACGTCACCGCCGGGACGAAGGTCGCGCTCGTCGGGTTCGAGGACTCCCCTCGCGTCGTGAAGGCGCGGGAGCTCGCCGGACGTGACGGCGTGCTGTTCCGGCGCAACTCCCTGACCGGCGGCGTCGAGGCCGTCGCCCGAGCGGGTTCCGGGGTGCAGCTGAACGCCACGCTGCACGCCAACGAGTGAGCGCTCGACGCCGGCGCGCGCGCCGGGCGGGCGTCGCCCTCGTCGTCGCGGTCGCCGTGCTGGTCGCCGGGGTCGTCGGCGTGGTCACCGTCCTGACCCGCCTGAGCCCCTCGCAGCCCACCGCCCAGCAGTGCGTCGCGGAGCTCGACGGCACCCGCTGGAAGCTCAGCCCCGACCAGGCGCAGAACGCCGGCCTGATCGCCGCGACCGGAGTCCAGCGCGGGTTGCCCGCCCGTGCCGTGACGATCGCCCTGGCCACCGCGCTGCAGGAGTCGAAGCTGGTCAATGTGGACTACGGCGACCGGGACAGCCTCGGCCTGTTCCAGCAGCGCCCCTCGCAGGGCTGGGGCACCGCGGAGCAGGTCCAGGACCCCGTGTACGCCACGGGCCGCTTCTACGACGGCCTCGTCACGGTCGAGGGCTACGAGAACCTGCCGATCACCGAGGCCGCGCAGGCCGTGCAGCGGTCCGGCTTCCCCGACGCGTACGCCCAGCACGAGACCCGGTCGCGTGCGTGGGCGTCCGCACTCACCGGGTGGTCCCCCGCCACGCTCACGTGCGACCTGCACGACGCCGAGCCGGGTTCGCCGGACGCCGTCGTCGCACGCGTGCAGCGTGACCTCGGTGCCCTGCCCGTCGCGGCGGACGAGACCGGCGCCCTGGTGCTCGACACGTCGGCCTTCGGCGCACCCGAGGACCGCGCGCGGCTCGACTGGGCCGTCGCGCACTGGGCGGTCTCCGTCGCCCAGCCCCTGGCGCTCACCTCGGTGGCCGTCGCCGACCGCACCTGGGACCGGACGGACGGCACCTGGACGGTCACCGACGCGCCCGTGCCCGCCGGGGCCGTACGGCTGACTCTCGCGAGCTAGCGGGCGTCGATCTCCGTGTAGTCGCGCGACACCGCACCCGTGTAGATCTGCCGCGGGCGACCGATCTTGGTCTGCGGGTCCGTCATCATCTCGCGCCACTGGGCGATCCAGCCGGGCATGCGGCCGAGGGCGAAGAGCGGCGTGAACATCTCCTCCGAGAAGCCCATCGCCTTGTAGATGAGACCCGTGTAGAAGTCGACGTTCGGGTACAGCTTGCGGGAGATGAAGTAGTCGTCGGAGAGCGCGATCTCCTCGAGACCCATCGCGAGGTCGAGCAGCTCGTCGTTGCCGCCGAGGGCGGACAGGACCGAGTCGGCGCTCTTCTTCACGATCGCCGCGCGAGGGTCGTAGTTCTTGTAGACGCGGTGCCCGAAGCCCATGAGGCGGACGCCGGGCTCCTTGTCCTTGACACGCTTCATGAAGTTGGTGGCGTCGCCGCCATCGGCCTGGATCTCCGTGAGCATCTTCAGCACGGCCTCGTTGGCGCCGCCGTGCAGCGGGCCGGACAGCGCGTTGATGCCGGCCGCGACCGACGCGTACAGGTTGGCCTGGCTGGAGCCGACGATGCGCACCGTCGACGTCGAGCAGTTCTGCTCGTGGTCGGCGTGCAGGATCAGCAGCTGGTCCAGCGCCTGCACGACGACCGGGTCCGCCTCGTACTGCTGGTACGGCACCGCGAACGTCATCCGCAGGAAGTCCTCGACGTAGCCGCGCGAGTAGTCCGGGTACAGCAGCGGCTCACCCTTGGACGCCCGGTGCACGTACGACGTGATGGTCCGCGTCTTGGCCAGGATCAGCACGGTGGCCAGCTCGACCGTCTCCGGGTCGTGCGGGTCCAGCGACTCCGGGTAGAACGTGGACAGCGCATTGATCGCCGACGCCATGACGGCCATCGGGTGCGCGTGGCGCGGGAACGTGCCCATGAACGTGCGGAAGTCCTCGTGCACCAGCGTGTGGCGGTTGACCCGCTCCTCGAACGCGTCCAGCTCGCTCTTCGACGGCAGTGCACCGTGGATGAGCAGGTACGCGACCTCGAGGAACGTGGAGTGCTCGGCCAGCTGCTCGATCGGGTACCCGCGGTAGCGCAGGATGCCCTGGTCGCCGTCGATGTACGTGATCTGCGACTCGCACGACGCGGTGTTCATGAAGCCCGGGTCCACGGTGACCATGCCCGTGTCGCGCAGCAGCGAGGAGACGACGATGCCGTCGTTGCCCTCGGTCGCGGTCACGATCGGCAGGTCCTTGGCCTGTCCGTCGACGATCAGCTGGACCGGCACAGTGGCGACGTCCGACATGGTGTTCCTCTCCTGCGACTCCCGGGTGACGGGGATGTCCCGCGGCGTCCGGTCGTCGGCGACTGCGCTGGATGGGCCTGCTGGGCCTGCGCGTGCGTGCCCTCGTTGGCGTGGATCGACGGTACCCGCGCGAACCGTTCCGTGACCAATCCTCGACGAGACGTTGGTCATGCTGTGACGACGATCACACCCGGCTCGCTAGGCGCCTGACAGGCGCGCTGCGGCCTCCGCGATGCTCTGGTCCGACGCCGTCAGCGCCACCCGGACGTGCTCCGCGTCGCCGTAGAACGCCCCCGGTGCCACCAGGATCCCGAGGCTCGCCAGGTCCGCGACCGTCGCCCAGCTGTCCTGGTCGCCGGACTCCGGTCGCACCCAGAGGTACAGACCGGCGTGCGAGCGGTCGATCGCGTACCCCGCACCCTCGAACGCCGCGCGCAGCACCCGGCGACGGCGCCCGTAGACCGCCCGCTGCGTGGCGACGTGCTCGTCGTCGGACAGCGCCGCGGTCGTCGCAGCCTGGACGGGGCCGGGGACGATCATGCCGGCGTGCTTGCGCACCTCCAGCAGCCGGGAGACCAGGGCGGGGTCCCCCGCGACGAACGACGCGCGGTACCCCGCGAGGTTGGACTGCTTCGACAGGGAGTACACCGCGAGCAGGCCGGTGAGGTCGCCGCCGGTCACGCGCGGGTCGAGGATGCTCGGCACGCCCGCGGACGCCCACGGCTCGTCCCAGGCCAGCTCCGCGTAGCACTCGTCCGACGCGACGACGACCGGGTGGGCCGACGCTCGCGCCGCGTCGACCACCGCACGCAGCTCGTCCACGCCCAGCACCGAGCCGTCGGGGTTGCCCGGGGAGTTCAGCCAGACCAGGCGGACGTCGCCGCCTTGCGTCAGTCGTCCCGCCGGGTCGTCGGTCGGCTCGGGCGTCGCGCCGGACAGCCGCGCCCCCACGTCGTACGTCGGGTACGCCGCGGAGGGGTGCAGGACCACGTCGCCCGCGCCGAGGCCGAGCAGGGACGGCAGGAACGCGACCAGCTCCTTGGAGCCGAGCGTGGGCAGGACGGCCGCCGGGTCGAGCCCGCGGACACCGCGCCGACGGGCGAACCAGTCGACGACGGCCTGCCGCAGCGCGGGGGTGCCGTGCGTCGTCGGATAGCCCGGCGAGTCCGACGCCTCCGCGAGCGCCTCGCGCACGAGGGTGGGCGTGGGGTCGACCGGCGTGCCGACGGACAGGTCGACGATCCCGCCCGGGAACGCGCGAGCGCGATCAGCGAACGGGGTCAGGGTGTCCCAGGGGAAGTCCGGCAGCCCGCCGGTCAGCAGACCCACCGGGAGGGCGTCAGTCGCCGTGCACGCGCAGCGGCAGCGTCGCGATGATCGGGTGGTCCTTGTCGATCTCACCCATCTTCGCGGCACCACCCGGCGAGCCGAGGTCGTCGAAGAACTCGACGTTCGCCTTGTAGTACTCGGTCCACTGCTCGGGGACGTCGTCCTCGTAGTAGATGGCCTCGACCGGGCAGACGGGCTCGCACGCGCCGCAGTCGACACACTCGTCCGGGTGGATGTACAGCGATCGCTTGCCCTCGTAGATGCAGTCCACGGGACATTCCTCGATGCACGCCTTGTCCTTGACGTCCACGCAAGGCTCGGCGATCACATACGTCACGGTCGGTCCTCCACAGGCCAGGGGTCCTCTTAGTATCGCTCACATGCGCAGGCCCGGTACGCGATGTCCATCACAGGGACACCCATGAGCACCGGAGGATGGCGCAGCTGGTCACCGGGCGTGCGCGTCGTCGTCCGGCGCCTCCGCGATGACCTGCCGGAGCCGCACCCCGACCACCCCGACCTGCACGTCCCGCAGCACACCGACGTGCTCGGCGAGCTGCTCGACGTGGACGACGACGGCGTCCTCGTGCGGACGCGGCGTGGCGACGTCCGGGTGCCCGCCGCCGACATCGTGCTCACCAAGCTGGTGCCGCCCGCGCCCGTCGACCGGAGGCGCCGGCCGACGGGCGCGTGACTACGGCGCGGGAGCCGGCGGCGTCGCCGTCGGCGGCGCCCCGCAGATGACCTTGTTCTGCGGCTTGTAGCGCCACGAGTTCGACTCGGTCTTCTCCAGCGTCCCGTTCAGGTACGTCTTGCGGGTCACCGTGACGGAGAAGCCCGGGTTGCCCGCCGCCTGCGGCTCGCACGTGGGCGACTGCGAGTACACCGTCGTCGGAGCGACCACACCGGACCGCGGGCTGGTGATCGACTCGACCGTCCAGTACTTCGTGCCCCACACCCGGACGTACACGCGACCACCGGAGACCCACGCCTGCACGAGAGCCCCGTACGGCGTGTTGTTCTTCCACCGCATGTCGAGCGTGCCCGTGAAGATCGTCGCCTCGCGGCCCTCGGGGTACCGCGAGAACCACTCGCTGTGCGGCTTGTGCTCGACGTCCTCGAAGCCCGCCAGGAACGCCGCGTTGTACGTGGTCGTCGAGATCTGGCTCAGCCCGCCGCCCCACGCGTCGGTGTGCTCACCGCTCACGATCGCGCCCGCCTCGACGTACCCGTGCGCGGCGTCGATCGGACCGAGAGCCTCCGTGAGGCTGAACGTCTCCCCCGGGCGGACCAGGGTGCCGTTGATCTTGCTCGCGCCGTTCGTGATGTTGATCGTGCGGCGCGGCTCGCTGTTCAGCGGCGTGGCGAACTCCGAGACGATCTCCTTGACCCCCAGCGCCTCGAGCTCCGCGGTCGACTCCGACGGGTCCGCCTGGACGAGCTCGACCGGAGCCGTGCGGTCCCCCGCCGCCGTCGCCGCCGCGACGCTCGCCGCCAGGGCCGCCGGGTCCAGCGACGTTCCCGGGGTGCCCGGGATGATGACGGGGGCGTCGTTGACGAACTCGAAGTGCGCGTCGGCGGACTGGGTCAGCAGGTCCGGCAGCTGGGCGAGCACGACCTCCGTCAGCCCCTCGCCGTTCATCTGCAGCACCAGGCTGCCGTCCGCCGGCACGAACGACGCGTTCGCCGCCAGCGTCGGCGCGTCGAGGAGCGCGGTCCGCCCCTCCGCCGCGACCGTCACCGGCGCCGACGTCACCTGCCGCGCCTGGGCGAGCGCGGCGTCCGTCTCCTCCTGCGTGATGTCCGGCGCGACCGTCGCGGTCGGGAGCTCGATCGGGCGCGCGGACACCAGCCAGTCGTCCGCCAGCACGTCCGCCGCACCCGCCTGGTCCAGGTCCCAGCCGTCCACCGCAGCGGTCGACTGCGGCGTCGCGTCGACGAAGACGACCGTCCCGTCCACCGGCGCGAGCGCGAGCGACGTCCCGAGGTCGCCGATCGCCGCAGACAGCGCCTCGTCGTCGACCGACGTCACCGGGTCCTGCGCACCGACCCCGGCCAGGTGCGACCAGAGCCGCGCGGGGTCCGCCAGGTCCACCCCCGTCAGCTCGTCGACGGTGGCCTGCGAGTCGAACGCCAGCCCGGCTGCCACCGGGTCGACCGTCGCCTGGACGTCGTTGGCGACCACGTCGATGGGCTGCGTCGTCGCGTCCGCCAGCTCCGCGTCCAGCCGGGCGACCGCCTCGTCGGACGCAAGCCCGCCGATGTCCACCCCCGCGACCGTGGCACCGCGCGGGACCTTGTCCGCCAGGGCGTACGACGCGCCGACGTACACCGCCCCCAGCGCGACGACGACCCCCGCGACGATCAGCACGCGCTTGGGCCAGCGGCGCTTCCCGTCCTCCGCCTCGAACACGTCCAGCGGTGACCCCGCGCGCTCGGACGGCGGGACCGGACCCGACGCGATGGGAGGCTTCGGCTGGACCGGCGGCTCAGTCGTCGTCGTGGCGGGACCCACGGGCAACGGTGCGGCGGCGGTCGGGGCCGCCGCGGCCTTCTCCGACGCGGCCGTGTCCGACGTGGCCTTCTCCGGCGCGGTCGCGGCGGCCGCCGCTGCGGCAGCGAGGGTCGCGCTCGGCGCGACCGCTCCGGCCGGCGTCGGTGGGGCCGCCGCCGGGGCAGGGCGCGGCACCGTCCGGGTGACCGGGGCCGCGAGCGTCCCCACCGGCGGTGGCGGCGTCGTGGGCGCCGGAGCCGGCCGCGGTGCGGCGGCGACGGGCGCGATGACCGCCGTGGCCTCGTCCCGACCAGCGGGCTGACCGCCGGGCCGCTCGGTCGCCGCGGGAGGTGCGTCCGGGGACTCGGGTGCCGACGCGGTGTCGGCGCCCGTGCTCGTGTCCGTACCCGTGCCCGCATCGGTGTCGGGGCCCGAGACGGTGCCGGTGACTGTGTCGGTGCCGACCGGTGCCGGAGCGGTCACGTCATCGACAGCGGTCGTCGACTCCGGGGCCGCGACCTCGTCAGCGGACGCGTCGTCGGCGGTGGTCGGCTCGTCGGCGGCCGTCGGCTCGTCAGCGGTCGTGGCATCAGCAGCCGTCGGCTCGTCGGCGGTCGCGGCGTCAGCGGCCGCCACCTCGCCGTGGGTCGCCACCGTCGCGGCGGGAGCGGCAGCCACCTCGTCGTCGGTCGTCGCCGTCGCGACCTCAGCGGGCGCCGCCTCGCCGTCGGTCGCCACCGTCGCGGCGGGTGCGGCAGCCACCTCGTCGTCGGCCGCCACCGTCGCGACCTCAGCGGGCGCCGCCTCGTCAGCGGGCGCCACCTCGTCAGCGGGCGCGACACCATCAGCAGCGGGCTCGTCGGACTGCGTCTCGTCGGCCACCGTCGAGTCGAGGTCCTGCGGGTCGCCGACCGGCTCGTCCGTCCCGGCCGCGTCGCCCTCGCCGGTCGGCACGCCGTCACTCTCGCCCTCGGCGACAGGCTCGTCGGCGATCGGCTCGTCGGCGACCGGCTCGTCCGCGACAGGCTCGTCCGATACAGCCTCGTCCGATACCGGCTCGTCCGCGACCGGCTCCTCAGCGACAGGCTCGTCAGCGACCGGCTCCTCAGCGACCGGCTCGTCAGCGGCAGGCTCGTCCTCCACCGTCGCGGCCGCCTCAGCAGGCGCGTCGGGCACAGCGTCAGCGGCGGCCGGCTCGTCCGCGGGCTCGGGAGCGCTGTCGTCGGAGCCGGACTCGTCGACGGGTTCCTCGCCGGGCGCGTCGTCGGCGGGCGCGTCGTCGACGTCGTCCGCACCGACAGCCCGCTCGGACGTGGGCTCGTCGGCAGCAGGCGACTCAGCAGCCGCCTCGTCGGTGGCCTCAGGCTCCTCGACGGGATCGGTGCTGCCACCGCCACCCCACACGGGCCAGACCGGGTCCGACGACGGGCGGCTGCTCTCGGCGGGACCGGTGCCCTGAGGGCCGTCCTCGCTGCGCCGTCCCGGCTCGTCGCGCTCGGTGCCGTTAGTCATCCGCTCCCCCGCTGCTCCACGCACGCACAACGCGTCCGCGCGAGTCTACGTGCCCGGGCTAACCGAAATGGCTGCGCCACCACCCGGGCACACGTTCTCACCCGTCGGGGCGCCGGCGGGTTCCCTCGTCCCGCGGGCGCGCCGCCCAGGGCGGCGGCGACCCACGGGTGCGCGGCGTGGCGTCGGACGGAGGGCGGAGTGCGTCAGCGGACGCCGTTCAGGCGTCCGCGCAGGTGGACGAGGCCGCCCGCGCCCGCGGCGCCCTGCTCGGCGACCAGGACGGAGCCGACGACGACGTCGTGGTCGCCGGCACGGTGCACGGAGTCGGTCCGGCAGTCGAACCAGGCTGCGGCACCGTCGAGCCACACCGCGTCGGCGACGGGCGCCGGGCGGTGCGGGACGCGTGCGAGCTGGTCGACGGCGGGTCGTCCTGGTGACGCGAGCCAGTCGGCCACCGGTGCCTGGTCGTCGGCCAGGACGCTCACGGACCACGTGTCGACGTCGTCGAGCGCGTCCCGGAACCGCGCGTCGGTGTGCACGCAGAACAGGAGCATCGGCGGTTCGAGCGAGACCGACGCGATCGCGCTGGCCGTCATGGCGTGCAGGGTGCCCCGCCAGCGCAGGGTGATGACGGCGACCCCTGCGGGCAGCCGTCCGACGGCGGAGCGGAAGGCGTCCGGATCGTTCACGACGGTGGGTCGACGGCCGGGGTGCGCGGCGCCCGGGGCCGGTCGTCGAACAGGGCCCGCGGCAGCAGGGCGGCGACGACCGTCACGGCGATCGAGCCGAGCACCCACACCCAGCCGACGGCCTGCTGGTCGGGCGCGAGGGTGTCGCCGCCCGGGCCACGCTGGGTGAGGAGCTGGACGGTGACGACCAGGCCGAGCGCATAGCCGGCGAGTGCGGCGTACCCGGTCCAGGCGCGGACGGTGACCGCGGCGACGAACGCGAGCGTCAGGCAGACGATGATCCCCCACGGCGGGATGCTGCGGTGCAGCACGGTGCCGAGTGCGCCGACGAGGACCCCGAGCAGGAGGGCCGCGACGGCCGAGCCGATCGCGCCGGCGGAGAGGCGTTGCACGCGCGTCACGTTACCGGGCGGACGCCGGCGGGCCAGACGACGTCCGTCCCCGATCCCCCGGGACCCCGCCGGTACGCCTCGGTGGGCAGCACCGGCGCGAGGACACGGTTGCTGAGGGCGTAGCACGCGACGAGACCACGGTCACCGTCGACGGCGCGGATCGCCTGGACCTGCGTGGCGTGCGCGCGCAGGGCGTCCAGGAGGCGGTCACGCACGGGAAGCACGTCGACCTCGACGTCGATCTCGTCGTCGGGGACGGCGACCGACGGCAGCTCCCCGGCGGGGTCGGGGAGCTCCAGGTCGGCGTGCAGCGACCCGAGCGCGGCGACGACCGCGTCGTCACCGAGGGCCCGCAGTCCTCGCCGCAGCGCGAGGCGCCCCTGCACGGACCACAGGACCACGGGCACGGCGTGTGCGGGGGACGTCTCATCCGACCGCGAGGCGGCGAAGTCGACCGCCCACTGCGTCACCTCGTGGGTGCGCACGTGGTCGGGGTGGCCGTAGCCGCCGTCGGGCTCGTACGTGACGACCACGTCGGGGCGGCGGGACCGGATCACGCGGGCCAGCCGTTCGGCGGCCTCCTCGAGCCCGACGGCGACGAACGCCCCCTCGGGGACCTCGTCGGGAAGCCCGGCCCGGCCGGTGCCCAGCCACTCCATCCCGGAGTCCTCGAACCGCCGCTCGGTCCCGCCGGGAACGGTGTCGAGGTACCCGCGGTCACGCACGCCGAGGGCGGCCAGCGCTCTGCCCAGCTCGTGGTCCCGGTGCTCGGCGAGCGCCGGGCCGTCTCCCTCGAGGTGCGCGAGACGGGCGCCGATGACCTCGCCGCGCTCGCCGCGCGTGCAGGTCACGACGGTGACGGGGCGACCGGCGGCTGCCCACGTGGCGAGCAGCGCGCCGGTCGCGAGGGACTCGTCGTCGGGGTGCGCGTGCACCGCCAGGAGTCCCCCGGTCATGCCGAGGTCAGGCGCGCTTCGAGCGGGCCGTGATGCGCGCGCGCTCGGTCTGGTCGAGCACGACCTTGCGGATGCGCACGATCTCCGGGGTGACCTCGACGCACTCGTCCTCGCGGGCGAACTCGAGGGACTCCTCCAGCGTGAGGTTGCGCGGCGGGATGAGGTTCTCGAAGTTGTCGGCCGTCGCGGACCGCATGTTCGTGAGCTTCTTCTCCTTCGTGATGTTCACGTCCATGTCCTCGTTGCGCGAGTTCTCGCCCACGATCTGGCCCTCGTAGACCTCCTGCGTGGGCTGGACGAAGAATGAGCCGCGCTCCTGCAGGTTGATCATCGCGAACGGGGTGACGGGACCCGAGCGGTCGGCGACGAGCGAGCCGTTGATGCGCGTCTCGATCGGGCCGGCCCACGGCTCGTAGCCCTCGGCGATGGACGACGCGATGCCGGTGCCGCGGGTGTCCGTCAGGAACCGCGTGCGGAAGCCGATGAGGCCGCGCGCGGGGACCAGGAACTCCATGCGGACCCAGCCCGTGCCGTGGTTGGACATGGTCTCCATGCGGCCCTTGCGCTGCGCGAGCAGCTGGGTCACGGCGCCGAGGTACTCCTCGGGGACGTCGATCGTCATGCGCTCGACGGGCTCGTACGTCTTGCCGTCGACCTTCTTGGTGACCACCTGCGGCTTGCCGACGGTCAGCTCGAAGCCCTCGCGACGCATCTGCTCGACGAGGATCGCCAGGGCGAGCTCACCACGGCCCTGGACCTCCCAGGCGTCGGGACGCTCGGTCGGCACGACGCGCAGCGAGACGTTGCCGACGAGCTCCTTGTCGAGGCGGTCCTTGACCTGGCGGGCGGTGACCTTGTGGCCCTTGCCGCCGCGGCCGGCCAGCGGGGACGTGTTGATCCCGATGGTCATGGAGATGGCGGGGTTGTCCACCGTGATCAGCGGCAGCGGGCGCGGGTCGTCCGGGTCCGTGAGCGTCTCGCCGATGGTGATGTTCTCGATGCCGGCGACGGCCACGATGTCGCCGGGGCCGGCGGAGTCCGTGCTGACGCGCTCGAGCGCCTTCGTCTCCAGCAGCTCGGTGATCTTGACGTTCGCCAGCGTGCCGTCGGCCTTGGCCCACGCGACGGTCTGACCCTTGCGGATCGTGCCGTTGAAGACGCGCAGCAGGGCGAGGCGACCCAGGAACGGGGACGCGTCCAGGTTGGTGACGTGCGCCTGCAGCGGCGCGCCCTCGGTGTAGGTGGGCGCGGGGATCCGCTCGAGGATCGTCTTGAACAGCGGCTCGAGGTTCTCCGCGTCCGGCAGGCCACCGTCGGCCGGCTGGTTCAGCGACGCGCGGCCGGCCTTGGCGGCGGCGAACACGACCGGGACGTCGAGGATCGCGTCCAGGTCGAGGTCCGGGACGTCCTCGTGCAGGTCGGACGCCAGGCCCAGCAGCAGGTCGGTCGCCTCGTGCACGACGTCGGTGATCCGCGCGTCGGGACGGTCGGTCTTGTTCACGACGAGGATGACGGGCAGCTTGGCGACGAGCGCCTTGCGCAGCACGAAGCGCGTCTGGGGCAGCGGGCCCTCGGACGCGTCGACCAGCAGGACGACGCCGTCGACCATCGACAGGCCGCGCTCGACCTCGCCGCCGAAGTCGGCGTGGCCGGGGGTGTCGATGACGTTGATGGTGATGCCGCCGGGCTCGCCGATCTCCGCCGCCGCGGGACCCGTGTACCGGATCGCCGTGTTCTTGGCGAGGATCGTGATGCCCTTCTCGCGCTCCAGGTCACCCGAGTCCATCGCTCGCTCGTCCACGTGCGCGTGGGAGCCGAAGGAGCCGGACTGCCACAGCATGGCGTCGACGAGGGTCGTCTTGCCGTGGTCGACGTGCGCGACGATGGCGACGTTGCGCAGGTCGTTGCGCACGCTCGTGCCGGCAGACGAAGGCGCAGCCGGCGCAGTCGTGGGCTCAGACATGGGGGAACTCATCTCAGAAGGTGGGGAGCGCGCCGGGTCGCCGGTCGCGCCGATCGATTCTACCCGTACACCCGCACCCCGGCGTCAGAAGGTGACCAGACCCACGTCAGCCCGTGCGCGCCCACGCCCACCAGTCGGTCAGGTCCGCCCGGCCGAGCGCCAGCGGCTCGACGTCGGGCGCTGCGGGCGTGGTCCCGGCCGTCGGAGCGGCCGAACCGCGGGTCGCGACGACGATCGGCTGACGCACCAGCGAGAGCACCGCACCACCCGCGTCGAGGCTCTCCGCGACGGCGGCCAGCTGCCCCTCGACCGCGTCCGGGTCGACGGTCTGCGCGAGCGCCGTCGTCGCCGCGTCCGTCGCGGCGTCGGTCCAGCCGGTGACGTTCGTCGCGCCCCCCGTCCGCCACCGCGACAGGACGGAGTCGAGCGGCAGGTCCGACTGCGGCACCGGCACGAGCGCCGCGTCCCACGCGTCGGGCGCTCCGACCAGGTCCGGGCCGAGACCGTCGACCGGGGCGTACGGCTCGACCTCGAAGCCGACCTCCGCCGCCGACTCCGTGATCAGCGCGAGCATCGCGGCACGCAGCGGGTCCGTGGTGTTGACGAGCACCTGCACCGTGACCGGCTCCGTGACGCCCGCGTCCTCCAGCAGCCCGCGCGCCCCGGCGACGTCCGCCGGGCCGCTCGGTGCCACGTCCCCGCCCGCGTCCGGACCCACCGTGGGCAGCAGCGCCGACGCGACGACCGCCTCGGGCCACAGCGGTGCGACGACGTTCGCGACCAGCGCGTCCCGCGGCACCGTCAGCAGGAACGCCTGGCGCACCGCCGACGCGACCGCGGCGTCACCGCCGTACGTGGCGGGGTCGAAGGCGCCGGCCCCCGCGGTCTGGAGCTGGAGCTGGAGCGTGCTGTCCCCACCCGTGCGGACGTCGGCGCCGGTCACCTCGTCCAGCGCGTCGAGCACGTCGCGCGTGTCGGTCGGGGCGACGACGTCCGCCGAGCCTGCCGCGAGCGCCTCGACCTGCTCCAGCGGCTCCAGGTCGCTGCGCACGACCACCCGGTCGAAGCTCGCGGCGCCCTCGCCGTCGTACTCGTCGTTGCGGACCAGCTCGACACGCTCGCCCGGCACGACCAGGTCCACGGCGTACGGGCCCGTGGAGACAGCCTGGTCGACGTGCTGCGCGAGGGCGTCGGCGTCGAAGTCCGTCCGCCACGCGCCCGAGATCGCGCTGAGCGCCTCCTTGTTCTCGTCGACGATCGCCGTCGACACCGCCGCAGCAGCCTCTGCCGGGTCCTCGACCCCCAGCGCGCTCTGCCCGACCACGTGCGCGGGGACGTTGACGTCGAGCGCGACCTGCCAGTCCGGGACGGGCGTCGCGTAGACGAGGGTCAGCGTCGCCCCGTCGACCGTCGGCAGCTGCTGCGCCTGCACGAGCGCGGGCGACGCCGCCGCGAACGCGACCCCGGCGTCGAGCTCGTCGTCGTTGGTGATCTCGCCCTGCGCGTCGAGCTCGGGCGCCACGTCGTCGAGCTGACCGCTGCGGGCCGCCCACTCGAGCAGCAGGTCGGCGGGCGTGACGGGCGTGCCGTCGGACCAGGTCGCCGCCGGGTCGATCGTGTACCGCACCGTCAGGGGTGCGTCGCTGACCTTCTCGACGGTCCCGAAGCCCTCGTCGAGCACAGCGGTGCCGTCCTCGTCGATCGAGACGAACCCGGCCTGCACCAGGGAGCGGATCAGCGTGCTGCCCGGGGCGCGACCCTCGGCCGTCCCGCCGTTCAACGACGTGAACGGCATCCCCACGGTCACGACCGCCGTGCCGGTCCGGTCGGGCTGCGGCGTCTCCTGCGTGCAGCCCCCGACCGCCACCAGCGCGACCAGCGCGACGAGCCCGAACCGTGATCCCTTGAACACCGCGCGCCTCCACCAGACCGACATCATCGAGGCGGACCACCGCACCCCGTCATCGAGGTGTATCGGTCGTCTCCGCCAGGAGGTCAACCATGCCGGACACACCTGCCGGAATCGGCAGAAGAGCGACAGACGCGCCGCGAGCGCCGTCCCCGGGGGAACGGCGCTCGCGTCGCCGGCGCACCGGGTCAGAACCCGCGGCCGGTCATCCGCTCGTTGTCGACGTCGGTGATGTCGTGCGCGTCGATCTTCTCGGCGTCGGCGGCGTGCAGCAGCTCCTCGCGCTCGAGCTCGTCGCGCTGCGCCTCGAGCAGGGCGTCGCGCGCCTCCCGACGGGCCTGCTGCGCAGCAGGGTCCGGCACCGGCACGGCCGCGAGCAGCCGCTGCGTGTACGGGTCCTTCGGGCTGTTGACCACCTGCGCGGTCTCGCCGACCTCGACGAGCTTGCCGTTGTGCATGACCGCGATGCGGTCGGCGAGCATCTCGACGACGGCGAGGTCGTGGCTGATGAACAGGCAGGCGAAGCCGTGCTCGCGCTGGAGGTCCTGGAACAGGGCGAGCACCGTCGCCTGCACCGAGACGTCGAGTGCGGACGTCGGCTCGTCGGCCACGAGCAGCTGCGGCTCCAGCGCGAGCGAGCGGGCGATGCCGACGCGCTGGCGCTGACCGCCCGAGAGCTCGTGCGGGTACCGGTTGCGCATGGCACGCGGCAGCTGGACCTGGTCCAGCAGCGTCTCGACGGCCTTCGACATCGCGGCGCCCTTGAGCCCGCGGTGCAGCAGCAGCGGCTCCGCGATGGACTCGCCGATGGGCAGGCGCGGGTTGAGCGACGAGCCCGGGTCCTGGAAGACGATCCCGACCTTCGTGCGCAGGGGCTTCAGGTCGTTGTGCGAGGCCCCGACCATGTCCTGGCCGACGATCCGCAGCGAGCCCGACGTCACGGGCAGCAGCCCGACGACGGCGCGGCCGATGGTGGTCTTGCCCGACCCGGACTCCCCGACCAGGCCGATGACCTCACCGGCACGGATGGTCAGGTCGACCCCGTCGACGGCCCGGAACGCAGGAGTGCGTCGGCGGCCCGGGTACTCGATGACCATCTGCTGGGCCTCGAGGACGATCGCCCGGTCCGAGGTGGTGGCGACGGGCGCGTCCGTGACGGGGGTCGCGGTCGTCCCGGACTGCTCCGCCTCGGGCGCCTCGGCGCTGCGGCCCAGGTGCGGCACGGCGTCGAGCAGCTTGATCGTGTACGGGTGCTGCGGGTTCGCGAACAACTGACGCGCCACACCCTGCTCGACGACCTTGCCGTCCTTCATCACGATCATCGTGTCGGCCATGTCGGCGACGACACCCATGTCGTGGGTGATCAGGACGATGCCCGAGTCGATCCGGGAGCGCAGGTCCCGCATGAGCTTGAGGATCTCGGCCTGGACCGTGACGTCGAGGGCCGTCGTCGGCTCGTCCGCGATGAGGAGCTTCGGGTCGCACGCCAGCGCCTGGGCGATCATCGCGCGCTGCCGCTGACCGCCGGACAGCTGGTGCGGGTACGCGTCGATCCGCGTCTCGGGGTTGGGGATCTCCACGAGGCGCAGGAGCTCGAGCGCCCGCACGCGGGCGTCCGCCGGGCCCATCTCGAAGTGGGTCCGCAGGGTCTCGATGATCTGGAAGCCGATGGTGAAGACCGGGTTCAGCGCGGTCATCGGCTCCTGGAAGATCATCGCGATCTCCTTGCCGCGGATCCGGCGCAGCTTGTGCGCCGGCATCCCGATGAGCTCGCGGTCCCCGATCACGGCCGAGCCGCGGGCGCGACCGTTCGGCGGGAGCAGACCCATGAGGGCCATCGACGACTGCGTCTTGCCGGAGCCCGACTCGCCGACGATCGCGAGGACCTCCCCGGGTCGCACGTCGTAGCTGATGCCGGTCGCCGCCGGGTACCACGTGCCGTCGACGTAGAAGTCGACGCCGAGGTCCCGCACCTGGAGCACCGGGGTGCGGGTGTCGGTGGGCGGCGGGGCGTCCGAGATGTCGATGGCCATCAGGATCCTTCCTGCGCACGGCGGGCGCGTCCGGTCCGGACGGTCACCACCTGCGGTTCTGCGAGCATGGGCATGTGCGTCCCACTCTTACGTTCTCGTCGGGCTACGGCCGTGTGCTCACGGTCGCAGCGGGCGTCGTCGCCCTCGGAGCCGTGGTCGCCGTGTGGGTGCAGGACGGCGCCGGCGAGGTGCTGCGGGCGCTGCCGCTGGCCGGCGGGGTCGCCCTGGCGATCTGGGCGCTGTTCTGGCGGCCGGCGGTCGTCGTGAGCGACGGCGGCGTGCTCGTCCGCAACCCGTTCCGCAGCACGCACGTGCCGTGGCCCACCTACCGCGGGCTGACCGTGCAGTGGTCCCTCGTGGTGCACACCACCGACGGCGACGTGACCGCCTGGGCGGCACCGCGGTCGAGCGGGACCGCCGCCCGCATGCGCCGTTCCTCCGACGACCCGGTCGTCGCCGCGCCCACGCAGGACGCGCGCCTGCCCGCCACCGCGGAGGACGTCGCGGCTGCGATCGACGCCCGCCACCGCGAGCTGACCGACGCCGGCTTCCTGCGCGACGCGGAACGAGCCCGCACCGCGGGCGGCATCCGTCCCGAGCGCCACTGGCACGTCGCGACCATCGCGGCGCTCCTGGCGCTCACCGTCGCGGCCGTGGCCGTGCTGGCCACCGCCTGAGGCGCTCGCTCGGGTCGGCACGGTCACAGCCCAGCCAGCTTGCCGGACGAGGGCGGCAGGTTCGAGTTCAGCGCGCTCGCCGCGGAAGCGTCCACCTTCATGGCCTTGGCCATCTTGCGCTCCGACGGGATGCGCTTCTGACGGGGGTCGAACGCGTCCCGCAGGCCGTCGCCGATGAAGTTCACGCTCAGCGCGATGATGACGATGAAGATGCCGGGCCACCAGAAGAGCCAGGGCCGGGTGGAGAAGGCCTGCTGGTACTGCTGGATCATCTGACCGAGCGAGATCGCGGGCGGCTGGATGCCGAAGCCGAGGTACGACAGCGCCGTCTCCAGCAGGATGGCGGAGCTCATCAGCAGCGTGGTGCTCACGATGATCGTGCCGACCGCGTTGGGCAGGATGTGCTTGAAGATGATCCGGCGGCTGCTGGCTCCGGCGACGCGCGCCGCGTCGACGAACTCCCGCTCGCGCAGGGCGAGGAACTCGCCGCGCACCAGCCGGGACAGCGTGGTCCACAGGATCAGCCCGAGCGAGACGGCGAAGATCGGGGCGCTGATCTGACCCGACAGCTTGCCGATGACCGCACCGATGACGATCGTCGGCACGGTGATCACCAGGTCGGTGAACCGCATCAGCGCGGTGTCGCGTCCGCCGCGGTAGTAGCCGGCGACGGAGCCCACGAGGACGCCGATCACGCCGGCCACGAGGCCGATCACGAACATGACCATGAGCGACGTCTGCACGCCCTCCATGACCCGGGCGAAGATGTCGCGTCCCAGCTCGTCCTGGCCGAACGGGTGGTCGCCCACGGCCGGGGGGAAGACGCTGAGCGTCGGGGACCCCCCGGGGTTGGACATCGGGTTGCCGGTCTCGTAGCCGGTCCACATCCACCAGCCGGGGATCGGTCCCAGGCCCACGGACGTGACGGCGAGCAGGATCGTGAAGCCGAGGGCGCCCAGGCCGACGAGCGCGCCCTTGTGCCGGAAGAACCGCCGCCGGACGATCTGGCCCTGGGACAGCCCGACGACGTCCTGGAGCTCGATCGCGTTCTCGACGGTGTCGCCCGACGCGGGGGTCTCGGGGTTCGTGGAGGTGCTCATGCGTCCAACCGGATTCTCGGGTCGATCGACGCGTAGACGATGTCCGCGACGATGTTGGCGATGATGGCGAGGGTCGCCGTGATGAGGAGGTACCCCATCACCGGTTCGATCTCGGCCTGCTCGAGGGAGCGGACGAACAGCTGGCCCATGCCGGGCCGTGCGAAGACCGCCTCGGTGATGACCGCCCCGCCGATGAGCGTGATGATGTCGATCGGCACGATCGTCGCGAGCGGGATCAGCGTGTTGCGGAACCCGTGGCGGACGACGACGGCGCGCTCCGGCAGGCCCTTGGCCCGCGCGGTGCGGATGTAGTCCTGGCTCATCACCTCGAGCATGCTCGACCGCGAGTACCGCGTGTACGCGGCGAACGCGATGAGCACGAGCGTCGCCGTCGGCAGCAGCAGGTGGGTGAAGGAGTCGAGCACGCCGACCCAGTAGTTGCCGCCCAGGTTCGGGGTGCGGTCACCGAAGGTCGGGATGGGCCGCCCGCTCAGCGCGCGGAAGTACGGCGGCCAGACCTGCATGACCTGGTCGACGTAGATGAGCCCGCCGGTGATGAACGCGACCGCGGCACCCGTGCGCGCGGAGATGCCCCAGTCCGGACCGCCGTAGAGGCGGCCGATGAGGAACCCGACGGCCATCGCGAGCACCGCGAACCCGAAGATGATCCAGTTGTTGACGTCGATCGAGTCGAAGACGACCTGCATCGGCAGGTACAGGGCCAGCCCGACACCCACCGTCGTCAGCCCGGTCCACATGGCGCGGCGGTTGTGCACGCCCGCGAACACGGCGGCGATGGCGACGGCCGAGCCGCCCGCGAGGATCAGCAGCAGGAGGGGGCCGATCTGCGGACGCTCCCACCAGCCCGAGAGCTGCAGGTAGGTGAACATCGCGAACGTCGCGGCGAACGCGACCCCGAAGACCTGCCACCGGCGCGCGGCGCGCCCGCCCACCGCGAGGGACCAGAACAGCCCGGCGAGCGCCGAGATGCCGGCGATGACGGACCAGGCGATGACCGGGTCCTTGAGGAAGTCGTTGAAGCCGATCGCGGCCCACTGCTTGAGCAGGACCGCGACCCAGAAGGAGGGCAGCGAGTAGAGCAGGAACGACAGGAAGATGATCCCGTAGTCGAAGCCGCTGTACTGGCGCAGCGCGCTGACGATGCCGACGGTGACGCCGACCACCAGCGACAGGACCGTCGCGGCGGTGACGAGCTGCAGCGTCGACCCGATGGCGTGCGCGAGCAGGTCCCCGACGGCCTGCCCCGAGCGCCAGGCGATGCCGAAGTCACCGGTGAGCAGGTTGCCGAACCACTGGAAGAACCGGACGACGACGTTGGTGTCCAGGTTCAGCTGGTCGATGCGCGCGTCGATGAGCTGCTGCTTGTTCGGCGCCGTGCTCTCGAGCAGGTCCTGGAGCGGGTCGATCGCGCGGTCGACCAGCAGGTACATGAGGAAGAGGGCCACGAGGAGAGTGGCCAGTCCCGCCAGGATGCGGCGGAGGAGGAAGTTCAGCACGGGTGGGCTACCTCGCTGGGATGGGGCACCACGGATCGGGGGGATCGTATCCCTGCGGCGACCGCGGTCCGGGGTCGAACGACCACAGGCACGTCACCGGGGCGCCGAGACTCGTGGTGCCGGCGCCCCGGTGACGTCTGACCGGGTGGTTCCTCCGCCGGGCTCAGCGCCCGGCGGAGGAACCGTGGATCACTCGGCCGCGGCCTCGCCCGCGGTCCACTCCCAGAAGCCGTAGAAGATCGTCGGCGCGATCGTCAGCTTCGAGACGTTGCCGATCTTCTCCGGGTTCCAGGCGGTGACGCCGGGGAACTGGAAGATCGTCACACCGAACGCGTCGTTGACGAGCTCGGTCTCGATCTGGGCCAGGAGCTCCTCCTGGTCCGACTGCTCCGTGGCGACCTGGAGCTCGTCGAAGAGCCCGTCCACCGTGGAGTTGGAGTAGCCGTAGAAGTTGTTCGTCGCACCGGTGCGGTAGTTCGCGTCCGAGTCGGTGACGGCGGTGGAGGTCGACTGCCAGCCGAAGAGCGCTGCGTCGTAGAAGCTCGTCGCGTTCGAGAGGTCCGTGCCCCAGTCCGTCTGGACCTGGTAGGGCTGGACGTCGAAGCCGGCCTGGGCGGCCGACGCCTTGATGAGCTCGTACTCGTTCTGACGGCGCGTGTTCTCCGGGTCGAAGAGCAGGCGGACCGTCACGGCCGGCACGCCGGCCTCGGCGAGCAGGGCGGTGGCACCGGGGATGTCCGTGGCGAACGCCTCGGCCTGGCCGTTGGCCTCGACGATGGTGTCGTACATCGGCGAGCCGGCGACCTGCGTGTAGGAGTTGCGGAGCTCCGCAGTCGGGTCGAGAGGCTTGATCAGGTTCTCGAGGATCTGCTCACGCGGGATGGTCTTGAGGAACGCCTGGCGAACCTTCTTGGCCTTCTCCGCGTCGCCGCCGTAGGTCGCCGGGTCGAACGGACCACCGTTGGCGAACTGCAGGTCGACGTGCTCGTACGTGCCCTCGGGGCCGGACTCGACCTCGAGGCCCTCGATGGCCTCGACAGCGGTCTTGACGTCGGCCGTGGCCTGCGGGTTGATGAGGTCGACCTCACCGTTCTGCAGGGCCTGGACCTGGCCCATCGGGTCGCCGTTGTAGCGGACCGTCACCTTGTTGAAGACCGGCTTGTGGTCACCCTCGTAGGTGTCGCTCGCCGTCAGGGTGATGAACTGGTCCTGCTCGAACTCCGTGATCTCGTACGCGCCGCTGGTGACGAGGAGGTCCTCGTCGGACGGCATCGAGGCGAAGTTCCAGTCGGTGCTCCACGACTTGGCGATCGGCGAGAGGTCCTCGACGTTCTCGTCCTGGATCGCGGCGACGAGCGCGTCGGTCGCCTCCTCGGCGTCCTCGATGCCGAGGGCGCGCTGCGCGACGATGTGCGCCGGCAGGTTCATCGAGATGGCCGTCGACCAGTCCGCGAACGGCTTGGTGTAGGTCAGCGTGATGGAGTCGCCGTCGATCTCCGGCGTCTCCTCGACGAGGGCCATCGCGGGCGAGGCCGCGTCGAAGTAGACACCAGCGTCCAGGGCGTCCTGGTTCGTGATGTTGCCCTCTTCGTCGTACTCCGCCTCGACGTTGTTGAACTTGCCGCTCTGCGCGGCCCACTCCAGGAGCAGGTCGGCGGGGCCGGCGGGCGTGCCGTCGGACCACTTCGCGGTGTCGGCGAACGTGTACTTGATCTGCAGCGGGTCGTCGGAGACCTTCTCGTAGGTACCGAAGGACTCGTCCTGCACCAGGTTGAGGTCCGCGTCGTAGTACCAGAAGCCCGAGTTCAGCAGGTACAGGATGACGTTGTTCGCCGTGGCGTTACCCGTCGTGCTGTTGCCGTTGGCCGAGTAGAACGGCTGGTTCCAGGCGATGTTGATCGACGTCTCGGTGTTGATTCCCGCGTCGTCGGTCTCGTCGTCACTGCCGCCGCCGCTGGAGCAGGCCGCGAGGGCGAGCACACTCGTCGCGGCGACCGCTGCGAACGCGGCCTTGCGTGTGATCCTCAATTTTCCTCCCGAGAAGGGTGGTGGGCTCTGTGGTGGTGGGCCGGTGGAAACCGACCAGCACGCGGTCCAGAGATCCGCCGGGGTGTGGCGACACGGTAGTCAAGCGAATAGTGGACAAAACGGACAGTTCACGGAGCGCAACCCGATTGTTACGCGATTGATACTGAGCGGTACGTCTCACCATCTGGAACCGCCCGCGTAGCGCGCCGCATGTTTCTGGTGCGTTACATGAGCCACGCCCACGGACAGGACCATCAGACACCATCCGAGAGGGTCGTGCTATAGCAACGCGCTCGACGCACGGACATACCGCCCCACCTGCGCGTCTGCCGTCCGTCGCACGTCCGGGTCGAGGACACTTCTCGGATGGGCTTCACCGCACTCGTCCGCCGGCTCGGGCGCACCCGCTGGTTCGCCCGGATCGGCCGGACGACGTCCAGCATCGACCGGCGCCTCCACAAGGCCAGCCGGGGCCGTCTCAGCGTCCTCGGCCGGCCGACGCTCCCCCACCTCGTCCTGACGACGACGGGACGGACGACCGGGCAGCCGCGCGAGGCCGTCCTCCTGTACGCGGTCGACGGCGACGGCTGGGTGCTCATCGGATCGAACTGGGGGCAGGAGCGCCACCCGGCCTGGTCGGGCAACCTCCTCGCGGACCCGCGCGCGACCGTCACCGTCGAGGGCCGGACGACACCCGTCGTCGCGAGCCTCGCCGACGCGGACGAGCGCGCCCGCCTGCTGCCTGCGCTGCTCGCCGTGTGGCCCGCGTACGCGGACTACGCCGACCGCGCCGACCGCGAGCTGCGCGTGTTCCGCCTGGCCCGGGCATGAGCACCCCGCTCGTCCTGCCGACGCTCGTCGGGGACGCGGTGCGGCTGCGCGGCTTCGGCCCCGCCGACCTTCCGCTGGTCCGCGAGGCGACGACGGACCCGCTGATCCCTCTCATCACGTCCGTGCCGGCGTTCGGCGACGACGACGCGTGCCGGGCCTACCTGGCCCGACAGACGGACCGCCTGACGTCCCGTGCCGGGTACGCGTTCGCCGTCGCAGAGCGCGGCACCGACCTCGCCGTCGGGCACGTCTACCTCGGGCTGCGCGACCTCGACCTCGGCCGCGCCACGGTGGGGTACTGGATTGCCCGCTCGCAGCGCGGACGCGGGCTGGCCGGGGATGCCCTGCGCACCCTGGTGCGGTGGGCGGTCACCGTGCCCGGCATCGACCGGCTCGAGCTCTACGTCGAGCCGTGGAACGTGGCGTCCGCACGGACGGCGGTGAGCGCGGGCTTCGTCCGCGAAGGGCTGCTGCGGTCGTGGCAGAAGGTCGGCGACGAGCGCAAGGACATGGACATGTACTCCGTCGTGAGCCCTCAGGTCTGACGGGCGACGAACACCAGCTCCCGGCCCGGACGATCCGGAGCGTCCCGGACGTCCACCACCTCGAAGCCTGCCCTCTCCAACGACTGCTCGACCGTCCGCCGGTCCCGGAACCGCAGCGTCGAGTGCGACGTCAGGACGGCGCCGTCCGACGCGAAGACCCACGTCGCGCGGAACGTCACCAGCTCTCCGCGGACCTCCGTGACCTCGGTCCACGTCTCGACCTGCCCCACCCCGTCGACGTCGGTGACCGCGTGCGTCGCCGCACGCGTCCACTCCCGCCAGGCCTCACGCTCCGGGACGCGGGTCTCGACGACCAGGTGTCCGCCCGGAGCCAACGCGCCGCGGAGGGCGTCGAGGGTCGCCGCCCACTCCTCGTCGGTCACGAAGACCTGCGCGACGTTCCCGGTCATGGTGGCGACGTCGGCGCCCACGGCTCCCACCGTCGTCGCGTCTCCGTGCACCCATCGGACGGCATCCGCTCCGGGCTTGCCCCGCGCCACGTCGAGCGACGCCTCCGCCGGGTCGACGCCCGTCACGTCCAGCCCCCGGGCCGCGAGCATCAGCGCGAACGTCCCGGTGCCGCAGCCGACGTCCAGCACGCTGCGGGCGCCGAGCTCGTCGACGATCGCCACGTACACGTCGAGGTCGCCGCGGTCCGGGTCGAGCGGGTCGTAGAGCTGGGCGAGGCGCGGAACCTCGAATCCCTCGTCGGCCATGCGCACGACGCTAGGCCGCGCACGGGCTCCCGGTCACGACGTTTCCCGCTCCGCGGGGCAGTGCCAGACTGCAGGGCGTGAGCGACGACGCCGACCACGGGACCGCCGCCGTCGGCCGCGCGGTCCAGTCCCGCATCTACCGCGCGGGGGTGTTCGGCCGGCGGCCGGTGGTCCCCGTGGAGCCCAAGGCGCTGGAAGCCGCCGCCCGCGCCCGGATGAGCGACGTCGCGTGGGCCTACGTGGCGGGCGGCGCCGGCCGGCAGCGCACCGTGCAGGCCAACCGCGACGCGTTCGACCGGCACCGGATCGTGCCGCGCGTGCTCGTCGACGTCGAGCGCCGCGACACGTCGGTCCGGTTGTTCGGTCGCCCGCTGCCCGCCCCGCTGCTCTTCGCGCCGATCGGGGTGCTCGAGCTGGCGCACCGGGACGCCGACCACGCCGTCGCACGCGCGGCGCGCGCGCTGGGCCTGCCCCTGGTGATCTCGTCGCAGGCCTCGGTCCCGATGGAGGACGTCGCCCGGACCCTCGGGGACGCGCCGCGCTGGTTCCAGCTCTACTGGAGCAAGGACGACGACGTCGTGGACTCCTTCGTCTCGCGCGCGGAGGCGATCGGCAGCGAGGCGCTCGTCGTCACGCTCGACACGCACGTGCTGGGCTGGCGCACCCGCGACCTCGACCTCGCCTACCTGCCGTTCGCGCGCGGTGAGGGCATCGCCCAGTACACGAGCGACCCGGCGTTCCGGCGGCTGGTCGAGGCGCGGAAGCCCTCCGACGAGCCCACTTCCCGCCCGACGCCGTCCGCTGTGCGCGCGCTGCACTCGATGGCACGCCACTACCCCGGCCGGACGCGCGACAACCTTCGCTCGCCGCTCCCCCGAGCCGCCGTCGAGACGTTCCTCGACGTGTTCTCGCGGTCGTCGCTCACCTGGGCCGACCTGGCACGGCTGCGCGAGCGGACGTCCCTGCCGATCGTGCTCAAGGGCATCCAGCACCCGGGCGACGCCGCGCTCGCGCTCGAGCACGGCGTCGACGGGATCGTCGTGTCCAACCACGGGGGGCGGCAGGTCGACGGTGCGATCGGCTCGCTGGACGCCCTCCCTGCCGTGGTCGACGTGATCGGTGGTCGCGTCCCCGTGCTGTTCGACAGCGGCGTCCGCAGCGGCGCCGACGTGGTCACAGCGCTCGCCCTCGGCGCGACGGCCGTGCTCGTCGGCCGACCCTGGGTCTACGGACTGGCCCTCGCCGGCGCCGACGGTGCCCGCGCGGTCATGCAGCACCTCTGGGCGGAGCTCGACCTGACCATGGCGCTGTCCGGGGTGCGGTCCGTCGACGAGATCGGGCCGCACCTGCTCACGGCGTCGTCGTAGCCGGCCGGGAGCCCCCCAGGTCATCAGCGGGCAGGGAGACGGGCCAGGCCGAGCGCCTCAGAACCTCACGCGGTCGAGGTAGTCGAACCCCACCTGGGCGGCCTCGAAGGGGTCGAACGTCGGGTCGCCGAACCGCGGGTCGTGCTCGACGACGTAGTACCGCGTGCTGCCACCCGCGGCACGGAAGATCGACGGGAAGTCGATGATGCCCTCGCCGACGATCTCGATCCGGCCCGGGAACGCGCCGGCCGCCATGTCCTTGACGTGGAACAGCTTGATCCGGTTGCCGTACCGCTCGATCACGTCGATCGGCTCGTCGATGCCGCCGCCGTTGGTCGCCCAGTACAGGTCGAGCTGGAACACCACGTTCTTCGGCTCCGTGTACGCCATGAGGATGTCGAAGACGGTCCGGTCGCCGAAGACGGTCTCGAACTCGATGTCGTGGTTGTGCACCATCAGCGTCTGGCCGTGCTTGCGGGCCACGGCGCCGAGCTCGTCGAGGTACTCCGCGTAGGCGATCCACTCCGCCTCGGTGGTGTAGACCGGCGGGAAGATCGGGGTCGACCCGGAGCCGAAGAACGTGATCCCCAGCGTCCGGTTGTCCCGCAGGATCTGGCCGATGTCCGCCGGGTTCTCCGGCGTCCCCACGTCGACGTGCCTCGCGGACGCCTTGAGCCGGTGCTCGTCGAGGAGCGCACGGTACTGCTTCGCCGTCAGCCCGCTCAGCGTGAACGGCTCGACGTTCCGGTACCCCATCTCACGCAGGCTCCCGAGCACCTCCTCGGTCCTGGCGACGGTGGCCGCGTCCGTGCCGAACCCGATGTACTCGGCGAACGTCCAGAGCTGGACCGAGATCTTGCTCGTGGGTATCCCTCTGCCGTGCCGGTCCGGCGGCGACGCCGACGCGGACACGGCGCCCACGACGACGAGGCCGAACGTGACCAGGGCGGCAGCGATCAGGCCGCGCAGCCCACGGGTCCACTGTCGAGTCATGGATTCCATCGGAGCCTCCCGAGGCGCCACGCTCGAACGTCCGACGGGCGTCGTTGCCCGTGCATCGTTCGAGTTCTTGGCACAGTAACCGCCCCTCGCACCGACCGAAAGCCGGGCGGGGACCCGCGCTACTGCTCGGCACGCCACCGCCGCCACCGCTCGGCGACGGCGGGGCGCTGGGCAGGGTCGACGTGCGTGGAACCGTCGGCCCTGATCTCGACGGCCAGCCCGTTCCAGGTGGGGAACGTCTCGTTCGGCCCGCCGGCGAGGCGGGTGAGCAGCACGTGGGCCGTCACGAAGGTCTCCGTGCTGTCCAGCGCGTCGAGGAGGGCAGGCACGTCGCCCTGGTCGACGTCGACCGCGCGGCCCTCCTCCTCGGCGGGCAGCCGTGGCAGCAGGCCGAGGTCCGTGCCGTCCCAGTCGACCGCGCCGCCGGCCAGGGCGAGCGCGACCGCCTCCGCACTCACGGCGTGCCCTTCGCGGCAGGCTTGCCGACAGCCGGGGCGCGGGGCGGCGTGACGACCTTGCGGCGGACGTTCTGGTAGTTGCCGTTCACCACGTCCCAGGTGACCTCCACGACGTGCCCGTCCGGGTACGTGTACGGGATGGTGACGGTGAAGTTGGTGTCGTCCTTCACGTTGGTGAAGCTCTCCGTGCCTCGCGTGCCGCCCACCGCCGTACCCTCGGCGGCACTGGCCGTCGCGTGCGCGGGACCGAAGTCCTCCCCGTGCACCTGCTTGCGGTACTGCTCGAGGATCTCGTGCGCCAGCAGGCTGCCGCCGGTGCGTCCCATCCCGACGCCCACCGACCCCTGGCTCCCCAACGCCGCGACGTCGTCGAGGTCGACCCTCGACAGGGCGAAGTTGCCCCCGAGCACCCGGGCGTCCGACGCCCGCGCAGAGGTCTGACCGTGGATGAACTCCAGCCTCGTGTCCTTGGCGTCCCCGCTCACCAGCTGGATGACCCGGACGAGCTCCTGCGCCTCGGGAGTCAGCGGCCCCTGGACGTTCGTCCGCTGGATCGTCACCTCGCCCGTCTTGCCCACCACCACCTCGAACTGGACCGCGATGATGCCGTTGGCGGCCGCCGCGAAGTCGGCCGCGCTGCCGGCGGCGAAGAGCTTGCGCTGGATGAGCGGCCGTCCCGCGCGGCTCTGCTGGGCCACGTGCGCGAGCTCGTGCGCGAGGAGGTCGCCGCCGTGCGTCCCGGTCTCGTCCCTCCCGAGGTAGATGTCGTTCCCCACCGTCATCGCCGAGGCGCCCAGGGCTCCCGCGACCGCCGCACCCCGACGGTCGGCGTGGACGCGCACCCGCGAGAAGTCGTGGTGGTACCGCTGGCCGAAGAACTCCTGGGACGGGCGGTCGAGCGACCCGTCGACCTGCCCGCCGAGGCCGGTCCGCCGGGGAGCGAGGCCCCGCACCGCCGACGCCGCCGCGTCCGCGTCCCGCTCGTGGGCGGGGTCGTGGTCGACCGCCTGCGCGAACCGGGCGCGCACCCCGACGACCGGCGCGCTCCGGTCCGTCGCGCGCGCCTCAGGTGCCGGGCGGGTGGCGAACTCTCGCATCGTGCGCTCGATTCCCGGCTCCGTGGATCCGCGAGGTGGAGCCGACGACAGGACGCTACGCCCCGCGACATCACCGCGGCATCACGGCCACGTCACTGCTCCCGGGGGATCAGTCCCCGAGGAACCACAGGTAGCGGTGGACGCGCTCGGTCGCGACCGCCATCAGTCGTTCGAGCTCGTCGAACATCGCAGCGCTCTCCGCGTCGGTGACCTTCTCTCGAAGGTGCTCAAGTTCGCCCGGCAGCTGTCGCCTGATCTGATGACGGTTGAAAACCGTGTTTCCGTAGGCGTCCACCCCGATCAGGAGCGGGGTGTCACGCAGACTGAGGACGCCGCTCGGCACCTTCCACGCGATCCAGCCCGACCCGTCGACTCGTTCGCCTGCCTCGTTGCGCACCCACATGCTGATCGGCATGCCGGATTGTCGCACCGCGCGACGACAGACCTACGAGCTGAACCACGTCGGCAGGACGCCGCGCCGCTCGAGCTCGAAGATCGCGAGCTGCCGGCGCTGGTGCAGGTTGATCGAGTACACGAACGTCCTGTCCAGGGCCTCGGCCTCGAACGCGCGGGCCGACTCGTCGCGGGCCTGGAGCTTGGCCTTGTCGGCGTCCACCTGCGCCTGCATCTCCTGGAAGGCGTCGCTGCCCGGCCACTGGTTCGCGAGACCCGTGAGACCAGCCGTGACGGACTCGAACAGGGCCGCGTGCTTCTGCGCGTCCGAGATGGACGTGATGGGCCCGCCGATGCGCTCGATCTCCTGACGGACGCGCTCCGAGAGCGTGTCGATCAACGGCAGGAGCGCGAGGAGCGCGCTCGTGTCGAGCGTTGCGTACAGACGTTCCACACTCGCGAGGTCCTCGGCCTGGGTCATGTCCGCGAGACTACGGCGCCCAGGTCGGGGCAGACCGGCTCGGTGCGGCGTCGGGCGGAAGTCACCCGCTCGAACCGGGGCACACCAGGACAGCCGACGAAGGTTCACCCGGTCGACGCGCAGCCGTTCCCGACGGTGGACCGGACGTTCACCGCCGTCCGGTCTAGCGGGCGTCCAGAACCGGAGGACGCTCCAGGGCGACGAGCGGTTCCTCCGGGAAGTGGCGGCCGAATCTCGCGTGGGCGAGGTCCTCGATGAACAGGTAGCCCCAGGTGGAGCCGACCATCGGGTCGAGATCGTCGCCGCCGATGAGGCCCGCGAGGCCGCCGTCGAGCTCGAGAGGACGATGGCCGACCAGCGCCCCGCCGGACTCACGGACGGTCTTGACGTGGGCGTGGCCCCAGTCCAGCACCCCGGCCCCGGCGATCGATGCCGCGGTCGGAGGCTGCGGCTCGCACCAGTCCAGGAGGGCGACGGCGATGCTCCGGTTCGGCGCTCCCGGCATCGTCCCGACCGCCAGGACACGGCCGCAGCAGAACCAGCCTCCGCGCCGGAGCGGGATCGACCAGAAGTCGCCGGGCCGGACGTGCGCCGTCGACCGAGGGTCGAAGGGAAAGTCCGGCCTCGGCCGTGCCCGTGGCGTCGCGTCGTCCACCGTGCTGCCCCTGTCAGACGTTGAAGCGGAACTCCACCACGTCGCCGTCGGCCATCACGTAGTCCTTGCCCTCGATGCGGGCCTTGCCGGCGGCGCGGGCGGCGGCGACGGACCCCGCGGCGACGAGGTCGTCGAACGAGATGACCTCGGCCTTGATGAAGCCCTTCTGGAAGTCCGTGTGGATGACGCCGGCGGCCTGCGGTGCGGTCCAGCCCTGGTGGATCGTCCAGGCGCGGGACTCCTTGGGACCGGCGGTCAGGTACGACTGCAGGCCGAGCGTGTGGAAGCCGACGCGAGCCAGCTGGTCCAGCCCGGCCTCCTCCTGGCCGCTGTCGGCGAGCATCTCCTTGGCCTCGTCGGGCTCCAGCTCGACCAGCTCGGACTCGAACTTCGCGTCGAGGAAGATCGCGTCGGCGGGGGCGACCAGAGCGCGGAGCTCGTCCTGCATCGCGGTGTCGGCCAGACCGGCGTCGTCGGTGTTGAAGACGTAGATGAACGGCTTGCTCGTCATGAGCTGCAGCTCGTCGAGGTGCTCGATCTTCTTGCCGCTGGCCGCGAGCGTCTGGCCGGTCTCGAGGATCGCGAACGCCTCCTGCGCGGCAACGAGCAGGCCGGCGTCCGCCTTCTTCGCGCGGACCTCCTTCTCGAGGCGCGGGATCGCCTTCTCGAGGGTCTGCAGGTCGGCGAGGATCAGCTCGGTGGCGATGATCTCGATGTCGTCCTTCGGGTTCACCGCACCCGAGACGTGCACGACGTCGGGGTCGGCGAAGACGCGGGTGACCTGGCAGATCGCGTCCGCCTCGCGGATGTTGGCGAGGAACTTGTTGCCCAGGCCCTCACCCTCGCTCGCGCCCTTGACGATGCCGGCGATGTCGACGAACGACACGGTCGCGGGCAGGATCCGCTCGGACCCGAAGAGCTCCGCGAGCGTCTCCAGCCGGGGGTCGGGCAGCGGGACGACGCCGACGTTGGGCTCGATCGTCGCGAACGGGTAGTTCGCCGCGAGGACCTGCGCGCGGGTCAGCGCGTTGAAGAGGGTGGACTTGCCGACGTTGGGCAGGCCGACGATGCCGATGGTGAGTGCCACGTCGGGGAAGTCTACGGGGGCCGTCCGTCAGGCGAACGCCACGATCTTGCTCAGGAGGCTCGGCCCGGTCCGGTCGAGCGTCCGGCCGCCGACCCGGACGCCGACCGTGAGCAGCACGGACCCGAGCACCAGGCCGACGACGAGCGTCACCCACCCGAGCACGACCGAGCCGCCCCGGACCGACATCAGCGCCAGGATCATCTCGGGCAGGCACAGCGCCATGACGGCGAGCCAGCCGACGAGCTGCGAGACGACCGACGCCGTGGAGGCGCCCTGCTTCGTCTGGAACGGGTTCTCGCCGGGCAGCTGGACGGGGTAGACGACGAGCGCGGACAGGACGCTCGACCCGCCGAGCGACGTGAGCAGGACCCCGAACGACAGACCGAGCAGTGCCGGGATGGTGTGCGGCTGGTCCGCGACCAGCGCCGAGGCGACCACGAGGACCGTGACTGCGGGCACCGCGATGACCCCGGCGGCGATGACGCGACCGAGCCGGTCGGCCGTGCCGCGCAGGGGTGCCGCGACGTGCGTCCAGAACGCCGTGCCGTCGTAGGCGACGTCGGCCGAGATCCCCCAGCCCATCAGGTAGGCGGCGATGGGACCGATCAGCAGGACCACCCCGCCCCCGGGACTGACGATGTACAGCACGATGGCGAGCACTGGTACAACAGCCACGGCGAGCGCGTAGCGCGGGTCGCGGGCCCAGTACGTGAGGCAGCGAGCGGTGACGGCGCCGAGCGGCGTGGCCGGCAGGCGGTCGAACCAGCCGAGGCCGCGACCCTTCGACGAGACCTTCTGGTGCGCGGGGTTGACCAGCGCGTGCGCGAGGGCCCGGTCCCACACGAACGCCACGACGGCGATCGTCGCGACGGCGATCCCGAAGCGCGCCGCAGCCAGACCCCACTGCCCGTCGGCCACGTCCGCGGGGACCGCCCAGACCGCGCCGAACGGCGTCCACGACACGGCGTCGGCCACCTGCTGGAGCAGGTCCTGCGTGATCGTGGTGCCCGAGGTCACGCGACCGATGACGGGTCCGACGACGATGATCGGCAGCACGGCGACCCCGGCCATCACCTCACGGAAGCGCCGGCCCGTGACCAGCGTGGACGCGGCCGACGTCGTCGCCCGGGCGCCGATCACGCACGTCGCCACCGCGAGCACCGAGCAGACGACCCCGACGGCGAGGGCGGCGGGCGTCCGCCACCACACGCCGGCCATCGCGAGCGCCGCACCGACCGTGACCACGCCGGGCACCCCGATGACCCCGCCGAGCGCCAGGCCCGTGAGCAGGGACCGTCGCGGGATCGCGAACGTGACGAAGCGCGCCGGGTCGATGGTCGAGTCCAGGCCGAACGCGATGAGCGGCACCACCCACCAGCCGAGGACGAGCACGGAGCCGAGGAGCACCGTGACCAGGCCTCGGATGTCGGGCTCCTGCACGCTCAGCACAGCCATCGAGCCCACGACGATCGCCAGGGCACCGAGGCCGTACAGCAGGGCGACGACGAGGCCGACGACCTGCCACACGCTGCGCCGCAACGCGTTGCGGAGCAACGTCAGCTTCAGTCGGACGAGGTGCGCAACCACGCCAGACCCTCCCCGCTCACGCGCCCGCCGACGAGGTCGACGAACCGGTCCTCCAGGCTGCCGTCGCCGCGGACCTCGTCGATCGTGCCCGCCGCCAGCACGTGGCCGGCCGCGATCACCGCGACGTGGTCGCACATGCGCTGGACCAGGTCCATGACGTGCGACGACACGATCACGGTCCCGCCCGAGCGGACGTACGAGCCGAGGATGTCCCGGATGTTCGCCGCGGACACCGGGTCGACCGCCTCGAACGGCTCGTCGAGCACGAGCAGCCGGGGCGCGTGCACCAGCGCGCACGCGAGGGCGACCTTCTTCGTCATGCCCGCCGAGTACTCGACGACGAGCTTCGTCGCGTCGGCGGTCAGGTCGAGGGCGGCCAGCAGGTCCGTGGCGCGGGCGGCGACGGTCTCGCGGTCGAGTCCCTGCAGCAGCCCCGCGTAGGTGATGAGCTGCTCACCCGTCAGCCGGTCGAACAGTCGGACGCCGTCGGGCAGCACGCCGAGCATGGCCTTGACCTCGATGGGGTTGGCCCACAGGTCGTGCCCGTGCACGAGCACGGTGCCGAAGTCGGGCTGCAGCAGGCCCGTCGACATCGACAGCGTCGTCGTCTTGCCCGCTCCGTTGGGGCCGACGAGACCGTAGAACGAACCGGCCGGGACGACGAGGTCGATGCCGGAGACGGCGATCTTGTCACCGAACTTGCGCCACAGTCCGCGCAGCTCGAGAGCGGGTGCGTTCGACATCGGACCACCGTAGGCGGCGCGACCCTCGGATGCCTCCTCCTCCGGTGGGATGTCGGTAGGTGCTGGGAGCCTTCACCCATGGACACAGGACTGCTGCTGGGACTCGCGATCGGTGCCGTCGTCGGCGTGCTCGCCGGCTGGATGCTCGCGTCGTCCCGGCTGCGCGCCGCCGACCTCGAGACCGCGCGGGCGCGCGCGCTGCTGGAGGCCGAGCGAGCCGGTGCGCAGGCACGCCTCGCGGACTCCGACCGGCTCGCGGACCAGTTCCGCGCCCTGGCCGCCGACGCCCTCGCCACGAGCAGCGACCAGTTCCTCGCCCTCGCGCACCAGCGGTTCGCCGCGGACCACCAGACGCAGGTCGGGGAGCTGGCCCAGCGCGAGCAGGCCGTACGCGCCATGGTGGAGCCGCTGTCCCGCACCCTCGACCAGGTGCGCGTCGAGCTGTCGACCGCCGAGCAGGCCCGTGCCGCCGGTCAGGCCGCCCTCGGCGAGCAGGTGCGCGCGATGCACCTGGCCTCCGAGCACCTGCGGACCGAGACCGCGCAGCTGGTCACCGCGCTGCGCTCGTCGCAGGTGCGCGGCAAGTGGGGTGAGCTGCAGCTCAAGCGGGTCGTCGAGGCCGCGGGGATGCTCGCGCACGTCGACTTCGTCGAGCAGGACCAGGTGCGGACCGACGACGGGCTCCTGCGGCCGGACATGGTGATCAAGCTCGCGGGCGGCAAGAACGTCGTCGTCGACGCCAAGGTCGCCTTCCTCGGGTTCCTCGACGCAGCGCAGGCCACCGACGAGCGCGTCCGGGTCGAGCGGCTCGCCGCGCACGCCCGGCACGTCCGCGCCCACGTCGACGACCTGGCGGGCAAGCGCTACTGGGACCAGTTCGCCCCCGCGCCGGAGTTCGTCGTGATGTTCGTCCCGGCCGAGTCGTTCCTGCACGCCGCCGCCGAGCAGGACCCGCTGCTCATCGAGTACGCGTTCGAGCGCAACGTCGTCATCGCGACACCGACCACCCTGCTCGCCCTCCTGCGCACCGTGTCGTACGCGTGGCGCCAGGACGCGCTGGCCAGCAACGCGCAGGCCGTCCTGTCTCTCGGCAAGGAGCTGCACGGCCGGCTCGCCACCATGGGCGCGCACCTGGCCAAGCTGGGCAGAGCCATCGACTCCGCGGCCGGCGCCTACAACCAGACGGTGTCGTCGCTGGAGACGCGGGTCCTGGTCAGCGCCCGACGGTTCGCCGACCTGCACGTCGTCGACGGCGACCTGGAGACTCCGGCCCCCGTGAACCCGCAGCTGTCGGCGGTCAGCGCTCCGGAGCTGGTGGCGTCGGCGGACGAGCTCATCGTGATGTTCGACGGCCGCGCCGACCGCGACGCCCGCGCCCTGCGCGAGGAGCGCGCAGCGCAGACCCCGGACGTGACGACGGCCTGACGCACAGCGCGGCCGCGCACCGGGCACCGGGCCTGACATGGGTGTCGTTCTGGAGCGATTGGCGATCTCCATGTCGGGTTCGCGCACGCCGCGGCTGTGCGCGCGGATCCGAACCCGACATGGGCGTCGTTCTGCCGTGGTTGGCGATCCCCCTGTCGGGTTCGCGCACGCCGCGGCTGTGCGCGCGGATCCGAACCCGACATGGGCGTCGTTCCGCCGTGGTTGGCGATCTCCATGTCGGGTTCGCGCCTTCGACGTGCGGGGGGTCCGCGGCGTGGCCGCCACGTCGGGGACGCGCGGGCTCACCGCTCAGCGGTGGATGGCTCGCCGAGGCAGCCATGGGTGACGGGGCGACCCGTTCCGCGTCCCTCATGGCTTGGTCGCCTGGTGAGTCGGTGCGCCGGGCACGACCGCCCACGCGCGGCGGGTCGGCCGCGGTGCGGGTCGTCAGGCGGGCTGGACGTCCAGAGACTTGCGGCCGTCGCGGCGCGGGACGGCCGGGGCCTTGCCGGCGGCCTTCAGGTCGGCACGCAGCTCGCGGGGCAGCGAGAACATGAGGTCCTCGGTGGCGGTGCGGACCTCCTGGACGTCACCGAAGCCGTGCTCGGCGAGCAGGGCCAGGACGTCCTTGACCAGGATCTCCGGGACGGAGGCCCCGGACGTGACACCGACCGTGGTGACGCCGTCGAGCCACGCGAGGTCGATCTCCGAGGCCATGTCGACGCGGTAGGACGTGCGCGCGCCGGCGTCGAGAGCGACCTCGACCAGCCGGACGGAGTTGGACGAGTTCGCGGAGCCGACCGTGATGACGAGGTCGCACTCCGGCGCGAGCTTCTTCACGGCCACCTGGCGGTTCTGGGTGGCGTAGCAGATGTCGTCGCTGGGCGGGTCCTGCAGGTTCGGGAACCGCTCACGCAGCCGGCGGACCGTGTCCATGGTCTCGTCGACCGAGAGCGTCGTCTGCGAGATCCAGATGAGCCGGTCGGGGTCGCGGACCACCACGTCGGCGACGGCGTCCGGGGAGTTCACGACCTGGATGTGGTCGGGGGCCTCCCCGTAGGTGCCCTCCACCTCCTCGTGACCGTCGTGGCCGATGAGGAGGATGTCGTAGTCCTCGGACGCGAACCGCACCGCTTCCTTGTGGACCTTGGTGACCAGCGGGCAGGTGGCGTCGATGGTCTGCAGGTTCCGCGCCGCCGCCTGCGCGTGGACCGCCGGGGAGACGCCGTGCGCGGAGAAGACGACGTGCGCACCCTCAGGCACCTCGTCGGTCTCGTCGACGAACACGGCACCGCGGGCGGCCAGCGTCTCGACGACGTACTTGTTGTGCACGATCTCCTTGCGCACGTACACCGGGGCGCCGTAGTGCTCGAGCGCCTTCTCGACGGCGATGACCGCGCGGTCGACGCCCGCGCAGTAGCCGCGGGGGGCGGCCAGCAGGACGCGCTTGCCGGTCGCGGGCGTGCCGGAGGGCGTGCCGGAGGCGGAGACGGTCGGGGAAGTCACGGTCCGAGTCTAGATCGGCGGATCGCATCGGCCCTGCTCGGAAGGGCTCTGCGGGTGTGACCTGCACCCGACCCCCACGACGCCGACACAGGTGGACGGACCGCGCGCTCCCCCGGCCGTCGCCGACGTACGAGCCGTCGCCGTCGGGGGATGTCGGCGCCATGAGGCAGGCTGGGCGCGTGAGCACCGGCCCCCTGACCAGCCCGGCGTCGGCCGGCCCTCCCCCGCTGCGGGCGGCGGACACCACTCCCGACCGCCCGTGGCCCGTACGGCACCTCGCCCCGAAGATCGCCGACTACATCGCGAAGATGCCTCCGGTCTGGGTCGAGGGGCAGGTGCTGAACCTCAAGCGGTGGAACTCCCTGTACTTCCTCACACTGCGGGACACGGACCTCGACATGTCCCTGTCGGTCACCGCCCCGGCCTTCGCGATCGACAAGCTCGCCGACACGCTCACGGACGGCGCCCACCTCGTCGTCCACGCCCGGCCGCAGTTCCACGCCAAGAAGGGGACGCTGACGTTCGCCGCCGACGACGTGCGGCTGGTGGGGCTGGGTGAGCTGCTCGCACGGATCGAGCACCTCAAGGGCGTGCTCGGCGCCGAGGGGCTGTTCGAGCCGTCGAGGAAGCGTGCGCTGCCGTTCCTGCCCGCGGTGGTCGGGCTGATCGTCGCGCAGCAGGGCGACGCCGAGCACGACGTGGTGTCCAACGCCCGCGCGCGCTGGGCCGCGGTGCAGTTCGAGATCCGCCGGGTGACCGTGCAGGGGCCGCGCGCGGTGCCGGAGGTCAGCGCGGCGATCGCGGAGCTGGACCGGGACCCGCGCGTCGACGTGATCGTCGTCGCCCGCGGGGGTGGGTCGTTCGAGGACCTGCTGCCGTTCAGCAACGAGTCCCTCGTGCGCGCTGCCGCCGCCTGCCGGACGCCCCTGGTCAGCGCGATCGGCCACCACCTGGACACGCCGCTGCTCGACCTCGTCGCCGACCTCCGCGCGTCGACGCCGACGGACGCGGCCAAGCGGGTCGTGCCGGACGTGCGCGAGGAGCGCGCTCGGGTCAGCCAGGCCCGGTTGCGTGCCCGTGCCGCGCTCACCATGCGCCTCACGCGCGAGCAGACCGGGCTGGACCACTGGCGCAGCAGGCCGGTGCTCGCCCGCCCGACCACGCTCGTCGACGTCCACGAGCACCGCGTCGCGGCCCTGCGGGAGAGCGCGCGGCGGTCGCTGCACACCGCGCTGGTGCACGGTCGCGCGGAGATCGCCGGCCTCGCCGCGCAGGTCCGGGCCCTGTCGCCGGCGGCCACCCTCGACCGCGGCTACGCCGTCGTGCAGGGGGCCGACGGGCACGTGGTCCGCGACCCGGACGACGTGGCACCGGAGGAGCTGCTGCGCATCCGGGTCGCCCGGGGCAAGCTGGCCGCGACGGTCACGACGACCTGACGCTCACCCGCCACGCCGAGCCGCTCCCGTCCGAGGCTCGGGCGGTGCGCGACGGGTCCGGCCGTCCGGCGGCGGTCGGTCGGACGGGGCTCGCCGCACCCCCGCTGCGTGGCAGCCGTCAGGCCGCGGACCGGTGGAGCCCGTCCGGTGCACTCCGCGGACGGCACCCCGGCGGTGTGGGCGAGTCCTGGTTGACTGTCCCCGTGCCGAAGCCGTCCCAGTCCGCCGCGCCCACCCCGTCGGCGTCATCGCCCGACCCGAACGCGGACGTCGCCGCCCTCGGCTACGAGGAGGCGCGCGACGAGCTCGTCGCCGTCGTCGCCAGGCTGGAGGCGGGTGCTGCGACGCTCGAGGAGTCCCTCGCGCTCTGGGAGCGCGGCGAGGCCCTGGCGACGCGGTGCCAGGAGTGGCTCGACGGGGCCCGGGAGCGGCTCAGCGCCGTCCGGGACACCGCGGCGAGGACGGAGAGCGGGACGGACGAGAGCCCCGACGACGAGGAGACACGATGACCGCACCGACAGCAGACCGCGCCCTCGTCATCGGTGAGGCGCTCATCGACGTGGTCGCGCGCCCGGACGGCAGTCGGGCGCAGCACCCCGGCGGCAGCCCGGCCAACGTCGCCCTCGGCCTCGGCCGTCTGGGCCGACGGGTGGACCTGCTGACGTGGCTCGGTCACGACGCCGACGGCGACCTGGTGCGCAGGCACCTGCGCGGCTCCGGCGTCAACGTCCTGCAGGGCAACCGCTCGGCCCTGCGCACCCCGGTCGCCACGGCGCACCTCGATGCCGAGGGGACCGCCTCCTACGAGTTCGACCTGGAGTGGGACCTGCCCGAGACGTGGGACGAGGACCCGGGCGACCCGGTGGTCGTCCACACCGGCTCGATCGCGACGGTGCTGCAGCCCGGTGGTGCGGCGGTCGCGACGATGGTGGCCCGCAGACGCGCGACGTCGACCGTCACCTACGACCCCAACCTGCGGCCGGTGCTCATGGGGTCGCCCGCGCACGCGCTGCCGGTCGTCGACGCGCTGGTGCGGCTGGCCGACGTCGTGAAGGTCAGCGACGAGGACCTCGCGTGGCTGCACCCCGGGGTCGCGCCGGCGGAGATCGCGGAGGAGTGGAGCCGGTCGGGGCCGTCGCTCGTCGTCGTCACGCACGGTGGCGAGGGGGCGTTCGCGAGCACGTCTGCCGGGGCACGGATCTCGGTGGCGGCACCGAAGGTGCAGGTCGTGGACACCGTCGGCGCCGGGGACTCGTTCATGGGCGGGCTGATCGACGGGCTCTGGTCCGCCGGGCTGCTCGGGGCGCACCGTCGGCAGGCGCTGGCGGACGTCGACGCGGCGACGGTCGAGGGCGTCCTGGAGCGGTGCGCGCGCATCGCGGCGATCACGGTGTCGCGCGCGGGCGCCAACCCGCCACGCTCGTCCGAGCTCGTCTGACAGAGGGTCAGGCGCTGGCCCGCTCGCGCGCCTGCGCACGTTCGAGGGACGCCTTGCGGTCGGCCTCGTTCTCCTGGTCGATCGTCTTCGCGGCCTCGGCGTCCCAGGTGAGGTTCTCGCCGGTCTCGGGGTCGAACACCATGAGCCGCTCCGGGTCGAACCACAGCTCGGCGTCGTCGCCGTCGCGGATCTTCGTCTCGGACCCGAGCGTGACGATGAGCTGCGTGCGCAGACCCTCGCCGTCGAGGTCGCGGTCGAGCTCTTCGAGGGTCTGCGCGACGTCGGGGTTCGTGTCGAACGGGATGTAGGCGTAGAGCTCCGAGCCGAGCCACTCGCTGACGTCCACGGGCGCGGTGAAGGTCACGCCGGACGACACCTTGGACTCCTCCAGCAGCTTGGCGTCCTCGAAGTGCTCCGGGCGGATGCCGACGATGACGAGGTTCTTGCCACCGAGCTTGGACGCCAGGTCGGCGGAGATCGGGACGTCGGCGAACGGCAGGTGCATCGTCGACCCGTCGACCTCCCCCGGCAGGAAGTTCATGGGCGGCGAGCCGATGAAGCCGGCGACGAAGAGGTTCACGGGCTGCTCGTAGAGGCCGCGCGGGCTGGCGACCTGCTGGAGCTCGCCCTTGCGGAGCACCGCGACGCGGTCGCCGAGGGTCATGGCCTCGGTCTGGTCGTGCGTGACGTAGACCGTGGTGGTGCCGAGGCGGCGCTGCATGCGGGCGATCTCGGTGCGCATCTGGCCGCGCAGCTTGGCGTCGAGGTTGGACAGGGGCTCGTCGAAGAGGAACGCCTGGGCCTCCCGGACGATCGCGCGGCCCATCGCGACGCGCTGCCGCTGGCCACCCGACAGGTTCGCGGGCTTGCGCTCCAGGTGGTCCTGGAGCTCGAGGGTCTTGGCAGCGAACTCGACCTTCTCCCTGATCTGCGCCTCCGTGAACTGCCCCTTCTGCAGACGCAGCGGGAAGGCGATGTTCTCGAAGACCGTGAGGTGGGGGTACAGGGCGTAGTTCTGGAACACCATGGCGAGCTTGCGGTCGCGCGGTGCCTTGTCGTTGACCCGGGTCCCGCCGATCGTCAGCTCGCCCGCGGTGATGTCCTCGAGGCCGACGATCATCCGCAGCAGGGTCGACTTCCCGCAGCCGGACGGGCCGACGAGGATGACGAACTCCCCGTCGGCGATGTCGAGGCTGACCCCTTTCACGGCGAGGAAGCCGTCGCCGTACTGCTTGACGATGTCCTTGAGGGTGATGGCGGCCATCGGATCTCCTTCGTGGTCAGCCCTTGACGGCGCCCTGGGTCAGGCCGGACACGATCTGGCGTTGGAAGAGCAGGACGAGGATGACCACCGGGATGGTCACGATGATGGCGGCGGCCGAGATCGACCCCGTCGGCTCCTCGAACTGCGAGGCACCGGTGAAGAACGCCAGCGCGGCCGGGACGGGTCGGGCGCGGTCGGTCGACGTGAGCGAGATGCCGTAGACGAAGTCGTTCCACGCGATGAAGAAGGCGATCAGCGCGGTCGTGAAGACCCCGGGTGCGGCGAGCGGCACGATCGCCTTGCGGAACGCCTGCCACGTGGTCGCCCCGTCCACCTGGGCGGCCTGCTCGAGCTCCCACGGGATCTGCCGGAAGAACGCGGCCAGCGTCCAGATGGAGATCGGCAGGGTCAGCGACAGGTACGGGATGATCAGCCCGAGCCAGGTGTCGTAGAGGCCGATGTTGCGCCACAGGTTGAACAGCGGGGTCACGATCGAGATGACGGGGAAGATCGAGACACCGAGCGCGGTGAGCAGGATGAGCCGCTTGCCGGGGAAGTCGAGCCGGGCGATCGCGTACGCCGCGAGGGTGGCCAGGACGACGGCGATGGCCGTGGCGATCAGCGAGATGCCGATGGAGTTGCGCAGCGACGACAGGAACAGCGTCTGCGCGGACCCGTCCGGCGCGAGGATCTCCTCGTAGTTCACCGTCGACCACGTCTTCGGCCAGAACAGCCCGAGGTTGAGCTGGCTGGGCAGCTTGAACGACGTGGCGAAGATCGACACGATCGGGAACAGGGCGTAGGAGAGCACGAAGATCGTGATGAGCGCCCAGGCGACCTTGGCCCGGCCCGACAGCTGCTTCATCAGCCCGCCCCCCTCGCGCCGCCGGCCAGATCGACCTTGAAGAGCTTGACCGCGACCCAGCAGATCAGGATCACGCAGAGGAACAGCAGCACCGAGATCGCCGAGCCGAGGCCGATCTCGAGACGCCCGATCGACGTCCGGTACGCCAGGAGCGACAGCACCTCGGTGCCGTTGGCGCCGTTCGTCATGATGAACACGTTGTCGAAGATGCGGAACGCGTCGAGGGCCCGGAACAGGACGGCCACCATGATCGCGGCCTTCATGTTGGGCAGGACCACCCGCGTGAGGCGCTGCCACCACGTCGCACCGTCGACCTCCGCCGCCTCCTCGAGCTCGGTCGGGACCTGCGAGAGGCCGGCCAGCAGGAGGAGGGAGATGAACGGTGTGGTCTTCCAGATCTCCGACATGATGATGACGAAGAGGCTGGTGCCCTGCTGGGCGAACCAGTTGAGGTCCGTGCTGATGCCGGGCACCCAGTCGAACCAGTGGTTGACGTACCCGGAGTTGATGTCGAACGCGTAGAACCACGCGAACGCGGAGACCACGGTGATGATCCCGTAGGGCACGAGGATCGCCGTGCGGAGCAGGCCACGCAGCTGCGTGATGGCTCGGTGCATGACGAGGGCGAGCGCGAATCCGAGGATGAGCTCGATCACCACGGTCACCACGGTGATGAAGACGGTGACGCCGAGCGCCTGCCAGAAGAGCGGGTCGCTCAGCACGACCGCATAGTTGCTCAACCCGGCCCAGCCCCTGTCGTCCGGGGCGGTGAGGCGGAAGTGGAACAGCGAGTCGTAGAAGGCCTGCAGGATCGGGTACAGCGTCACCGCGAGCATGACGACGAACGCCGGCCCTGCGAGCAGCCAGCCGAGCCGCGCCTCCGACTTCGCGCGGTCGCTGCGGCCGGCCTTCGCTGCGGCGTCGCGCAGGTCCGGCCTCTTGTCGGCGACCGTGGTCATAGCAGCTGCTCCCCTCGAAGCACGGCGGTGATCAGGTCGCTGGACTTGGTCGGGGTGACCTCCGGGGTCACTGCGCTCGGCGGGTGCCACGTCTGCTGCAGGCCGGTGGACACCTCGTTGTAGTACGGGGTCTGCGGCCGCGGCACGGCGAGCTCGAGCGACTCGCGGATGACGTCCGCCATCGGGAACGCCTCGGTGACGGCGGGGTCGTCGTAGGCCTCGGTGTTGGAGGGCGGGTTGCCGTTCGTCGCGAAGTACTGCGCCTGGTGCTCAGGGGTCACGATGCACTCGGCCGCCTCGTAGGCGAGGTCGACGTGGTTGCTGTAGGCGCCGATGCCGAGGTTGATCCCGCCGTACGGCGGCGCGGTCTGCTGGTCCTCGGTGACCTGCGGGTACAGCGCCCAGCCGATGTCGTCGAGCAGGGCCTGGTCGAACGTGCCGTCCTCGACGCCGGCCTTCGTGGCGGACCAGACGAACGGCCAGTTGACCATGAACGAGCCCATGTCGCCCTGGAAGATCGACAACGACGCGCCCTCGTCCTCCGTCGGCAGGGCGGGACCTCCGAGGTTCTCCTTGCCGATCGTGCCGATGATCGTCGCGGCGGCCTCACCCGCCGGGCTCTCCAGCCCGAGGGTGACCTCGTCGGCCGGGGCCTCGGGGTTCTCGATGATCGTGCCGCCCGCGGACGCGACGAGCGCGTTGATCCACACGGTGAGGGACTCTGCCTTGGTGCCCTGGACCGCGAGGTACTTGTCCTGGTCCCGGGCCGCGGTCATGATCTGGTCCCACGTCACCGGGGCGGCCTCCGGGTCCAGCCCCGCGGCCTGCGCCACGGACTTGCGGTACCAGAGCAGCTGCGTGTTGGCCCAGAACGGGACGGACACCAGCTCGTCGTCCCACGTCGCCCCGGCCAGGGCGCCTGCCACGACGTTCTGCGTCACCCGCTCCGCGACGTCGTCGGGGACGGGCGCCAGGAACCCGGGCTCGGCCATCTCCGGGATGAACGGCGGGTCCAGGCTCATGATGTCGATCGACGAGTCCTTGGCGGCCAGCCGGCGGGCCAGCTGCTCGCGCTGGGCGCTGGCGTCGCGCGGGAGCACCGACACCTCGATCGCGTACTGGCCTCCTGCGGCCTCCGTGCACTGCCTGGCGATCTCCGCCTGGCCGCCGTCGTCCGGGTTGATGTACCAGGTGAGGACGGGGGTTCCGGACCCCGATCCCGCACATGCTGCCAACGGGGCGACGAGCCCCACCCCCAGTGCGAGGGCGAGCGCCCGTGTGCGTCGTCGCACGGAGCACCTCCGAACCGAGGCGTCGACGCCTCACACTCAAGGGCTACACCCGTTCGCCCCACCGGCGCCACCGGTAGCGACGTTTCTCGCACGGTGAACGGGGCTCCCCGGCGAGGTCCGGACCTGCGACGATGACGCCGTGCCCCGTCCCACCACACCCGCCGAAGCCCTGTCCGCGCTGCGCGAGGGAAACGAGCGGTTCGTCCGCGGCGAGATGCTCCACCCGTCGCAGGGCGTCGACCACCGCTCCGAGCTCAGCGTCGCCCAGTACCCGTTCGCCGTGATCTTCGGCTGCTCCGACTCCCGGGTCGCCGCCGAGATCATCTTCGACCAGGGGCTCGGGGACGTGTTCGTGGTCCGGACCGCCGGTCACGTGCTCGACACCACGGTCATCGGGTCGATCGAGTACGGCGTCGACGTCCTGGGGGCGTCCCTGGTCGTCGTCCTGGGCCACGACAGCTGCGGCGCGGTCGCCGCGGCGACCGCCGCCCTGACCACCGGCGAGCTGCCGACCGGGTTCGTGCGCGCGATCGTCGACCGGGTCATCCCGAGCATCGTCAACCTCGCAGGCGGTGGCCTCGGTGCGCTGAGCACGCTGGACCCGGCGGCGCTCGGGCACGAGCACGTCCGGCACACCGTGCAGATGATCCAGGGGTACTCCCGCTCGCTCGCGGAGGCCGTGACCGAGGGGCGCGTGGCGATCGTCGGGCTCGAGTACACGCTGGCCGACGGGACCGTGCACCTGACCGAGTCGCTGGGGGACGTCGAGGGCTGACCGGTGCGGCAGGATGGCTCGCATGACTTCTGAGTTCCGCATCGAGCACGACACGATGGGAGAGGTGCGCGTCCCCGTCGACGCCCTCTACCGCGCACAGACCCAGCGGGCGGTCGAGAACTTCCCGATCTCCGGCAGCCGCCTCGAGCGCAGCCACATCGAGGCCCTGGCCCGCATCAAGAAGGCCGCGGCCCGCGCGAACGCCGAGCTCGGCGTGCTGGACCAGGACGTCGCGGACGCCATCGTCGCCGCCGCGGACGACGTGGCCTCCGGCGCGCACGACGGCGACTTCCCGATCGACGTCTACCAGACGGGCTCGGGCACCAGCTCGAACATGAACACCAACGAGGTGCTCGCGACGCTGGCGACGCGCAGGCTCGGGCGGGACGTGCACCCGAACGACCACGTCAACGCGTCGCAGTCGTCCAACGACGTGTTCCCGACGTCGGTGCACGTCGCCGCGACCGCGGGCGTCGTCCGGGACCTGGTCCCGGCGCTGGCGCACCTCGCCGAGGCGCTCGAGGCGAAGTCGACCGAGTGGGCCACCGTGGTGAAGTCCGGTCGCACGCACCTCATGGACGCCACGCCCGTGACGCTCGGGCAGGAGTTCGGCGGGTACGCGGCCGCGATCCGGTACGGCATCGAGCGGCTCGAGTCCGCCCTCCCCCGCGCCGCCGAGGTCCCGCTGGGCGGCACCGCGGTCGGCACCGGCATCAACACCCCCGCGGGCTTCCCGCAGCGCGTGATCGCGCTGCTGCGCGAGGACACGGGCCTGCCGCTGACCGAGGCGCGGGACCACTTCGAGGCGCAGAGCTCGCGCGACGGGCTGGTCGAGCTGTCCGGTGCGCTGCGCACGATCGCGGTCAGCCTCACCAAGATCTGCAACGACCTGCGCTGGATGGGCTCCGGACCGAACACCGGCCTCGGCGAGATCGCGATCCCCGACCTGCAGCCGGGCTCGTCGATCATGCCCGGCAAGGTCAACCCCGTCATCCCCGAGGCGGTGCTCATGGTCGCCGCGCGGGTCGTCGGCAACGACGCGACCGTCGCGTGGGCCGGTGCGAGCGGGTCGTTCGAGCTCAACGTGCAGATCCCGGTGATCGCCGCGGGCGTGCTGGAGTCCGTGCGGCTGCTCGCGAACGCGTCCCGGCTGCTCGCGGACAAGACGGTCGTCGGGCTCGTCGCGAACGTCGAGCGTGCCCGCGAGCTGGCCGAGTCGTCGCCGTCGATCGTCACGCCGCTGAACCGCGTGATCGGGTACGAGGCGGCCGCGAAGATCGCCAAGCACGCCGTGAAGCACGGGATCACCGTGCGGGCTGCGGTCATCGACCTCGGCTTCGTCGAGCGCGGCGAGGTCACCGAGGAGCAGCTGGACAGCGCCCTGGACGTCCTGAGCATGACGAGGCCGCCGCAGGCCTGAGCGCACGACGACGAAGGCCCCGGGTTCGCCGCCCGGGGCCTTCGTTCGTATCGGTTCGATCACAACTGCGGGATCGCTCCCACACTTCCTGTCTGCTCCTTTACGATCGCCGGACCGCGCAGCGTCGTCCCCTGTCTCCGCTGCGCCCACGGGACGAGGAGGTCGGATGGGCTGGAGCCTGCGCGTGCTGCGGCACCGTGCCGCCGCCCAGGGGACCCTCCTGGCCACGGTCGTCGCCGTCGCCCTCGTCGGCGCCAGCCTGCTCGGCACGTTCGCGCTCCTGCTGTTCACCAGCGAGACCCGCGCGATGGACGCCGCCCTGACGCGGGCACCGGCCGCAGGCACCGACCTCGACATCGAGCTGGGGCTCCAGAACGGCACCCCGGCCGATGCCGTCGCGGCCGGCGAGGCCTTCTTCGACGAGCTCCTGGGCGACCTCACGTCGACGCGGTCCCAGTGGCTCACGTCGCCGCTGTACCGGCTGCTCTCCGAGGGCGACACCGTGGGCACCCCCATGGCCTACCTGGCCACCAACCCCGAGATCCCGGACCACGCCACGCTCGTGGCCGGCGGCTGGCCGACCGCCGGGGTCGTCGACGGCCGGGTCCAGGTCGCCGTGCCCAAGATCGCGGCCGAGGAGTACGGGTGGACGGTCGGCACCGAGCTCCCGCTGCGGGACCTGGCCACCTACAAGCAGGGGGCGTCCGCCGTCGTCGTCGGCATCCACGAGCTCGGCAAGCCGCGCAGCCTGTGGACGCGTGACCTCCTGCAGGGCGCCCAGCACGACCCCCGGTACCCGGTGCCCGGCTCGTTCGGCTTCGTCGCCACCGACGCCTGGGGCCCGTTCGTCGTCGCACCCGAGGCGCTGACCGCCCCCGGCTCGGTGGCCACGGTCCGGATGGTCGCGTCGCCGCAGCTCGCGGACAGCCCGGCCGGCGCCGTCGACGCCGTGCGCGCGCGCCTCGACGACGCCCAGGCCACCCTCGTCGCCGCGACCGACCTCGACGTGGTCACGGCACTGTTCCGGTCGCGCCTCGCCACCACGATCGACGTGGCCCAGGGCAACCTGGCGGTCACACGGGTCAGCCTCGTCATCATCGGGCTCATGCTCGTGGTGCTCGCGGTCACGGTCCTGCTGCTGGCCGCCCGCCTGCTCGCCGACCGTCGCGCCCCGGAGCAGACCCTCATGTCGTCCCGCGGGGCGTCCGGCCGGCAGCTGCTCGGGCTCGCGGCGCTCGAGGCGGCGTGCGTCGCGCTCGTCACGACCCTGGTCTCCCCGTGGCTCGCCGTGTGGCTGTTCCAGGCGATCACCTCCGTCGGCCCTCTCGCGGAGGCGGGGCTGAACCACGACCCGGGCCGCCCCCCGTCGCTGTGGATCACCTGCGTCGTCTCGTCGTTCGTCCTCGCGGGCGTGCTTCTCGGGCCCCTGCTGCGGCGCCGGGGAAGCGTCGTCGACGCCGAGCAGCAGCTCGTGCGCCAGGACCGGCGCGGCGGGATCGCCCGGTCCGGCGCGGACCTCGCCCTCCTCGTGCTGGCCGGTCTCGCCGTCTGGCAGCTCCGGGCCTACAAGTCGCCCGTCGCCGGGGACGGCTCGGAGCGTCTGGACCCGCTCCTCGTGGCGGCCCCAGCGCTGCTGCTGCTCGCCGGCGCCGTGCTCGCGCTGCGCCTGCTGCCCCTGGTCGCGCACGTCGGCGAGCGGCTGGCCACCCGCAGCCGGTCGCTCATCTCCCCGCTCGCCGCGTGGGAGGTCGGTCGCCGACCCGGCCGGGCGGCCGGGGCCGTCCTGCTGCTCACCCTGGCTCTGGCGGTCGGCTCGTTCTCGCAGTCCTTCCTCGACACGTGGCGGACCTCGCAGGCCGACCAGGTGGACCTCGTCGTGGGGACCGACCTGCGGCTCGACCGGGTGGGGGGCTCGGGCATCGCGCAGGCGACGGCCGTCGAGAGCCTGCCCGACGTGCAGGCGACCAGCCCGGTGACGTTCCGGTCGGTGACCGTGGGCGACCCCGCCGACACCCCCGGTGAGAGCCGAGGACGCTCGGTCAACCTCCTCGCGCTCGACACGACGCAGGCCGACGCCCTCCTGCGCGGCCGGATGACCCCGTCCTGGGGCGCCATCGCGGAGCCCCTGCAGCCCGCCGCGCCCGCGACCGGCATCGCGCTCCCGGGCGCTCCTACGGCCCTCCTCCTCGACGTCGAGAGCTCCCTGTCCCCGGCCGTCCCGAGCACGCTGCTGATCAGCGTCGTCCTCGAGGACCCGCTCGGGACGCGCAGCCCGGTGGAGCTCGCGCCGATCCCCGCGGTCGGCGTCGCGGACGACGTCACCGTCCCGCTGCCGGACACCGCCAGCGGTCTGCGCCTCGTCGGGATCGTCGCGCAGCTCCTGCCCGGCGACGCCGACCCGGAGAGCGTGATCGGGGACGGCCTGGCCGACGTCCGACTCGACGTGAGCGTGCGGGACCTGCGCGCCGTCGAGCGTCCAGCCGGGGCCACCACCGACACCGTGACGCCCGTCGTGCTCACCGCGGCGCCGTGGACCGTCCAGGGCGCGCTCCAGGAGGACGGCACGCGGCCGCTGCTGGCGGTCCGTACCGAGGCCGAGGTCCTGCGCATCACCGGCGCGATCGACCCGTTCGTGATCCTCTTCGGGCACTCCGGGTTCGCCGCGGCGACGTTCGAGGCGCCCGGCCCGATCCCGGTCGTCGTGACCGACACGCTGGCTGCCTCTTTCGCGGTACAGGCCGGCGACGAGCTCGTGCTCGACCTCGACGGGGTCCGCATGCCGGTGGTCATGGAGCGGGAGGTCGCCTACCTGCCCGGACTGCCCACGGGCGCGGCCCTGCTGGTCGACCGGGACCTGCTGACGCGCGCCTCCCTGCTGGGGTCGTCCACCAGCCAGCTGCTCGACGAGTGGTGGTTCCAGGTCCCCGACGCGAGCGCGCCCGGGGCCGTCCAGCACGCCCAGCAGGAGGACCTCGGCGTCGCCGTCGACCGGGTCACCGCCCGCGAGGTCGCCATCGACGGCCCCCTGCGCGTCGGCGTGCAGGCCGCACTGTGGATCGTGACCGCCGCCGCGGTGGCGCTCGCGGTCGCGGGCTTCGCGATGAGCGCCACGGTGGCCGTGCGGACCCGTCGCCTCGAGCTGGCGCGGCTGCAGGCCCTCGGTGCTCCGCGGTCCGGCCTGGTCCGCTCCGTGCTGGTCGAGCACGGGATCCTCGGCGTGCTGGGCCTGCTCGCCGGGCTCACGCTCGGCGCCGTGCTCGGCCAGGTGGTGGCCCCGCTGGTGACCGTGTCCGCCGAGGGCGGCCGGCCCATCCCGTCGGTGGTCGTGCAGTGGCCGTGGCTCTCGCAGGCGACGCTCGTCGTCGTGCTCGTCGTGCTCGTCGGCGGCGCCGTCGCGCTGACGACCAACGCCCTGCTGAAGCGCGCGTCCGGCGAGCTCCTGCGGCTGGGGGACGAGCGATGACGATGACGACGCTGCGCACGCGGACCGCGTCGGGCTGGCGCGCGACCACGGGAGACGCGGTCCTCGTCGCGCGCCGACGCAGCCGCCAGGACGCCGGCCTGCTGGTCCTGGCAGCCGTCGTGCTCGCCGTCACGGTCCTCATCGCCCTCGCCGTCCCCCGGATCGTGCTGCGCACCGCCGACGCGGGCGTCCAGGGCGCCGTCCGGGACGCCGGACCGGCAGCCGACGTCGTCGCCGTGCTGGGCGGACCGGGCGTCGGCGCCGTCGACGCCGCGGGGCGCCCCGCACGCGTCGACAACGCGTCGACCCTGGTCGCGAACGCGGCGAGGGACATGGCGACCTCGCTCCCGGAGCCCGTGCAGGCCGTGACGGCGCCCGTCGTCACCTCGGTCCAGGGCGCTCCGCTCACCGCGCGGCTGGGCGACGAGTTCGTCGGCACGAGGATCGTGCACCTCGGCACGCCCACCTCCGACGATCCGATCGTCCGGTGGGTCACGGGGATCGAGCCCCGCATGACGCCCGTGCTCCCGGCCGGGTCGACGGAGCCGCGCGCGGTCGAGGTGGGGGTGTCCACCGCCGCGGCGGAGCAGCTCGGGATCCAGGTCGGCACCCGGCTGCCGCTGACCGGTCCCACCCGTGGCGACGCCGTGGCCGTCGTGACCGGCCTGTACGAGCCCGTCGACCCGATGTCGCCCGTGTGGTCCTCGTTCGCCGACCTGCGCGAACCGCAGCCGGCGCCCGCGGTGGCAGCCCTCGTCGGCCGGGCGGGCCTGCTCACCTCGGACGCGTCCCTGGCCGACGCGCTGCAGGTCTCGACCTCGGTCAGCATGACCTTCCGGTTCCCGGTCGTCGCGACCGACCTGCGCGCGACCGACACCCGCGCGGTCGCGCAGGCCGTCACGCAGGTCATCGCGCTGCCCGGTCCGCTGACCGGGTCGGACGGGCGGACACCGTCGGTCGGCAGCGACCTGGACACGGTGCTGCGCGCCGCCGACGCGCGCCTGCTCGCGGGCACGGCGCAGACGTCGGTGCTCCTCGTGGGCCTCGCGGCCGTCGGCGCGCTCACGCTCGTCCTCGCCGCGCGCCTGCTGGTGGTCCGCCGCGAGACCTTCCTGCTCGCGGAGCGCGCCCGCGGGGCGTCCGTCGCGTCGGTCGGTCTGCGCGCCCTGGTGGAGAGCGTCCCGATCGTCGCCCTGGCGACCGTCGTGGGTGCCGCCGGGGCGTGGCTGATCGTGCCGGACCCCCGAGGGACGTGGGCCGTGGCCGCGGCGATCGTGCTGGTCGCCGCGACGGCGCCCGCGATCGCCGCGGCGGTCGTCGTGGCCGGCGCCTGGACCGGGCGTCGCCTGCCCGCGAACCGCGCGGACCGCGAGCGCGTGCTCGGACGCCGCCGCGTCCGCCGCCTGACGGCCGAGCTGGCCCTGGTCGCGATCGCCGCGGCGGCGCTGGTCTCGGCGCGGGGGCGCGGGCTCGTGCAGACCGCCACCGGCGGCGTCGACCTGCTCCTGGCAGCCACCCCCGTCCTCCTGGCCGGCGCCGCGACCGTGCTCCTGGCGCGCGTCCTCCCCCCGCTGCTGCGCGGCCTGTCCGGCCTCGCGGCGCGCCAGCGCTCGCTCGTGCCCGTCGTCGCCACGGCGCGGGCGGGTCGCACCGCCGGGACGCGGGTCCCGCTGCTCACCCTGACCATCGCCATCGCCCTCGTGGTCTTCTGCGGCACCACCGCCGTCACGGTCGCCTCGGGGCAGGTCACCGCCGCCGAGATCGTGGTCGGCGCGGAGGTCCGCATCGACGGAGAGCTCGACCCGGCCGTCGTCGCAGGGCTGCGCGACGCACCCGGGGTCACGGCGGTCGCCGGCGCGACCGTCCTGAGCGAGCGCACGTTCGGCCGGTCCAGCGGGGTCAAGGCGCAGGTCATGCTCGTGGACTCCGCCGACCTGGCCCAGATCCTCACCGCCCACGACCGCGCGGTGGACCCGGGGCTGACGTCGCTCGGGTCCGCGCAGGACGACAGCGTTCCCGCGCTCATCTCGCCGTCTCTGCGCAGCACGGCGGAGCTCATCGCCCCGGCCGTCATGGGCGCGGAGGACTTCGTCCCTCTCTCGGTCATCGGGTCCGCGGACAACCCGCCCGTCCTGCCCACGCGGTCGTCGACGCTGTCCACGGCGAAGGGTGTCGTGGTCGTCGACCGCGAGGTCTTCGCGTCGGTGTCCGGCGACGAGATGCCCGCGACCACCACCTGGGTGGACGGTCCCGGAGCCGTGGCGGCGGTGCGTGACGCGGGGGTGGCCGAGTCCCCCGGGACCACCGTGACCGAGCGCGCCGACTGGCTGAGCACGTGGCGGGCGTCGCCCCTCAACGCGGGCCTGCTCGCGCTCCTCGTCGCGACGGGCATCGTCCTCGCCGGCTACGCGGCGCTCGGGCTGGTGCTCACGGTCGTGGCGACGAGCCGCGAGCGCGGTCGCACGCTGTCCGCGCTGCGCACGCTCGGGCTCGACGCGCGGACCGCACGGGCGATGACGTTCGGCGAGCTGGCCCCGCTGGCGCTCGCCGCGGTGCTGGCAGGGACGACCATCGGGATCGCGGTCCCCTGGGTGCTCATGGGAGCGCTGGGGCTGGACCTGCTCACGGGTCACCCGGCGGCGACGTCGCTGGAGGTCACCTGGGTCCCGATCGTCGGGGCGACCGCCGTGGTCCTGGGCGCGCTCGCGGTCGCGGTGTGGGTCGAGTCGGCGGTCCGGCGGCGGGACCGGCTCGGCGACGTCCTGCGGGTGGGCGAGCGATGAGCACGACGACAAGGAGGCACGGATGAACGCGGTGCAGACGGTCGAGGAGCCGACGCTGGACACGCTCGAGGCGCGCGCCCGGAGGCGGACCGGGGACTTCGGCGAGCACGCGCTCATCGTGTGCGACTCCCTGGTGCGCATCTACCAGTCCGAGGGCGTCGAGGTGCAGGCGCTGCAGGGCCTGGACCTGCTGGTCGAGGACGGCGAGCTCGTCGCGATCGTGGGTGCCTCCGGTTCGGGCAAGTCGACGCTGCTGTCGGTGCTGTCCGGGCTGGACGTCCCGACCGCCGGCAAGGTCCGCGTCGGCCCGTGGGACCTCATGGCGATGTCGAGCAGGCAGCGGGTGGAGTACCGGCGCTCCATGGTCGGGTTCGTCTGGCAGCAGACCGCCCGCAACGTGGTGCCGTACCTGAGCGGGACCGAGAACGTCGCGTTCCCGCTCGCGCTCGCCGGGGTGGGGCGCAAGACGCGCGACCGACGGGCTGCCGAGCTGTTGGACGTGCTCGGCGTCGGGTACTGCGCCGACCGCCGCCCCGGGCAGATGTCGGGCGGAGAGCAGCAGCGCGTCGCCATCGCGGTCGCGCTCGCCAACTCCCCCCAGGTCCTCTTCGCCGACGAGCCCACCGGTGAGCTCGACTCCGCGACGTCGCACGACGTCCTGGAGGGCCTGCGGACCGTCAACCGGGAGCTCGGCACCACGGTCGTGGTCGTGACGCACGACCCGGGCGTCAGCGAGCACGTGCAGCGCACGGTCGCCATCCGCGACGGCCGCACGAGCTCGGAGACCGTCCGGCGCACGCACACCCGCGACGACGGCACCGAGCACGTGGTCGCCGAGGAGCTGGCGGTGCTCGACCGTGCGGGTCGGGTGCAGCTGCCGCGCGAGTACCGGGACGCCCTGAACCTCGTGGGCCGCGTCCGGCTGGCGCTCGAGGAGTCGCACGTCTCGCTGTGGCCGGACCGGCCGATGCCGGCGCGGGCCCCTGGCCGACCTGCGGGCCGGCACTCCGCGACACCCACCGGGGCGGTCCCCGTCGTCCCCGCACCACCCGCCGACGAGGAGGCAGACCGGTGACCACCGCCCTCACCACCCCCGCTCCGTCGTCGTCCGCGAGCACGGAGCCGGTGGTCCGTGTCGAGAACGTCAGCCGGACCTACGGCACGGGCTCGGCCGCCGTGCACGCCCTGCAGGACGTGTCTTTCACGATCGCGCCCGGTGAGCTGGTCGCGCTCGTGGGGCGCTCCGGATCGGGCAAGACGACGCTGCTCAACGTGATCGGCGGGCTGGACAGGCCCGACGGCGGCCGCGTGGTCGTCGACGGGCGCGAGGTCTCGTCGCTCGACGAGCGCGGCCTGGTCGAGCTGCGTCGGGACGTGGTGTCGTTCGTGTTCCAGACGTTCGGCCTCGTGCCCGTCCTGTCGGCAGCGGAGAACGTCGGTGTGCCCCTGCGGCTGCGCAAGCTGCCGACCGCCGACCGTGAGGCACGCGTGCAGCTGCTGCTCGACCTGGTCGGCCTCGGCCCGCACGCGCTCCAGCGTCCCGGTGAGCTGTCCGGCGGTCAGCAGCAGCGCGTCGCCATCGCCCGCTCGCTGGCCAACTCGCCGCGCCTCCTGGTGGCGGACGAGCCGACCGGCCAGCTGGACACCGAGACCGGCACCGCGGTGATGGCCCTGATCCGGGCCGTCGTCGAGGCCGAGGGGATGACGGCGATCGTGTCCACCCACGACCCGCTCATGGTGTCGCTGGCCGACCGCGTCCTGCGCATCGCCGACGGGAAGCTCGTCGCGGGCTGACGAGCCTCAGGCGGGGCGCAGCACCAGGCGACCGATGGGGTTCAGCCACGACGTCCGGGCGAGCCGTCGCTCGCGCACGACCGACGTCCCGGTGCCGAGCGACGCGGCCACGGCCCCCTCCTGCGGGAGGGCCCACCGAACGTCGTAGACCCACGCCTGCCCGCCGGGTCGCAGCACGCGTCGCACCTCCCGCAGGCCGGCGTCCACGTCCGCCCAGTGGTGCTGGCTGAGGGTGGACACGACGACGTCGAAGGTGGCGTCGGGCCAGGGCAGCGCCGCGACGTCAGCGACCGTGAAGGTGACGCCCGGGGTCGCCGTCTGCTGCGCCCAGGCGATCATCTCCGGCGCGACGTCGATCGCGTCGACCTGGAGCCCGGGGGCGGCCTCAGCGATACGACGCGGCATCGTCCCGGGGCCGGTGCCGACGTCGAGCACGCGCGCTCCCTCGGGGAGCCCGAGCGCCGTGACGTCGCGGGCGACGCGACGGTAGAGCCGCGCGGCGAGGCGCCCGGAGAGACGTTCGTACCGCTCCGGGTCGTCCATCGGCCCCATGCCGTGGCCGTGCGTGGTGAGGCGTGTGAACAGCCGCCCGTGCCGGTGCTGGTGGCCGCCCTGCTGATGGTCGCCGTGGTGGTGATCGATGTCGGTCATCGAGGTTCTCCCCTACAGTTGTACGTCACAACTCTCACGACGACAGTAGGGGAAACAGTTGCAGAGCACAACCTTCCCTCGGGACGATCTGCGCCGGTTCATCCAGCAGATCGTGCGCTCGAGCGGCTTCCTCGAGTCGGTCCAGCGGCCGCACGAGCACGCCGGCATCCGGCTGTCCGTGTCGGAGACCTTCGCGCTCGGCGAGCTGGTCGAGGCGGGAGCCCTCTCCCAGCAGGAGCTCGCAGCACGGCTCGGGCTGGAGAAGAGCACGGTCAGCCGTCTCGCCGCGGGCATGGTGGACCGCGGCTGGCTGAGCCGCGAGCGCGACCCCGACGACCGTCGCCTGTACCGGCTGCAGCTGACCGCCGCGGGCCAGGACGTCGCCGACCGGGTGGGGACCGAGCTGAGCGAGCACCACGGCCGCCTGCTCGCCCGGCTGAGCCCCGACGAGCGGCACGCGCTCGGCGTCGGGCTCGGTGCGCTGGTCCGTGAGCTCGACGCCGGGCACGGTGGGTACGGCGGGCACGACCACCACGACGGCACCGACCACTGACCGGACCTGCGTCCGGGAACGGCAGGACGCCCGGGCTCCGCTGCGGGTGCCCGGGCGTCCTGCGTCGTCTCAGACCTCGATGCTCTCCAGCAGCTCGGTCACCAGGGCGGCGACCGGCGACCGCTCCGAGCGCGTCAGCGTGATGTGCGCGAACAGGGGGTGCCCCTTGAGCGCCTCGATCACGGCGGCGACCCCGTCGTGCCGGCCCACCCGCAGGTTGTCGCGCTGGGCCACGTCGTGGGTGAGGACGACGCGCGAGCTCTGCCCGATCCGGGACAGCACGGTCAGCAGCACGTTGCGCTCGAGGGACTGGGCCTCGTCGACGATCACGAACGCGTCGTGCAGCGAGCGCCCGCGGATGTGGGTGAGCGGCAGGACCTCGAGGATGTCGCGGTCCATGATCTCCTCGACGACCTCCTTGGACACCAGCGCCCCGAGGGTGTCGAAGACGGCCTGCGCCCAGGGGTTCATCTTCTCGTCGGCGCTGCCGGGCAGGTACCCGAGGTCCTGACCGCCCACCGCGTACAGCGGCCGGAACACCATGACCTTGCGGTGCTGCCGACGCTCCAGCACCGCCTCCAGCCCGGCGCACAGCGCGAGCGCCGACTTGCCGGTCCCCGCCCGCCCACCGAGCGAGACGATGCCGATCTCCTCGTCGAGCAGGAGGTCGATCGCGATCCGCTGCTCCGCGCTGCGCCCGTGCAGCCCGAACACGTCCTGGTCGCCGCGGACGAGCTGCACGTGCTTGTCGGCGGTGACCCGGCCGAGAGCCGAGCCGCGCGGGCTGTGGAGCACCACGCCGGTGTGGCAGAGCATGTCGTTGGGGTTCTGGCTCCCCCCGCCGAAACCGGTCGCGACGTCCGCCAGCGGGACCGACTCGTGCTCCCAGAGCGCCGCCATCTGCTGCTCGGCCAGGTCCAGGGCATCCATCCCCGTCCACCCCGAGTCCACGGCGAGCTCCGCGCGGTACTCCTCCGCCGTCAGGCCCACGGCCGACGCCTTGACCCGCATCGGCAGGTCCTTCGAGACGACGACGACGTCCCGTCCCTCGGCCGCGAGGTTGGCCGCGACCGCGAGGATCCGGCTGTCGTTGTCACCCAGACGGACCCCGTCGGGCAGGGCGCTGGGGTCCGTGTGGTTCAGCTCGACCCGCAGGGTGCCGCCGTCGTCCCCGAGGGGGATCGGGGTGTCGAGGCGGCCGTGCTCGATGCGCAGGTCGTCGAGCATCCGCAGGGCAGACCGGGCGAAGTAGCCGAGCTCGGCGTGGTGCCGCTTGGCCTCGAGCTCCGTGATGACGACGACGGGGAGGACCACGTCGTGCTCCGCGAACCGCAGGATCGCCCGCGGGTCCGAGAGGAGCACCGACGTGTCGAGCACGTGGGTCTTGCGGCCTACGGCCACGTCCAGCTGGGGGTCGAGCTGCGCCTTGCTGACCACGGCAGGCTCCCTCTGGCGCTACGTGCGCCGAGACGGGCACCGGACACCGGCGTCCTGCCAGAGCAGGACCACGCACCGACGTACGGCGACGGGACGGGGGCGGTCGGCCCCTCCGGGAACAGAGGGCCGGATCCGGCCCTCCTCCCGGAGCGGATGCTCCATGGGCTGGCCTCCCGGGGACGGCGGTCGCTGTCCTCTACGGCGGAACATAAGCCCGGCGCTGCCGACCTCCGGCACGACACGCGAAGTGGTTACACGCTGTTCACCTGAGCGGGTTCCGCAGTTCCACCGGACCCTGGCACCCGTGCGGCGCGGACCCGCAGGTGGGAGCCGTCGAGCGGACCGGACGGGCGTCCAGCCGGAGGCGAGCGCTCCGTAACATTTCGCCCGGGCCGCCTCAGCGACCGCCGCGCCGCTCCCGCGCGGCGTACGCGCGGACGGCGCGCAGGAAGTCCACCCGCCGGAAGTCGGGCCAGTACGCCTCGCAGAAGTAGAACTCGGAGTGCGCGCTCTGCCAGAGCAGGAACCCGCCGAGGCGCTGCTCCCCCGACGTGCGGATGACGAGCTCGGGGTCCGGCTGCCCCTTCGTGTAGAGGTGCTCGGCGATGTGCTCGACGTCGAACGCCTCCGCCAGCTCGTCGAGGCTCGACCCGGCGTCGGCGTGCTCGCGCAGGAACGACTTCACGGCGTCAGCGATCTCCTTGCGCCCGCCGTAGCCGACCGCGACGTTCACGTGCAGCCCGGAGACACGTGAGGTGGCGTCCTGTGCGGCGACGAGGGCCTTGACGGTCTGGTCGGGCAGGAGCTCGAGCGCCCCGACGGCCTGGATCCGCCACCGACCCGTGGCCGCGAGCGCCGCCACGGCGTCCTCGATGATCCGCAGCAGCGGCTCGAGCTCGTCGGCACTTCGGGCGAGGTTGTCGGTGGACAGCATCCAGAGCGTGACGACCTCGACCCCGACGTCCTCGCTCCACTCGAGCAGGTCGGCGATCTTGTCCGCACCCGCCTGGTGCCCGTGCCGGGTGGACTCCCCCACGCTGCGTGCCCATCGACGGTTGCCGTCGAGGATGACACCGACGTGGCGGGGCAGTCCGTCCTTCGGGAGCGACGCCGCCAGCCGGCGCTCGTACAGCCCGTAGAGCGGGTGGGGCAGACGCACGCGCACTCCTTCGGTCCAGGCGACGGGAACCCGCTCACCGTACTCGCCGGGCGCGCTCGGCGGACCCGGTCTCCCCGCCCGTGGGACGTCGGTGCACCGGACCTTCACAGTCCCGCCCCGATGCCGGCGCGGGGTAGTTTCGAGGGTGCCGTCGACGACGTGCGTCGACCGCGTCACATCGCCCGCGGCGTGGTCGACACGCTACCTACGGTGTCGTAACCTACGGTGTCGTAGGTTTCCCCTGACGAATCGAGTCCGGTCCATGAGCTCCTCCCCCGCGTCCGCCCCCGGACAGCCGGGCGCACCGGCCGCGGCGTCGCCCGAGGTCGAGCAGGAGGGGCTGGTCGAGCGGGTCGCGGAGAGCGTCAAGCCGCACCTGCGGGGCTGGATCCACGCGGGCGTGACACCGGTCGTCCTCGTCGCGTCGATCGTCCTGGTCGTCCTGTCACCGACGCCGGTCGCCAAGTGGTCCACCGCCGTCTTCGGCCTCACCGCCGTCATGCTCTTCGGCACCAGTGCCGTCTACCACCGGGGCCACTGGTCGCCCAAGGTCGCCGGGGTCCTGCGCCGGCTCGACCACACCAACATCTTCCTCATCATCGCCGGCACCTACACGCCGCTGACGCTGCTGCTGCTGCCCGCCGACACCGCTCGCACGCTGCTCATCGTCGTCTGGTCGGGTGCGCTCGTCGGCCTCCTCGCGCGCGTGTTCTGGCTCGGCGCGCCCCGCTGGGTCTACGTGCCCGTGTACGTGGCGCTGGGCTGGGTCGCGGTCTGGTTCTTCCCCGAGTTCTACCGGTCCGGCGGGCTGGCGATCGTCCTGCTCATCGCCGGCGGTGGCCTCGCCTACACGCTCGGCGCGGTCGTGTACGGCACGAAGTGGCCCAACCCGAGCCCGCGCTGGTTCGGGTTCCACGAGATCTTCCACGTGCTGACCGTGGTCGGGTACGGGTGCCACTACGTCGCGGTGTCGATGGCGTCGTACGGGTCGGCCTGACGGCTCAGACGACCGGGACCACCGTGTAGCGACGGTTGGCCAACGACGGGTTCTGCTCCCGGACCCGCAGCAGCGCCGCGCCGTCCAGGTCCACGGTCCGCACCTGCGGCGCGGTGTCCATCTCCAGGCCGACGATCCCGTCGGGCGCCACGACCAACGAGCGCCCCGTGACCCCGCGGCCCGCCTGCCCGACCGCGACGACCGCCGCCGTGTTCTCGATGGCCCGTGCGATCGCGAGCGTCCGCCAGTGCATCGCCTTGAGCTCCCCCGCCGCCCAGGCCGCCGGGACGACGAGCACCTGCGCGCCCGCGTCGACCAGCCGGCGCGCCGACTCCGGGAACCGCAGGTCGTAGCAGGTCAGCACCCCGAACGTCAGGCCGCCCACCTCGAGCACGAGCGGCGGCGCGTCCGACGGGCCCGGCGCCAGCCGGTCCGACTCCCGCTGCCCGAACGCGTCGTACAGGTGCACCTTGCGGTACGCCCCGACCAGCGTCCCGGTCCCGTCGACGGCCACGACCGCGTTCACCGCGCGCGGGTCGTCGCCGTCCGCCGGCAGGGTGGTGCCGGCCAGCACCGCGACGCCGGTCGCCGCCGCGCGCGTGCGCAGCATCGTCACGAACGGGCCGTCGAGCGGCTCCGCGTGCTCCGAGCCGACCCCGCGAGGGTCGAACCCGGACGCGTACTCCGGCAGCACCAGCAGGTCGGCGCTCGCCCGGGACGCCGTCTGGAACGCGTCCTCGACGACCTCACGGTTGGCCGTGTGGTCGTCGCTGACCTCCAGCTGCGCCACGGTCACCCGCACGGACGGCCGCTGCGGGGGCGCCGGGGCTGCGCTCACCGCGACGCGCCCGGGTCCTGCGGCCGGTCGGGCGAGTCGTCGTCGGGTGCCCGCCGCGGCTCCTCGGGCAGCACGTCCCACGGTGCGACCTCGACGTCCGCGTCGACCTCGAGGTCCGGCCCACCGGGTCCCGCGTCGATGAACCCGGGGTCGGCGTGCGGACCGGCCGGGCGGTCGTCCTCGTCGTCGAGCCCCAGCGCCTTCGCGCGGCGGTCGACGATGCGCAGCTGCTTGGTCAGCGACAGGAACAGGAAGACCACCGCGAGCGCGAGCGCGAACGTGAAGACGAAGCCGAGGAACCCCGGCGATCCCAGCGGGGTGCCGTCGATCGCGACCTCCGTCGGCGACGGGCTCGGCGCGACGAGGAGCAGGCCGTGGATCACGGCGTCACGTCCCGGCGCAGCCCGGCGAACAGGTCGTCCTCCGGCAGCGACACGGGCACGCGCGACGACGCGAGCTCGTACTCCTCGGTCGGCCACTGGGCGACCTCGAGCTCACGCGGCACCGCGAAGAAGAACCCGTCCGGGTCGATCTGCGTGGCGTGGGCGCGCAGGGCGTCGTCGCGCTGCGGGAAGAACGCCGAGCACTCGATGCGGGTGGTCACCTCGCGCTCGGGCACCTCGCGGGCCTGGCGGGAGTCGAGCCAGTCGCCGAACGGGGACTCACGGCCCGCGGCGACGATCGCGTCGTGCACCGCCCGCATCCGCGCGAGCGAGAACCCGTGGTTGTAGTAGAGCTTCGAGGGCGTCCACGGCTCGCCGTGCCCGCGGTACCGCTCCGGGTCTCCGGCGGCCTCGAACGCCTCGGCCGAGACGCGGTGGCACATGATGTGGTCGGGGTGCGGGTAGCCGCCCGTCGGGTCGTACGTGGTGATCACGTGCGGCCGGAACTCGCGGACGAGCTCCACCAGCGGGGCCGACGCCTCCTCGAGCGGGACCAGCGCGAAGCAGCCCTCCGGCAGCGGTGGCAGCGGGTCGCCCTCGGGAAGCCCGGAGTCGACGAAGCCCAGCCACCTGTGCTGGACCCCGAGTGCGAGCGCCGCCGCGGCCATCTCGTGCTTGCGGTACTCCCGCATGCCGTCCAGACCGCCGTCGACCGGGGGGTGCTGCGGGTTGAGCACGTCCCCGCGCTCCCCACCCGTGCACGACACGACGAGGACGTCGACGCCCTCGGCCGCGTACTTCGCCGTGGTCGCGGCGCCCTTGCTCGACTCGTCGTCGGGGTGGGCGTGCACCGCCATCAGGCGCAGCCGCTCTCCGGTCACCTCGGGCCTCCCGTCGGTCGCCCGCCGGTGGCCCGCCGGGACCGCGGGGTCGCGGTCCGCTCGGCACGGACGGGTGGTCGGACGAGAGACAATGATCGCTCACGCGGCACCCGTGTCGCGCCACCCCACCAGCACGAGGAGCTCCGTGACCGAGTCGCCCACCACCCGACCGCCCGCCGGTCGGTACGGGCCCGAGCCGACCGCACGGTCCGCCCGGCGCGGGCGCATCGGGATCGTCGTCGCCGCGGTGATCGGGCTCGCCGTCGTCGTCTGGATCGGCCTCGGCCAGGCGGGACAGCCCGTGTCGTTCACGGACGTGGGGTTCGACGTCGACGGGTCCCGGGCGGTCGACGTGACCTTCGAGGTGACCAAGCCCCGCGAGGCGACGGTGACCTGCACGGTCACCGCGCTGTCGGAGTCCTACGCCGAGGTCGGGGTCCGCACGGTCGAGATCGGTCCCGCGGACGCGGCCACCCGTCGGGTCACCGTCCCCGTGCAGACCACCGAGCTCGCGGTGACGGGGATCGTGGACTCCTGCGAGCTGGTCGAGGACCCCGCACCCTGATCGGCTGCTGAGCGGGTGATCCCGCGGTCCCGGCGGCCCCGCCTTGCTATCCTGTTCGTTTCAACGCCGCCCCGGTCCGGCGCCACCACTGGTCCACCCGACCGAGAGGGAACGGCGGAGCACCCCTCAATACCCGCTACCCGGACGCGTCCGCAGGATGCGTCCGGCAGTTCGGACTGCCGAGCGCTGGCCCCCCGGGCAGCGCGGACGTCGGCCCGTCCGGCACACACGTACGTCAGGAAAGGAGCGATCGTGACCGATACGACTGCGGCCACATGGTTGACCCAGGAGGCCTACGACCGCCTCACGGCCGAGCTCGCCCACCTCGAAGGAGAGGGCAGCGCGGAGATCATCGAACGCATCGCCGCCGCGCGCGACGAGGGCGACCTGAAGGAGAACGGCGGCTACCACGCCGCTCGCGAGGAGCAGGCGAAGCAGGCTGCCCGCATCCGCGAGCTCAAGGAGAAGCTGCGCAACGTCCAGATCGGCACGCCCCCGGACGACGGCGTCGTCGAGCCCGGCATGGTCGTGACGGCCGTCGTCGCCGGCGACGAGATGGTCTTCCTGCTCGGCTCCCGCGAGATCGCCGGGACCTCCGACATCGAGGTGTTCTCGCCGACGTCGCCCCTCGGCGCGGCGATCAACGGCACCAAGGTCGGCGACTCGACCTCGTACACCGCCCCGAACGGGCGGGAGATCAAGGTCAAGATCACGGACGCGAAGCCCTTCGCGGGCTGAGACCCGCGCGTCGACGAGGCGTCACCCGACGGGGTGGCGCCTCGTCGTCGTTCAGGCGCCGAGCCGGTAGCCCGCCGCGCGCAGCCGTTCCACGACGTGCTCGCAGTGGTCGGGGCCCTTGGTCTCGACCTGCACGACGATCGCCACCTCGTCGAGCTGGAGGTCGCCGACCGTCCGGGCGTGCGAGACGTGCATGACGTTGCCGCCGGTGTCCGCGAGCGCGCGCAGCAGGTCGGCGAGCGCCCCGGGGGTGTCGTCGATGCGGACCTGCAGCTGCAGGAACCGCCCGGCGGACGCGAGCCCGTGACGGACCACCCGCATGAGCACCAGCGGGTCGATGTTGCCGCCGGACAGGATCACCACGACGGGCCCCTCGAGCGCCTCGATGCCCGCCATGACCGCGGCAGCGGCCGCCGCGCCGGACGGCTCGACCAGCATCTTCGCGCGCTCCGCGACGAGCAGCAGCGCGCGGGACAGGTCCTCCTCCGAGACGGTCACGACCTCGATGTGGTGTCCGGCCAGGATCTCGAACGGCACCGTGCCGGGCAGGCCGACCGCGATGCCGTCGGCCATGGTCCGCAGCTCGGGGGCGGGGATCGGGTGTCCGGCCGCCAGGGACGCGGGGTAGGAGGCGGCGCGGGCGGCCTGCACCCCGATCACGCGCACGTCGGGCCGCAGCTCGGCGAGCGCGGCGACGACCCCGGCGGCCAGACCTCCGCCGCCGATCGGCACGACGACGGTCGCCACGTCGGGGACCTGCTCGACGATCTCGAGCGCGATGGTGCCCTGCCCGGCGACGACGTCCTCGTGGTCGAACGGGTGGATGAGGACGGCGCCGGTGCGCTCGGAGTACTCCCGCGCGTGCACGAGGGCCTCGTCGACGCTGGCGCCGACCAGCTCGACCCGGGCGCCGTAGTCGCGGGTCGCGGCGATCTTCGGCAGGGCGGCGTCGGCGGGCATGAACACGACCGCGGTGAGCCCGAGGATGCGGGCCGCGAGCGCGACGCCCTGCGCGTGGTTGCCGGCACTGGCCGCGACGACGCCGCGCGCCTGCTCCTGCGGCGACAGGCGGGCCATGCGGACGTACGCGCCGCGCAGCTTGAACGAGCCGGCGCGCTGCAGGTTCTCGCACTTGAGCCAGACCTCGGCCCCGCACGCCTGCGACAGGGCCCTGCTGAGCTGCACGGGGGTGCGGTCCGAGACCCCCTCGAGCAGCAGTGCGGCCTCCCGGACGTCAGCGAGGCCGGTCATCGGGTCCTCCGGGCTCGCCGGCGTCGTCCGCCTCGGTGTCGATCACGGGGGGTGGCTCGTCGGCGTCGAGCCGCTCGGCGGTCTCCGCCTGCGTCGCGACACGCTCTGATGTCGCCTCCGCGACCTGCGCGATGGCGCGGTCGAGCACGGGGTGCCCTCGCCCGCGCACCGGGACGTGGTCGTCGGTGCCCAGCTGCGGGAACTTGTCGTGCCCGTGCAGGTAGAGCAGCACCGTGTTGAGGGTCGCGGCGATCGGCACGGCGAACAGCGCACCGACGATCCCCGCGACGAACGAGCCCGCCGCGACCGACAGCAGGACCGCGACAGGGTGCAGCGACACCGCGTGGCCCATGAGGAACGGCTGCAGGACGTGCCCCTCGATCTGCTGCACGGCCAGGACGACGACCAGCATCCAGAGCGCCGTCGCCGGGCCGTTGGACACGAGCGCGACCAGGATCGCGATGGACCCGGTGACGACCGCACCGACGATCGGGATGAACGACCCGAGGAAGACCAGCACGGCCAGCGGCAGGGCGAGCGGCACCTGGAGGATCGCCGCACCGAGCCCGATGCCGACGGCGTCGACGGCCGCGACTAGGATCTGCGTGCGCGTGTACGCGCCGAGCGTGACGAGCCCGCGCCGGCCTGCCTGGTGCACGTGCTCACGGGAGCCGCGCGGCAGGAGCCCGATGACCCACGCCCAGATGGTGCGGCCGTCGAGCAGGAAGAAGAACGTGCAGAACAACGCGATCAGCGACCCCGCCGCGACGTGCGCGACCGTGGTCCCCGCGTGCAGCGCCCCGGTGACGAGCTCGGAGCTGCCGCCGCTGAGCGACCCCTGGATCCGCTCCATCCAGCCGGAGATGTCCGCGGTCGTGAGCTGGAAGGGGCCCTCCGCGAGCCACGTGGTCAGCTTGTCGATGCCCTGCGCGGCCTGGTCCCACAGCTCGCCGAAGCCCTTGACGATCGAGCGGCCCGCCAGGGTGAGCAGGCCGGCGACGAGGGCGACCAGGCCGGCGAGCGCGATCCCGACGGCCGCCACCCGGGGCAGCCCGCGCCGGTCCAGCCAGCCGACGAACGGGGCGAGCAGCACGGTGAGCAGCAGGGCCACCGCGATCGGCACGACGACGACCTTGAGCTCGTTCAGGAGCCAGAGGAGCACCGCGAGCGCTGCGCCGATGAGCAGCAGGCGCCACGACCACGCGGCGGCGTTGCGGACCGACGGGGGGACAGAGGTGCCGTCAGGACGGGGGGTGCGCAGCTCCGAGGCGCTCACGCGTCGCGTCCCGCGGCCAGCGCGGCGTCGAGGTCGGCGATCAGGTCCGCGACGTCCTCGATGCCCACGGACAGCCGCACGAGGTCGTCGGGGACCTCCAGCTCCGTGCCCGCCACCGACCCGTGGGTCATCTTGTGCGGGTGCTCGATGAGCGACTCGACGCCGCCGAGCGACTCCGCGAGCGTGAACACGTGCGTCGCCGCGCAGACCGCGAGAGCCGATGCCTCGCTGCCCGTCCGGAACGAGACCATCCCGCCGAACCCGGTCATCTGCCGCGCGGCGACCTCGTGCCCCGGGTGGCTGTCCAGCCCCGGGTAGATCACCGAGGTGACGGCGTCGTGCGCCACGAGGAAGTCCGCGATCGCGCGCGCGTTGCTCTCGTGCCGGTCCATGCGCACCGCGAGCGTCTTGAGCCCGCGCAGCGTCAGCCACGCGTCGAACGGCCCCGCGACCGCACCGGACGCGTTCTGGTGGAACCGCACGGCGTCCGCCAGGCTCGTCGTGCCGGTGGGCGCCTCCAGCCCCACGGGCAGCTGCGCGCCGTCGGCGACGACGAGCGCCCCGCCGACGACGTCCGAGTGCCCGCCGATGTACTTCGTCGTCGAGTGCACGACGACGTCGGCCCCGAGCGCGAGCGGCTGCTGCAGGTAGGGCGTCGCGAACGTGTTGTCGACGACGAGCAGGGCGCCCGCCGCACGCGCGTGCGCGGCGAGGACCGCGATGTCGGCGACGCCGAGCAACGGGTTGGTCGGCGTCTCGACCCAGACCACCTTCGTGCGGCCCGGCTGTATCGCGGCGAGCACCGCGTCGGCGTCGGACAGGTCCACGGGGGTGTGCTCGATGCCCCACGGGCCGAAGACCCGGGCGATCAGGCGGTACGTGCCGCCGTACGCGTCGTTCGGGACGACGACGTGGTCGCCCGGCCGCAGGGTCGCCCGCAGCAGGGTGTCCTCCGCGGCGAGGCCGGACGCGAACGCGAAGCCGGCCGCTCCGCCCTCCGCCGCAGCGAGCGCGGACTCCAGCGCGGTCCGCGTCGGGTTGGCCGAGCGCGAGTAATCGTACCCGCCCCGCAGCCCGCCGACGCCGTCCTGCTTGTACGTGGAGGTCGCGTAGATGGGCGGTACGACCGCTCCGGTGGTGGGGTCCGGGTCCTGACCTGCATGGATGGCGCGGGTCGAGAAGCCTGCGGAGGACCAGTCGTCGTCCTGGGGGTGCGCGTGGTTCGTCACGCGTCCCAGGCTAGGCGCTCGGGACGTTCGCACCGCTCCGGGTGCGCTGCGAGTCATGCGCCGGTGCGCTCGTGGTCTGGTATTGGTTCGGTCAAGACTTCTCCATCTCTGCGGGAACACCGACGGCGTGCGTACCGTTGCAGATCCCGGGAGGACCCAGGTGACCAACCGGGCTCCCGGAGAGGATCACGACCATGAACTGGCTTTTCGGATCCGCCCTGAAGACCACGATGGTGGCCCCGGAGCGGGCCCTCGCCGGTCGCGACGGGTACGCGTACACCGTCCCGACCACGCACACCGTCCTCGGCACCCCCCTGCAGGGCCCCTGGCCCGAGGGCACCGAGGTCCTCTACGTGGGGATGGGCTGTTTCTGGGGCGCCGAGCGCACCTTCTGGAAGATCCCCGGCGTCGTCACGACCGCCGTGGGGTACCAGGGTGGCTTCACGCCCTTCCCCTCCTACGAGGAGACCTGCACGGGCCTGACCGGGCACACCGAGATCGTGATGATCGCGTACGACCCGACCGTCGTCTCGGCCGGCGACCTGCTGCGCACCTTCTGGGAGTCGCACGACCCCACGCAGGGGTACCGGCAGGGCAACGACGTCGGCACGACGTACCGGTCGGCCATCTACACGACCACCCCCGAGCAGGAGCTCGCCGCACGCAGCACGCGTGACGAGTTCCAGCCGCGGCTCACGCAGTCCGGCTTCGGGGAGATCACCACCGAGATCCGGTCCGCCGACGAGGCCGGCACGTTCTACTACGCCGAGGGCTACCACCAGCAGTACCTCGACAAGAACCCGGCCGGCTACTGCGGCCTCGGCGGGACCGGCGTGTCCTGCCCCCGCCCGACCGGCGCCTGACCCTCACCCGACCGACGCCGGGCTGTCGCTGACCAGCGGCGGCCCGGCGTCGTCGCACGTTTCGTCGCCGCCCGGCATCGTGACTGGCCGTCAGATGTACGGGCGGGTGACCGAGGAGCCCCCGCTGTCGGTCACCCGCCCGTCATGGGGCCGGCCGGAGTCCCCCGTCTTTCCCGGCCAGCCGCCCTCGGGAGCGCCTGTGGCGGACCGGCCGGGTCGCTCTCCCTGCCGGTCCGCCGTGAACTTATCGACGCGGGACCGGCCTCGTCCACGGTCGTCCATCTGGGGCTGGACCCTGGTCCACCTGCACGAACGTCCATCTCGCTCAGCCCTCGGCGACGCGGTCCGTGTGCCCCAGCGGCTTGTCCGGTGCGACGAGGTCCCGCACGATCCGCTTCAGCTCGGGCAGGTCGGGGAACCCGCCGCGCTCGGACCGGTCCCACACGAGCACGTCGTCCACCTCGACGCGGAACACTCCCCCGGTCGCCGGCCGCAGCGCGACCTCCCCGAGCTCGCGGTGGAACGTGGTCAGCAGCTCCTGCTGGTACCAGGCAGCGCGCAGGAGCCAGCGGCACTGCGTGCAGTAGGTGATCGCGACGCGCGGGAGGTCCATGGGCCAAGTGTCGCCCAGCGGCCGACGAGCAGTCAGACTGCACGTCGAGACCCCGGAGGCCCGCCCGTGCCAGACCCGTCCAGCACGACCCACGACCACCCCCAGGTCGTCGACCAGACCCCCGCACTGTCGACGGCGCGCATCCTCGCGGCCGCGCTCGTGTGCGGTGCGGCGATCCTGCTGTTCGCGGTCCACGTCCGCCCGCTCGGCTACGTGCCGCTCGTCGCGGGGGTCGTGCTCGGCCTCGTCGTGGACAAGCGGCTGGGCAGGGACCTCGCCCTGATCGCCCTCGGTCAGGTGATCATCAGCACGATCTCCCTGAAGGCCGACCTGTCGAACGTCGGCATGCTCAAGTTCACGCTCGCGCTGGGCCTCGCGGTGATCGTGCCGACGCTCCTGTCGAGCCGGGTGTTCCACGACGACAAGATCCACTTCCCCGTCCGGACGGGCCGCCGCTGGGACCGTTGGCAGGCGCTGTACCTGGTGGCGGTGGCGTTCGCGGCGTACCTGATCCTGCCGGCGTACTTCCTGGGGTCGGGGGTGTGGCAGAACTGGCCCGACCTCGACGGCACGGGCGACGTGCTGCGGCTCTTCGTCGGGGTCAACGCCGTCGGCATCTGGGACGAGCTGTTCTTCATCTGCGTGGTGCTGGCGCTGCTGCGGCCGCACTTCCCGTTCTGGCTGGCCAACCTGCTGCAGGCGACCGTGTTCGTGTCGTTCCTGTGGGAGCTGGGCTACCGCGAGTGGGGGCCGCTCCTGACCATCCCGTTCGCGCTGATCCAGGGGTGGATCTTCCGCCGGACCACGTCGCTGACGTACGTGGTCGCGGTGCACCTGCTGTTCGACCTGTTCGTGTTCATGGTGCTCGTGCACGCGCACGACCCGAGCATGTTCGACATCTTCGTCACCGCGCCCGCACCGTAGGTTGGACCGGTGACACTGACCAACTGGGCCGGCAACTACGTCTACCGCGCGGAGGTCGTGCACCACCCAGCCTCCGTCGAGGAGCTGCAGGAGCTCGTCGCGAGGTCCCCGCGGATCCGCGCCCTGGGTACCCGCCACTGCTTCAACGACCTCGCCGACGACCCCGTGGCGCTCGTCGCGCTCGACGCGCTCGGCCAGGGACCGGAGATCGACGAGAACGCCCGGACGGTCACCGTCACGGGAGGCACCCGCTACGGGACGCTCGCGCAGCACCTGCACCCCGCCGGCTGGGCCGTGCACAACCTCGCGTCGCTGCCGCACATCTCCGTCGCCGGTGCCGTCGCCACCGCGACGCACGGGTCGGGCGACCGCAGCGCCAACCTCGCGTCGGCCGTCGCGGCCCTGGAGATCGTCGGTCCCGACGGGGACCTCCGGACGGTCCGGCGCGGCGACGACGACTTCGCCGGGTCCGTCGTCGCGCTCGGCGCCCTCGGCGTGGTCACCCGCGTGACGCTCGACATCGAACCGACCTACGACGTCGCGCAGGAGGTCCACGTCGACCTGCCGTGGACGGAGGCGCTGGCGCACCTCGACGAGATCACCAGCAGCGCCGACTCCGTGAGCCTCTTCACCGACTGGACCGGCGACACGATCCAGCAGGTCTGGCGCAAGACGCGCGTCACGCCCGGCTACGCGCTGCGCACCGACCTGTTCGGCACGACGCCCGCTGACGGCCCCCGCCACCCGCTGCCCGGCATCGACCCCGTGAACTGCACCGCGCAGCTGGGCGAGCCCGGCCCGTGGCACGACCGTCTGCCGCACTTCCGGATGGACTTCACGCCGAGCAACGGCGACGAGCTGCAGACGGAGTACCTGGTCCCGCGCGCCCACGCGGTCGCTGCGCTGGAGGCCGTCCGCGCGCTGAGCGACGTCGTCTCGCCGTTGCTGCAGGTCACCGAGGTCCGGACCATGGCCGGCGACGACCTGTGGTTGTCCGGTGCGCAGGGCGGCCCCCGCGTCGCCCTGCACTTCACGTGGCTCCCGCGGCAGCCCGAGGTGGAGGCGGTGCTGCCGACGATCGAGGCAGCGCTGGCCCCGTTCGACGCACGACCGCACTGGGGCAAGCTCTTCGCCGACGAGCATCGCGACCTCGCGCGCCTCTACCCGCACTGGGACGACTTCCGGGCCCTCGTCGCGCGGACCGACCCCGACGGCGTCTTCCGCAACGACTTCCTGGACCGGCACGTCCTGTAGTCCCGCAACGTCCGGTGTGGTCAGGAGCGCCAGCGGTTGACCTTGGCCACCAGATCGGCGTCCGCGACCCGCCCGGTCGGGGACAGCGTCACCACGGAGCCGTTCGGCCGCAGCCGCGGGTCGGTCGCGTACCTGTCCTCCAGCGACGCCTCGGCGTCGGAGGACCCGGCGTCGGCGGCGACGAGCAGGTCGGCGACCTCGTCGGCCAGCCGGTCGAGCTCCTCGGTGGGCGTCGGCGTCCCGGGCAGCGTGTCGCCCCAGACGTCCCACAGGAGCAGCTCGTCGCGTTGCCGGTGCGCGAGCTCGGTGACCACGTACCCGCGGACGAACTCCGGCCCGCACAGCTCGGGCAACGACGGGTCCACGCCGTAGGTCGACACGTCGAGACCGTCGCGCCGGTGCGCGAGCCACACCTCGGCGGCCGTCTCGAAGGGCGCCCCGAGCCCGGTCGCCAGGTCGTGCGAGTCGAAGCCGAACCAGTTCTCGGCCATGTCCAGCTCGGCGTCGAAGCGCACCCAGCGGGAGCCGTCCCAGCGCTCGGCGACCACGTGGTCGTGGTGGAACCCGGGCCGGAAGTAGCCGGCGAACCCCACGCGGCTGCGCGCCGGGATGCCGTGCTCGCGCAGGACCCCGATCGCGACCAGGGTGTGGTCGCGGCAGCAGCCGGCGATCTGCCGGGCGGGCGGGCGCGCGGCGTCGAGCGGTCCGGCCGCACGGTCCTGGGCCTCGCCGAGGATGTCGGAGAGCCAGCGCAGGTCGATGTCGGCGTCCTGGCCCGGGACGAGCTGCTCGGCGCCGGCCCGGTAGTGGATGACCGTGCCGCAGGCTGCTGCGTGCAGCGCCGCCGGGTCGGTACCGACGGCGGCGAGCAGAGGCGCGTGGTGGCGGGGGTCGGTGTACGGGCTGTGGGTGGCGTACGCGGAGAGGTCGGGCATGTCGTCAGCGTGGTCCCTGCCCTTGGGGCAGGGTCAAGCGACCGGCTGCGCGACGTGCGCGACGACGCCCTCGTCGGACCATGGGACGGGGTAGATCTCCCGGGACGGACCGGCTGCCCGGCGATCACCCGTGGTGAACCAGGTCTCCAGCGCGACGTACGCGCCGATGATCTGCGGGTACCGGCAGTCGGCCGCGGTGACCGGGACGAACGCCATCGTGTGCGCAGGCTCCTGGCGCAGCACGACCGTGCCAGCCGGGACGACCGCCCCCTCGTACGGCACGCACGTCTCGACGGGACCGTCACCGTCGTGCCCCACCGCGCCGTGGAACAGGACCCAGAACTCGGTCCCGTACGACGCCCCGCTCGCGTCGAGGAACGCGCGCAGCTCCAGCACGTCCGACGCGAAGGCGGCCATGAGGTCCTCCTGGACGACGTGGCGGCGGACGGTCGCGACGGTCCGCGCCGCGACCTCGTGGACGACGACGTCGTCGACGCCGAACTGCCCCGGGTGGGCGGGACCGGCGGGTTCACCGAGCGTCTGCAGGACGAGGTCCAGCTCGGGCCCACGGTCGACGAGCTCGCGTCGCCGGCCGTCCCACCAGGACCGGATCGCCGACGCCTGCCCGGCCGGCGCGGCCAGCACGTCCGCGATCGCGCCCAGCGGCATCTCCAGGCGGCGCAGCAGCGAGATCGTGCGCGCCCGGCCGAGCTGTTCCGGGTCGTAGTAGCGGTAACCGCTGGCGGGGTCGACCCGCACCGGCTCCAGGAGCCCGCGCGCGTCGTAGAGGCGCAGCGCCTTGAGCGAGAGCCCCGACCGGCGCGCGAACTCACCGATGGTCACCTCGCCGTCCGCCACGGGCCGAGGATAGCGACGGGCCCCTCCACCACAGCGGAGGGACCCGTCGCGGGGAGCTCAGTTGCTGGTGCCGACGATGTCGACGACGAAGACGAGCGTGTCCCCACCCTTGATGCCGGCCTGCGGGACGCCGCGGTCGCCGTAGCCCAGGTGCGACGGGATCGACAGGAGCACGCGCGAGCCGACCTGCTGGCCGACGAGGCCCTCGTCCCAGCCGCCGATGACCGCGCCGACGCCGATCGGGAAGCTGATCGAGGAGCCGCGGTCGTACGAGTTGTCGAACACCCCGCCCTGCCACGCCTGACCGAGGTAGTGCACCTCGAGGTCGTCGCCGGCCTCGACGAGAGCGCCGTCGCCGCGGGACAGGACCAGGACCTCGAGCTCACCGGACGCCGCGGCGTCCGGGAAGGTCAGCGTCGGCTTCTGGCCGAAAGAACCCGAGACCTCGGGCAGCGCTGCGGACATGACGTACTCCTTCGGTGGATGACAGTGCGCGCACCATCTTGCCAACGTCGACCGACAGGTGCCGAACCGAGGGGGTTGACGACGTTGGCTAATGCCATTAGCTTTTATCTCATGACACAGCATCTCCGCCGCCCCGAGGGGCGCGTCGCCTACTCGCTCGACGGCCCCGCAGCCGGTCCGCTCGTCGTCCTGATCCCCGGCATGGGCGACCTGCGGAGCACCTGGCGGGAGCTCACCGGCCCGCTCGTCGAGGCCGGCCACCGCGTCGCCGTCATGGACCTGCGCGGCCACGGCGACTCCGACACGACGTTCGCCACGCACGGCGACGTGGTGACCGGCCAGGACGCCCTCGCCCTCGTCGAGCACCTCGGCGGACCCGCCGTGCTCGTCGGCAACTCGATGGGCGCCGGTGCCGCCGCGTGGGCCGCCGCCGAACGACCCGACCTCGTCGCGGGCCTCGTCCTGACCTGCCCGTTCCTGCGCGACCGCCCGATGCCGGCGGTCGTCACCGGCGTCATGCACGGCCTCATGCGCGTCCTCTTCACCCGCCCGTGGGGCGCCGCCGCCTGGGCCGCGTACTACCGCGGCACCCTCAACCGCGGCACCAAGGCTCCGTGGCTCGACGAGCACGTCGCAGACCTCAAGGCGTCGATGACGGACCCCGCGCACCTGCGCTCCTTCCGCCACCTGTCCGTGCAGCTCACGCACGCGCCGGTCGAGGCCCGCATCTCGGAGATCACGGCTCCGGCGGTCGCCTTCGTCGGCGCGATCGACCCCGACTTCACGGATCCCGCTGCCGAGGCCGAGTGGCTGCGCGGCGCGATCGACGCCGACGTGACCCTCATCCCCGACGTCGCGCACTACCCGCAGAACCAGGCGCCCGAGATCGTCGTCCCTCGCACGCTCGCGTTCCTCGCGGACCTCCCCCGCGACGCCGCCGGCCGGTTCCAGGTCCGCGCGGACGCGCGTGCCTAGGGCCGGACTCGACCGGTCCGCCGTCGTCGACCTGGCCCTCGCGGCCGTCGACGCCGGCGGTCCGACGGGCTTCGCCGACCTCACGCTCTCGGCCGTCGCTGCCCGTGCCGGCGTCGCGGTGCCGAGCCTCTACAAGCACGTCCCGGGCCTGCCCACGCTGCGCCGCGAGGTGGCCCTGGTCTGCATCGAGCAGGTGGGGGACGCCCTGCGCGCCGCCCGCGCGGACCACGACGGCGCCGACCTGCTGCCGGCCATGGCGCGTGCGATGCGGTCGTTCGCACGCCGCTGGCCCGGCCGCTACGGCGCCGTCCAGGGCGCAGCGTGGGTGCACGACCCCGACGCCCAGGCTGTCCGCGAGGCGAGCGTCCGCGTGGTGGCCGAGCTCGTCGACGCCGTCGCCGCGCTGGGGGTCCCCGACGACCGCAGGATCGACGCCGTCCGCGCGGTCCGTGCGTCCGTGCACGGCTTCGTCGTCCTCGAGCTCGACGGCGGCTTCGGCATGCCCGACGACGTCGACGCGAGCTTCGACTTCCTCGTCGCCGGCCTCGTCGGCGGCCTGGAGCGCCTCGCGACGAACGCCCCGGCCTGACCGGGCCGACCGCCGCTCAGGCGAGCGCGGACGCCGGGACGGTCCGCTGCGCCAGCAGCGACCGCAGCCAGCGCAGCTGCCGGTCGAGCTGGTGGGCCTGACCGCCCTCGTGCTGGTTGAACGCGTAGACCTCGATGTCGGTGGCGGGTCGTGTCGGCGACAGCCCCGCGTAGTGGTTGTAGGCCGCGAACACCGTGGACGGCGGGCACGTCTGGTCCCGCAGCGCGACGGAGAACAGGGCGGGCGCCGACGCACGTCGCGCGAAGTGCACGCCGTCCAGGTACGACATCGTGCGCAGGACGGTGGCCTCCTGGTCGCGGTGCACGGCGAGGTACTGCACGAGCTCGCCGTACGGGAACGCGTCGGTGATGCCCAGCGCGCGGGGGTAGTGGCACAGGAACGGCACGTCGGGCATGACCGCGGCGAGGCCGTCGGCCAGGCCGGCCACCGCGAGCGCGAGGCCGCCGCCCTGGCTGATCCCCGCGACGGTCACCCGCGCGGGGTCGACGCCGGGCAGCGCACGCACGGCGTCGACCGCGCGGACGGCGTCCGTGATGAGCCGCCGGTAGTAGTGCTCGTGCGGGTCGTGGATCCCCCGCGTCATCACCCCGGGCGACGCCGGTCCGGAGCCTGCCGGGTCGGGCGTGTGGCCGCCGGCCCCCCAGGTGGACCCCTGCCCGCGCGTGTCCATGACCAGGTGCACGTACCCGGCGGCCGCCCAGGCGAGCCGCTCGTGCGCGAACCCGCGCCCGCCGCCGTACCCGATGAGCTCGACCACGGCGGGCAGGTCCCCGACCGCCCCCGCGGGCCGCGTGACCCACGCCTTGATCGGCTGCCCGCCGAACCCGGCGAACGTCACGTCGAACGCGTCGATGACGGTCAGCCCGGAGTCGACGGGCTCGACGGAGAGCGCCAGGTCGTGCGACCTCGCCGACGCCAGCGTCGACGACCAGAACTCGTCGAAGTCCGCCGGCTCGTCCAGCTCGGGCAGGTAGCGCTCGAGCTCGGGCAGGGGAAGGTCGAACAGGGCCATCGTGCTCCTTCGCAGCGACCGGACGGACAGCGGTTCCCGCAGAACCTACAGCTCCCCGCAGGGACGTGCGACGGCCTACCGCGCGAGGAAACCGAGCAGGTCGTGGCGGGTGAGCACGCCGACCGGCGACCCGTCGTCGACCACCATGAGCGCGTCCGCCTTCTGCAGGGCGTCCCGAGCCGACTGCACGCTCTCCCCCGAGCCGATGAGCGGCAGCGGCGCCGCCATGTGCCGGTCGACGCGGTCGGACAGCTCGGCGTCGCCGGAGAACACCGCGTCGAGCAGCTCCCGCTCGCTCACCGCACCGGCCACCTCGCCGATCTTCACGGGCGGCTCGGCACCGACGACGGGCATCTGCGAGACGCCGTACTCGTGCAGGATCTCGATCGCGTCGCGCACCGTCTCGTTCGGGTGCGTGTGCACCAGGTCGGGCAGCTCGCCGGTCTTGGTGCGCAGGACGTCGGCGACCGTCGCGCCCTCGTCGGCGGCCAGGAACCCGTAGGACCGCATCCAGGAGTCGTTGAAGATCTTGGACAGGTAGCCGCGCCCGCTGTCGGGCAGGATCACGACGATCACGGCCCTCGCGGCCGCGGCAGGGTCCTCCTCCTGGAGCCGGCGCGCGTACCGCAGCGTCGCCTCGACGGCCATGCCGCACGAGCCGCCGACCAGCAGCCCCTCCTCGCGGGCGAGCCGGCGCGTCATCGCGAACGAGTCGGCGTCGGAGACGGCGATGATCTCGTCGGGCACCGTCGGGTCGTACGCCGTCGGCCAGAAGTCCTCGCCGACGCCCTCGACCAGGTACGGCCGCCCGTCGCCGCCGGAGTACACCGAGCCGGCGGGGTCGGCGCCGATGACGACCACCCGCCCGTCGGACACGTCGTGCAGGTAGCGCCCGGTGCCCGTGATCGTGCCACCCGTGCCGACGCCCGCAACCATGTGCGTCACCTGGCCCTCGGTGTCCGCCCAGATCTCCGGGCCGGTCGTCTCGTAGTGGCTCGCCGGGCCGTTCGGGTTGGCGTACTGGTTGGGCTTCCAGCCGCCCGGGATCTCCTTGGCCAGGCGGTCGGACACCGAGTAGTACGAGTTGGGGTGGTCCGGTGCGACGGCGGTCGGGGTCACGACGACCTCCGCCCCGTACGCGCGCAGGACGTCGCGCTTGTCCTGGCTGACCTTGTCGGGGCAGACGAACACGCAGCGGTAGCCCTTGCGCTGGGCGACCAGGGCCAGCCCCACGCCCGTGTTGCCGCTGGTCGGCTCGACGATCGTGCCGCCGGGCAGCAGCTCGCCGCTCGCCTCCGCGGCCTCGATCATCTTCAGGGCGATGCGGTCCTTCACGGAGCCGCCGGGGTTCATGTACTCGACCTTGGCGAGGATCGTCGCCGTCAGGCCGGCCGTCACGGACGTGAGCTGGACGAGCGGGGTGCCGCCGACGAGCTCCGAGATGTGCTTGGCGTACTTCACTGTGCTGCCGCTCCCATGGGTGGTGGGTCGGGCAGACGCACGTCGGCCCGGGTGCGATCGATCATCGCACCCGGGCCGACGGCAGTCAGGTCAGGCGGTCAGTCGCCACGCAGGATCGCGAAGATCCGCAGCAGCTCCAGGTACAGCCAGACGAGCGTCACGACGAGGCCGAACGCCGCCGTCCACGCGAGCTTGGCCGGCACACCGGCCTCGACACCGCGCTTGATGGAGTCGAAGTCGACGATGAGCATCGCGGCTGCGAGCACGACCGCGATCAGGCCGATGACCACGCCGAGGGGCCCGGACCGCATCGGGCCGTACCCGTCGCCCGTGTTGCCGAACAGCATGAACACGACGTTGATCAGCGAGTACGCGAGGTAGCCGACCATGGCGACCAGCAGCACGCGCTGGAACTTCGGCGTGACCCGGACCCGGCCGGACTTGAACAGGAAGAGCGAGACCGCGAACACCGAGAGCGTCGCGAGCACGGCCTGACCGACGATGCCCTCGAACCGCGCCTCGTAGAACGCGCTGAGGCCCCCGAGGAAGACACCCTGCGCCGCGGCGTATAGCATGATCAGCGGCGGGCTCGGCTGCTTCTTGAACGCGTTGACCAGGCCGAGCACGAGACCGACGATCGCGCCGAAGATCCAGAGCCCGGGTGCGAGCACCCACGTCGCCGCGCCGGTCACGACCAGGATCGCGAGCAGGCCGGCGGTCTTCATGATGACGTCGTCGTACGTCAGCCGGCCCGTCTCGCGCGTGGTGGCGGCGGGGGCGTCGTACATCTGGTCGAGGGTGGCGGCATCAGCCACCTGGGCACCGGCGGTGCCGTAGGAGACCGTCGACCTCTGGCCCTTGCGCTGCACGGGATCCTGGAAGACGGGACTGTTGTTGAAGATGGGATTGGCCATGGCGTCCTCCTGGACGGATCGGGCGCTGTCAGACGAGGCTGTCACCGTAGCGAACGTCGGCAGGGGCGCGTTCGTTCCCACGTCTCGCACGCCTCGGCCATTCGGCGGGGGCGGATCCCCCCTTGGTCCGATGTATGGCCTTGCCGTAGCCCCCTAGGGTCGACACGGCTCCACTCCCGACGACGAGGATTCAGCGATGATCGAGGCCCACGACCTCACCAAGAGATACGGCAGCAAACTGGCGGTGGACGGGATCTCGTTCACCGTGCAGCCCGGCCGGGTCACCGGCTTCCTGGGGCCCAACGGCGCCGGCAAGTCCACCACGATGCGGATGATCGTCGGCCTCGACCGGCCGACGCACGGCACCGTCACCGTCAACGGCCGCCCCTACGCCGAGCACCGCTCCCCGCTCACGCAGGTCGGCGCGCTGCTCGAGGCGAAGGCCGTCCACACCGGCCGCAGCGCCCGCAACCACCTGCGCGCCATCGCGGCGACGCACGGCATCGGGAACAAGCGCGTCAACGAGGTCATCTCGATGACCGGCCTGGACACCGTCGCGAAGCGTCGCGTCGGGGGCTTCTCGCTCGGCATGGGGCAGCGCCTCGGCATCGCGGCCGCCCTGGTCGGGGACCCGCAGACGCTGATCCTCGACGAGCCGGTCAACGGGCTGGACCCCGAGGGCGTCCTGTGGGTGCGCAACCTGGTCAAGTACCTGGCTGCCTCCGAGGGCCGCACGGTCTTCCTGTCCTCGCACCTCATGAGCGAGATGGCCGTGACCGCGGACCACCTGATCGTCATCGGCCGCGGCAAGATCATCGCCGACGGCCCCGTCGACACCGTGATCTCCGAGGCCACCCGGTCCACCGTGCGCGTGCGGTCGCCGCAGGCCACGGACCTGGCCGCACGCCTGGCCGGTCCCGCCGTGACCATCACCCCCGCCGAGGACGGTCTGCTCGAGGTGCACGGCGCCACGGCCGTCGAGGTCGGCGAGATCGCCGCCGCGTCGGGCATCGTCCTGCACGAGCTCACGCCGTTGCAGGGTTCCCTGGAGGACGCGTACATGTCCCTGACGTCGGACTCCGTCGAGTACCACTCCGCCGAGATCCCGGGTGCGGAGCCCCGCGCCACGACGACTGCCGCGACGACCACCGGAGAGGACGCCCGATGAGCACCGCCGTCGCCACCGAGCCCCCGCGCACGAACGCCCCGCTGACCCCCCACAAGCTCACGTTCGGCCACCTGCTGCGCGGCGAGTGGATCAAGTTCTGGTCGGTCCGGTCGACCATCTGGACCCTGGCCATCTTCCTGCTGGCGACCGTCGGCCTGGTCGTCCTGATCAGCCTGGCGTTCGTCAACGCTCCCAGCCCCGAAGAGGGCGGTCCGCCCGACGCGAGCGACGCGCTCGGGCCGCTGAGCTTCGCGGTGACCCTCGGCCAGCTCGCGCTGGCCGTCCTCGGCGCCCTGACCATCACGAGCGAGTACACGACGGGGATGATCCGCTCGAGCCTGACGGCCGCCCCCAAGCGCCTCCCGGTCCTGTGGTCCAAGGCGATCGTGCTGGTCGTCGCGGTCCTCGGGGCGTCGCTCGTGGCCGTGGCCGCCGGGACGGGCCTGCAGTGGCTGTTCTTCGACAGCCAGGGCCTCTCGGTCGACTTCAGCGACCCGGACATGATCCGTCCGCTCGTCGGCACCGCGGTGTACCTCGCCACCATCGCGCTGTTCTCGTACGCGCTCGGTGCGCTCATGCGGCACTCGGCCGCGGCCATCGCGACCGTGCTGGGCCTCCTGCTCGTCGCGCCGATCCTGTTCAGCTCGATCCCGTGGAAGCCGCTGACCCTGATGGCCCCGTTCCTGCCGGGTCTCGCCGGTCAGCAGCTCACGCAGACGGATGCCCAGCTCGAGATGTCGGCCTCGTTCTCGGACGTCGGTGCCGACCTCAGCGCCTGGGAGGGCTACGGCGTCCTGGTCCTGTGGGTCGTCGTCGTCCTCGGGGTGGCCGCCGTGCTGCTGAAGAAGCGCGACGCCTGACCTGACACACGACGACGGGGGCGGTCCGCGTGCGGGCCGCCCCCGTCGCCGCGCCCAGCGGCGTGGGGACGAGCACGACGCCCACGGCACCCGGGGCTGACAGCGGCTAGCGTGGGCCGCCGCAGGACCACTCCCCGACGAAGGACCTCGATGACCGACGCACCGGCCCGACCCCGCCCCGCACCACTCGTGGCGGAGGTCGTCCGGACCGAACGCATCGCCGCGACGATGGTCCGCGTCGTCGTCGGCGGTCCCGGCCTGGCCACGTTCGAGCCCTCACCGCACGCCGACTCCTACGTCAAGGTCGTGTTCCTGCCCGAGGGCACCGACCGCCCCCGGCGCGAGGACGGGCGGCTCGACCTCGACGCGGTGCGCGCGAGCCTCCCGCCCGACCAGCAGCCCCGCCAGCGCTCCTACACGGTCCGCGCCTGGGACCCGGTGGCACGCGAGCTCGTCCTCGACTTCGTCGTGCACGGAGACGAGGGGATCGCCGGACCGTGGTCGGCGACGGCGCAGCCCGGCGACGAGGTCCTCCTGGTCGGCCCCGGCGGCGCGTGGTCGCCCGACCTCGACGCGGCGTCCTATCTGTTCGCCGGCGATGCGAGCGCGCTGCCCGCGATCGCGGTCGCGCTCGAACGGCTCCCCGCGGACGCCGTCGGCCACGCCGTGATCGAGGTGCACGGCCCCGAGGACGAGATCCCGCTGGCCTCCCCCGCCGGCGTGCAGGTGCTGTGGGTGCACCAGGGCTTCTCGGTCGCCGGGCTCGCGCTCGTCGACACCGTGACCGCCCTCCCCGACCTCCCCGCTCCCGTCAGCGCGTTCGTGCACGGCGAGGCGGGTGTGGTGCGCGAGCTGCGCAGGCACGTCCGCGTCGACCGTGGGATCACCCGGGACCGGCTCTCCGTGTCCGGCTACTGGCGTCTGGGCGCCGACGACGAGGGCTGGCGTGCCACCAAGCGCGACTGGCTCGCCACCATCGAGGAGTCCGAGGCGGCGGAAGGGCTCGACTGACCCGGGGAGACGTTGGGGCGAGCACCCGAGCCGGCCGGCCGTCAGCTGACACGACAGGAGGCCGGTCGCCGCGACCGGGGTCTCCTGCGCGGCCGGTCCCCGATGTCTCGGCGGCGGTGCCCCCGCCGGGGTTCGAACCCGGACTGGGCCGGGTTTAAGCCGGCTGCCTCTGCCAGTTGGGCTACGGGGGCCGCGAGCCATCCTGCCAGGCGCACCCAGCACGCGAGCCCCCGACCCACGAGGGTCGGGGGCTCGCGTCAGGACTGGTCAGGCGGTCTTCGCGGACTTCTTCGCCGCCGGCGACCCCGGCTCCGCCTTCTGGGGCGGCAGCGCCGCGTCACCCTCGCCGGGCTCGACGGCGCGCGGCTTGGCCGGTACCGACGCGGCGCGGAACTCGGCGCGCGGGTCGTGCAGGCTGCCGAGCGCGACGACCTCGCGGCGGAGCAGCAGCGCACCGGTCCACCCGGCCGCGATGCGGATCTTGCGGTTCCACGTCGGCATGGCCGCGACGTGGTACGAGCGGTGCAGCACCCACGCGAGGAAGCCGCGGACCTTGATCCGGCCGAACATCTGCGCGACGCCCTTGTACATGCCGAGCGACGCGACGGCGCCGATGTTCTTGTGCTTGTAGTCGGTCACCTCGGCGGAGCGCAGGACGCGCGCCAGGTTGTCGCCCAGGTGGTTCCCCTCGCGCAGCGCGTGCTGGGCGTTCGGGGGGCACATCTGCCCGGGGTTGAACAGGTCCGGGACGGCCGCGCAGTCACCGGCCGCGTACGCGTCGGGCACGACGGCCCCGTCGGCGTCGATGACCTGGAGCGCCGCGTTGCAGGTGACCCGGCCCATCTTGTCGAGCGGCAGGTCCGAGTCCTGCAGCACGGGGTTCGCCTTCACGCCGGCCGTCCAGACGATGGTCTCCGCGTCGAACTCCAGCTTGTTCGACAGCACCACGTGACCGTCGACGCAGCTGTCAAGGAACGTGGACAGGTGGATCTCGATCTGCCGCTTGCGCAGCTGCTCGAGGGTGTACCCACCGAGCTCCTCGCTGACCTCGGGCAGGATGCGCGGCGAGCCCTCGACCAGGACGAAGCGCAGCTCCTCCTGCTCGATCGCCTTGTAGTACTTCACCGCGGCACGGGCCATGTCCTCGACCTCGCCGAGCGCCTCGATGCCGGCGAACCCGCCGCCGACGAAGACGAACGTCAGCATGCGCTTGCGCAGCTCAGGGTCCCAGGTGCTGGCCGCGAGGTCGATCCGGTTGAGGACGTGGTTGCGGACCGCGATGGCCTCTTCGACGTTCTTGAAGCCGATGCCCTGCTCCGCGAGCCCGGGGATCGGCAACGTGCGGGCGACCGAGCCGAGGCCGACGACCAGGTGGTCGTAGGTGATCCAGTACGGGTCACCCTCCTCGGGCGTGATCTGGACCGTGCGGCCGGCGTGGTTGATCTCGCTGACCTTGCCCTGCAGCACGTCGACGCCCTTGAGGGCCCGGCGGTGCGGGGCGACGATGTTGCGGGGGTCGATGGACCCGGCCGCGGCCTCCGGCAGGAACGGCGCGTACGTCATGTACGGGCGGGGGTCGACGACGACGATGGCCGCCTCGCGCTTGCCCAGCCGCTTGCGCAGCCGGCGCGCCGTGTACAGACCCACGGTGCCGCCGCCGAGGATGACGACACGGGGCACCTTGCGCGGCTTGCCCGGGCGGGCTGCCGTGCTGGTCGTGGTGCCGACATCGGAGACGGGGGTAGGCATGCCTCAACGGTAACGGCGCCGGGGGGTGAACGCCCCCCTGGATGCCGGTGATGATGCGCACACCGGGAACTCAGGAGGGTGGCACCTCGTTCGCGCGGACCACCGTCGAGTACCAGTCCATGCTCGCCTTGGGGGTCCGCGCCTGGGTCTCGAAGTCGACGTGCACCAGACCCCACCGCTGGCTCATCCCCTCGGCCCACTCGAAGTTGTCCAGCAGCGACCAGGCGTAGTAGCCGGCGAGCTCGACGCCGTCGCCGATGGCCCGAGCGGCCTGCTGCAGGTGCGCCCGGAGGAACTCGAGCCGCTCCACGTCGTCGGTGGTGCCCTCGGGCGTCGGGTCCGGGATGCCGTTCTCGGTGATGAGCAGCGGCGGTGCGTCCGGGTAGTCGATGAGCAGGTCGATCAGCAGGTCGTAGAGACCCTCGGGGTGGACCTGCTGCCAGACCGCCGCCGACGTCGGGTAGAGGTCGACCTGGTTGCCCGTCTCGTCGACCCCGGTGACGCCGTAGTACTGCACCGCGAGCACGTCCAGCGGAGAGCTGATGACCTCGAGGTCACCCTCCAGGACGAGGTCCTGGAACGCCCCGGCGTCCGCGGGCAGCTGCCCGGGCTTCGTCCCGATCGCGTCCGACGGGTACCGCCCCAGGAGCACCGGCTCGAGGAACATCCGGTTCTCGACCGCATCCGTGTGCACCGCTGCCGGGTCCGCGTCGCGGCTGGTCGGGTAGACGGGCAGGAGGTTCAGCGCGATGCCGATCCCGCCCGCCGCCCCGCTGGCCCGGAACGCCTCGACGGTCCGCCCGTGCCCGAGGAGCTGGTGGTGGATCGCCGCGGCGGCCTGGTCCACGTCCGTGATCCCCGGCGCGTGCACACCCCACCGGTGCCCGACGTAGGCGGTCGTCTTCGGCTCGTTGATCGTCAGCCACGTGGCGTCGACGTCCCGCAGAGCCTCGAACATGATCGCCGCGTACTCCCCGAACCGGTCCGCCGTCTCGCGCACCGCCCACCCGCCCGCGTCCTGCAGCGCCTGCGGGAGGTCCCAGTGGTAGAGCGTGATCGCCGGGCGGATCCCGCGGCTCAGCAGGCCGTCGACCAGCCGACGGTAGAAGTCGACCCCCGGCTGGTTGACGTCCCCCGAGCCCGTCGGCTGGATCCGGGGCCACGCCACCGAGAACCGGTAGGCGGCCAGCCCGAGGTCCGCGACCAGGTCGAGGTCCGACTCCCACAGGCGGTAGTGGTCGGCGGCCGGGTCACCCGTCGACCCGTCGCGGATCCGGCCCGGCGTCGCCGCGAACGTGTCCCAGATCGACTGCCCACGACCGTCCGCGGTGGTCGAGCCCTCGACCTGGAACGCCGACGTCGCGGCGCCCCACACGAACCCCTCGGGGAACGCCATCGGCTCGGCGGGAGGCTGCCACCCGGTGGGCGCCGTGGGGGTCGGTGTCGCAGTGACCTGACCTCCGGACGTGCAGGCCGCGAGCAGGCCGGCGGCGGCCACCCCGCCCCCCAGGTGGAGGACGGTGCGACGGTTCAGGTCACGGGAGGGCATGGCTCTCCTCTTCGAGCGCCGACGGGGAGGAATCGCTGGGAGCGTTCCCACTGCCCATCATCGCAGCCCAGGGCCGTCGGCGGCACCCGTTTCCGGAGGATGCCGCCGACGGTCGTCACGGCGTGCTGGTCGGCGACGGCACGGGGCCCTCCGCGCCGATGGCCGCCTCCGGGGCAGCGTCGAGCGCGGGCGCCTTCGCGAACGGCCACGGTGGCGTCGTCGCGCTGGACCCCGCCGGCAGCACCTGGAGACCCTCGTCGTCGTAGGTGAACTCCGACGTCGGAGCCCCCTGCAGCGGGTACACGTTCCAGCGGGCACGCCCGTCCGAGTCCACCCGGCTGACGAACGACCACGGCTCCGTGGCCTCCGGGAACCAGTACTGCTCGAAGCCGTTGTCGAACGTCGTGCGCACCGGGCGCCCGCGGTCGTCGTACACCTGGACGTCCGTCAGCGGGTTGCCCTCCGCGTCGTACACGAACAGGTTGCTCACCTGCATGCCGTCGACGACGACCCCGTCGACCGCCCTGTCCCGGACGATCGTCTCCGGGTCGCCGTTGCCCAGCGCGCCGGCCAGGTACGCGTCGTAGACGGTCTCCCGGTCCCCCAGCCAGTCCTGCGCCGAGCCGAGGAGCGGCACCACGGCCACGACCGCGACGACGTTGGCCGTCGTCGCGATCCACGCCACGCGGCTCGACCGGAACCACGCCCCCCGGCCCCACTGCACGCTCAGGACCACGCAGCCGACCAGCACCAGGAACGCCGGCAGGTTGTGCGGGAGCCAGCCCGACACCCCGGACATGATCGCGACGAGCTGGTAGACGACCCACCCGCGCAGGAGCCACCAGACCGGCCGCAGCGCGACCAGGAACGACTCGACCGGCGGCCACCAGGCCAGCGCCCGCAGCCGCCGCAGGGCCCAGCGGCCGAGCCTGCGCGCGTCCGCGACCGGATCGCCGAGCGGCAGGCCGGCCCGGGCGGCGGCCGACGCCGGGGCGAGACCGGCCGCCGCACGCAGCTCGGCGGCGTACTCCTCGGGCGGCCCGAACTGCTCCAGGACCCCGCGCCCGTGCGCCACGTGCCGCTCGTCGTCCAGCGCCTCTGCCAGGTCCGCCTCGAGGTCGTCCGTCAGGTCGTCGACCTGCTCGGGGCCCAGGTCCGCGAGGCTGCGCCGCACCGCCGCCGCGTAACCGGCGACGTCCAGCGCGTCCGTGGTGTCCAGCACGCTCATCGCACGACCTCCGTCTTGAGCAGGCGGCCCATGGCGCCTGCGAACTCCTGCCAGTCCTTGCGCTGCGCCTCGAGGACTGCCCGACCCTGCGCGTTGATGCCGTAGTACTTCCGGTGCGGTCCCTCGTCGCTGGGCACCACGTACGACGTCAGCGCCCCCGACGAGTACAGGCGCCGCAGCGTCCCGTACACGGACGCGTCCCCGACCTCCTCGATGCCCGCGGCGCGGAGCCGACGGACGACGTCGTAGCCGTACCCGTCCTCGTCCGAGACGACGGCGAGCACTGCCAGGTCGAGCACGCCCTTGAGCAGCTGGGTGGTGTCCATGGGTCCTCCGGGGTCCGCGCCCGGGTCACGGACCGCCGCGCGGGGCGTCCGACGACCTCGGCCGACGAGCTGGTGCGGGAGCCCCCTCCGGCTCCCGCAGGCCAGACGCTATTACACAATGCGCACTACCGTCCACAACGCGCCAGAGCACGTCGAAACAAGGCCCACGCCCACTGATCGCGCGCACCCCCAGAGCCGGGACGTCCGCACTCGTGAGGGGTGGGACCCGCCGGAGTGCGGACGTTGCGACGCGGACCGGTGGGACGTCCGCGCTCGTGGGGGGTGGGAGCCCCCGGAGTGCGGACGTCGTCGGTGGGGCGGGCGCCAGTCAGCGGGTGGCGATGCTCCAGGCGATGCCGTCGAGGATGTCGTGCTCCGACGTGACGACCTCGGTCAGCTCACCGCCCGCGGCGGCGACCTCGTCGCGGACCCGACGGATCACGTCGGCCCAGACCAGCGCGCCGGCGCCGATCACGTCCACCCGGCCGGGGTGCATGAAGCCCAGCGCGGCGCGGTCCTCGCGGGACCGGAGCAGGAGGTCGTCGCACGCGGCGAGGACGACGTCGACCGGCAGCACCGACCCGTCGATGACCTCGGCGTCGTAGGCGGGCAGGCCGAGACCGTGGGCGGTGACGGTGGTGACGGTCCCGGCCAGGCCGACGAGCGTGACGGTCTTGCCGAGCGGGACGACGGCCGACGCGGTGTCCAGCGCCGCGGCGACGTCGGAGTGCGCCGCAGCGATCTCTGCGGCGGTCGGCGGGTCGCTGCGCAGGTGCCGCTCGGTCATCCGCACGCAGCCGACGTCCATGGAGAACGCGGCCTCGGGAGTCGTCGTGCCCAGCACCAGCTCGGTCGATCCGCCACCGAGGTCGACCACGAGGAACGGTCCGGGATGGCTCGCGCCGAGGACACCAGTGGCCCCCCGGAACGAGAGCTCGGCCTCCTCCTGACCCGCGACGACCTCGGGCTCCACCCCGAGCGCGGCTCGCACGCCGTCGACGAAGTCCGCCCTGTTCTCCGCGTCACGTGACGCGGACGTCGCGACGAACCGGACCGCCTCGACCCCGAGCCCCGTGCAGATGTCGTTGTACCGGCGGGCGGCGTCCAGGGTCCGCGCGAGCGCCTCCGGGGCGATCCGCCCGGTCCGGTCCACGCCCTGGCCGAGCCGGACGACCTCCATCCGCCGGTCCAGGTCCACCAGCGTCCCGGCGTCCGGATCGACGTCGGCGACGAGCAGTCGGATGGAGTTGGTCCCGCAGTCGATGGCAGCCACACGCGTCACGCGCCCCATCCTCGCACCGCACACCCACCCCCACCGGCAACGTCCGACCACGTGGCCGCACGAGACCGCCCCTCACGCGCGACGTCCGAGGAACTGAGCGCCCGGGCGCGCAGAGCTCGGGCGTCGTGGAGCGGGAGACGCGACGTCCGAGGACGTGTGCGCCACGACGCGCAGAAGCTCGGACGTCCTGCGTGTCCGCCGGCAGGACCGAGGCGACAGGTGTGGACGTCGTCGCGGCGTGGCGGTCAGCAGGTGCAGCGGTCGGGGCGCCAGTCGTCGCGGATCAGGGTCAGGGCCTCGTCGCCGATCGGGTTCACGCCCGGGCCGGCCGCCAGGGCGTGGCCGACCAGGACGTGCAGGCACTTCACGCGGGTCGGCATGCCGCCTGCCGAGATGCCCGCGATCTCCTCGACGTGCCCGAGCGCCTCGCGGTCGGCCAGGTAGGCGTCGTGCGCGCGACGGTAGGCGGCGGCGAGCTCCTCGTCGTCGGCGAGCCGGGCGGTGAGCTCCTTCATCAGCCCGCCTGCCTCGAGCGTGCTCACGGCGGCAACCGCCGGCGGGCAGGTGAGGTAGTACGTCGTCGGGAAGGGGGTGCCGTCGTCGAGCCGCGGGGCGGTACGGACCACGAGCGGCCGGCCGCAGACGCAGCGGGCGGCGATGCCGACGACTCCGCGCGGGGGACGGCCGAGCTGCTCGGCGAGCACCGCGAGGTCCTGGTCGGTCACGGTGTCGAAGGAGGGGGCCACAGGTCGATCCGTTCGTGCAGTGGGTCCGGTCAGCCGCCGGCGGGCGGCGCGGGCGTCCCATTGTCGCCCGGCGTCGCGGCATCCTCCGACCCGGGCACAGGCGTCTCGCCCGCGACCTCGACCGACTCCCAGACGTTGGCGTACCAGGGCAGGGTCGACCCGGCGTCCAGCGCGGTGGCGGGGCCGTCGTCGGCGGGCGGCGTGTCCGGCACGGTCTCCGGGTCGACGACGCGGAACGCCTTCTCCCCCGGCAGCACGAACGAGAGCCGCTCGCGCGCCTGCGCGGTCACGTACGCGGGGTCGTCCCAGCGCCGCAGGTCCGCCTCGAGGTTCTCGTTGCGCTCGCGCGCCGCCTCGACCTCGGCGCGGAGCTGGTCCACCTCGACGCGCTGCTCCAGGTAGGCGTGCAGCGTCGGGTACACCAGCACGAACGCGAGCAGGAGCACGCACGAGAAGACCATCGTGCGGACGGTGAACAGTCGCGGCACCCGCACCTGCACCCGCTCGGCGCGCGGGGTGCCCCGCGGCGGGGTCGGCGCCCCGCGCGTCGCGGGGCGGGTGGCGGCGGGTCGCGACGAGGAGGGCTTGGGCGACGACGACGGGGTGGGGCCGACGCGGGGGGTCGTCCCGGAGCGGGGTGACGACGGACGGCTGCCCGCGCTCCCCCGCGGCACGCCTCCCGCGGGCGTGGGCGTCCCCGACCGGGGTGCCGCCGCGCGCCGACCGGGGGCGCTCGGGGACGCCGGGCGTCGGGGGGCAGACATGGCGTCGATTGTGCCCCGTACCGCCCCGACCTGCCCGGATGTCGGATGCCGTGGCGCGCCGGGTGGTCGTTGACACGTCCCATGCGTCGCTCGGTACCATGCGTCACATGGAACCGAAGGGATCGGAGGCGCACGCCGTCCTCACCCAGCTGCGGCGCGGCACCCTCGAGTACTGCGTGCTCGCCCACCTCGACCGCGGCCCGTCGTACGGCCAGGACATCGCCCGCGCTCTCGGCGGGGACGACATCCTGTTCGGGTCGGAGGGCACGCTCTACCCCCTGCTGACCCGGTTGCGCCGCCGCCGCTGGGTGGACACCACCTGGCAGGAGTCCCCGACCGGCCCGCCGCGCCGCTACCACGCGCTCACCGACGAGGGCCGGGACGCGCTGCGCTCCTTCGTCGCCGTCTGGGAGCCGTTCCGCACCGGCGTGGACCACCTCATGAAGGGCATCGCGTGATGCGTACCGTCCCACCGCTCGTCGCGGCCTACCTCGCCGACCTCGACCGCCGCCTCTCGGGCGCGGACCCGGCCGAGCGGGCCGACATCGTGGACTCCGTCCGCGAGCACATCGACGTCGCCCTCGACGAGCTCGAGCACGACCCGACGGGCGACGACGTGCGGCGCGTCCTCGCCGACCTGGGCACCGTCGACGACGTGGTCGCCGCCTGGAGCCCCGACACACCGCCCCTCCCGACGGTCCGCCGTTCACTGACCGACTCGCCCGTCGGTGTCGTCCTCGTCGCGCTCGGCGGCCTGGCGCTGGGGCTCGTGCTCGCGCCGGTCAGCCTGGTCCTGCTCGCCATCCCGGCGGCCGCGCTGGTCCTCGCGATCGTGAGCTCTGTCGGCTGGGTCCGGCGCGGGACGCACTGGAAGAGCTGGCGCACGACCTTCGTCCTGACCGTGCCCGTCCTGCTGGTGACGGGCTTCGTGACCGTGGCGCTCACCGCCGTCTACTCGAGCTCGGAGTCCGTCGGCGGCGACCCCCAGCCGATCGTCTCGGTGCCGTCGACCCCCTGACGACGCCGGAGGCCGGCCACCCCACGGGGTGACCGGCCTCCGAGAGCCGTGCGTCAGGCCGTGAACCGCGGGAAGGCGGAGCGACCGGCGTAGCGCGCGGCGTCGTCCAGCTCCTCCTCGATGCGGAGCAGCTGGTTGTACTTGTTGATGCGCTCGCCGCGGGCGGGGGCACCGGTCTTGATCTGGCCGGCGTTCGTGGCCACCGACAGGTCGGCGATGGTGGTGTCCTCGGTCTCGCCGGAGCGGTGCGAGGTCATCGTCGTGAACCCGCTGCGCTGGGCCAGCTCGACGGCGTCGAACGTCTCCGTCAGCGTGCCGATCTGGTTGAGCTTGACCAGCAGCGAGTTCGCCGACTTGAGCTCGATGCCCTTACGGAGACGCTCGGGGTTGGTGACGAACAGGTCGTCGCCGACGATCTGCACGCGGTCGCCGACCTCGGCCACCAGCTGCGACCAGGAGTCCCACTCGTCCTCGGACAGCGGGTCCTCGATGGAGACCAGCGGGTAGTCACGCACCAGCTGCTCGTAGTACGTGATCATCTCCTGCGGGGAGTGCGCGCGACCCTCGAACTGGTAGGCGCCGTCCGTGAAGAACTCCGTGGCGGCGACGTCGAGCGCGAGGCCCAGGTCGACACCGGGCGTGAAGCCGGCCTTCTCGATGGCGACCAGGATGAGGTCGAGCGCCTCGCGGTTGCTGCCCAGGTTCGGGGCGAAGCCGCCCTCGTCGCCGAGGCCCGTCGACAGGCCCTTGCTCTTCAGCACGGACTTCAGGGAGTGGTAGACCTCGACGCCGGTGCGCAGCGCCTCGCGGTACGTGGTCGCACCGATGGGGGCGACCATGAACTCCTGGATGTCGACGTTGGAGTCGGCGTGCGACCCACCGTTGAGGATGTTCATCATCGGGACCGGCAGCACGTGGGCGTTGGGGCCGCCGAGGTAGCGGAAGAGCGGCAGGTCGGCCGAGTCGGCGGCGGCCTTCGCGACGGCGAGCGAGACGCCGAGGATCGCGTTGGCGCCGAGCTTGCCCTTGTTGGCGGTGCCGTCGAGGTCGATCAGCGCACCGTCGATCAGGCGCTGCTCGGTGGCCTCGAAGCCGATGAGCTCGGGGGCGATCTCGTCGATGACGGCGCTGACGGCCTCCTCGACACCCTTGCCCAGGTAGCGGGCGGAGTCGCCGTCACGGCGCTCGACGGCCTCGAACGCGCCGGTCGACGCACCCGAGGGGACGGCAGCACGGGCGATGGTGCCGTCGTCGAGTGCGACCTCGACCTCGACAGTGGGGTTGCCGCGCGAGTCGAGGATCTCGCGGGCGCCGACGGCCTCGATGCTGGCCATGGGTGCTCCTTTGGAAGCGGGTGGGTTTACGACCTCACCCTAGTGGCGTCCCACACCGCGCCGCCCGGGCCCTTCGACCCGTGGACTACAGCGCCAGCATGATGTGCTCGACCTGGTCCTTCGCGTCGCCGAACAGCATCGACGTGTTCTCGCGGAAGAACAGCGGGTTCTGCACGCCCGCATAGCCGGTGGCCATCGACCGCTTGAACACGATGACGCGGGCGGCCTTCCACACCTCGAGCACGGGCATGCCGGCGATGGGCGACGAGGGGTCGTCGAGGGCCGCCGGGTTCACGGTGTCGTTGGCGCCGATCACCAGGACAACGTCGGTGTCCGCCAGGTCGCCGTTGATCTCGTCCATCTCGAGCACGATGTCGTAGGGCACCTTGGCCTCGGCGAGCAGCACGTTCATGTGCCCCGGCAGCCGACCGGCGACCGGGTGCACCCCGAACCTGACCTCGACCCCGCGGGCCCGCAGCTTCGCGACGAGCTCCGCGACGGGGTACTGCGCCTTCGCGACGGCCATGCCGTAGCCGGGGGTGATGACCACGCGGCGGGCGTCGGCGAGCAGCTCGGCGGCCTCGGGCGGCTTGATCTCGTGGTACTCGCCGAGCTCGGCGTCCGACGCGACGACCGTCCCGCCGGCCGTGCCGTACCCGCCGAGGATGACGCTGACGAACGACCGGTTCATGGCCGTGCACATGAGGTAGCTGAGGATCGCACCGGACGAGCCGACGAGCGCGCCGGTGACGATGAGCAGGTCGTTGCTGAGCATGAACCCCGCCGCGGCGGCCGCCCACCCGGAGTACGAGTTCAGCATCGACACGACGACCGGCATGTCGCCGCCACCGATCGACGCGACGAGGTGCCAGCCGAGCGCGAGCGCGACGACGGTCATGAGCAGCAGGGGCCAGACGCTCCCGGAGCCGAGGAACCACGCCAGCAGCACGCCGGACACCACGACCATGCCCAGGTTCAGCCAGTTGCGGCCGGGCAGCACCATGGGCGCGGAGCTGATCTTCGTCGAGAGCTTCAGGTACGCGACGACCGAGCCGGTGAACGTCACCGCGCCGATGAGCACGCCGAGGAACACCTCGACGAGGTGCGCCGGGTCGGACGGTTCCGTGAGGAACGAGTTGTAGCCGACGAGCACGGCCGCGAGCCCGACGAACGAGTGCAGGATCGCGATGAGCTCGGGCATCTGCGTCATCTCGACGCGACGCGCCTGCCACGTGCCGACGGTCGCACCGACGAGGAAGACGACGAGGATCAGCGACGCGGTGACCTCGACGGGCCGCTCGGAGCCCTCCAGGGCGAGCGCGACGGTCGCGACGAGCGCGAGGGCCATGCCCACCATGCCCGCGAGGTTGCCGCGCCGTGCGGTCTCCTGCTTCGAGAGCCCGGCGAGGCTGAGGATGAACAGGACGGCGGCGGCGAGGTAGACAGCCTGGGCCACGGAGGTCAGCACGGGGTCAGGCGTCCTTCCGGAACATGCGGATCATGCGGTTCGCGACGAGGAAGCCCCCGAAGACGTTGATGCTGGCCACCGAGGCGGCGATGACGGCGAGGACGGTGACGAGCCAGCTGTCGTCGCCGATCTGCAGGAGCGCGCCGACGAGGATGATCCCGGAGATCGCGTTGGTCTGGGCCATCAGGGGCGTGTGCAGCGAGTGGCTGACGTTGGAGATGACGTAGTAGCCGACGATGACCGCGAGCACGAACACGGTGAAGTGCCCGAGGAAGACGGCCGGTGCGAACGAGACCGCGAACAGCACGGCGACGGCGAGCAGGGCGAGGACGACCGAGCGCCGCTGCCGTCGGCGGGCCTTGTCCTGCTCCAGCGCCGCGGCCGCCGCAGCCCGCTCCTGCGGGGTGGGGCCGGCCGGCGCGACCGGCGCGGCGGAGACCTGGACGGGCGGTGGCGGCCACAGCACCTCGCCGTCGTGCGTCACCACCATCCCGCGCTGCACCGGGTCGTCCAGGTCGAGCACGAGCTGCCCGTCCTTGCCGGGGGTGAGCAGCTGGAGCAGGTGCACGATGTTGGTCCCGAAGAGCTGGGACGTGTGCTGCGGCATCCGGCTGGTCAGGTCGGTGTACCCGACCACCGTCACGCCGTTGTCGGTCACCACGGCCTTGCCCGGGACGGTGAGCTCGCAGTTGCCGCCGCCGGACGCGGCGAGGTCGATGATGACGCTGCCGGGCCGCATCCCCGCGACCATCGCCGCGGTGATGGTGGTCGGCGCGTGCCCGCGCACCAGCGCGGTGGTGATGACGATGTCCGCGTCGGCGGTCTCCGCGGCGTACATCTCCTGCGTCAGCCGCTCCTGCTCCTGCGTCAGTGCGCTCGCGTACCCGTCGCTGCTGACCGCCTGCTGCGCGGCCGCGGCCTGGACGAACGTCGCGCCCATCGACTCGATCTGCTCGCCGACCTCGGGCCGGACGTCGAACGCGCGCACACGCGCGCCCATCGAACCCGCGGCCCCGATCGCCGCCAGCCCGGCCACGCCCGCGCCGATGACGAACACGCGGGCCGGCGGCGTCTTGCCCGCGGCGGTGACCTGGCCCGTGAACATCCCGCCGTAGACCTCGGCGGCCTCCACGACCGCGCGGTAGCCGGCGACGTTCGACATCGTGCTCAGCACGTCGAGCGCCTGCGCCCGCGAGATGCGCGGCACCGCGTCGAGGGCGAGCGCGGTCACGCCGCGGGCGTGCAGGTCCTCGACGAGCGCGGGGCTGGACGCGGGCGCGAGCATCGCGACGAGCGTGGCGCCCGCGCGCAACGAGGCGACCTCGGCGTCCGTCGGCGGGTTGACCTTGGCGACGACGTCGCTGTGCCAGACGTCGGCCACGCCCCCGACGGCTGCGCCCGCCGCCTCGTAGTCCTCGTCCCGGAACGTCGCGGAGGCGCCCGCCCCGCTCTCGACGACGACCTCGTAGCCGAGGCCGACGAGCTGGCCGACCGTCTTCGGCGTCGCGGCGACGAGCCGTTCGCCGGACCGGCTCTCGATCGGGATGCCGATGCGCATCGGGCGTGCCTCCGTCGTCGGATCGTCGTCACGGGCTGGCCGTCGGGGGACGACGAGCCGCCCTCATCATGGCGGCCACGCGCAGGCTACGGGTTCCGTCACCGGTGCGGCAAGCGCTTTCCGTCCGCCATTCGGATGATCGGGAGAACTTCCGGCGTCAGGAACCGCCCGCCTGCTCCCGCGACCGCAGGTCGAGCTCCCACGCGGCCGCCGTCCGGCGCAGCTCCCCCTCGGCGTCGACCCCGGCGGCGTCGGCCTCCAGCACCAGCGCGAGCAGCCGCTCCCCCAGCCCGTCCCCGGCCGGGACCGGCGCGTCCAGGCCCGCTCGTCCCGCCCGGCCCGCGACCTTCTGCGCCCGCGCCAGCGCACCGAGGGCCAGCGGCACACCGTCGAGCGCCGACGCGCGCTGCTTCTCGGCGTTCTTCAGCCGGTCCCACTGCACGTGCACGTCGCCGTCGAGCTCCGCGTCCTCGAACACGTGGGGATGCCTGCGGACGAGCTTGGCGACGAGGTCGGCGGCCACGTCGTCGACGTCGAACGGGTCGCTCGGGTGCTCGGTGGCGATGCGCGCGTGGAAGACCACCTGGAGCAGCAGGTCCCCCAGCTCCTCGCGCAGCCCGGGCCGGTCCCCCGACTCGATCGCCTCCGCCAGCTCGTGGGCCTCCTCCAGCGCGTACGGCACGAGCGACTCGTGGGTCTGCCGGGCGTCCCAGGGGCAGCCGCCGGGCGAGCGCAGCCGGTCCATCACGCGCACGAGGTCGCGCAGCGGGTCCGGCTCCGTCCGCGTCACGAGGCCGAGGGTGTCGGCGCCGGCTCGGGGACGCTGTCGTCCGTACCGGAGCCCGAGCCCACCAGCCACGGCGGCGCCACCGGCGCACCGATCTGGAAGTCGTCCTCCAGCGACGCGAACCGCGGGTTGACCTCGATGTCGAGCGCCCGCAGCCGGGTGTCGATCTCCTCGCCGATCTCGGACGGGTTCGCGAGGTCCTCGAGGTTGCTGTAGGCGATCGAGTAGCGGGCGACCGCCAGCGCCGGCTCCGTGAACGTCGCGGTCGCGTCGGGGGACTTCTGCTTCACCACCTCGTCCAGCAGGGTCCGGGCGTCCTCGTCGGACACGCCGACACCCTTCTCCTCGGCCAGCTCGACCACGGTGGGCTCCTGGACCAGGACGGAGAGCACGTTCGTCGTGGTCACGCCCTGGAACCAGGGCAGCAGCTCCGACAGCGCCGCCTCGACGTCCGACGTGGGGATGGCCGTGCCGTCGACCACCGCCGCCGCCCCGGGCTGCCCGGCGCACCCCGCCAGGCCGACCGTCGTCAGCGCGACCAGCACCCCCGCCGCCTTCGTACGCCACTGCACCGCCACCGCCGGACCTCCCGCGTCGTCGCTCGTCGATCGTGGGTCATCGTAGGGCCCTCACCTGCGTGCGGTGCCCCCCGTGCCCGCGGCGGCCGCGGCCGCGACGTCCCCCCGGACCACCGCGTCGATGAACTGCCGCGCCCAGAGCATGACCTCGCGGCCCTGGACGGGCTTGCCGCCCAGGCGCGCGGTCATCGGCCACGGCACCAGGACGGTGCGGACGGCGGGCTTGAGCACCGCGCCGGGGTAGAGGCGCTTGAGCCGCAGCTGTGCGGACTCCGGCAGGTCGACGGGTGCGAAGCGGACGAACTTGCCCTGGGCCGTGACGTCGGACAGCCCGGACGCCCGGACGTGCTGGCGGAACTCCGCGACCTCGAACAGGTTGTCGACCGCCGACGGCACCGCGCCGTAGCGGTCCACCAGCTCCGCCCGGACCTCGCCGAGCGCCGCTGAGTCCGCCGCCGCCGCGATCTTGCGATAGGCCTCGAGCCGCAGGCGCTCGTGCGCGATGTAGTCGTGCGGGATGTGCGCGTCGACGGGCAGCTCGATGGTGACGTCGGGCAGCTCCTCCTCGACGTCACCACGGAAGTTGGCGACGGCCTCGCCGACCATGCGGATGTAGAGGTCGAAGCCGACGCCCTCGATGTGGCCGGACTGCTCGCCGCCCAGCAGGTTGCCGGCGCCGCGGATCTCCAGGTCCTTCATCGCGACCGCCATGCCGGCCCCGAGGTCGGTGTTCGCGGCGATCGTCTGGAGCCGGTCGTGCGCGGTCTCCGTGAGCGGCTTCTCCGGCGGGTAGAGGAAGTAGGAGTAGGCCCGCTCGCGCCCGCGCCCGACGCGCCCGCGCAGCTGGTGCAGCTGCGAGAGGCCCAGCAGGTCCGCACGCTCCAGGATGAGCGTGTTCGCGTTCGAGATGTCCAGACCGGTCTCGACGATGGTCGTGCAGACCAGGACGTCGAACCTCTTCTCCCAGAAGTCGACGATGACCTGCTCGAGCTGGTGCTCGTTCATCTTCCCGTGCGCCACCGCGACCCGGGCCTCCGGGACCAGCTCCATCAGGCGCGACGCGGTCCGCTCGATCGAGTCGACCTTGTTGTGCACGTAGAACACCTGGCCCTCGCGCAGCAGCTCGCGCCGGATCGCCGCGCTGATCTGCTTCTCGTCGTACGCGCCGACGAACGTCAGGACCGGGTGCCGCTCCTCGGGCGGGGTGGCCAGCGTCGACATCTCGCGGATGCCCGTGACGGCCATCTCCAGCGTGCGCGGGATCGGCGTCGCGCTCATGGCCAGCACGTCGACGTTGGTGCGCAGCGCCTTGAGCGTCTCCTTGTGCTCGACGCCGAACCGCTGCTCCTCGTCGATCACCACGAGGCCGAGGTCCTTGAACCGCACCTCCCCCGTGATCAGCCGGTGGGTGCCGATGACGACGTCGACCGTGCCGTCGGACAGCCCGGCGACGACCTCCTTGGACTCCTTCGGCGACTGGAACCGGCTCAGGGCCTTCACCGTCACGGGGAACGCGCTGTACCGCTCGCTGAACGTGTCGAGGTGCTGCTGCACGAGGAGCGTCGTCGGCACCAGGATCGCCACCTGCTTGCCGTCCTGCACCGCCTTGAACGCGGCCCGGACGGCGATCTCCGTCTTGCCGTAGCCGACGTCGCCGCAGACCAGCCGGTCCATCGGGATCGGCTTCTCCATGTCGGCCTTGACCTCGTCGATCGTGGCCGCCTGGTCCGGCGTCTCCACGTACGCGAACGCGTCCTCGAGCTCGCGCTGCCAGGGCGTGTCCGGCCCGAACGCGTGCCCCGCGGTCGCCATGCGCGCCGAGTACAGCCGGATGAGCTCCGCAGCGATCTCCTTGACGGCCTTCTTGGCGCGGCCCTTGGTCTTCGCCCAGTCGCCGCCGCCCATCTTGGACAGCGACGGAGCCTCGCCGCCGACGTACTTGGTGACCTGGTCCAGCTGGTCGCTGGGCACGTAGAGCCGGTCCCCGGGCTGACCGCGCTTGCTCGACGCGTACTCGATCACCAGGTACTCGCGCGTCGCCGCGGTGGAGCCGGAGCCGATCGTCCGCTGCACCAGCTCCACGAACCGCCCGACACCGTGCTGCTCGTGCACCACGTAGTCGTGCGGGCGCAGCTGGAGCGGGTCGACGACGTTGCGACGCCGGCTCGGCATCCTGCGCATGTCCCGGGTCGACGTCCCGGCGCGGCCGGTGAGGTCCGACTCGGAGAACACCGCGAGGTGCAGGGGCTCCGCGACGAAACCCGGTCCGACGGGCGCGGGCACGACGAGGACGACACCGCCCTCGGGCTCCTCGGTGATGGTGCCGACGAGCCGCGCCGGAACCTCGGCGGCCTTGAGCTGCTCGACCATGCGCTGCGCGGGGCCGTGCCCCTCGGTAGCCAGCACCAGCCGCCAGCCGGCCTGCTGGAGCACGCGCACGTCGGCGACCGCGCGGGCGACCTCGCCGCGGTACCGCTCGACGTCCCGCGCACCGATCACCAGCGTCTGCGTGGTCGCCGCGAGGTCGTCCGCCATCGCGCTGGCGTGCGGCGACTCGTTCCGGGCGGCCGTGTGACCGGTCCCCGTGGCGCCCTCGTAGAAGTCGTCCGGCTTGGCCGCCTCCGTCGCGTCGACGTCGAGCGAGAACGGCGACAGCGTCCACCAGCCGAGCCCGCGGACGGCCGCGAGCGCACGGATCTCCGCGAACGACGCGAAGCTCGCCGCGGACAGGTCCAGGGGCGTCGCCGCACCGGCCGCCGCGGACGTCCACGCGGCCTCGAGGAACTCCTGCGTGGTCGCGACGAGGTCGTGCGCGCGCCGCCGCACCCGCTCGGGGTCGACCATCACCAGCAGGCTGTCGTCGCCCACCAGGTCGAGCACCGGCACCATCGACTCGACCAGCGCGGGCGCGAGGGACTCCATGCCCTCGACCGCGATGCCGTTGGCCAGCTTGTCCAGCATGTCGACCGCACCCGGCAGCTGCGGGACGAGCTCCGCCGCGCGGGCGCGCACCGCGTCGGTCAGCAGGATCTCCCGGCACGGCGGCGCCCACACGCCGTGGTCGGCCACCTCGAGGCTGCGCTGGTCCGCGATGGAGAACCAGCGGATCTCCTCGACGTCCTCACCCCACAGCTCGACGCGCAGCGGGTGGTCCTCCGTCGGCGGGAACACGTCGATGATCCCACCGCGCACCGCGAACTCGCCGCGCTTCTCCACCATGTCGACGCGCGTGTAGGCCGCGGCGACGAGCTTCTCCGCGAGGTCCGCGAGGTCCACACGGTCGCCCGTGCTGATCGAGACCGGCACCAGCTCCCCGAGGCCCTCGACCACCGGCTGCAGCAGCGCCCGCACGGGCATGACGAGCACGCGCACCGGACCGGCGTGCCCGTCGGTCTCCGGGTGCGCGAGCCGGCGGAACACCGCGAGCCGACGGGCGACGGTGTCGCTGCGCGGCGACAGCCGCTCGTGCGGCAGCGTCTCCCAGGACGGCAGCACCGCGACGTCGTCGGCCGGCACGTAGCACCGGACCGCCGCGGCGAGCTCGTCCGCGTCCCGGCCGGTGGCGGTCACGACGACGAGCGGCCGTCCGGACGCCAGCGCCGCGAGCAGCGGCGGACGGACTCCCGCGGGGCCGACGACGTCGAGCTCGCCGCGCGCGCGGACGGACTCCACCGCCGCGGCGGCCGCAGGGTCGGAGAGCAGGGCGGGAAGCAGGCCGGTGAGGTCCATGGGGTCCTTCGATAGTGCGCGAACGGCTCGCCCGGAGCCGTCCCGAGCAACGCGAATGCCCCAGATCCACAGGATCCGGGGTGCGTCGTCATCCTAAGGCGCCCCGCCGACACGCGGTGGGCGGCGCGGGTGGGTCAGCCGACCTCGGACTCCACCAGCTCCGCCTCGTCGAAGACGGCCAGCGCCCGGCGCAGCGCCGTGCTGGAGGTGTGCATCGTGTACGGGAAGTAGATGACCTCGACGCCGACCGCGGCGAAGTCGCGCTCCAGCCGGTCGCCCTTCGGGGTCCCCCGCCAGTCGTCGCCCTTGAAGATCACGTCGAACCCGACCGAGCGCCACGTCTCGACCTTGTCGGGCACGACCTCCGCGACGACCTCGTCGACGTAGGAGATGTGCCGGACGATCTCCATGCGCTCCGCGAGCGGGACGATCGGGCGGCGCCCCTTGGTCAGCTCCAGCATGTCGTCCGCGACGACGCCGGCGATCAGGTAGTCGCAGCGTCGCTTGGCGTGCTTGAGGATGTTGAGGTGGCCGACGTGGAACAGGTCGTACGCCCCAGGGGCGTACCCGACGATTCGCGCCACGTGCCGCCTCCTGCTGTTCTCGACGTCGGCCGGGGTACCGACCCCGCTCACGATAGGGGTGCAAGTCGGACAAAGGGGATAGTTCGTGGCGTACTTCACCCGAGGCGCCACGGATGGCCCAGCGCGACCGTCGGCGCTGGTGAGCGGGCGTTCCACTAGTCGGGTGAATTCCCTCGTATCTCTACATATCGCCCTCATCCGCCCTCACCATGGCGGCGGCACATCCTGGACAATCGTTCCGGGGCACGCACGTGCCGCTGACCATCGATCCCGTCCGTGATCGAGGAGGGGTGACCATGGAACCGAGCGAGTACCTCGCACTGCTGCGCAAGCACTGGCTGATGATCGCCGCGCTCGGCGTGCTCGGGTTCGTCGGCGGCTACGCCTACTCCCAGACGATCCCGCCCAGCTTCCGGGCGACCGCCTCGCTGTTCGTCTCCGAGCAGGCCGGCACCACGGTCGGCGAGTCGCTCCAGGGGTCCACGTACGCCCAGAACCGCATCGAGTCCTACGCCCAGCTGGCCACCAAGGCGTACGTGCTGGACCCGGTCATCCGGGAGCTGGAGCTGGACACGACGGCCCGCTCGCTCGCCAACTCGGTCTCGGCGACCAGCCCGATCAACAGCCTGATCCTCGACATCTCCGCAGTCAGCGGGAACCCCGAGAAGTCGGCGGACATCGCCAACACCGTCAGCACCGAGCTCGCGCGGGCCGTGGAGCGCATCGAGGGCGCCGGCAGCGACGACGACACCACCCCGCACATCGGGATGACCGTCATCTCGCCGGCGACGCCGCCGTCGTACGCGTTCTCGCCCAACACCAAGCTCAACGCGGCGACGGGGTTCGTCGTCGGCGTGGTGCTCGGCATCGTCCTCGCCCTGGCCCGCACGATCCTGGACACCCGCGTGCGGACCCAGAAGGACATCCGCCGGGTCACCGACGTCGCCGTGCTCAGCACCGTGCGCTACGACCGCAAGTCGACGCACGAGGCGGCCGTCATGCGCAGCCAGCCGTTCGGCGACCAGGCCGAGGCGTACCGCCGCCTGCGCACCAACCTGCGCTACCTGAACCTGCGCGGACCCAACCGGTCGATCGTCGTCACCTCCTCCCTGCCGACCGAGGGCAAGACGACGACCTCCATCAACCTGGCCTGGGCCATGGCCGAGGGCGGTGCGCGCGTCCTGCTCGTCGACGCCGACCTGCGCCGGCCGTCGGTCGCCCGGCACCTCGGGATCGAGGGAACGGTCGGGCTCACCACCGTGCTCATCGGCGAGGCGACGACGGCCGACGTCGTGCAGCGGTGGGGCGACATGCTCGACGTCCTCCCGTCCGGCCAGGTCCCCCCGAACCCGAGCGAGCTGCTCGACTCGACCACGATGGTCGAGCTGCTCGCGGAGCTCGCCTCCTCGTACGACGTGGTGATCCTCGACTCCGCCCCGCTGCTGCCCGTCACCGACGCCGCGGTGCTCTCCCGGCTCACCGACGGGGCGCTCGTCGTGGTCGGGTCCAAGCGCGTGCACCGCCACCAGCTCGCCGACGGCCTCGCGACGCTGTCGACGGCCGGCGGGCGCGTCCTGGGCCTCGTCTTCAACCGGGTGTCCGGCAAGGACGTCGGCGCCACGTACGTGTACGGGTCGACCCCGCAGGCGACCGCCCGCTGGCACGCGAACGGCCAGCGACCTCAGCGCGCGTCGCGACGCTCCCGCAGCAAGCGCGGCGAGCCGACCCCGGTCGGCACGAGCACGACGTTCCCGCGCGAGGTCCCGGTCGCTCCCGTGGCGCCGACCCCGGTGCCGGCTCCCGTCGAGCGGGCGGAGCCCGGTCCCGAGGTGGACGACCTCGACACGGCACGCGCGTCGTCGAAGTTCGCTGCGCACGTCGCCGCGCGGGTGCTGCCCCCCACCGCCTCGCAGTCGAACGGCGGCCCGGCCGTCGGCGCCCCGGGGGCCGAGCAGCCCCGGAAGGCCGCCGCGCAGCCGGTCGCCCAGCCTGCGGCGGCGCAGCCGCCCACCCCGCAGGCCGGACCGTCGTCCGCGCCGGACGTCGAGGAGCCTGTGCCGGCACCGCTCTCCGACCAGCCCGCCGTGCATCCCACCGGTCAGCACGTCCGCACCGTCGCGCAGGAGGAGCCGAGACCGGGAGCCGTCGCCGTCCTCGACGAGCCCCTGGCCGCCCCCGCGGACGACGACTCCGCCGCCACCTACTCCGCCCCCGCCGACGAGCCGTCGCTCGACGGGCTCCCCCCGCTGGAGGGCCCGGAGCCGGCACCCGACGAGGCCGCCCCCACGGACGACGGTGAGCACCGCATCCAGGTCGTGCCTGCGGCCCCCTGGCGGCCATGAGCGTCACCGACGCCCCCGTCGCGGTCACGCACCGACCGCGTTCGCAGGGCGCCGGGTGGTCCCTGAACGAGTTCCTGGCGTTCGGCGGGGTCGCGGCGATCACGCTCGCCTTCCCGCTGAAGGACGCGATCACCAGCGCGACCGTCGTGTCCGTCGCGCTGGCCCCCGTCTGGTGGCAGGCGACCAAGCGCTTCATCGGGGCCCGCGTGCTCATCGGGCTGGGCGCCCTCGCGCTGGCGTCGGGGCTGTGGCTCAGCGCGGTCGCGTCGTCGGACCACGCGGTGAACCCGCTGGTCGTGCGCTCCACGACGTTCCTGATGATCGGCGGGTTCTGCAGCATCGGGCTGATCCTGTGGGCCCGCACCGTGCTGTCGCTGCGGGTGGTCGGGCTCGCCGCGGCCGCGGGGATCATCGCCCGCCTCGCCGTGGTGGAGCCGCCCAACCCGGTGAACCCGTGGAAGCACGGCATCTCGTACGCGCTCATCGTGCTGCTGCTCGCGCTGGTCCTGCGCAACCGGCCCCGGCCCGTGGAGATCGTCCTGCTGCTCGGGCTCGCCGTCGCGTCGGCGCTGAACGACTCCCGGTCCGCGTTCGCGACCCTCCTGCTCACGGCCCTGCTGGTGGCCTGGCAGCTGCGGCCCACCACGATGGGGCGGAAGACCAGCGCGCTGGCGACCATCGCGCTGTTCGCGGGGGTGGCCGCGTGCGTGTACACCGTCGGCACGACGCTGATCCTCGACGGCTACCTGGGCGAGTCCACGCAGCAGCGGTCGCAGGCGCAGGTCGAGGCGTCGGGGTCGATCCTGCTCGGTGGACGTCCCGAGTGGGGGGCCAGCATCGCGCTGTCGCAGGACCGCCCGATCGGGTTCGGGGTGGGCGTGATCGCGAACCTCGACGACATCCTGGTCGCGAAGTCGGGCATGGCGGACCTCAACTACGACCCGAACAACGGGTACGTCGAGAACTACATGTTCGGCAGCGAGATCAAGCTGCACGCGCTGGTGGCGGACCTCTGGGCGAACTTCGGCATCCCCGGCCTGGTGCTGGCCGGTGCCATGCTCGGGATCACGATCTGGTCGCTGGCCACCCTGGTGGCCCGGCGCACCGCGCCCGCCCTGGTGATCTACCTGACCTGCCTCTTCCTCTGGAACTTCGCGTTCGGACCGATCCTCAGCTCGATGCCGGGCCTGGTGCTCGGCCTGGGGCTGCTGCTGGTGCGCCGCGACGACGAGCCGATGGAGCGACCGACCCCGGTGACCACCACATGACGACCCAGACCACCGGCGCGCGGCCCATCTGCGTGCTCGAGTCGTTCCCCGGTCCTCGCCCGACCACCAACCCGTACCTGGTCCAGCTGCTCGCCGAGCTGCCGGACGACGTCGTCGCGAGCACCTTCACGTGGCGCCGCGCCCTGCGGGGCCGGTACGACGTGTTCCACGTGCACTGGCCGGAGAAGCTGCCCCGGGGCAGCTCCCGGACGAAGACCCTGGCCCGGCAGGCGGCCACCGCCGCGCTCCTCCTGCGCCTGCGGCTGCGCCGGACCGCAGTGGTCCGCACGCTGCACAACGCGGCCCCGCACGAGGCCGGAGGACGGGTCGAACGGGTCCTGCTGCGCTGGATGGACCGGCGGACGACCCTGTTCGTCCGGCTCAACCCGGCGACCCCCCTGCCGGTCCACGCGGCGCCCGGGGTGCCCGTCGTGACGATCGCGCACGCCCACTACCGCGACTGGTTCGCGCGCTTCCCCCGGGGGGAGGCCATGCCCGGCCGCGTGCTGTTCTTCGGCTTGATCCGCCCCTACAAGGGGGTCGAGGACCTGTTGGCCGCGTTCCACGACCTGCCCGACGAGGGCGCGAGCCTGCGTGTCGTCGGGCACCCGGAGGACGCGGCGCTCGGTCGGTCGGTCGCCGAGCAGGCGGCGGCGGACCCACGCATCGGCGTCCGGCTCGAGTACGTGGACGACGAGACGCTCGCCGCGGAGATCAACGCCGCGCAGGTCGTGGTGCTGCCGTACCGGCACCTGCACAACTCCGGCGTCGCCCTGCTGGCGCTCTCCCTCGACCGGCCGGTGCTGGTCCCCGCGGGCGGCACCGCCACGGAGCTGGCGGCCGAGGTGGGCGACGCGTGGGTCCCCACGTTCACGGACGTCGTGGGGGCGGCAGACCTGGCCGCGGCACTGGCGCGCACGGCGCCGGGCCGGCCCGACCTGTCTGCGCGCGACTGGTCCGTGGTCGCCCCCGCGCACGCCGCCGCGTTCCGCACAGCGCTCGCCCGGGTCCGCCGCGAGACGCCCCCGGCACACACCCCCGCCCCAGCACGAGGAGATCGATGAGCACGGCACAGGTCGAGGTCATGTTCCGCAGCGAACGTGACGTCGACTCCTGGACGGCCCGGCACGAGCGGGGGGAGGTCCCGGGGCGCTGGCCGTACGGGCTGGACCTGCTCGCCCGGCCAGGGCTGACCGTGACGCGGCGGAGCCTCCCGGAGCCCACCCGGGCGGACCGGCTGCGCGCGATGCTGCGTCGCTCCCCCAGGTCGTCCACAGGGTCGACGGACATCGGCATCGCGTGGGACGAGAACCTGGCCCGACGGATGCTCGTCCTGGCACCCCACGCCGCCATGCACGCGGGTGCCATCTGGCTGACGGACGCGCTCGCCGCGGACCCCGACAGCGCCCGCGTCCGCAGCACCCTCGACGTGCTGCGCCGGATGGACTCCGTGTTCGTGAACAGCCGGGCGCAGGTGGAGCCGCTCGAGCGTGCCCTGGCCGGCACGGGCACGCGTGTCTCGTTCTTCACGTTCGGCGTCGACGCCGACTTCTTCTCCGCGCAGCCCCCGGCCGACCGTCCGCTCGTGGTCAGCGTCGGCGGCGACCGGGACCGCGACCCGGCGACGCTCTTCGCCGCCCTGGCCCGGGTGCACGAGGCACGCCCCGACGTCGAGATCGTCGTCCAGAGCTCGTCGGACGTCCCGCCGCCGGCCGGGGTGACCAAGATCCCGCGCCTGTCCCACGTGGAGCTGCGGTCGCTGTACGCCCGCGCGAGCGTCGTGGCCGTCGCCACCCGCCCGAACCTGCACATGTCCGGGCTCACGGTCTCGCTCGAGTCGATGGCCACCGCGCGGCCCGTCGTGCTCACCCGCACACCGGGCGTCGAGGACTACGTCGACGACGGCGGCAACGCCCGGCTCGTCCCGACGGGCGCGCCCGAGTCGCTGGCCGACGCGGTGGTCGAGCTGCTCGACGACCCGGCCGAGGCCCGCGCGCTGGGCCGGCGCGCCCGGGCCCAGATCGAGGCCCGGCTCACGTCGGCCCACCTGGTCGACAACATGGCCGCCGCGGTGGGTCTGGGTTGACTCAGCGGCGGCGGCGCAGCCGGAGCACCCGGCCGATCCCCGCCGCGTACCGACGCAGGATCCCCAGGTCGGACCGGCGGAGCCCGTAGAACGAGAGCATCGAGACGCCGAACAGCCGCTTGAGGAAGAACTGGTTGAGCGCGCTCGAGAGCAGGTAGCCCAGGACGGTCGCCCAGGCGGCACCGAGGGCGCCGTACTCCGAGACGAGGACGACCAGCAGGCCGACGTTCACGACGCAGGCGATCACCAGGGCGATGCTGCGCAGGCCGGGCCGGCCGCGCGCGCTCAGGCCGGCGCCGGCGATCGACCCCGGGGTGCTCAGGACCACCGCCACCAGCAGCAGTGCCGCGATCGGCACCGCGGGGGCGAACTCCTCCCCGAACAGGATCGGCAGCCACCACCCCATGGTCAGCCCGAGCCCGAGGGCCACGACCGTGCAGATCAGCGTCGAGATGCGCGCGGACGCCGCGAGCTTCGCGTCCTCGCTGCGGTGGGCGTCGGTGACGAACGTGACGTCCCGGACGGACCGGTGGATGATCAGCGGGATCTCGCTGACGTTGACAGCCACGACGTACAGGCCCAGCTGGTACGCGCTGCTCAGCGGGGTGATGAGCGTCTGGTCCACCCGGGAGAGCAGGACGCCGGAGATCGTCCCGATCCACAGCCGCATGCCGTACCCGGTGATCGCCTTCGTCGACGCGACCTTCTCGGTGTCGGCCTCCGGCGGCGGCAGCCGACGCGGGAGCCACAGGTACGCGATGGCCCCCATGACGGGCATCGCGGCGAGCACGACGACGGCCGTGAACGGGGTGAGGTGCCCTGTCAGCCACAGGGGCAGCAGCACCAGCAGGCGCAGCCCGGAGGCGAGCACCTTCTCCCACGCGACCATGCTCCACTGCTGCAGCCCGGACGCGATGCCGCGCAGCACGCCGAGCAGCAGCGTGGGCATCACCGCGAGCGACGCGACGACCATCAGGTGCTGGATCTCGAGCTCTCCCCCGCTCAGCCACCCGCGGGCGGACAGCACGGCGGCCGTCGCCAGGAGCCCGGCCAGGATGATGAGGAGGAACCCGTTGCGCGCGGCCGTCCGCACCAGCCGCGGGTGCCGGGCGACCGCGTAGGACACGGCCTCGGGCACCCCGAAGGTCATGAGCGCGATCGCGAGGCCCAGCGGCGCCGTCGCGGCAGCGACCTGGCCACGGCCCTCGACGCCCAGCGACTGCGCGAGGATCGGCCCGGTGGCCAGCGCGATCGCGGCGGGGAAGAAGTTCCCGACCAGCGTGATCGTCATGCTCCGCGCGGAACCGCCCCGCGGCTTCGCCGTCGGCTGGGTGTCGTCGGCCTGCGGGATGCTGCCCCCCTCCGTCCGGGTCACGACGACGTCGGGACCTTCGTCGCGCGGACCGTGCGGCTGCCGTCACGGGAGTACTCGACGTACACGGTGCCATAGGCCCCGGCGAGCATCCCCGCGCCGCGGGCGAGGGTGCGACGACCGTGGGCCTGGTGCGAGAGCGACCGCGTCAGCAGCCCCAGCCCCATCCGTGCGATCCCGCCGAGCGCGCGCACCGCACCCTGGGCGGTCAGCCGGACCCGGACGACCCCCCGACCGAGCGCGCCGTCGGCCAGCACGAGGGACGTGCGGCTCCACGTGTTGCCGCTGCGGAACGCCCGCGCGAGCACCCACCGGCGGGTGACCCGGTCCGGGGGCACGACGTCGACCACGACGGCCTCGTCGCACCACACCATCCGCCCGCCGGCGGCCGTGAGCTGGCGGGTCAGCAGCATGTCCGACCCTCCGCTCAGGCCGAACCGCCGGTCGAACCGCAGGCCGAGCGCGCGCACCTGCGCCAGGTCCAGGAGCAGGTTGTTCGTCGCCGCGACGGACGTCTCGGTCCCGGTCACCAGGCGGCGCCGGTCGAAGAACCGGCCGGCGCTGACCCACGCGTCGGGCTGCTGCTCGTACTCGGAGACCACCGGGCCGACCACGGCTGCCGGCCGGTCCACCCGGTAGGTGTCGACCAGGCGGACGAGCCAGCCGTCCACGGGCCGCTCGTCGTCGTCGATGAAGACCAGCAGGTCGGCCGAGCCCGCCTCGTCGAGCGCGCGGTTGCGGGCCGCGGCGATGCCGGGCTCGGGCTCGTGCACGTAGCGCACGGGGTGGGTCCGGGCCGCCTCCAGCACGACGTCCCGGGCGCTGGCCGCCGGGTCGTTGTCGACCACCAGGACCGTGCCCACCGGGTCGAGCGTGCGGACCTGCGCGACCAGCAGCGGCAGCGCCGCGACCAGGTCGTCCGGGCGCTTGTACGTCAGCACCCCGACGACCACCTCGAGCCCCGAGTCGTTCACGTGCCCTCCCCCTCCGAGTGGCGACGGCGCCCCCTGCGCCGCCGACCGCTCCCGTTCCGACGCGATCATGGCACGACGGGCCGGGCGCTCAGCTGGCCCCACCGGGTGATCAGCGGCAGCGTCGTCGTCGTGCTGGACGTGTACACGGAGAGCCCGATACCGCCCGCGACCTGCAGCGCAGCAGTCGTGCTCGTGCCCGACACCGTCCACGCCGCCGGCTCGGCCGTGCCGGCCACCCACACCTTGCCTCGT
>NZ_BJWH01000007.1 GCF_007990265.1 Cellulomonas terrae
CTTCTTCGGCTTGGCCGCGTTCGTCACCGTCGACGCCGTCCGCAGCCTGCTGAACGCCACCGAGCCGGAGCACTCCACCGCCGGGATCATCCTGGCCGCGGTCAGCCTGGCGGTCATGCCATTCCTGTCCTAGTTCGAGCGCCGCACCGGGCGCGAGCTCGGGTCCGCCTCCGCCGTCGCGGACTCCAAGCAGACCCTCATCTGCACCTACCTGTCCGCGGTCCTGCTCGTCGGGCTCGTCCTGAACAGCACGCTGGGCTGGTGGTGGGCCGACCCAATCGCCGCGGTCGTCATCGCCGCCTTCGCGATCCGGGAGGGCATCGAGGCCTGGAACGGCGAGGCGTGCTGCACCCCGGTCTCCCAGCTGGTCGGCGGCGACAAGGCGCACTGCGACGACGAGAACTGTGACGACGGCTGCTGTGACGACTGACCGCACCGCCACGAGAGGCTGTCGCTGATGGGCCACGACCACGACCACGCGCCGCCCAGAGCTGCGGACCACCGCGGCCGGATGGCGATCGCGTTCGCCATCACGACCACGATCCTGATCGCCCAGGCGGTCGGCGCACTGCTGACCGGGAGCCTGGCGTTGCTGGTCGACACCGCGCACATGCTCACCGACGCCGGCGGACTCCTGCTCGCCCTGTTCGCGGCGTCCCTGTCGATGCGACCGCCCTCCGAGCGGCGCACCTGGGGCTACCGCCGCGGCGAAGTCCTCGCCGCCCTTGCGCAGGCAGCGGTGCTGCTCGCCGTCGGGGGGTACGTCCTGATCGAGGGCGTGCAGCGCCTGTTCGATCCACCCGAGATCGCCTCGAACCAGCTGATCATCTTCGGGATCATCGGCCTGGTCGGCAACATCGCCTCCATGCTGGTCCTCGCCTCAGGCCGCACGGCGAACTTCAACATGCGCGCCGCGTTCCTCGAGGTCGTCAACGACGCCCTGGGATCCGTCGCCGTGATCGTGGCCGCGATCGTGATCGCGACCACCGGCTGGGAACAGGCCGACGCAGTCGCGGGTCTGCTCATCGGGGCCCTGATCCTGCCGCGAGCGTTCAAGCTGATGCTCGAGACCAGCGCCGTGCTGCTCGAGTCCACCCCGCCAGGGCTCGACCTGGCCGCGGTGCGTGAGCACCTGCTCCGCCTCGAGCACGTACGCGAGGTCCACGACATGCACGCGTCCTTGATCGCCACCGGCCTCCCAGTGCTCAGTGCGCACGTCGTGGTCGACGAGGGCTGCTTCAACGACGGTCACGCCGGACGGATCCTCGACCAGCTCCAGGAGTGCGTCGCGACCCACTTCGATGTCGCCGTCGAGCACTCCACCTTCCAGGTTGAACCCGTCGCACACCGCAACCACGAGCACCCCAGCCACGCCTGAACACGCGTGCCGCACTTTGAACGCTGATCCTCGCTGAGGGCTCGGCGGTCAAAGTAGCCCGCTTGCAGCCGGTCACTCTGTCCTGCATCTCGACAGTACGGCTACGGACGTAGTGGCACGAGCTTCCGCCGGGTCTCGGACGCAGGTGGCGCTCAGGTTGGACCCGCCGCCGTCATCTGCGCTCGCCTCTAGGGTCACCTCATGAGCGAGCCGGACGAACCCGTACCCGCCGACGGGGTCAAGATGATCGACCCCACCTGGTGGGTGGCCGCGTACGAGGCCGCGGGAGCGGGTTCCGAGTTCGAGGAGCCGGAACAGGTCTCGCTCCACTTCTTCGCCGCAGCCAACCAGGCGTCCGAGACGTTCGGGCCCGACGCGCTTCAAGCGCGGGTGTTGGCGGTCCTCGCGCGGGCAACATCGTCAATGTTGGAACCCGATGACTGGAGCGAGCCCTACAGGCCGATGTGGGAGATGACCGACGGCGGGCGCAGCGTCCTGCCTCGGGACCTCAGGCCGGAAGAATTGGCTCTGCTCGCGCTGATCGCCCCGATGCTGACTCCCGCTCCGCTGCGCTCGCGCGTGGCCGACATCGCCTGGTCTTACGGCGGACGTTCCGATCCCGAGCTGCTCACAGTGGCGCTCGACGCGTACCTCGATGTCCCGATGAGTTCCGATACATGGCGTCGCAGCGGGGAAGCCGGGTACCGACGGGCGCTGCAGATCGCACGACGCTGGAAGGCCGCAGACGTCGTCACGCGGCTGGTGGATGCGCTGCGAACCTTTGTCCTGTCGTCGCGACAGGCCGACGAGTGGGCGATCGTCGGGGCAGCCGCGCTGCTGAGGGCGGCAGCTGGCCGGTCGAGCGCCGAGGATGCGGCCGATGTCGTTGCGCACCTTTGGGTGCTGACAGAGACGGCTACCCCCGATCTTGGGCGCGCTCTGCTGCGCGAGGTGGTCGAGTGGCAGCGTCGGCATGACGCCGACTCCGCGAATGAGGCCCTGGAGACGATCGCCGAGCTGTACTCGGTCGAAGCCGAACAACGCCTGCTGCACGACGGGTCGGCGATGGTTGCGAGCCTCTCCGTCGAGAAGGCGATCGCCACCCTGCGTCGGCTGCCCCGCAAGTACCGCGCCGCTCGTGGCATCGAGCCGTGGCTTCGCGAACTCCGACGTGAACTCGTAGACCTGCGAGAGGAGACCTTGGAGGAGATGAGCGTGATCTCCAGCGAGGGCCCCGACGTATCCCAATTCGTTGCCGCCGCCCAAAGGTCGGTCTCGGGAGCGGACCGACTCGAGGCCCTCGTGCGGCTGGCCACCGTCGCGCCGCTGATCGACTTGCCGTCGGAGCTGGAGGACGAGCGAGAGAGAGCTGGCAGGCTGTTCTCCCGCATCTTGGGCACCACGATTTTCACTGGCGATGGCCGCAAGGTCGGCCGTCAGGACGCCATCAGCGGCAGTGGCGTCACGGACGAAGAGGCCCTTCGGGGTGTCACCCGCGGCTTCCACCAGCGAGTCGGACTCACGGTCCAGGTGCTCATTCACCCGGCGTGGCAGGTCGTGGTCTCTGAGCAGCGCTACGACATGGCATTCCTCCTCCAGCTGTGCCGGGAGTCACCCCTCGTTCCGGCCGGGCACGAGGGCCTTTGGGCGCGCGGCCTGCTGCACGGCCTGTCGGGTGACTTCCCTTCGGCCGTGGCAGTCCTGGTGCCACAGGTCGAACAGCTCGTGCGTCGGCACCTCAAGCTCGCCGGCGTGCACACCCTGTACGTCGCGGAGGACGGCACTGAGCAGGAAAAGGCCCTCGGATCATTGCTGGAAGCACCCGAGACTGAAGCAACGTTCGGTCAGAACTGGACGTTCGAGCTTCGGACGCTGCTGAGCGAGCAACTCGGCGTCAACCTACGCAACGACCTCGCCCACGGGCTGCTGGCGGATGACGGGTCGTGGAGTGCGGCGGCGGTATATGCGACCTGGCACTGCCTCAAGCTGGTCGTCCTCCCGTATCACGCGGTCCGTAGCGACGGAGTTGCCGCGGCTGCCGGAGACGGTCCGGATGGGGAGCCACTGGGTTCTGGCGCGTAGCTGGCGCAGGCAGCAGACCGGTGATCGCACGGCACGGAGCCGCATTGGCAACACGCCCAGCAGGAGCGCCAGCCGGGCGTAGCCCGATGACAGGCCGAAATCCGATGTCGCGGTCGTGCTCCGGTGCGAGCCATCGCATGTCGCTCATATGGCGAGCCATATAGTGCGAGAAATGAGGACGACCGCGCCAGCTCTGATTCCGATCTTTCGATCCACGCTTCAGGCGCGGCTGCTGCTCGAGGTGCTAAACCAAGACTCGGGGGTCACGGCCGCCGCCCTTGCGCGTTTGCTCAACGCTCCTGCCGCGACGGTCTCCCGAGAGGTTCGGCGACTGGTGAACTCCGGGCTCCTCCGAGCCACGAAGATTGGGCGAGCGGCTGTCCTCCAGCCTGTTGAGGGGAACCCGGCGACGGCGCCGCTGCGTCAGCTCCTTATGGTGACGTTCGGGCCCTCGTTGCTATTGGGGCACGCCCTTGCGACGGTTCGAGGCGTTGACGAGGTCTACATTCATGGATCCTGGGCGGCCCGGTATCTCGGCGTACCGGGTCGATCTCCGGGCGATGTTGATGTGGTCGTCGTCGGCAACCCTGGGCGCGGCGAGGTCGATGCTGCACTCGAAGGGTTGGAGACCCGGGTTGGCCGCGAGATCAATATCTCGTACATCAGCCCTGCGCGATGGGCCGCCGGCGATGACCCTGCCGCGGTATCGCTTAGGGCCGGTCCGCTAGTTCGACTTGCGCTGGACGACACCGCGAGCCGGTGAAGCCCCGGGGTGCCCGCTGTCGCCCTGCGGATGGCGGGCCGGGCGCGACATAGATGCAGATCGACCTCAAGGATCTTGGGTTCAGCCGTCCCTGCCCTCACGCACACATGACCTACCAGACTCTTGTCAGAACCCGCGGCCGCGGGGCCTGCTAGCGAGGAAGGCGCCGTACAGCAGCAGGAATGGCATGAACACTCCAGCGAGCACACCGAACCACCACGACGGCCAGGCCGTGCCTATGACTAGCAGTTCGCTCCCAACGACGAATACCACGGCCAGGAGACGGCGAGGCCGTGTGCCGGGCCGAGTGAACACCCCGAGGGCGAAGAGGGAGAGGACCGCGGTCCAGAAGCCGATCCTGGCTAGCTCGGTCCATTCGTCCATGTCGGGAACGGTAGCGAAGGATTCGGTCAGTGCTCGCCTCCGCATCTCGCGGAGGACGAGGGCAACCGGCTCCTGAGTCCGCCGGATCCGCTATAGCGTCGCGGGTGCGGTAAGAGGCACTGGCGGGGCAATGGGGATTCTCGGTTGGCCTGCCACCGGCGACGGGTCGCGTCGCCAAAAAAGTTGGTATCGACGCCAGGCCGCGTTTTCCGCCTCTATGGCCGCGCGCTCGTCAGCATCTGGTACCGAGCCGCACATTGTGTAGAGCGCGCGAAGCCCGGGCATCTTGGGCTCGATGGGACCAGGGCGTGTTCGGCGGCGGTGGACGCGGTCGCGGGAGTAACGCTCCAGCTGCCACTGCAGGTTCTGGTGTGCATCGACGACTCGTCGCCGCAGTCCTTCCTCGTCGGACGACGTGGCGAAGGGCAAGCGTTCGGCGAGCTCGTCGGCAACGTCCTGGACAACGGTCAGTGCATGGTCGAGCTGTCCACGACGGTACGCGTACTTCGCGCGGCAGTTCGCGGAGCAGAACATCTGCGGTCGACCCCTGCGGCGACCCGGGCGTTGGCACGGATTCGGACACTCGGGTAACAGGCAGGCCGCGACGTCGGACAGCGCGGCCTGCACTTCGTCGAGCACGAGAGCGAGCTCGGTCACGCTGGGGTTGATGTCTCGTCGGTTCGACACTTTGGTCCTCCGTGGCCTCGGTCCATCGGTGACGCGTCCCGCAGGAATTGCGTAGACCCAGGTCATTGCACCGATCGGCCGTCGCGGGCATAGCGCTGGACCGACTCTGTGGACAACCGTGTCTACGGAAATCCTGGGGCCTGTCGACTGGCGTCCGCTAGGGGCCTAGGTTCCCGAGCAGGAGCAGCGGCGCGACGGCGCGCACGCAAGAGGGCCACCACCGCGGGAACGGTGATGGCCCAGACGCTCCCTGATGTCCGTTGCGATGACGAAGGGAAGCGCAGGCACCGAGTCTAGGTGTCGGGTTCACATGTGAACAGGCACCGACCAATTCGGCATGCCCGCGCATGGGTGAGCGATGCACGCGACGTGGGAGTTCGCGACCGTCGACGACGGCCGCGCCCGATGGGATTGGCGTGATGGGCCGCCGGATATCAAGTCGCTGGTACCGGTGCGATATCCGAGCTCTCGAGCGCGTTCGAGGCACGTCCCGGCAAGAGCGTTCTGTATGGCCACCGGCGGCTACGTGCTGGCCGAGTCAGGGCTTGAGCATGACCTTGTGCGTCTGCTCGACCGGAGCCGGGCTACGGCGTGGTTGGTCGCACAACCCGCCCGCCTGAGGTTTGAAATCGCGTCGCGCCACCCACTGACTCACGTTCCGGATCTCGTCTCGATGACGGTGGATGGAACGGCCACCATTTGGGACTGCCGCGCCGAAGAACTACAAGATGACGACTTCCGCACGAAGTCAGCGCTAACCAAGATGGCCTGCGCTGTAGTCGGGTGGCACTACGAAGTGTTCGTCGGCCAGCCGATGGTCGAGCGGCTCAATGAGCGCTGGCTGGCCGGCTTTCGCCGACCCAGGCTGTGGCACGAGCGCCAGCGGGTGATTCTGCTAGCGACGGCCCGGGACGGCACAAGCCTCGGTGACCTCCTGGATCTGGACGATGGCTCGGGAGAGCTAATCTCGACCGCCTGGCATTTGCTTTGGACCGGTGAGCTGGAGTGCAACCTGGCTGGTGCGCTGCGCCGCGAGACGGCAGTTGCGGCGCGTTCCGATGGTTGATCGGGTGGTGCTGGAGATCGGCTGCACGGTCCTCGTGGACGACGGCCCAGCGGTGGTGACGTCCTTGCACGTCGCGGGCGTCACGGTCCGCGTGCTCGACGGCTCGTCTCGCGTCGTTGAGTGGCCAGACCTTGATCAGTTGCGCGAGCCCAATCGCGCCGTCGCGGGCGCCGTGATTCGCAGACTGCAGCCTTTGTGGTCGTGCATGTCCGAGGCGGGGAAAGAGACCACACTCGATCGGCTCGAAGTCGTTCTGGAGATCGTTACCGGCTTCCGGCGCGGTCACGCCGAGCTTGCGGACGGGGGTGAGCCCCGCGAGCCGTTCGGGCCAGCGTGGGGTGTCAGCCTCACGACGCGGTGCACACGGATGGCTGCACTCCTGACAGACGAGCTCCAGAACGACCGTGGGCACAGACGCCGCCTCGATGCAGGCAGCTCTCGGCGAACTTCCGTCTCGGCCAGCACGGTCTACAACTGGGTGGTCCGGTGGCGCCAGGACGGACTGGTCGGACTCGTGGACGCTCGCCAGTTGCGCGGCAGGGTGCCGTTCGATGTCGTACTTTCGACCGAGTTCCGCAGCGCAGCCGCGCTGGTCGTCGGCCAGCTCGACGGCTCGACTTCGACTGTCAACATCGACGAACTCATGCGGCGGATCAGAGTTCGCATGCTCGCCGTTGGTCTTGACGAGCCTGTCCCGCAGCGGGCATCGCTGCAGTACCTGAGCCAGCTCATGCGCGAACGCGGCCATACGACTCGCTCTCAGCGCACGCGGTCGTTGCGGGGCACGACGGGGTACTCGCATGTGCCGGTCGTGAGGATCGGCGAGGTAGTGGCGATCGACGCGACCCGCGCGGACGTCCTGGTCTACGACGAACGCTCGGGCAAGCCGATCAGCGTCGAGATCCTCACCGCGATCGACGTCGCGTCACGGGTCGTGCTCGCACTGCGCGTCGTCGCGCGCAGCGCCGACTCGGTCGATGCGAGCCTCCTGATGTACGACGTGATGCGGCCGATGTCGCAGCTTGTTGAGGGGACGACCTACCGCGACTGGCGCTGGGCAGGCATCCCGGAAGGTATCGCTCCGCCCTTCACCCCTGCTGTGTGGAACTCGCTCGAGGACGCGACGCTGCAAGGCGAGCACCCGATCCCGGGTCTGACGCCTGACGCGATCCGCTCGGATCACGGCTCAATCTTTGTCAGTGCGGCGTTTGAGGACGTACTGCGAAAGTTCCAGATCGACCTGCTCCTCTCGCGCGGGAAGCGGCCGACGGACAACGCACACGTGGAGCGATGGCACGAGACCCTGCAACGCGCAGTGCAGCAACTACCCGGCTACAAGGGCCGCAACCCATCGCAGCGCGGCTCGGCCACCGGCCGCATCGATGCCGGCGCGATCGAGCCGCTCGTCACCGCCACAGAGCTACAGCGGCACCTGCGAGCGTTCGTGGCGCTCGACTACCACCGGACGTGGCACCAAGGCCTGGTCTACCCGGGCGTGGAGCTCGAGCGCCTGACACCGCTATCGCTGTTCGATGCGCTCCACGCTGTCACCGGTCGCATCCACGTCCCGCAGGATCCGGACCTTCTCTACGAGTTCTTGCCGGTGCGGTGGGGAACAGTCGGTGGTTCCGGTGTCGAGTTCCACAACCTCACCTACGACGCCCCAGTCCTTGACGGTTTCAGGGCCGTTCGCAGCGGAGAGTTCCGACGCCAAGACTCTGCGGTGCCGTTCTTCTACGACCCGCACGATGTCTCTCGGATCTGGTTCCGCGATCCGGCCACGGGCACGGTCGTCGAGGTGCCGTGGCGCGGTGCACACCTGCTGTCGGCGCCGATGACTGACGCCACCCGCGACAGGGCGATCGGGCGCATCCGCGCACAGCGCGGTGCGGGGATGCTGAAGCGCGGCGCGGCGACCGAACTGATCGCGCGCGAGCTCGGCGCTCTGAGTACCAATGCGGGACTCAAGGAATGGCGAGCGCAGCTCGCGGCAGCGCAGCTGCGGGTCGAGCAGTCCCGGCGGGACCACGACGAAGCGCAAGCCGCGATCGCGGAGGCCGCCAGCCTCGATGGGCCGGCACCGGGGACGTCCGACTTTGTCGCTCTGCCGGAGGACTCGGCTGGCCTGTCGGTCTACCGGGACGACGAATGGCCCGACCTAAGGGAGTTGTGAGTGGACGCGAACATGTGGCATCGCCATGCCCGAGCGCAACAGCCTGCGCCCCCCGAGAAGCTGTCCCTGATCGATCTGCGCGCACTGTCGTCTGCCGAACGCGACGCGCACCTGGGCGCCCTGCGGGACTGGCTAGCGGCATCCCAGTTCCCGACCGCGGACGCCCGACGGGTAGCGGCAACCATGTGGAACGTCGTGACCACGAACGCGAACAGCGGACCGGGCGCGAAGACGATCGTCGCGGTCAACGCGCCGAACACGATCGGCAAGTCGACAGCAGTCAGGGCATGGGCGCACCAGGCCTACCGGCAATGGATCGGCCAACGCATCAACGACGCGCGACTGCCCAGCTGGTCTCCGGAGCCAGGCGTGCACGCACATGAGGTTCCTGTCGCGTGGATCAACCTGCAATCGGCTGCGCGGATCCGCGACTTCAACGCCCAGATCCTGACCTACTTCGGGTACCCGACCGACGGACCGATCCGGTCCTTGTCGACGCGCATCGCGGGCGCCATAGGCCGCCATCGCGTGCGCGTCCTTGTCGTTGACGACGTCCACCTGCTCGACACCAGGTTCAAGGACGGCCGTGAGGTCCTCGACCACCTCAAGCACGTCAACACCGAGCTCGGGGAGCGCGGCGCGACGATGGTCCTGATCGGCGCCAACCTGCACGACAGCCCGATCCTTGCCGACCCGCAGATCGCCGGCCGGCTCCAGGCGCTGGAGATGGCACCGTTCGCGGTGGACACCCTCGAGGACAAGCGGGCCTGGCAAGAGTTCCTCGTGGACGTCGAGCAACAGCTGCTGCCGTACCTGCCGGCGGCGACGGACGGGCTGCTGGCCAAGACCCACGTGTCGCGGATCTGGCGCCGCACCCAAGGCTTCGTCGGGGATGTGTCGGCGCTGTTGCGCGGCGCGGTCGACGCCGCCGCGGTCGACGGCACATGGACGCTCCATCCCAGCCACCTGGACGGCATCGCACTCTCGCAACGCGCCACCTTCCAAGAGCAATCTCTGCTGCGAGGCCGACGCCCCGGGTCTGGAGCGCCCAAGAGTCGAGACAGCCAGTGAGTGACCGGCGGCCTCTGCCGGTTCGCTTGGAGCCGGTGGAAGGCGAAGCCCTCGCGTCACTGGTCGCACGCACCGCTCAGGCCAATGACCTCTCGGCCGGGGACCTCTTCGGGCGCGGCACGCACCGATGGGGACTCCCGACGAGGCCGGTGATTGCCAGCGTGAGCGAGTGGTCGCACCTGGATGTCGCTGAGGTGCAGCAGATGACGCTGCGCGCCTACACGCACGGCGTGCGAGGGCGCGCCGACCGTCGCAGACCCCGGACGTGGCGGGTCGACGGTGCCACGTGGGTGTGCCCGGTCTGCACGGCGACCAGCGGAGTGTGGCTACGGGACTGGGCGCTGGCGTGCCATCCGCTGTGCCTGGCCTGCAGCTCGTTGCTCGTCGACCGTCGGGAGCTGAACTCCCGCCCGACGGTGCTCCACCCGGATCGCGCGGCGCTCGACGTCCAGCGGCGCATCTCCCGAGGCTTGACGTTGGCTAGAACCAACGGACTGGCGTCGATGGAGTGGCGGTCGACGTATCGGCTCGCGACGCTCGCCTCCTTGACCGCGGACGAGCGTTGGCCCCGACTGCCCGCTTGGGAGGCCGAGACTCGCGCTGGACTCGGGGCGCTCTATCGGAAGTGGCATGTCCGCCCACCGAAGGATCCGGCGCAGGCCGCATCGATCGTGTTCGAGGCTTGGCGGGCGGTCGAGTCGCCAGAGCGAGGACGCCGGCTCATCGCCGAGGGCTGGGACCGAGTACTCACTCACCCTGACCCCGCGGTGCGCGCGGTCGCGGACACCCCGGGGGTACTCCCAGTGCGACCGCAGCGAGTACGGCTTCCCAACCGCGACAGCTCCACAGCCGACGCCGTGCTCGCTCACGTCATCCGCACCGTGCGTCGCCTGCAGATGCAGGACGGCCTCGAGGCACGGCACGTACCGGCCTGGTGTATGACCGGAAACGAGATCGCTCCAGCCGAATCCGACTGGATCGAGCGCGCCCACTTGGCCGTGATCCTGCACATCGTGTGCACCGCCGGCTGGCACGCGCACTGGACCGGGGAGCGCCGAGCCAAGACGGCCCTCCGCCTCGGCCAGATGCCGCCGAACCTGCCACTCGCTCTGCTACGCGACGGGCGAGCTCTCGCCAGTGAGTACGGCGATCTGCTCGTCGACTGTGCGACCAACCTCGTCGATCGCGACCTCATCGACTACGACCGGCGACGAGCCGCGCTCTGGCCGATGCTGCACCACGCCCGACTACCCTACGGAGCCGCTACCGACGCACTTCCTGATGAACTTCCAAACGGCTGCCTCGCCGACTGGCTCTGGATCCATCTGACCGGCGGGCCCGTCCCCGGGCGCCCGGGCCGCACCCGCGACGCCATCGAGCTGAACGACCGGATCGATCCCGAGACGCGCCTGCACCTCGTACAGAGCGCCCTCGATGACATCGATGCGCTCGACCCTGCAGTCGTGACGCCGCTCGCTGACGCCGGCATCGGCGAAGTGGGGTCGGAGGGCTGGCGATGAGCGAGAGGAACCGAGACGCAGTTGCGAGCGGCATGGCCATCACGCTGCCCGACGGCGCCTGCAAGGAGCTCACCGTCGAATGGGCGCGATGGGAGGCGACGCGTCACGTACCGACTCCACAGCCCGAGCGGCAAGCCGCGGTCGACGCCGCGGCGGGTGTGTGCGAGACCTGCCGAGTCATCGATGAATGTCGAGAGCTTGCCGAGGTCTCCAGGTACACAGGGTTGGCCGCCGGGCTCCCGTACCGCAACGGCCGGCCCGGCTCGCGCTCCACGAGCGGAGGCCGGTGGCGATGACCACCGCGCTGCCGGTGTCGGTCGAGCCAATCCGCGGCGAGGCGATCGACTCCTGGCTCGAACGGCTTGCCGACCTGAACGGGCTGAGCACGGCGGAACTCATGCGAGCCGTGGCCGCCACCGTCGGTGGCAGGGTGCGATTCCTGACCTTGGCGCCTGACCCGAAGGTCGTCGAGCACCTCGCACGGCTTGGCGGCGTGACGGCTGAGACCGTGCAGTCAATGACCCTCGCCGCCCACCCCGGCGCCGTAGACCTCACGGGGCTCGACGGCGAGCGGGCACGCGAGTCGTTCCGTCGAATCTCCGCGCGAGGTTGGGTCTCAGGCCACGGCACCCAGCTGTGCCCTGCGTGCATCGGTCAGGACGGCGTGTGGCGGCTGGCGTGGCGGCTCCCGATCGTCGCCACGTGCGTGCGACACCGACTGCTGCTGCTCACCGAGTGTCCAGCCTGTGGCCGACCGTTCCGAGACCAAGGACATTCGCCCCTGCGCCCCGCCGGCGCTGCAACGCTGTGCGGCAATCCGATCGGCGCCGGGCCCGCGAGCCATTGCCCTCAACCCCTCGCGAGCCTCGACTCGGACTCGGCGCCAGCACCAGCCGTTGATGCCCAGGTGCGGATCGACCTGGCGCTCGACGACCACGTCGTCAGCGTCCTCGGTGTGGCGGTTGTCGGGGCGTCGTACCTCGTGGACCTTCGGCATCTGACGACCCTGCTGACGCACCTAGGCACCAAGCGCGGAACCGACACGGTCGCCGCCTGGGCGGAAGAACTGGAGCAGGAAACGTCCCACCGGACAAACGAACGCGGCCCGCGGTGGGGCATCAGCCCTCCGAAAAGCTCAACCGTGCGTGCCGGTGTGCTCTCGGAAGCTGACCGGATCCTTGCCCACAACTTGTTCGAGGAAGCGGTCGAAGAACTGCAGCGATGGCTCGCCCTCGCGCCCGATACGAACGAGGGGCATCTCGGTTGGCTCGCCGACCGCACGGTCATGACGCCCACCCTCACGCGGCTGGTCGTCGCGGCCCTCGCTCCGCACCGCCGCCTGTCCCACCACCTCGACACCGGAGCACCCATGATCGCCAGTACCGACGCGATCCCGCAGGTCGTCCCGCACGAGCTGTACGTCGCGCATCTGACCGGCTTGATCGATAGCGCCGAGCAGACGGTCCGCACCTTCGCGTCGCTCTGCCTTGCTCGCAGCGATCCCGCAGTCCGAAGCTGGTCCGGCGCGGCCAGCGCCCTGGGGCTTCCAGCGAAGCTCGGCGTGGGCACGGCTCGAGCCTGCTCCGCCCGGATGGCGGTCGAGCGCGACCTCTGGACCGGCAGGCTCGCTGAAGCGGCACGAGAGCTGCCGCGCCGCGACTTCCGAGATCTTGAGGAACGGGTTCGGCACCGCACCTACATGTCGCGCTGGTATGAGGAGTGGGCCCGCCAAAACCGGCCGGGAAGCCATCCTGAGACCCGCACCTACGCACTCGTGTGGCTGTGGATCCACGTCGCCCGCGGTCACGTCGACAGCGCACCCGCTTGGCTCGGCGAGCGGCCCCTAGCAAAGAAGCGAGCCCTCTACCGCCAGTTCGAACACTCGCTGCTCGCCGACCAGGAACGGTCCCTGGCGTACTCGCTCGACAAGCGGGCGTAGCAATGGATTCCATCGCCGACGAACCGATGACAAGCGACGACGCACTGGACGTCATCTGGGCGGCCATCCGCTTCAACAGGGTGATGGCGGAATTCCCGGCGGGACTACTGGACGCCGCGTTCGAGCTCTTGCAGGTAGCACGTTCGGACAGCGGCGAAGACGCCTGGACCTGACGAGCGCTGAGGGAGATAGAGCCCGGCGGGATGATCGGTGCTCCGGCGGCACGGTCTGAGTGCGGCGGCGAAGTCGGCCGGAGGGGCACTTAGCGGCTCGACGTGGACACGCAGATGGTCGGGGCCCCTCGATTCACGCAGCACCATGACGGCGGTTCGGCGTGCCTCACCCCGGACCATCCGCACGAGACTGGAGGACGCTAAACCACGCCTTTCCGGGACCTGTCTCCTCTGGTCGCTACCCTCGCTACGTGAGCGCGCAGCAATCGTAAGTCAATCGCTCGTGACCGATAGATCGCCAACGCACAACGAGGTGCAGGCCGTGCGCTCCGTCGCCTGCCCGGGCCGGCGCCTTGCTCCCGTTGTGATCCGAGGCGGTGATTCAAAGGGTCGTCCTGCACTTGTTGAGGTCACGACCGTGAGGCAGGAGAGAGGCAAACATGTTCGGGGCTTCGTCACGGCGGTCGGGCCAGCAGGCATCGACGATGCGCGCCGGCTCGGACCTGATCCTCGATGCCGCGCTACGCGAGGCCGGTCAGGACCGATTCGACCACACAGCCATCGCAAGCGTCGTCGCCGACCTGACGTTGAACGCAACGCCACCAGTCAATATCGCCCTATTCGGACCTTGGGGATCCGGCAAATCCAGCTTCTTCGGCCTGCTCGGCGAACGGCTTACTGGTTCTGATCGGGCCGTCAAGGTCGCCCGCTATGACGCGTGGAAGTACGGCGGCCGCGCACTCAAGAAGCACTTCGTCGGCAGCGTCGCCGAACAGTTGGGCATGGGCGGCGACGACTTCGAACGTGGCCTCGCTCATGACCAAGAAGTCGTCCGAATGGACCTGTGGGCCTGGGCGAAGGAGAACAAGAAGTCGCTGCTCCTGGGAGCGGGCCTCGCGGTCGTCGTGACGGTCATCTGGGTCATCCTCGTCGGCCTGTTCACATGGGCGGTCAACAGTCACCAGGGACCAAGCGCCGCTGCAAAGACCGCGGTCGCTGGCGTCGGCGCCGTCCTGTCGCTGTCGTTTGCTGCCCTGCTATTCGGGCCCAAGATCCTCGAGTCCGCCGTAGTCAAGGTCAGGGAAGCCGCGCCGGAGACCGACGACGAGTTCGCCAAGTCCTTCAAGGTGCTCGTCGACAACGCCATCAGCACGGACAAAGGCGAGCGACTTGTCGTGTTCATCGACGAACTCGACCGGTGCAGCCCCGCGGACGTCGTGGCCACCCTCATCGACCTCAAGACGTTTCTCGATGTCAAGGGCTGCGTCTTCGTCGTCGCTGCAGACCGGGAGGTCCTAGAACGTTCTCTGCGCGAGGTGCCCCAGGCCAACCCCATCCGTGACGAGGAGCCCTACTACTCCACGCCCGGCGCCTTCCTCGACAAGATCTTCCAGTACCAGATCCCGCTGCCTCCGCTGCGGCCGCAAGCCCTCACTCGTTTCGCCCGAGAGCTCGTCGAAGGCCAAACCGGTCTTTGGGCAGAGCTGCGTGCCGCCGAGCCCGAGGATCGGCTGTTCCTGCGTGTCGTCTACACGCTCGTGCCAGTCCACGTGCGCAGCCCGCGCCGCGTCAAGGTCCTGCTCAACAATTACGCCACGAACGTGCGCATCGCTCAGGCCCGCGGCATCGACTGGGTCGGCCGCTCAACCGAGCTCGCATGCATGACGGTGCTCGAAACGGAGTTCCCGGCAGTCGCAGCAGACCTGGTGCGCATCCCTCGCCTCCTTGCCTACCTACGGGACGACGACGTCACAACAGCGTCGAAGGAGGTCCGGCGCATCGTCGAGGGCTACCGCACTGGGGCGAACTCGCGGGAAGCCAAGCCTGGATCCGTCCCCGACGACACCCAGGTCGCAGGTCCGCTGTTGGCCGATGCGGCCGACCCCGAGGGCAAGGACAGGGCGAACCGCGTACTCAACGCACAACTTCGGACCTACCTGCGCAAGATTGCCGCCCAAGACATCCCAGATCCACGGCCGGACCTGTTCTACCTACAGTCGGCGGGTCAAAACGAGGGACTGACCGATCCCGACCTCGGCTACGCCATCGACTTCGCCGCAGACCTCGCGGCGACCGAGGTTGTCGAGGCTTTCGCAGGACAGCCGTCGGCAACCGTTGCCATCGGAGTCCGACTTCTCGTCCAGCAGGCGGAAGCTGAACGCGGCCCCGGTCGCACCAGCATTGTCGAGGCAGCGTGCCGTCTGGTCGAACGACTCGACAAGGACGACCTCGAAGCCGTGGCTCCGGTCGCCGCCGGAGGCGTCTTCGCAGACGTCGACAGCCCCGACTGGAGCCGCGAGGCCACTCCGGGCGCGCTCTTGCTCGGTGTGATCGGCGCACGGTCCGACCTGATTCAACGACTGCTCGAGCGCTACCCGGTGAGCGACCTAGCCGAGCGCGGACTGCTGTCGCGGCTCAGCCCCGTTCTGGCGTTCGCGAACGAACCGCAGGCCGCGCTCGTGCACGCCATGCTGGGCGGCGCGTACTCCCAGCATCCGCAGCCCTTGCACGACGCGCTAGGAAGTCTGCCGCTCGACGTTGCGCTGCGACTATGGTCAGCCGTCGCCGACGACGTCGACGATGCCCTGATTGAGCTTGGCCGGAAGCCGCCAGTTGCGTCACCGAGCGGTCGGGTCGCCGCCTCGGCGTCGACGGTCGTCGTTGACGACGCCGACGCGCCCGAAGACGCCCCCGCCGAAAGGTTCGCCGCGCTTCTTACTGCAGTCGAGGCGCGCAGCGACAGCGCGGGCGCTCTCGTGTCGAGGGTTCTCGAGCGCGGTCAGCGTTCCAACGACGAGGACGTGCGAACAACCGTCCGTGCGCGCGAGGATGAGGCGCTTCTCGCCATCACCGACTCCGCCCGACTCAATCTGCACGCACTGCTGGGCATCGAACGCGCCCCCATCGGAGACGCGTCCTTCTGGGCACAGAAGCTCTCTGCAGAAGGGACGGACCCGGAGCACGCTCTCCGTGCGTTCACGCGAATCGTCGGTGCACTCGACGGGGCAGATTCCGACGACGGCGTCGCGATCGCCGAGGCATCTTCTGCCCTGATCGCACATATGGGCACCGACCAAGCGGAAAAGGCGAAGGCGGTGCTGGTCTCCGCCATGAACGCGCTCGACTGGAGCGATCCGAGCCAGGAGAAGACGCGCGACATCGTCTATGCGATAGCCAACGACGCGCGCCCCCTGATCGCCGACGCCGGCATCGACGCCCTACTAGCGATGGGCATCGCCGATGGGCTATCCGAAGCCGGGACGTCGCCCGCGTTCGCAACGGAAGCGATCAACCGGACGACCCTCCTGACCCCGAGCAGCGCGGCACGACTGGAGGCGCACCTGGCGTCTTCCACCGGGACGCCGTTGGTCACTCTTCGGCTCCGCATCGCTGCGGCATCTCGCACGGGCGCCGAGGTCGCCGCGGACGACGTCCTCGCTCTGAAGGACAGCCCAGGTCTTAGCTCCGAACTAGGCAGCGAGTGGCTGGCGCTGAGGCCCACGCTCGCCGAGGCCCGGAAGGTCATCGGCAGTGTCTCGGTCTCCATCGGGTCGCTCGGGACCTACGCGACTGCTCTGGACGTCGGTGACCGCTCAACGCTCTGGATCGACTGTGAGCAGCGTGGGTGGAAGAACTCGGTCCTGAAGTTTGTGGGCGCCGCAGGTGTCTCGTCTTCCGCCATCAGGCACATCGGGACCAAGGTTGCCGCTGCGACCCAGCAGGCGAAGCGTGACGCCCTCGTCGCTCGACTGCTGACAGCCAAGTTGGACGAGCAGCCGGCCCACACCTCCGCAACGGACCTTGTCCTGCAGCTGCTGGCCACCGAAGTCCTCGGTAACGCCGGCCTCGCAGCACGTGTCGCAATCGCCAGCGGCGGAGCGGCGCACGGCAAGGTCGTCACAGTCCGCAGTGGCTTCGACTCAGTCGTCGCGGCCAAGCCAAAAGCCATCACCAGGGGTGAGCAAGACCGGCTCCGCGCAATTGGCCTGCTCAGCCAGCCGAAGAAGGCGCCCAACAAGGCGAGCAGGGCACTTAAAGGAGTCATGGGCACCATCCGCGGAGGCTGAGCTGCTCACCTCACACCCGACCCCGACGAGGCCATCGCTCGCGTCGACGCACACCCACAGGCCAGGGTGTCTTTGCGCGGGATTGCTGCACGGAAGGGTGACAGGTGGTCTCAGGCGGCGGGCAACGGCGCTCAGCTCTTGACCCGCGCCATGCAAGATAGTTGAAGATCGGGCCCGGATGCTTTTAAGTACGGCCCCCGAGGACATTGAGGACCTGGGTGTCGAGATCCTCGACGCTCCAGTCCCCCGGGCGCAGCAGTCGCTCTTGGAGGACCTCCCGGAGTAGCCGGACCGCGACGCTGTTTGTCGCGACGGGAGCCTTCCCGGGCACCTCGAACTGGGCCTGCTTGTCCGAACTGCTTCCATGGACCAACTCGGAGCGACGGGCGTAGACGGTCTTCGCCATGCGGAACACCGACTCGGCCGACATTGGGTCTGTGGACCTGGAGGACAGCAGGACCGCGGCACGCAGAGCGATGCGGTACGAAAGCTCAGCGCCCTTCTGGCCGAGGAGCGCCTCGAGACCGATGCAAGCGTCGACGAGTTGATCATCAGGTGCGTCTCGCACCAGAGCAGTCGATAGGCGGCGAGCAGCGAGGCGGGTGGGTTTAGACGAGGCTGCCAGCGCGCTGGTCACCGCGGGCAGAAGATCCAGCTGTTCGCGTGTCACGGTTGGGCCCGGTTTGAGCCATCCGAAGTCGTCGAACACCCCTGGGTACCGTCGAGCGGTGTACAGCAAGTTGTATTCGGGAAGATCGTCTGTCCAGCTACCCGCCCAACCGAGCGGGCGACGGAACACACGTGCCCAACCCGTTGGGGCGGACGAGACGATCCGCAACGCTTCGCAGACGGCTTCGATTTTGGTGGTGTCGGGAACTTCCTCCCACATGAACATTCGCCGTCCCTCGCCAGGATTCGGCAGCGCTGGCATGCCTACTACGATCGCGAACCGGGCGGCGTCCGCGACTGGGCCTGGGACACCACTGATGTCATAGTCGACTGACATCCTCCGCAGGTCGTTGTCGTCGAGCAGCTCGATGCGTGACTGATCGTCGATCTCGAACGTGGCGTCGAGCTCGAGGTTCGTCAGGACCAGCGGGACGACGAGCTCGTAGCCGAGTTCCGGGGCGAGCCACGACTTCTCCCGCTGGCGGTACAGCTCAAGCACCTCGGCGCTGTCGATCGCGAAGCCGAGCACCTTCGAGCGGTCAAAGATCGAGAACGGCAAGTCCCGGACGCTGTACTCGAAAAAGGTCTGGAGTATCGCCTCGCCGCCGGCGGGTATCGACGGCAGCGTGCGCTCGAGGATCGCCGGTGTGGTTCGCACATAGGTGAACAGCCCGCGAAGTGCATCCAGGTCCTCGTAGGCGAACGGGTGGATGGCGTCCCTGCTGGAACTAAAGAACTCTCCGTAGGCGATGTCGTCGACTCGGTCGGCGGTCGCGGCGCGGCCGACGGTCGGCCACCCACTCTCATAACTTGAGACGGATTGCCGTCGTCGTCTCGGCACCCACGGCTCGTCATCTCGTCCCAGGTACTCGGACGACTTGGCGTCCATCTCGCGGACCACCGCCATGGTCAGCTCGCACAGTTTCGGGTCGAGCACCTTGGGCTCTTCACTCATGGGGCTATCCAACCCGGAGTAGCCGCCAGACGGGGCTCGACGGGAGTGTGTTCGCAGGCAGCTCGCCTTCCTGCCGACCGACGAAGACCCGATGCTCGCGCAGTAGCACGGGTCTCGAGTCCCGCGCTGCCCTCTTGCCGGTCAGTCGTCGAGCTGCGTTCTGAATGTCGCCGCGCTTCAAGTGAGCGTGGCTGCACGCCGATCGGCTAGTAGCGCGTGGCTGCGGTGGCCACGTCGGGGCGCCGAGCGAGAGGCCGAAGGTGGAAGAGATCTCGTTGGCGCGCCTTGCGCGCGAACTAGGCACCACAACCGGCATCACGATTAGGCTTGCCAGCGAACTCTCACGCGAGATCGCGTGGTGGCGCCCCGCGTCGACCGTCCGGCCAAAGCTCGCGCGCCAAATCCGAGCGGCCTACCTCGCGGACCCGCCCCCGCTCCCGGCACCGTACGACCGGGTCTCCCACCACAACGACGACGCTTCACCCATGCCTCCGGCCTCCTCCCCGCGTCAGGCCATCGGGTGGTGGCCCGCGAACGAGGGTGACTCCGGTCGGCCCCCCCGCTGGCACAGGAACGTCAACGGACGGTGCGCAGATCCGCAGGCCTCTCGCGTCGGGACCGGCACCGTTATTGGTGTGGGCCCGTTCGCCGAAGCGAAATCTCTAACCCGCCCCGCAGCCCGCGTGTGCGAGGCGTGTCGGCTGGCTGCCCCGCCCGAACCGTGGCAACAACGTGAGCGCGGGGATCCGGCCACCGCCGACGGCCCTCGCCGCCAGCGCGCAGTGGGGAACCCCAACCGCTGGACGAACTACCTGTAGGCGGCGCCCGGTGGCCGACCGCTTATGCCTCGACGGGGCCTGGGACGGGAGGCCGAGCCGCCAAAGTACGCCGCTCAGCCACGGTCAATCTGTCGTGCATCTCGACAAGATTGTTTGACTAAACGGCCCGGATAGTCTGACTACCCGATTTGTCCCGCTTTCAAGGCGAACGATGGTCCGGGTCAGGCGTACATCGACTCGATAAGCGCTGTGTGGTCCTCCAGTACGTAGAGCACGGAACCGCGGCAGGCCGCTCCGTCGAGCGTGACGTCCGGCTGGCCGGTGGCGGTGACCATGACGGCGGTGCCGAGGCAGTCCTCCATGCGCACCACCTCGCGGTGGCCCGGTTCGATCGTGAGCTCGTGGAGCTCGTCGACGAACTCCACGGTGATCGCGACGTCGCTGTTGTTGACGACGGCGAAGCCGTCGGTGCTGCGATCCGAGCACGACGACACGATCACTGCCGAGATGGCTGCCAGGATGCTGAGCACGAGAGCTCCAGGCCGCTGGAGGATCGAGGTCATCCGTGCTCGGCGACGTAGGTGCGTGCGCGCCTCAGGGACTCCTCGAGCGTCGCGCGCATGGCCGTGAGTTCGCCGCGGTGCGCGGCGATGTAGGGGGCTTGCAGGTTGGCCTGCAGCTGCGCGAGCCGTTCGATGTAGTCGACGTCGGCCTTGCACTGGGCGTCGATGACGGCGCTGTCCGTGCCCAGGGGCTCACCGTACTCAGCTGGTGTGTCTCCTGAGTTGCGCTTTCCGTCCGTCACCGCCCAGGGGCCCCGCTGCGGGTGGCGCCGCAGCCCGTGACCGATCAGGCACTCCTCCCAGTCGTCGAAGACCGCTCGACCGGCCTCGCTCTCGAAGACCTGCTGCTCGAAGTTCGGGATCTCCCCGCTGATGCTCAGCTGGGTCTTGGGCCAGAACTGCTGGACGTCGGGCGTCGCGTTGCAGTCTTCGAGGATCGCCATCTGTTGGTCGGTCGTGCTGACCTGGTCGCCTCCTGCGGCCTGCCACGCTGACATCGCCGGCGTCGACGGCACGTTGTAGCCGAACACCTCGACCTGTGGCATCCACCAGATGCCGTACCGACGGTCGTAGGGGATGTCCCCACCGGTGGACTGCTCAGGGATGTCGTAGCCGTGCTCGGCCGCGCAGGCGCGCATCGCTAGCGCGCTCGCGCGGCTGACCTCGGCCTGCTCGGACTCGCTCAGGAAGTAGCGGTCCCACGGCAACGTGATCGTCCCGTTGGTGGTATCGACGACCACCTCGAAGTCCTCGGGCTGGGTCGCTGGCTCCACAAGCGTGGACCGACGCACCTCCTGGACCAGGACCGGTGCGGCGAACCCGACGGCCAGGACGCCGCACAGCGCCACGGCCGAGGTCCGCAACCCTCGCCGCCGCTGGGCCCGCCGGCTGGTGACCAGGACGTGCTCGGGCTGCACGTCGGAGTGCAGGTCGTCGAGGCGGATCGAGGAACGCAGCTGAGCTGCGAACTGCTCCTCTGTCGTGAGTGTCATGAGTCCTCCGATCGTGTCTCGTCGAGCGTGCGGCGCAGCTGCGCCAGTCCCCGTGCAGCCGATGACTTCACGGTCCCCACCGGGATCTCCAGTTCGGCGGCGACCTCGGCCTCGGACAGGTCCAGCAGGTGCCGAAGCACGACGACCCGACGCTGCTTGATCGGTAACAGCAGCAGCGCACGCACCACTGCGTCACGGTCGTCGACCGACGTCGCCGCCGAGCTGCTCGTGGCGTCCGGCTGCTCGAACCCGGTGAGCACTTCTCGTCGGGTGCGTCGCCACGTGTCGATGCGTTGGTTGGCCAGGATCCGGCGTGCCCACACGAGAGGGTCTCCGCGTCGGGCGGTCCGCCAGGTCCGCCAGGTCTTCTCGAAGGTCTGCTGGGTCAGGTCCTCGGCGCGGTGCCGGTCCCCGCAGAGCAGATACGCCATTCGGAACAGCGGATCACGAGCTGTAGCGACGAACGCGACGAACTCGTCTTCGTAGGTCGCGCCGGTGGCCACCACGACCCAGTCCTCACCATGGTCGCGCTGACGCTCAGGGTCGTCCTCGGCAAGCACCGCTGATGCGTCCCCGGTCATCGTCACACCCTCAACACGCAGCATCTCGGCGAAAGGTTCCACCCCTGATCAGTCGTCCCCCACTTGCTGGCGAAGGTCACCAGCACCAAGGCCTCGCCCCAGATTTGGCGCTCACCCTGCAGTTGACCCCGCTTTGACTCGGCTTCGTCCCGACGCCGCCACCGCGTGCTGCCAGCAGCGCGCATCGGGCGGAGTGGATCGCTACGCCTGTGGCCGGACCCGCGTGCCAGCCAGGAAGCCGGCCGCCCAACTTGACCCAATCAACCCAAGAACGAGCAGCGCTGCTCCCGCGAGGTGAGATGGCCGCAGGAAGGTCCCCCGCGGCGTGAAGGTCTCTTGGGACAGGGGGGCGTACGCGAACCAGCCGACGTCTGTGGTCGGTATCAGAGCAAGCACTGAAACGCCGACGGCGACCAGCAGCAGGCCCGAAACGAGTAGAAGAACGGCGCGACGTCGCTGCGGCACCGTGTGAGCGTAGCGACGAAGTGACGACCTGCAGCCGAAAACCACGACGACGGGTCTAGCGAGCCGCCGAGCCGGGCGCCCAGCGAGCCGGCTGCACATTGACTGCTGACCAGCCGAGACCGTTGGGCGATCAAAGTAGGACGCTCGAGCTCGGTCAATCTCTCCTGCATCTCGACACGAGATGCAACATAGTTTGACTAAACGGCCCGGATAGTCTGACTACCCGATTTTTCCCGTTTCGGCTCCGCGCAGCAGCAGCCATCGCTGCGGCGCCGTTCGTCGCCGCGAGTCCTTAGGTCAGTGCGTGCTCGAGCGCCGACCGGCTCCGCAACATCCATGCGGCCGCTCGAGCTCGCCAGGCGACGTCCCACAAAGGTCCAGCCTCGTGTTCGGGCTCGACGGAGCGGGCCTCGTAGGCGGCGTCGGCGATAGCGAGTTCGATCATGGTCGTGACGAGCCCGCCACGAGATCGCCGGTCGAGCTCGTATCCGTCGACGATCAGGCGTAGGTGTCGAGCTCGTTCCTGGTGGCTGCCGAGGCGCTGACGGGCGGCGATGTCGTCGTCGTGGAGCTGGGCGTTGAGCCAGCACAGCTGGGCGAGCCGACGAGGGGGTCGACCGGTCCAGCGGACTCCCAGTCGATCAGCGTGACCGTCTCGGCGTTGACCACGATGTGCGGCCGCGACACGATCGCCCGCTCCGCGCCGGCCAGGGGCTCACCGCGTTGCGGTCCGACGACGTCGGCGCGGCGGCGGATCTCCTGGTCAGGCGGTCGCCGGTGTTTCCAGGCGCGTCGCCCGCACGTGCTCTACTGGATCCGTGGCAGAGGCGACCGCGACTGTTGAGAGCCCAGCGGTGCCGACCGTCTCGATCGTCCGGAACCTCGGCGTGATCGCCGCCACCGCGGCGATCATGGTGGTGACCGACTATGTGGTCTTGCACCTTCTCCTGCTCACGATGTTCTGGGGCCCGGTGATACTCATCGGGATCCCCATCGCGCTGGTGGCGCTCCCGATCGCGATCATCGGAGTATCGAAGCACCTCACCGGTGGTTCCCACACGATGGGGGCGATCACTGTCAGTATCGTGCTGGCCGTCGCCGGGGTGTACGGGTACCAGAGCGGCGCTCTCTCCCTGTTTGGCGACATCAACCCGACAGCTCACCTGCTCCTCTGCGTGCTCTCAGCCGTCACGCTGGGGCTGTTCCTCGGACCGTGGCCACTTCGTGGCGCAGGAGTTGCCGCCGCCGCCACACTCGTCGCACTCGTGCTTGTCCTGCCGACGTCGGGCGAAAGGGCCGCTGTCGAGCACGCCCGGGCCGAGGCGGAGACCCAGCGGCAGAACGCGGAGGCGCGGCAGCAGGTCACCGAGCACTTCCTCGACCAGCGCGCGTTCCCTGTTCTCGCCGAGTCGCCCGGGTGGCGCAACCCCAAGATCCGAGCGACTGGTTGGGACGCGATGACGTGGATGGTCAACGACGTCGGCGCGGTCGCCACGGCATTGGTCCTTGCGCCCGTCGAGGAGTCGGAGGACACCACCCTGTGCGCGTACATCGGCCGGCCCGGCGACGGCGCTCCAGCCGACTGGTGCATCAGGACGGGCGCGGTCTGGACAAGGGCGGACGGGACCGGCGTGGCGTACATCGACGGCGGGCGAGCCGTTGCGATCAAGGCGGCCGACGAATTCACTGTCGCCCAAGCTGGCGGATCGTCGTCAGCCACCGCTGCGGACATCGCAGCGCTCGCAACAAGCGTCCGTGCCATGACGGACGCAGAGGTCGAGACGTACATCCTCCCCGTCTACGACGGCGTGAACACGCCCGTCATCGACGCGCCGGATCTCTAGGGTGAGTTGACCAGGTTGGACCTCGATCGACCACTTGCGCTGCGAGCCGGCAGACCCAGCCACCGCCAGTGAAACGACAGCACCGGGTGGTCAGAGTTCAACGCTCGGCGTTCGGCCAATCTGCGGTGCATCTCGACAGCAGCCTCGTTTCCGCAATCGTGCAGATACGTTTTCGTAGCTAGCACCAACCACCTTCGCGGTGCCGGCTGAACACCGGCGAGGCAGTTGGGGCCACCAGGCACCAACCAAGGCGTACAGGCAGGAGCAGATCAACGGCGCTGACATGGAGACGCAGTACGGCACGTACTACTACTACGACCGTGTGCGGGCCTGGGTTTAGGCCTCCTACTGCGGCGTCCGCGGCTCGCACAAGTGCGTCGACGAGTACGCGGTCGCCCTGGCCGTCTCCCTGGTCGAGTGCGCCGACAGCGGAGGCGTGTACGAGCGCAACTTCTACGCCAAGTGGCGGTTCTCGACTCTCCACGAGGCCGTGCCCGTCTCCTGGGTCGAGACGGCCAGCCTGAACGTCTCCGCCCAGGGTTCGATCTGGCAGTAGCAGTCCCGAATCGCCTACGCGGAGGTAGCGATGTTCGTGAACGTGTCGTACACCCACCTGGTGATTGTCGTCAGCTACCTGGCGGCGATGATTGCGGCGCTCATCTCCATCTGGCGGTCTTCCGAGACGGGTACAGGCGTGAAGGTGTACTGGACGGGCATCGTGGTCCTCTTGCCGTATGTCGGCCCGCTGATGTGGGCGATCAACCTCGCCATCAGTGCGAGACGCCGGTCGACGCCGTCCGGCGCCTGACAGCATGACCAGAGGACCCCGGGGCCGACGTCCTGGGGTCCTCTGCTGTCCGCGACCCCCCATGACAAACCTGCTGCTGTCGCAGCGATTTGCGGGCGGCCCCTGCCGCCTGACCCTTTCCCGGCCGAACGCGGGGCGTTCGCGGGCGTCAGCGGGAGGGCAGCAGTCCGCGTTCGAGCATGCGGTCGGCTGAGGCGATCGCGTCGCGCACGAATCTCGCCGTCAGTGCGGTGTAGGCCTCGACATCGGCCGGGGACCAGTTCTCGAGGACCTCCGCGATCATCCGGTCACCAAGCGCGTACACGCCGCGCGCGGCCTCCTTCCCGCTTGCAGTCAGGCTGATGAGGGTCGCGCGACCGTCCCTCGGGTCCGCCGAACGCTGCACGAGGCCGTCGGCCTCCAGGCGTCGGACGATCTTGCTGACGTGCGAGGCCCCCGTGCCCAATACCTCGGCGAGAGCAGTGGGTCGCATCGACCCCCAGGCCAGGAGGTGGCGGAGAGCTTGGTGATCGGCTTGGTCGAGCGTCTCACCGGTCTTGGCCAGGATCTGCCCCTGGATGGCGGGCGTGTCCCACAGGAGGATCAGCGCGCTGAGGTGTGCCAGGAGCTCCGACCGGTAGGGGAAGTCGTCCGCCGTGCGTGCCCTGCCCTGTGTTGTAGCTCGCTCTGACTTCACGTTCCACATCCTCCACGTCTCGTACGGCGCACAAGAACTTCCAGAAGTACTGTCCCACAGGACAGTACTTCTGCTAGCGTCCTTCTCGTCACCCACTGTCGCAAAGGAGAAGAACATGAACAGCACCGCTTCGACCGTCAACGGCGTCCGCAACATCGTGCTCGTGCACGGCGCCTTCGCCGACGGCTCGGGCTGGCGGGGGGTCTACGACCTCCTCACCGCTCGGGGCTACCGCGTCAGCGTGGTGCAGAACCCGCTCACCTCGTTCGAGGACGACGTCGCCGCGACCCGCCGGGTCCTGGACCAGCAGGACGGCCCCACGATCCTCGTCGGGCACTCGTGGGGTGGCACCGTCATCACCGAGGTCGGCACCCACGACCGTGTCGCCGGGCTGGTCTACGTCGCCGCCCTCATCCCCGACAGCGGCCAGACGTCGGGACAGCAGTACGAAGGGTTCGCGGCCACCCCGGAGTTCGTCATCGACGTCGGCGAGGACGGCTTCGGGTTCCTGAACCGCGACGCGTTCCAGACGGGCTTCGCCGCCGATGTCGACGACGCCGAGGCGGCGTTCATGCGCGACACCCAGGTCCCGGTCAACCTGGCCGTCTTCGCCCAGCCCGTCACCGAGGCCGCATGGCACACCCGGCCGAGCTGGGCCGTCTACGGCGCCGAGGACAAGGCCTTCGACCAGGCGATGCTCCGCCACATGGCCGAGCGCGCGGGCGCCACCATCACGACCGTCGAGGGCAGTCACGCGGTCTACCTCACCCAGGCCCAGACCGTCGCCGACGTCATCGCCACCGCGGCGGAGAAGGCCTCCACCGCCCTGTGACCCACGCAGTGGCAGGCCGGCCGCGCTGGCGGCAGACCAGTCAGACCAGGCCGGCGCGGGAACCCGGAGCCCCGCGCCGGCCACGACCCAGGAGCAGCCATGGGAACCATGGACGAACTGATCGACCCCGTACTCGTGCGCAGGCTGCGCAGAGCTCTTGGCGGGGTACCCGCAGCCGCGCACGGTCGTGCGCTCGAGGAAGCGGAGAGCGCCGTGGTCGGTCGAAAGCTGAGGGAGCGCGTCGACCTGGTCCGCGACGCGATGCTGGACGACCTCCCCGACGACTTCACGACGACCGAGCAGATCGCTCGCGGCCTCCTGGAGCAGGCGGACTTCACGGGCTGGATGATCTGGCCGGCGTCCGAGTGGGTGGCGCGACGCGGGCTCGACAGTGGCTCGGAGCACGACTTCGACACGGCCATGGCGTTGTTGGCCGAGCTCACCGTCAGGCTCAGCAGCGAGTTCGCTGTGCGCGACCTCCTCGCCGCTCGGCCGGAGCGTGGCCTGCAGATCATGCGGACGTGGACGACGCACTCGGACGAGCACGTCCGGCGACTGGCGTCGGAAGGGTCCCGGGCCTACCTGCCCTGGGGGCGGCGCGTGCCGTGGCTGATCAGCCACCCCGGGGCGACCGGCGCCATCCTCGACACCCTCTACAGGGACGACAGCGAGTACGTCCGGCGCTCGGTCGCGAACCACCTCAACGACCTGAGCCGGGTGGACCCCGGAGTCGTGACGCGTCGGGCGGCACAGTGGGCCGGCCGCCCGGACAGCCACACACCATGGGTGCTCCGGCACGGTCTGCGCACCTTGGTCAAGAAGGCCGACCCGGCGGCGCTCGCACTCGTGGGCTTCACCGGCATGGACCTCGATGTCGGCCGTCCGAGACTGTCTGCACGGTCAGTCGCCTGGAACGGATCGCTGTCCTTCAGCGCGACCGTGACGAACAACGGGGAGCCGGAAGCCCGGGTGGCGATCGACTACTCCATCGGGTTCCGACGGGCCAACGGCACGACCAGTCCCACGACCTTCAAGCTGACGTCGCGTCGCCTCGCACCCGGGGAGAGCGTCGTCGTGACGAAGACCCATTCGCTGCGTCCGATCACCACGCGGGCCTACTACGCCGGCGAGCACTTCGTGACGGTGCAGGCCAACGGTGTGCAATCCGAGCAGACGCCCTTCATCCTCGAGCCGGCCGGGCTGGACACGGCGCAGCGGACGAGTCCGGAGCACGCAGCCGGAGCGAGTGATGGATAGCGTCACCGATCGCGTGGTCGAGGTCGTCGACTCGATACCGGAAGGACGCGTCATGACCTACGGCGCAGTCGCTCGCGTGGCCGGGACGGGCGCCCGTGCGGTCGGACGGGTGCTGCACGACGGCGGCCACGACATCCCGTGGTGGCGGGTCGTCGACGCCGGCGGAAGGCCGTACGGGGCCGCGACCGAGTACGTCCGGAAGCGCTTCTTGGAGGAGTCCACACCCCTCGACGTCGATCGCCGGGGCACGGTGGTCAACCTCGCCACAGCCTCATGGAGCCCCGATGAGCGACACGCCTGACCACGTGGACACCTGACCCACCACGACCTGGAGTCCTAGTCCCCGGACTCCGCCGCAGGCCATAGGCCGGACGCTGGGCCAGCGCGCGACGCGCTCGGCCGTCAGTGCTGGTCGTCATGCCCCCAGAGCGTCGACGCCGGACACACACGCCCGGGTCGTCGGAACCTGCTCGGACCGCTCGGTCCCGCAGCAACCACCAGTGAGAGGAACAGCACCATGAACGACAAGACCGCATTCGCGTGGGACCAGCTTTCTGAGGTCGTGGCGAACTACCTGCGCGCCCACGTCGCCCAGGACTTCGCCACGGCGGTGACCTACCTCCCGGAGGACGTCACCGTCCTCGACAACGGCGAGGTGCTCCAGGGTCGCGAGGAGACCTTCAGGCTCTTCGACAAGTCGGCGCAGGACTACGACGTGGAGACCACGCTCAACTCCATCTCAAGGCCGGCGGACGACCTGTGGGAGGTCGGCACGCACCTCTCAGGCAACTTCCCCGGCGGGGAGGTCGACCTCCGCATGATCTTCACCCTCGTCGACGGCGTGATCCAGAAGCTCGAGATCACCGTCTGACCGCGGTTCGGAGCCGTGGCCGTGGGACAGGCGAGCTCCCGGCCCGCAGGGGTCGGAAGCTCGCCCCGGCACCTGGCGCGGACCGCCAAGCACGTCACCAGAGGAACCCGATCAACGTCTCAAGGAGAAGCGGCATGTCCATGTCAGATCGCGACCGCCTCGACGGTCGTCGTGCACTCGTCACAGGCGGGTCCAAGGGAGCCGGGAAGGCCGTGGTGGAGCGGCTGCGCGAGATGGGCGCGGACGTGTGGACCACCGCGCGAACGATGCCCGATGCCTACGAGCGCCCCGACCGCTTCATCGCGGCCGACACCTCGACACCGGCCGGTGTACAGGACGTCGCGGACGTGCTCGCAGAGCACGGACCCCTCGGCATCCTGGTGCACGTCGTCGGCGGCTCGTCGACTCCCCCCGGCGGGTTCTCAGCAGCGAGCGAGGAGCAGTGGCTCGCCGAGCTGAAACCTCAACCTCCTCGGTGCGGTCCGCCTGGATCGCGCCCTCCTCCCTGCAATGGTCGAGGCCGGCTCGGGGGTGGTCATCCACGTCACGTCCATCCAGCGTCAGATGCCGCTGCACGACGCGACGCTGCCGTACGCGTCGGCCAAGGCGGCGTTGCGCACGTACAGCAAGGGGCTCGCCAACGAGCTGGCACCCAAGGGCGTGCGGGTCAACGCCGTCAGTCCCGGGGGGATCCAGACCGGGGCCTACCAGAACTTCGTCGACCTGCTCGCCGAGGGCAACAAGGTGACCCGAGACGAGGCCGAGCAGACGATCTTCGACTCCCTCGGCGGAGTACCGCTCGGGAGGTTCGCAAGGACGCAGGAGATCGCGGACCTCATCGGCTTCCTGGTCTCGGACCGTGCCTCGTCGATCGCCGGCGCCGAGTACGTCATCGACGGAGGAACCGTCCCCACCGTCTGAGCAGGCGCAGGTTCGACTTCGATGAAGTAGGGCGGCGGCACCGCCCCCTCGGTCCGATGTGGACTGGCTGGCTGCCAGTCAGGTCAAGCCGTCAGGGTGTGCCAGTCCTGCCGAGCTGCCCACTGCCCGAAGGACGTCGTGCTCAGGCTGTAGTCGACAGCGACCAAGAGGCCACGAACGCGCGGAGCGCGTCGTGACCTCTTGGTGCATTCCGGCCCGATGACGGGAGCGGGTGGTACGAGCCCCTACCGCCGGCGGGAGCTGCCCCCGCGCCCCCGCCAGCCGCCGTTCACCGGCGACGCGCCGCCGACGCCCCCCAGGTGCAGCGCGAGGAAGAACAGACCGGCAAACATCAGCGTCTGAGGGGTGAAAGCGTCCCCGAGGTTCGCCTCGACGAGGTCGAGGAGCAGGGCGAGGGCGAAGATCGCGGCAGCGACGAGCGCAAGCATGGGCACTCCAAGGTGAGGGGGTCCGGCGAGCCTGCCGGAGTGTCCGATACGTCCGATATTTCGGAAGCACCCGGATCATGGCGCACGGTCACGACGACCGCGAGTTGGAGGAGCGCTCACTCTGTCGGGCACAGGCCCGTGCGTCGACGTGCTCGTGTCGACCGTCCGCCTCATCGGCCACCTGAGCAGGTGTGGGACTGGGTCCACGTCAACGGTCAGCGGGTGGGCCGGCACGGTAGCGAGGTGCGGGGCTTCTACACCTGATCCCGAGCCAGGGAGGTGAGGGGGCGGCCGTGACGGCCGCCCCCTCACTCGTTTCGCGTCGCTGCGGGCGCCCGGGCACGTCTGCGCACGGCGTGTCAGGTCGTCGATGTTCTGCCCTGCCGGGCAGCCCTCGTGCCCGCTCCGGGCGTGTCGTCCGCACCGTCCGCGTTCCGGCGCGGCGGTCGGCGACGTTGTCGCAGGTGGGGGGCGCGAGGGGGGATCGTGACTTCGTGGCAGTGCTCGGCGGTGACGGCGTGCTGGGTGGTGCCCTCACCGCGGGCGTGCAGGCTGTCGGCTGGTGGACCGCGCGCGCCCTCTCCTGGGCCGACCTGCAGATGTCGGGGCACGTGCCGACCGCGGCGGGAGTCCTGCTCGTCGCGGCCCGGGGCGCCCTGCCGGGCGGGCCGCCGCCGCACCACGTCGGCGACGCACCGGTCCTCGTCCTCGGGCGACGGTCGGATGCCGCGCTGCTGGCCCGCGGCATCGACCGCGGCGCCGCTGCGGCGGTGTGCACCGATGCGCCGGTGCAGGACGTCGTCGCGCGCGTCGACCTGCTGCTGCGGGACCCGCGCGCCCGCGGCGACCGGACCGGTGCCGCAGCCCGGCTGCGCCAGCACGCGCGGGACGCGCGCCTGTTCGCGGCCCTGACCCGCCGTGAGGTCGACGTGCTCGTCGAGATGCTGCGCGGGCTCCCGGCGGCGGCCATCGCGGAGGCGCACAGCGTGTCGCTGCCCACGGTGCGCAGCCACATCGCGTCGATCCTCAGCAAGCTCCACGTCTCGTCCCAGCTCGCGGCGGTCGCCCTGGCGCACCGGGCGTGCGACCTGCCGGCCGTGGTCGGGCAGAGACCGCAGTTTCATCAATTCTGACGAGGTTCCCGGCCGCGCCCCCCGGCAGCGTGGACGTCGCAGTACCCGACGTCCGACCAAGCAGGGGAGCAACTCATGACCGACAGCACCGGGGGCGAGCAGTTCTACTCCGCCCTCCAGTCCAAGGCGATGGCCGCCGTGCAGAACACCTTCAAGTCGACGCTGTACCCGGTGCAGTACCCGGCGCAGGGCGACTTCGCGTGGAACTGGCAGAACGCCAACCAGGTCTTCAACGACCGCACCTACGGCTACGCCAACGTGCTCGTCCAGCCGGGCGACATCGACGGGACGGTGCAGCTGTCCCCGGCTGGCGGCTTCGCCAACGCGTACGTGGGGCTGCTCAACGACCTGGTCTTCCAGCTGAGCAGCACCGACCAGGCCAAGCTGACGGCCGCGCAGTCCAACGCGACGGTGCAGGCCGGCACGATCGTCAGCGACTACCAGACGATCTACGGCCCGATCACCGACGCGCAGCGCGCCGCGGTGGGGGCGCCGACCAAGCAGGACTACGTGATCGGGTACGTGCTCGGCTCGCAGTGGAGCGGGTCGGCGAAGCCGCTGACGTACACGCAGATGGCGTCGGCACGGAACCTGAAGGTCCTGCTGCCGCTGGCACCGGCGTCGGCGGACCAGATCATCACCGACGTCGCCGTGTACCTCAACCTCATGCAGCCGGTGAACGGCCTGCAGGACCAGCTGCTCAACGGCGCGTGGACGCTGGCGCAGCTCAAGGCCAACACCACCGGCCCGACCGCGACGAACGGCGGCATGCAGACGTTCGACCCGAACAGCGGCGCCACGCTCGGGTGGAACGTCGGCTGGTCTGTCGGCTCGTCGGTCGCGTCGATCAACAACGACCTCGCCAACACGGGCCGCACCATCGAGATCGACCTGACGACGACGTCGTCGAGCGACAACACGCTCGGCGTGAACGTCGACGGGCAGGTCGGCTTCTCGGTCGGCTCGTGGCTGGAGTTCAGCACCGAGGCCAGCGCGTCCTACGACATGTCCCGGACGTCGGGCACCAGCACCGAGTGCTCGGTGTCGATCGTGTACGCGGGCTACTCGATGGTGCCGCTCGCGCCGACGCCGTGGCAGCAGGCGACGAACGTCGGGTTCTACGCGACCGACCCGGTCGCGCAGGCCGTCGCGAACTCCGGGCAGGACGTCACCGGGTTCCAGTTCCTGTCCGACCCGCCGTACCGGCTCGGGTCGGTCGCGGACGGTGGCAACTTCGGCGTGCTCACCAACCTGCTCATCGCGAACTTCCCGACGATCACCATCACCTACGAGCACGCGGACTACGCCACGTTCGCGCAGTCGTGGGACGAGAAGGTCAGCGGCAACCTCACGCTGTTCGGCTTCATCAAGCTCGGCAGCTTCTCGCAGGGCGCGTACGGCAGCACGGTGACGAGCAGCACGGACAACAGCTCGTTCACCATCACGTTCAGTGCGTCGCCGGAGGTCACCTCCGTCCCGCAGAACCTCAAGACCGCGTACGTCGTCGGTGCCGCGGTCGCCAACCCCGGCGTCACCCACTGAGGAAGGAGCGGACCATGGCGATCCAGACAGCGCAGGGCGGGGTCATGAACAACCCGCTGCCGATCGGCGGTGCCGGCGTGCACGCCGGTGCGGTCGCGGTCATCAACCAGCTCACCTACGGGCACCTGTGGGGTGGCGCGGGCGGGCTGATCCCCGGGCACGTGCACCTCGACCTGCAGGGCTACACGGGTGCGGGGTGGATGAACCTCCAGGTGCAGGTCGGTGGCGGGCACTCGACGGTCGCGACGGCGCTCGTCGCGCCGACCGTGCAGTCCATCGCGACGCCCGGGGCACGTCGCAACGCGCAGCAGATCGAGATCGTGCGCAAGATCAAGAGCGCGCTGTTCGACAGCCTGAACGACTACGAGAACGCCAACCCGCACAACTGGGACGTCACGGGGGCTCCGTCCTCCTGACCGCCCCGCCCGGGCGACGCCGTCCAGGCAGCACAAGGGCCGACGGCACCGGGAACCCACCCGGTGCCGTCGGCCTCGTGCCGTCGTCACACCCGCCCGACGGGCGTCAGAGCGCCGTGCAGGCGAGGGCCGGGCTGCCGTTGCTGCCCGACCACGACCCGTTGAACCCGAAGGTCGTGCTGGCGCTCGCTGCCAGGCGGCCGTTGTAGGTCAGGTTGCTCGCCGTGGTCGTGGACCCGCTGGAGGTCGCACCGGCGTTCCAGATGTTCGTGACGCGCTGGCCGTCGGGCCACGTCAGGGACACCCGCCAGCCCGTGATCGCGGCCGTGCCCGCGGTGACCTTGACCTCGCCGCTGAAGCCGCCGCCCCACTCACCGTGCTTCGCGTAGCTGGCGGTGCATCCACCAGCGCCGGTCGGCGTCGGCGTCGGCGTGGCCGTCGGCGTCGGGGTCGCCGTGGGGGTCACGGTGGGCGTCGGCGTAGCAGTCGGTGTGGGCGTCGGGGTCGGGGTGGGCGTGGTCCCGCCGCCGAGCTGGATGTCGCTGCACTGGTAGTACGGCTGGTCCAGGTGGCTGGCCTGCCAGATGGTGAAGAGGACGTGGTGGCCCGTGCGGTCGCGCGGGATGCTCACGTCGGTGACGTACGGGCTGGACGGGGCGTACCGGCCGGTCGTCTTGACGAGCTCCAGGTCGGACCAGGCGAGCCGCTCGGTGGTGGCGTCGTAGCCCTGCTTCGTGACGTAGATCTTCAGGTAGTCCGCGCCGTGGTTCGACGGGTCGGTCAGCGTCAGCGGGAAGTCGTACGGCTTCGCGATGGTCTTCCAGGGGCCGGGGACGTCGGCGGCGGCGTAGATGGGGTTGTCGGCGGAGCAGAGCTTGCCGTCCGGGACCGACTGCTCGTGGCGGCCCGCGGCGCCCTCCTTGAAGATGCCGTTCCAGTTCCACATGGCGTTGGGGTTCGCCTGCCACGCGGCCCAGCACGCGGGGTCCTGCGTCGCCATCGCGGGGTTGGTGTGGGCCGAGCTCCACCGTTCCCAGCAGCCGTAGATGCGGGTGGGGGGGTCGGTCACTGCGCCGTGGGCTGACGCCGGTGTGGCCAGGACGGTGATGCCCACGAGCGTCGCGGCGGCGAGCGCGAGCGTGGACGTGGCGGCGGTCAGTCGGCGGAGCGGTGAGATGCGGGTCATGGGTCCCTCTCCAGGGCTAGGGCTGCCGAGATGTACACGCACCCTCCGGTGCGGTGTCCGGCCTGACAACGACCCGAACCGTTTCGAGGGGCGGTTGCCCGGCCCTTCGGGGTCCGCGCGACGGCCGGGACGGAAGCGGGCGGGCTCTACGGTGGGACCGTGATCGAGCGCGCCGACGTGATGGTCGGTCCCCGTGGGCGACGTCTGTGCCTGGAGATCGCGGCGGCCCTCGCTCGTGCATCCGGCGCCCCGGAGGGGGACGAGTATCTCCGTGCCGCCCTCGTCGCGGCGTACCACCTCGATCCGGGTGCGGGCACCGCTCGGGTGATCCTGCGAGCGTCGGCCGACGAACCGGACGAGCCGGACCCGAGCCCCAGGCCCGCGGACGTCGCACGCCTCTTGAGCGCCACACCTCTGGACGGGCTCGACGCCGACGTCCTGCTGGTCGGGTTGCGGGCCGCGGTCGACAACGCGCGGTACTGGCAGGAGCCCGACGGCGAGGACGTGCTGGCTGCCACCCCGCAGGTGCGCGCCGCGCTCGCCCGGGTCGCCGCCACCGTCGCTTCGTCCGGACGGGCCGCGTGGTGGGTGTCCCCGGTCGAGCGCACGGCGCAGGCGAGCGTGGTCTTCGACGACCCGGCGTCGCCGGTGCAGCCCTCGGACGAGACTGCCTCCGTGATCCTGTCGCGCTGGCGAGACCGCACGCTCGAGGAAGAGGCCAGGGCGCAGCGGGAACGACCTGCCGATCCCGGTGCCGCCTGGAGCGGGACGTGGTGGTCCACACCGCCGCGCGAGCTGACGCGGACCACGCGTCGGCTCGGCGCGCACGGGCCGGTCGGTCTGTGGTTGGTCGAGGACGCCTACGGCTGGGACCGGGCATCGGTGCGAGCGGTCGACGTGCCTGCGGAGGCGCGCGTCTACGAGGTGGACGGGGCGGAGGCGTGGTCCGGCCTGTGTCGCCGCTTCCCGCTCGAGGTCACCGCATCACGGCGTCACGACTGGTTCCGCACCACCGGTGCTGCCGACCGGTGGGTGATCCCTGACTGGGTGCGCGTGGCCGACGAGTTCGACGCGGTCCACGTGACCGTGACCGGCTATCTCACGACTGCCGGTCGACCCGTGCCGGTCGGGGAGGACACCAGCTCCGTCCTGGCGGGCTGGAGCCCGGACGAGACGTACTGGCTCGCAGACCCGCCACCCGCGGCTGAGCCGCACGAGCGATGGCGCCGCGTCGACGACGACACGTGGCACGACGAGGGCATGCACGACCGCGGGGGCGGCTTGCGGGCCGGTGCCGGGTGACCGCGAGCCTGACGGGCCCGGCCGGCGATGCCACCAGGTTCGACAATCGGCTGGACCCGGCACCGGAGAGAGGGCGAGGCTGCGGACCATGACGACGATGCCCGGCGGGCTCGAGCTCCGCACGGCCCGACCGTCCGACCTCGACCAGATCGGTTCGCTGCTCGTCGAACGCGGCGAGGAGCCGGACGCGCTGGACCACCGGCTCGTCGTGGAGGGCGAGCTCGGCTGGGACGCGTGCGCCGTCGTCGTGGACGGCGACCGCGTGGTCTCGACGGCGACCCTGCTCGACGAGACGGTCCGGGTGGGCGACGTCGTGCTCCCGGCGGGTCAGGTCGAGCTGGTGGCCACCGACACCGAGTACGAGGGCCGGGGACTGGTCCGGGCGCTGATGGGCTGGGCGCACGACCGCTCGCGGGACCGCGGGCACGTGCTCCAGGTCATGATCGGGATCCCGTACTTCTACCGGCTCTTCGGCTACGAGTACGCGATCGACATCCCCCGGGCACGAGGGCTGCGCGAGTCATCGCCACCCGGGGACCGCGAGCCTGCGTCGTCGCCCGGCGACGCACCGGCCGGATCGATCCTGCGCGAGGCGACGGCGGCGGACGTCCCGACCCTCGTCGCGCTGCAGGAGGCGGCTCAGGCCCCGTACGACGTGGCGATGCCGCACCCGGAGGAACGCTGGCGCTGGCTGCTCGCGCACGAGGGCAGCACGACGCGGGTCCTCGAGCGAGACGGCGTCGTCGTCGCCTCCGCGCGGACCGGCCCACCGGACGAGGGGCTGCTCGTCGCGGAGGCGACCGCGGCGGACACCACGGCGGCGCACGACCTCCTCGACGCCCTGCGGGGTCTCGGCGAGCCGCTGACGATCGTGCACCGGCCGCTCACGACGCCGGGACGGGCCTGGGCGGAGCTCCTCGAACCCGGCGGGACCGACGCGACGCAGTACTACGTGCGGCTGGAGCGCCCCGAGCTGGTGCTGGACGCGCTGCGTCCGGTGCTCACCGCGCGCCTGCGCGCAGCCGGCCTCGGCCGGGAGGTCGTGATCTCGACGTTCGGCCGCCACTACCGGCTGCCGTGGACCACGGACGCCGGGCTCGGCCGAGTCGAGGTCGGCGGCCCCATGCAGGCGCCGGGGGTGGCCGGCGGCGCGGGCGTCGCCCCCGACCGCCTTCCCGCGCTGCTCCTCGGTCACCTCGGCATCCAGGGGCTCGAGCGGCTCTACCCGGACGTCTACGCACCGGACGCGGAGTTCTTCGGTGCCCTGTTCCCGCCTCTGACCGCCGACCTCCTCACCTACTACCTCCCCTGGTGACCCGGCGGCGGCGTCGCCACTCGAGCTTGCCCTGACGGGTTCGTCGTCCGAGTCAGGCCGGGGGGTGCCAGCCGACGACGTCCTGGAGGCGGCGTTCCATCAGTGGCCCGGCGAAGCGGCCTGCGACGCGCATGCCGAGGTCTCGCAGGGCGACCGCGGTGCCTGACGTCCACGTGGTCGGGCCGCTGATCTGGGCGGACATCCTCGCGATGCGGGTGGTCCGCGGCAGGCGTGCTGCCGAGTACGCGGCGAGCCCGGTGCCGAGAGGGGCGTCGTCGACGGCCGCAGCCAGGACGACCGCGTCCTCCAGCGCCTGGCAGCCTCCCTGGCCGAGGTTGGGCGGCATCGCGTGGGCGGCATCCCCGAGGAGGGCGACGCGGCCGACGTCGAACCGGGGCAGGGGTGTCGCGAGCCACCGCAGGTCGTGGTGCAGCACCGCGGCGGCGTCCAGGTCGGCGAGCAGGTCAGGGAGCGGCGCGTGCCAGCCCCCGAAGCGTCGACGGAGCTCACCGGCCTCGTCGTCGAACCGGGTGCCTTCAGGCAGCACGGCCGTCAGGTAGCAGTACACCCGGCCGTCGGCGAGCGGCGTCAGCCCGACGATCGACCCGCGCCCCCACGTCTCCGCAGGCTCGACACCGCCCGGCGGTGCGGCCGCGACGAACCGCCAGGCCGTCACGCCCGTGTACGTCGGCCCGGGGTGGTCGGGGAAGAGGGTGTGGCGGGTCGGTGAGTCGATGCCGTCGGCAGCGACGACGAGGTCCGCCGGCAGGTCGGCAGGCGGGTCACCGGCGCGCCCGGCGACCGAGACGACCGCGCTCGCGCCACCCGGTACGCCCGGTGCGACGGAGGTGACCTCCTCCCCGAGCCGGAGCGCGCCCGCCGGCAGGGCAGCGGCGAGCAGGTCGACGAGCTGCGAACGGTGCAGCACCACGGCGGTGTCCCCGAGCCGCTCTCCCGTGGCCGTGACGTCGGCGCGGACCAGCCAGTGCCCGTCCGGTCGACGCAGTCCTACCTCGCCGCTCAGCCGCGCCATCCCGCGCACGGCGTCTCCGACACCGAGGGCATCCAGGGCCCGGAGCGCGTTCGGTGCCAGCGCGATCCCCGCCCCGACCGGCTCGAGCGACGACGCGCGTTCGTGCACCGTCACCGACCAACCGCGGCGTGCGAGCGCCACCCCGGCCGCGAGGCCTCCGATCCCTGCACCGAGCACCACCGCAGACGTCATGCGGCACAGTCTGCCGCGGGGACGCACCGGCTCGGTCCCACGCTCGGGCTCAGCCTGGCCCCGCCGGGTGGGCGAGATCGTAGGCCCGGGCGACCTTCTGCGGGACGACCATGCGCCAGGCGTCGACGACGAGCTCGCGCGCCTCGGCAGGATCCAGCGCAGCGAGGTCGGCGTGCACCCAGCTGAACCGCAGGTCGGACTCGCTCGGCAGCTGGAACTTCCGTGGGTCGCCCGCCACGAGCCCTGCCCGCTCCTCCCTCGGGAAGGCGAAGCCCATGACTCGCTCGTCGAGCGAGAAGGCGACGTAGACCAGCTGCCTGACGCGGAACTTCAGGCGGCCGCGCACGTAGACCGGGGAGGACCGCTCCAGCTCCGTACCCAGCCGACGGACATCCTCGAGGACGGCCACTCTTCATGGTCACACACCGGCGGTGGTCGGGAGGAGGTGGCCCTTGTGCACGAGCGCGCCAGGCTGGGAGCGTCGGAACCATGGATGACCAGCAGGTCGCTGCCGCTCTGTACGGCTACCTCAGCTATCAGGACGCCCCAGGAGCAATCGCGTGGCTGGAAGCGCTCGGCTTCCGGGTGGTGCGTCGCCAGGACGGGAGTGGCGGCACCGTGCAGCACGCCGAGCTGCGGCTCGACCGTGCAGTCGTGATGGTGGCGAGCCTCGACCAGGACGACGAGACACCAGGACTGCGCGACAGGTCGGTGGGGCGGGGTCTGTACCTCCACACCGATCGGGTCGACGACCTCTACGACAAGGCGCTCGCCGCGGGCGGCCACCCGGTGTTCCCGCCCGAGGACACCGAGTGGGGGTCGCGCCGAGCGCGGGTCCTTGATCCGGGGGGTCACGAGTGGTCGTTCGGCACCTACGAGCCCGGACGTGCCTGGTAGCCGGACGTACCGCGTACCGCGTGCCGCTCGTCCCCGGCGTCGCAGCAGCAGCCCGGTGTCCGATGTCGCCGCGCGCCTCGCGCTCGCGCACGACATCATGCGGGTGCACGCATCTACGACAACGGAACACGAGGAGCGGGATGACGTCTCGGAAGAATGTCCTGGTCAGTGCACTCGTCACGGCGACGGTGGCCGCCACCCTGGGCGCGGTCGGCGCCGCACCCGCACAGGCGGACACGTGCGGACACATGACGCCGAACAGGTCGGGTGGGTCGGCCGAGGTCCAGATCGACGCGCCGATGCGCTCGGGCCCCTACGCCAGCTGTGGGGTCCTCGACCGGGCCGGTCTCACCGTCTCCCAGTACGTCGCGCTGGACTGTTGGATGACGAACGCCCACGGCAACATCTGGTGGGCGGTCAACACGTACAACGGCCACCGCTGGGTCTACAACGAGAACTTCTACGGCACCCCGCCCGCACGCTCGGCTGCGACCCGCTGCTGACGCGGTAGCGGTGCCGGGCCTGCCGCTCGAGGCTGGTCCGGCACCGCCCGCGCGGGGTCAGGAGACGGGGGTGCCGCTCGGGGCGATCGGGAGTGCCTGTCCGTTGCGGAGCATGGTGCCGGCGGTCGCCTTGGCCTCGCCGACGTCCACGTTCCACAGCGCCGCGAGCGTGACGCCGTCGTCACCCGTGTAGCCCGCGTCCCAGAACGCGTTCAGCTCCAGCATCGCGATGGTGTCGGGATCCGTGAGGTCGAGAGAGGACCCCGGCGCGACCGGCACGGGCTGCCCGTCGAGCAGCAGCTGCCCGGCCCGCCCCTTCGCCTCGAGGATGTCGAGGTTCCAGAGCGCGGCGAGCGCGAACGCGTCCTCCAGGTAGTAGCCCGCGTCCCAGAACGCGTCGGCCCGCTCCTGCGTGTACTCGTCCGGCCCTGCGAGGACGTCCGCCGCCGTCGGGTCGTCCGTCGCCGGGACGGCGTCGTCCACCGGCGCCGGTGGGGCGGCGTCACCCGCCGTGACCTCAGCGGCCGGCCGGTCGGCGGTCGCGAGCGCGTAGGCGACTCCGGTCGCCCCGACCGTGAGGGTCACCGCGACGACCCCGACGGCAGCCGTGCGGCGCGAGGAGCCGGTGGTGCTCGTGCGCGGGTTCATCGGGCCTCCGAGGAGCTCGTGGGTGTCGACGTCCCGGGGACCGTCGAGTGCCGCGTGACGCTGCCCGTCGACGTCAGCGGCCGGCCGAGCGCTCGCCACGCTAGACCGCGGGCGGCCCCGACACGCGGGAAACGCGGGACGGACCGGCGCCAGTCCCGGAGGTGGTCCCCGAAGGGCCCGGGACGCGGGCTCGATCGCCCGTCCGCCGTCCTGCGGCTAGGGGGCGCCGGCCGGCGGTGGGGGCGGTGCGACGTCGGGTGACGTCTCCCGCGCTGCCGCGCCACGTCGGCGTCGTGCGCGGAAGCGGAACCACACGATCACGAGCCCGACGAGCGCGACCAGGACCAGCAGAGGCGCGAGGATCGCCGCGAACGACAGCCCGACGCTCGTCGCGTCCTCGACGGTGCTCGCCACGGGCGCCCCGGCGCCGAGCGTCGTGGCGTTGACGACGGGCCGCACGGTGGCCTTCGCGCCGTGCACGACGAGGGCCATGACGATCCCCACGACGACCGGGACCCACTGCCCGGACTCGACGAACGCCTGGGGATCCGTGACGACGGCGGTCTGCGAGCTCGAGCCGGCACCGAACGCGATGCCGCCCGCGACGGGCCGGACGACGGTCTGCACGATGTCGTTGACGCTGTCGACGCCGGGGATCTTGTCGGCGACGACCTCGAGCGCCAGGAGCACTGCCAGCACGGCGAGCACCCACCCGTTCTCGAGCCACTCCCACCCTGCAGGCAGGTTCATCAGGTCCGTCCACCGCGCGAGCGCGCCGATGACCAGCAGGGGGATGTACGCGTTCAGACCGGCCGCGGTGGCCAGTCCGGTGCCGGTGAGCGCCTCGAGCATGCGGCGATCATCGCACTGCGGCTCCAGTGGCGGACGGGGCTGCGTGGGCCGTTTCGTGCTCGGGGCGGCGTGGATCGGCCTAGCCTGCGGGGGGACGGTCGCCCGACGGAGGGAGCACGCAGGTGTCGGACAGCACGCTCCAGGCCCTGGGCGGCGGCGCCAAGCCGACCGCGCAGTTCGGTCATGACGCCCTGGTGGCCTGCGACAACCTGGTGCGCATCTTCCAGTCGGGCAGCGTCGAGGTGCAGGCGCTCCAAGGGCTGGACCTGCTGGTCGACGAGGGCGAGATGGTGGCGGTCGTCGGCGCCAGCGGCTCGGGCAAGTCGACGCTCCTCGCGGTGCTCTCCGGGATGGACGCACCGACGGCGGGCCGGGTGCGGGTCGGTCGCTGGGACCTCATGGCGATGCACGCGAAGGAGCGGGTCGCGTACCGCCGGCAGATGGTCGGGTTCGTGTGGCAGCAGACCTCGCGCAACCTGCTGCCGTACCTGACGGCCCGGCAGAACGTCGCGGTGCCCATGCGGGGGCCGCGCCGGCAGCGGGCGGCGCGCGCGGACGAGCTGCTCGACCTCGTCGGGGTCGGGCACGTCGCCGACCGGCAGCCGCAGGAGATGTCCGGCGGCGAGCAGCAGCGTGTCGCCATCGCGACGGCGCTGGCCAACGAGCCGCAGCTCCTCCTGGCCGACGAGCCGACGGGCGAGCTCGACACCGCGACCGCGAGGGACGTGTTCGACGCGCTGCGCACGGCGAACCGGGAGTCGGGCACCACGGTCGTCGTCGTCACGCACGACCCGGCCGTCAGCGGGCTCGTGGAGCGCACGGTCGCGATCAGGGACGGGCGCACCAGCAGCGAGGTGCTGCGTCGGGACACCGGCGGTGACGTCACCCACGAGGAGTACGCGGTGATGGACCGGGCGGGGCGGCTGCAGGTGCCGCGGGAGTACCGCGAGGCGCTCGCGATGACCCGGCGCGTGCGCCTCGCGCTCGAGGCCGACCACCTGAGCGTCTGGCCCGACGGCAGTCCGCGGTGAGCGCCGCCCCCGGCGCGGCTGTGCGCGTCCGGGACGTGCACCGCACCTTCGGCAGCGGACCGTCCGCGGTGCACGCCCTGCGCGGTGTCGACCTCGACGTGGCCCCGGGCGAGCTCGTGGCGCTCGTCGGGCGGTCCGGGTCCGGCAAGACCACGCTGCTCAACGTCGTCGGCGGGCTCGACCGGCCGGACCAGGGCAGCGTGCTCGTCGACGGCGTCGACGTGGCCGCGCTCAGCGACGACGAGCAGGCCCTCCTGCGCCGCGACCGGGTCGCGTTCGTGTTCCAGACGTTCGGGCTGATGCCCGTCCTGACGGCGGCCGAGAACATCGGTGTGCCGATGCGGCTGCGCGAGGCACCGGTGGCCGAGCGCGAGCGCCGCGTCGAGATGCTCCTCGAGCTCGTCGGGCTGGCCCCGCACGCGTTGCAGCGGCCCGACGAGCTGTCCGGTGGACAGCAGCAGCGGGTCGCCATCGCGCGGGCCCTGGCCGGCTCGCCTCGTCTGCTGGTCGCCGACGAGCCCACGGGGCAGCTCGACAGCGAGACCGGGCTGGCCGTGATGGCGCTGATCCGCGGCGTCGTCGAGGCGGAGGGGATGACCGCGCTGGTCGCGACGCACGACCCGGTGATGATCGCGCTCGCGGACCGCGCGGTGCGCGTGGTGGACGGCCGGCTGGTCGGGGCTGCCGAGCGTGGCTGAGCTCGTGTGGCGACGGGCCCGCGCCCAGGTCGCCGTGCTGGTGGCGGTGCTGACGGTCATGGTCGCGGGCGCGTCGGTGGTCGGGACGTGCGTGCTGCTCCTGACGGCCTCCCCGCAGCGGGCGCTGCAGCTCGCGATGGTCCGCACCCCGGTCGCCGACGTCGAGGTCGGGGTCGCGCTCGGTTTCCCGGAGGAACCCGACGACCCGGACGTGAGCGAGGCCGTCGCCGCGACCGCGAGGGACGCCTCCGGGGCCGTGGCGGAGGCGTCGGCGATGCTCACCGCCCCGTTCGGGGACCTCCCGACCACCACGACCACGTGGACCTCCACCGTCATGCGGTACCTGCCCGCCGACGGGCGACCGTTGCGCCTCGCGTACCTCGCGGAGCTCGACGACCGGGACGCGCGCGGGACGCTCGCCACGGGGCGCTGGCCCGATGCGCCGGGCGAGGCTGCGCTGCCCACGTCGGCGGCCCGGGCGCTCGGTCTCGACGTCGGCAGCGCGACCACCCTCGGCGAGGGCCCGGGCGACGGGGTCACCGCGCTGACGGTCGTCGGGACGTTCGTGCCGCGGCCGGGACCGGCGTGGGACGAGGACCCGTTGCAGGGGGCTGGCGTGAGCCCGAACTACCGCGGCTACATCACCGGCTACGGCCCGTTCGTCGTGGCACCGGGCGAGGTCGCCGCGAGCGGCGTCCCGTTGCGCCGGGTCGCCCTGCGGGTCCAGCCCGACCTGACGCCGGCCACCGCCGCGGACCTGACCCGGGCCGGCGCGGGGGTCGACGCCCTGGGCAAGGAGCTGAGCAGCGCGCTCGGTGACCGCACCCAGAACCTCGTGGTGGACCTGCCGTACGCGCGCACGGTGCACGCGGCGCGAGACCAGCGGGGGGTGACCGGTTCGGGGGTGCTGGCCGTGGCGCTGCTGGGCGCGGCGCTGGCCGCGACCACCGTGGTGCTGGCGGCCCGGCTGGTCGCCGGGCGGCGCGCGGCCGAGGCGGCGCTGCTCAGCGCGCGCGGCACGAGCCGGGCCCGCCTGGTCGGCCAGGCCGCCGTCGAGTCGGGCGCGCTCGCGATCCTGGCGATGGTCCCGGCGACGGCGCTGGCCCTCGCGCTGTACCAGGTGCTGGCGGGTGCGGTGGGGCTCGATCCCGACGTCGTGCCCGAGGGCGGTCTGCTCCCGCTCGTCGCGAGCGTCGCCGTCGTCACGGTCACGCTCGGCGGTCTCCTGGTGCTGCCCTGGCTGCGCACCGGCTCGACCCGGGGCGCCCGCGAGGACCGGGTCGGGGTGGTGGCCCGCTCCGGTGCCGACCTGCTGCTCCTCGCCCTGGCCGCGCTCGCCTACCTGCAGCTGCGCGCGCACCGGGTGGCGGGTGGCGCCACCGTGGACCCGGTGCTCGTCGTCGCCCCCGTGCTGTGCCTGGTGGCGGGCGCGGCGCTCGTCCTGCGCCCGCTCCCGCTGCTCGCCCGGAGCGCCGAGGCGCGCGCCGCGTCGTCCCGCTCGCTGACCTGGCCGCTCGCGGCCTGGGGGGTGGCGCGTCGCCCGCAGGGTGCCGCGGCAGCGTTCCTGGTGGTGCTGGCGTCGGCGTGCGCGACGTTCGGCATCGGGTTCGCCGCGACGTGGTCGCAGTCGCAGCGGGACCAGGCCGCCGCCACGGTCGGCACCGACCTGTCGGTCCCCGCGCAGCTGGGTGCTCTCGGGACGGGTGCGACGCTGCGCGCCGCGACGCACGGTCGCGTCAGCCCGGTCACCAGCCGGCCCGTCACGCTGGGCTCGCGAGCACAGGGCGGCGACGGGGCCGTGCAGCTGGTCGCGGTCGACACGCGGGACGCCGACGGGCTGCTGCGCGGCCGGCTGCCGTCCGGGGACTGGGCGGACGTCACGTCGGGCCTCGCGCCGGCGGGTCCCGTCGGGGGCATCCGCCTGACCGGTACGAGTGCCGCGCTGGTCGTCACGGGGCACGTCGCGGACGACGTGCCGATGACGGCGACGCTCAGCCTCGTGGTGCAGGACGGCGACGGCGCGCGCGCCGCGCTGCCCGCGGGCGAGGTGCTGCTGGACGGCGACCCGCACGACCTCGCCGTGGCCGTGCCGCCCGACGTGCGGGTGGTCGCCGTGGACACCCGGCTCGCGGCGTCGGGTGACGCCGACGACCCGGACCAGCCGAGCGAGACCGCGTTCGACCTCGATGTCACGATCCCGGGCGCGACCCTGGAGCCGGGCGGCACGTGGTCCCCGGCGCGGCCGCCGAGCAGCGACTACGTCGTGGCCGCGCTCGACCGCATCACGGCCGAGGACGTGCCCGAGGGTGCGCGGCTGACCCTCGACGGCACCGCCTTCCTGCCGGGACTGTTCTGGTCCGAGGGCACGCTGACGGCGATCGCGTTCGAGCCCGTCGACGACGTGCCCGTGGTGGTCTCGGCACGGCTGGCGGACGAGCTCGGGCTCGCGGTGGGTGACGGCGTGGACCTCGCGCTCGGTCCGACCCCGGTGAGCGCGACCGTCGCCGGCATCGCCGCGTACATCCCGTCGCAACCGCGTGCGGCGGCGCTGCTGGCCGACGTGGACACGTTGTCCCGCGCGACCCTCAGCCAGGGGAACCTCGACCCCCTGACCGACGCGTGGTGGGTCGGCGGCACCCTGCCCGACGATGCTGCCGCGACGCTCGACGCCGCGGGGGTCGGACCGGTGACGGACCGCACGGCCGTGGCACGCGAGAGCGCGGAGGGCCCGCTCCGTGCGGCGCAGCGCGCCGCGGCGGCCCTGCTGGTGATCGCCGCGATCACGCTGACGTTCGTCGGGACCGCGCTGCACACCACGACCGCCCTCGAGGCGCGTGAGGTCGACGTGGCCCGCCTGCGCGGCCTGGGCGCGCTGCGACGCTCGGTGCTCAGGTCCGTCCTGGCCGAGCAGGCCGTGCTCATCGGGGTGCCGGTGCTCGCCGGGGGGCTGCTGGGCGTCCTCGCGTGCTGGGCCGTGGCCCCGCTCCTGACCGTCTCCGCGGAGGGGCTGCGACCCGTGCCGGCCGCGCTGGTGAGCTGGCCGTGGCCGGCCCAGGTGGCGACGGTCCTCCTGCTGCTGCTCGGGTGCGCCGCGGTGGTCGTCCCCCTCGCCGCCCGCGCGGTGCGACGCGCGACGATCGCCCGCCTGCGGATGGAGCCGGGCGCATGAGAACCGCCTGGCGACGGAGCCGCGCCGACCTGTGGCCGCTGGTGGTGACCGTGCTCGTCGTGGCGCTCACGGTCGGTGTCACCGACGCGGTCCCCCGGCTGCTGGGCGACCGTGCCGACACCGCGGTCCGGTCGGCCGTCACGGACGCCGACCCGGCCGTCGACCTCGTCGTCTCCAGCAGGTACGGCGCCGGGGCGTCGGACCCGACGGTCGGTCCTGAGGACACCCGGATCGGCGTGGACGACGCGGCCCGCGACATCGCCAGTGCCCTGCCGCCCGCGCTGCAGCCTGTGCTCGGGGCGCCCGTCGCGGACGCCACCAGCACCGACCTGACGCTCAGCACCCCCGACCTCCCGACGGGGGGCGTCCTGTGGATGAGCTACCTGTGGGCGGGGCAGGAGCCTGCGGTCCGCTGGCTCGCGGGGAGCGCGCCCGGCGGGCCCGGGCGGGACGGCGCCGTGCAGCTCGCCCTGTCCGACGACGTGGCTCGGGTCCTGGGCGTCGGTGCCGGCGACACCTTCCAGGCCCTGATGACCGACCGCACGGTCGTCCCCGTGCTCGTCACCGGCGTGTTCGACGCGGACGATCCCAGCGACCTCGTGTGGACCGCGCGGCCGGAGATCCTCGAGCCGAGGGTGGTGGGCCCGCCCGACGCACCGACGACCGTCGTGGGTGGACTCCTGTCCGCGGCGTCGCTCCCGGCAGCCCGCGCCGCCCTCGAGCCCGACGGGGTGACCCGCACGTTCCGGTTCCCGGTGGAGCCGGGGGCGCTGGACTACGCCGGATCCGGCGGACTGGCCACCGAGATCGCCGCGCTGGAGGCGTCGCCGGAGCTCACGACCGTGCCCGGGCCGGGGGCGAGCGTCACGTCCCGGCTCGACCTCGTGCTCACCCAGGTGCGCGGTCGCGTGGCGGCGACGTGGTCGCAGGCGACGGTGGTGCTGGCCGGGCTGGGGTGGGGCACCGGGCTCGTGCTCCTGGTCGGGGCCGACCTCCTCGCGCGCCGCCGGTCAGCGGCGCTGCGCACCCTGCGTGCCCGCGGAGCCTCCCTCCCCGGCATCGCCGCGGGAGCCGCAGCCGAGGCCGCGGTGGTCGTCGGTGCAGGGGCTGCGGTCGGCCTGGTCCTGGGCCAGGTCGCGGTGCCGGGCACGATCTCGTGGCCGTGGGTCGCCGTCGTGGCGGTGGGCGTCCTCGCGCCCCCCGCGTTCGCGACGGTGACGGCCGCACGCAGCGACGCCCGCCGGGTCCCGACCGACCGGCACCACCGGCGCCTCGCGCAGCGCGTGCGGTCGGTCCGCCGGGTGTCGGTCGAGGCCGCGCTGCTCGTGCTCGCGGCGGCTGCCCTGGTCGCGCTGCGTCGTCGGGGCGTCGTGTCGATCTCCGGGCCCGCCGACCTGGCGCTCGCGGCCGCGCCGGTGCTCGTCGCGGCGGCGGGCGCGCTGCTGCTGTGGCGTGCGGTCCCCGTGCTGCTGGGCGGTGCGCTGCGGGTCGCCCGCAGGTCGCGCAAGGCGGCCCCGCTCCTCGCCGTGGCACGGGCCGGTGCCACCGGGGCGGTGCTCCCGTTCGTCGCGCTCGTCGTGGTCACGACGCTCGTCGCGCTGTGCGGCGCCCTGGCCAGCACCGCGCGCGCCGGCCAGGCGCAGGGCTCGTGGGATACGGTGGGGGCCGACGTCGTGGTGCGCACGACGGTGCCGGACGCGGCGCTGCCGGACGTCGCGGGCGCGCTGGCCGCCGGCGAGGGTGTCGACGCCGTCGCCGTGGGCCGGGTGCAGGTCCGCAGCGAGCTCTTCGACGTGCGGGGTGTCGACGCCGTGCGGGTGCTCGCGGTCGACCCGGAACCGTACGGGGAGCTGCTCGCCCGCACGCCGTTCGGGTCCTCGCCGGCGTTCGGCGTCCTGAGCGACGCCGCCACCCGCGCCAGCACCGGTCCGCTGCCCGCGCTGGTCCCCGAGGCGCTGCTGGGCACCCGGCCGTCGCTTCGCTGGGGCAACGTGACGGTCGAGCTGGAGCCGGTGGGCCAGGTCCCCGCGCTCCCGGCGCAGCAGGCCGACGGGACCCCGGCCGGTCCGACCGTCGTCGTGGACCGCGCCGCGCTCGCCGCCGTCGTCCAGGCCCTGGCGGCGGCCCGGGCCGAGCGGACGGGGACCCAGCGGTTCGGCACGGATCCGCCGGAGGTGGATCCGAACACCGTGTGGGCGGTCGGCCCGGGCGCGGCGGCGTCGGCCGACGAGGCCGCACCGGCGGTCCGGGGGCACGTGCTGACCCGCGCCCAGTGGCTGACGGACCGCCGGGACGACCCGCTGGCGGGAGGGCTGCTGGCGCTGCTCACCCTCGTCGCAGCCCTGTGCGCCGGATACGCGACGGTCATCGTGGTCCTGGCCGCGGCGGCCTCCGCCCCGGGGCGTTCCACGTCGCTCGCGACGGCGCGGGTGCTCGGGCTGCGCCACCGGGACACGACGCGGGTCGCCGCGGGTGAGCTGCTGCCGTCGATCGTGGTGGCCGCGGCGGGCGGCGTCCTGCTGGGCATGGTGCTGGTCGGCGCCCTCGTCGCGCCGCTCGCGCTGCGGCTCGTCACCGGGCAGTCGGGCGATCCCGGCGTGGTGCTGCCGTGGTGGACGGTCGTGCCGGTGGGGCTCGTCGCGGCGGCCGTGCTGGTGATCGTGACCGTCGAGTCCTCCGCCCGCCGGCGCGAGCGGCTGGGCCAGGTGCTGCGCGTGCGCTGAGCCTCTACCGAGCGAGCTCCTGGGCGAGCATCACGAGGATGCCGCTGGGACCGCGGAGGTAGGTGAGCTTGTAGACGTCCTCGTAGGTGGCCACGCCGCGGAGCGGATGGCACCCGTGCCGCGCGGCGACCGCCAGGGCCTCGTCGAGGTCGTCGACCGAGAAGGCGACGCGGTGCAGGTGCGGACCGGCTCGCTACGCGGCCCGGAGCAGCCACCGGGCGAGCGCGTCGGAGATCGGCAGCCCCGCGGCCGTCTCGTACCAGGGGTAGCCCGGTGACGGGTTGACCTCGAAGCACACGACGCGCCCGTCGTCCGCGAGCAGCAGGTCGACGCCGGCGAACGGCAGGTCGAGGTCGCGGGCGAGCCGGACGCACCGCTCGGCGACGTCGTCGGGCAGCGTGTACGGCGCGAGCGTCGCGTCCTCGCCCACCTGCGCGCGGGCGTAGCGGTAGTCGGTCGCCGACGAGTCGACGATCGCGGCGTACACCTCGTCGCCGACCACGTGGACGCGCACGTCCCTGCCGCGGACGATCTCCTGGAACTGCACCGGGCACCAGCGGATCAGTCCCAGCCGCTCGGCATCCCGGTCCAGGTCCACGACGCTGACGATCGAGCGGACCCCGCTCACCGACTTGTAGATCGCTCCGTGGTGCGCGTCGACGAACGCTCGCGCCTCGTCCGGGTCGTCGGTGACCACCGTCTCGGGGGTGTCGAAGCCGCCCCTCTGCACCAGCTGAGCCTGGTACGGCTTGGACATGTTGGAGGCCATCGCGGACAGCCGGCTCGCGACCCTGCAGCCCAGCGCGTCCGGGGCGGCCTCGGTGAAGGCCATCAGCGCGTCGAACCCCGCACGGGCGCGCAGCATCGCGGGGTCGTCCGCGGCTACGCCCCTGAGCTCGGGGACCAGCTCCGGCTCGATCGGCCGCACGTAGACCCCGCCGATGTCGCCGACGTCGGTCGTCCGGTCCCCGACCCGGATCGAACCGCGCAGCTCTCCGCCCGCGAGGCCGACGTCGACGTGCTGCTCCAGGAACCGGCGGGGGTGGAGCACCACCGGGTCGGCGCCGTGCCGCGACAGGGCTCCGAGCAGGAGCTCGACCGGGCTCTCCGTCGGCACCCCCCACACCAGGACGCTCACCGGGTCACCACCCTCGCGTCGAGTGCGATCAGGTCCTGGACGAGGGCGTCGCCCGCGAGCATCAGGTCGGGCAGCGGCGTCATGCCCGCGAACCACCACCGGCCCTCCGCGACCACGACGTCGATGCCGATGAGCCCCTCGGAGGCCCCCACGGCGTCCGCGAAGCGTGCGATCCCCGCCGGGAAGCCTTCGGGCATCCGTGCGCCGACCCGACGCTCGACGCCGCCGGCGTCCACGATCCGGCCGTCGAGGACGACGAGATGGTCGACCCGCGCGGCCGGCGCGGCGCTGCGCACCGCGGCCTCGAGGAGCCAGAGCGTGGACGAGCCCACCCCGGGCTCCGCGTCCGGCACGTCCAGACCCGCGCGGTGGGCGACGACCGCGGCGTGCAGCGGGTGCGGTGACGGGCCGGCGAGGCAGGTGGGCGTCGGACGGTTGCGCACCGCACCCGGCAGCGCCGCGAGCCAGCTCAGCGTGAACGCCGTCAGCTCCGCCCCGGCGTAGTCGCGCTCGCCCGGCTGGGCCCACTGCCAGGCGGCGGTGGGCGGCGACAGGAGCCTGTTGACGACGAGGGCGGGCTCGTCGATCACCCCGGCGTCGCCGAGGTCGACGGTCGCGCGGGTGCCGTCGCGGCCGATCCACTGCGATCGTCGCCGGGCGAACGACAGCAGTCCGGAGGTGACGAGCACGGAGGTCTGACCGAGCTCGCGGAACCGCGAGTCCAGCCAGAGAGCCGCACTGTCGTCGAGGTCGCACAGGACGACGAACATGGGTTCTCCTCGGTGGGACCCGGCCGGCGAGGTCGTCACCGGCCGGGTCGCCGTCTGCTCAGCCCAGAAGGTTGTCGAGGTCGGACTTCGCTTCCGCGGCGTCCGTGACCTGACGTTCGGCCTCGGCACGCAGGGCCGCGATCTCGTCGGTCGAGAGGTCCTCCTCGGCGCCGAACGCGCTGGAGGTCAGGTCCGGCCTCAGCTCGGGCGAGATGAAGCTCTCGAGCGAGCCCAGCCTGCCCTCGAGCTCGGCCAGGCGGTCGGAGAAGCCACCACCACCGAAGCCCGGACCGTTGCCCGGGTCGCGGGGGTCGAACGGGATGTCCGGCCCCTTGAACACGTCCCTGATGTCCTTGAGCCGCTTCCCGTCGATGATGAGCTCCTTCTTGAGCTCCTTGTCCTTGATGACCTCCTTCTTGAGCTCCTTGTCCTTGATGATGTCCTTGCGGAGCTCCTTGTCCTTGTCCTTGATGAAGTCCTTGCGACCGTCCTTGATGTCCTTGATGATCGACTTCCCCGTGGGGATGGCGATGTCCAGCTCGGTCAGGACGCTCGCGATCGGGTTGCCGACGGTGCTCGTGCCGGCTCCCGCGAACAGCAGGGCCACGACGGCACCGGTGGAGTCGACGATGACGGAACCGGAGTCGCCGCTGGCGGAGAACAGCGGGTTCTGCGTCGTGTCGGTGGCGATGCTCACCTGGTCGGTGAGGGTGTGGACCCCGAGGCCGTCGCCGTAGTCGACGCTCACGGTGAGCGACAGCCCGTCGACGGAACCGTGCGTCAGACCGGTGGTGCGGCCGCGCTTGCGGACCGCCATCCCGAGCGTCGCAGGCTTCGTGCCGTTGACCGTCCCGATGTCGACGACCGTTCCCGCCGTGGTCCGGCCCGCGTCGATCGAGAGCACGGCGCCGTCGATGTGCGACGACAGGACGGCTCGGAGGATCGCCCCGAACTCGTCCCCCGGGACGACGCCGGTGTCACCGCGGCTGGGCTGGACCTGCCGGTCGCCCACGTGCCACCCGTCGTCCACGCACGCCACGTGGAAGTTGGTCAGGGCCGCCTTCTGGCCACTGACGTTGTCCGTGACGATCGCGCCCAGCGTGCCGGAGTAGACGAAGCCGCCGATCGCCCTGCTCGGGCCGATGCTGATGCCGCCCTGCAGGGTGGCGTAGTGCGTCGTGTCCGCCTGGACGCTGACGGTCAACGGTGTGCGGACGACCTGGAGCTCGTACGTGCGCTCCAGCACGTCCGTGACGGCGCCGTCGATGGACGCAGGAACCCTCTGCGCCTTGGGAACGCTGGCCTTCTTCTTCTCGACGTGGACGCGGATGGCGACCTCGTCGGTCTGGACGCCGCCTACGACCTTGTAGCCGACGTCGATGCCGGTCACCCCGGGCCGAGCGAGGAACTCCTCCTCGACCCGCTCCTTGATGGCGACCAGCTCCGCGATGGATGACATGGACCGACCCCCTCGTGTGCACCTTCGTCGGATGAGCGGATGCCCATCCACGAGACAGGAGCGGGCCCGCGACCGGGGTGATACGCCCGGCGACGGGCGTCCGCACGGCGTCGGTGGGACGATGGTGCGATGGCACTCACCTATGACGAGGCCGTCGCCGTCCAGCGCCAGCACGAGGCGCGGCTCATCGAGCTCGACGGCGTCAACGCGGTCGGTGTGAAGCAGACCGACTCCGGCCTGGTGCTCGAGGTCACCGTCTCCCCGGACGTCGACCTGCCCTCCGAGCTCGACGCCGCCGAGCTGGACGGTCTGCCGCTCAAGGTCGTCCGCGGCGGCTACACGCTCCAGTGACGCGCTGAAGCGCGGTCGTCGACCGGGGCCGTGCGGCGTCGGTCGCCTGGGGTATCTTTTCGGGCGGCGCCTGGCGCCGGTCTGCTGTCGAGGAGCTGGGGGCACTGTGACGCGACGAGTGTGGACTGCCGCGGCCCTCGTGGTCATGGCCCTTGCCGCGGCCGGGTGCACCCCGGGTGAGCCCGAGCCGGAGCCGACGACGAGCGCGAGCCAGGCGGTCACCCCGACGCCCACGGCGGACCCTGCCGAGGCGCAGGAGGAGGCTGCGGTGGCCGCCGCGACGACGGCGCTCACCGCGCTGATGCAGGCGGTCGACGAGTTCGCGCAGGGCGGGTACGTCGACCTCGGCCCGCTCAGCGGCCTGGTGGGCGGCGACCTCCGCACGACCCTCCCCGCGACCTATGAGCAGTCCAAGGCCAAAGGCGCGCGGCAGACCGGTTCGACGGTGCTCGAGGACATCACCCTGGTGGAGTTCCAGCCGGGTCCGTCGGGGGGCGGCCGTGAGCAGGTCATCCTCGAGGCGTGCGCGGACAGCACGGGCAAGGACGTGGTCCTTCCCGACGGCTCGTCCGCCCTGGACCCGAGCTTCCCGAAGCGGCTGACGATGACGTACACGGTGCAGAACAACGACGGTCACTGGACGGTCGACGCCGTCGAGCCGGATGCCGCGCGTCCGTGCTGACCGAGCTGGGCGCGGCCGGGCTCCTCGTGCTCGCGGCGGGACTGGCGGCGGTGGCGCCCCCGACCTGCTCCGTCACCGGCCTCGGGGGCGAGTGCCAGGTCGAGGCGACGGACCCGGGGTCCCCGGGTGATCAGGGGACGCCGCCGGGAGGTGGGGGAACGTCCACGGGCCCGCGGGTGTGCAGGGGGTGGTCGGGCGAGGAGATCGAGTGCGTCAACGGCCTGGGGACGTGGTCGGACTCGCGCAGCTGCTACATGCAGCCGGCGGACCCGCAGCCCCCGTTCGAGGACCCCGTCTGGGAGGGGCGCACCGACGGGGTGGTGTACCGCTGCATGATCCCGCAACCGGGTTCCAGCGCGATGTGGACGACGTACCAGTGGCTGCCGGAGGCGTTGCCCGGCCCCTCGCCCCGTGAGCTCGCGCAGGCGGCGGTCGAGCAGATGGAGTTCCGGGCTGGTCTGCTCGGGATGAACCCCGACGCGGACGCGCTGTCGGTCGTGGGCCTGCAGACGTGGTTGTGGATCGCCGATCCCGACGAGCACACCGTCGGCCCGATGACGCGGACGGCGACCGCCGGCGCCGTGTCGGTGACCGCGACGGCCCGGTTGGACGAGGTGGTGTGGGACATGGGCGACGACGGCGCCCCGGTGTCCTGCGACGGCCCGGGGACCCCGTACGACCCGTCGTACGGCGGCGGCGACTCCCCGACGTGCGGGTACACCTACGACCGGTCCTCCGCTCGGGAGCCCGACGAGGCGTACACGGTGACCGCGACGTCGCGGTGGGTCGTGGAATGGGCCGGCGGAGGGCAGTCCGGGACGATCCCGATGGAGTTCTCCCGGTCGGCGGAGGTGCGCGTCGGCGAGGTGCAGGCACTGGTCACCCGGCGCTGAACCGCCGCTAACCTCGGACGGTGCTCAGCGCCGAGGAGATCGTCCGCCATTCCCCGTTCGACCCCGACGGCCTCGAGTGGGTGGTGCCACCGGAGCCCGGCGAGATCACCGTCGTCGAGTACGACCCCGCCTGGCCGGCCGCGTACGCGCTGCTCGCCGACCGCGTCCGGGACGCGCTCGGCGACGACGTGCTCGCGCTCGACCACGTCGGGTCCACCTCGGTCCCGGGGCTGGCGGCGAAGCCGATCATCGACCTCGACCTGACCGTCGCCGACTCGGCCGACGAGGCGCACTACCGCGCACGGCTCGAGGCCGCCGGCTTCACGCTGCTCCTGCGCGAGCGCAACTGGCACGGGCACCGTATGCACCTGCACGACGAGTCGCGCGCGCACCTGCACGTCTGGAGCCCCGACTGCCCGGAGGCGGTCCGGCACCTGCTCCTGCGCGACTGGCTGCGGGAGCACCCGGAGGACCGCGAGGCCTACGCGGCGGCGAAGCGCTCGGCCGCCGACCGGCTGCGCACGGACGGCGGCCCGGCGGCCGACTACAACGGGCTCAAGGCGCCGACGATCCGCGAGATCCTCGACCGCGTCTTCCGCGCGCACGGCCTGCTCTGACGGGTCAGGGGATCGTGCTCCGGTCGATCCCCAGCGTCGCGACGAGGTCCTCGTGAAGCTCGAACCAGACGCGGTGGCAGGAGTCGGCGTCGGTGCCGTCGACCCAGCCCGTCCCTCCGGCGTGGGCTCGCCGTCGCGCCGCGGCGAATCGCGCGTCGTAACCCCCGAACCGGGCCAGCAGCAGTCGGAGCCGGTCGGCGAGCGGCGCCCATGTCCTGCCGGTCCTGGTCGGCCACGGCCAGCAGGCGGTCCAGGGACGCGTCGCCGGGCTCACCCAGCTCGAGGAACTCCCGCTCGGGCTTCACAGGGCGACCACGACGTCGTGCCAGTCCGGGTCGCCCGCCGGGACCGTGAACGTGCTCGCTGAGGCAGCATCCCCGTCGCCTGCAGCAGCTGCCCGCCCGCGGTCGTCGGACCGTCGGCGAGCCCCGAGCGCTTGCGGATCGCCTCCGGCGACGGCCATGCCCACCCCCAGCTGGTTGGTACGGCGCTCGCCCGGCCGCGAGCGCACACGCTACCGACCGACGGCCGTCCCCTGGTCCGGTACGGGTGGATCTGTCACCCGGACGGCACGCCGCCTGTGCGGCCGGGTCGCTACAGTCGCGGCTCATGGCTATCGTCACCGTCCCGGGTTCCACGTCCGTGACCGCGCGGGCGTCGGTGCTCGCCGCTGCCGCGGACGCGGGCGCGGTGACGCTCTTCGGCGCCGTCCTGCTCGCGCTGGGGCTCGTCCTGCTGCTGGTCGCCCTCGCCGGCCTGGGGATCCAGAGCATCCCGGTGGTCGGGTAGCCGTGCTGCTCGACAGGTTCGCCGGATCCTGGTCGGTCGACCGCGCCGTGGTCGACGCGCGCGCCGGGCTGGAGGGTCACCTGACGGGCACGGCGCAGTTCGAGCCCACCGGCGACGGGGCGCTGGCCTATGTCGAGTCCGGGGTGCTGACCTTCGGCGGGCACGTGAGCCCGGCGCGTCGACGACTGCTGCTGCGGGGTGCGGGCGGCCGGTCCGTCGACGTGCTGTTCGGCGACGGCCGCTTCTTCTACCGGTTCGACCTCGTCGACGACGCCTGGTCCGGCGAGCACCCGTGCTCCGCGGACACCTACCGCGTGACCGGACGGTTCCTCGACGCCGACCGGTTCGAGGAGGTCTGGCACGCCCTCGGCCCGTCGAAGGACTACCGCCTCACGACGGTGTACCGCCGGTCCGCCACCTAGTCGTCGATCTCCGCGGTGCCCGACCGCTCGAGCTCGGCCAGGTGCTCCCGCATCGCCCGGAGCTGCTCGGGCGGGTGCCCGACCCAGTCCTCGACCTCCCCGACGACGCGGACCGGCTCGCGGGTGCGGTAGGACCGCGTCGGGTTCCCGGGGAACCGCTTGTCGGTGACGTTGGGGTCGTCCTCCAGGGCACCGGTCGGCTCGACGACGTAGATCCGGCCGCGCCCGGGACCGTGGGCCAGCTCGGCGCCCCACGTCGCCGCGTCGAGGGTCGCGGTCACGTAGACGTGGCCGGCGGTCCTGCCTCCGCCGAAGTTCGAGCGGCGGCCAGGCTGCAGGACGTCTCCCACGTGGAGGTCCGCCTTCGTCCCGTGGAACAGGGCTCCTGACTCGTGGACCTCGAAGGGTGTCGGACCGGTCGTCATGTGCTGCCTCCTCGTTCGGCCCCCCACCGGGGCTCGTCGGTGCCCCAGAGGCGGGGCGGTCGGGTCCAGTCCGTCGGTACGCCCGCGACCCCGATCGGGGACAGGGCGTGACGGAGCCGTCCGTAGGGGGAGTCGGTCTCGGTCAGCCACCGGTCCGGCTCCTCGGGAGGCTCGGCGGGTGCCGGCAGCGGCGCGATGCCGAGCAGCCAGGTCGCGGTGCCCGCCAGCGACAGGCGCACGTGCTGGCCGCGGCCGGTGACCGCCCGATCGGTGAGCGCGCGCAGGACCGCCGCGGCCAGCAGGTAGCCCGTGCCGTGGTCGAGCGCCTGGACGGGCAGGGTGCCGGGGCGTCCGTCGTCCGTCGCCTCGACGACAGAGATGCCCGTGCCGGCCTGGACCAGGCTGTCGAAGCCTCGCCGGCCCGTCCAGGGCCCGGCCCAGCCCCAGGCGCAGAGCTCGGCGACGACCAGCCCGAGTCGTCGCGCGACCAGCGTGTCCGCGCCGAGCCCGTGGCGGTCCAGCGCGCCGGGACGGTAGCCGGTGACGACGACGTCCGCGGTGTCGAGCAGCGCCTCGAAGGCGGTCCGGTCCGCTGCCTGTCCGAGGTCGAGCCGCGTCGTCCGCTTCCCGAACCCCGTGTCGATGTGCGTGCCGCGGTCCTCGGGCAGCCACGGGGCGTCGACCCGCAGCACGTCCGCGCCGAGGAGCGCGAGCGTCCGGGTGGCCACCGGTCCGGCCAGGACCCGGGTGAGGTCGAGGACGCGGACGCCCTGGGCGGGGAGCGTGGCCGGCGGCAGGGGACCGGTCGTGTCCTCGCCGGAGGCGACGCGGGTGACGAGCGGCTCGTCGAGCGCTCCCGGCGGGGCGACGGCGACCGCCAGACCGCCCGCGGCGTAGACCGTCTCCTGCACGTCGATCGCTGTGCGCTCGCGGAGCGCCGCGGACAGCCGGTCGACCAGGTCCGCGTCGTCGCCGGAGTCCGGCAGTCCCAGCGCCGCGAGCAGTCGCGCCCGGTGGTGCGGGTAGTTGGCGTGCGTGCGCACCCAGCCGTCGGCGGTCGGCCAGAAGCGGGAGAGCGGGGCGAAGAGCGGGATCCGGTGCCCGTCGACGCGCAGGTGGCGCTCGCTCGCGAAGGCGACGGCGACTGCTCCCTCGTCGACCCGGACGGCCGGCATGTCGCGCCCGGTCCGCGCTGCGAGCAGCTCGGCGGCGGCGAGCGAGCACACCCCGACGCAGGCCCGGGAGAGCTCGCGCGTCGGCAGCCTGCCACCCGGCTGCGGCGTCCCCGTGGAGGAGACGTGCTCGACCAGGCCTGCCGGACCGCCGAGCGCCCGCCAGGCGTGCGCGGTCGCGGGATCTGTCATCTCCCGCACGCTAGCGCCCCTCGCAGTACAGCGTTGCGTGTACTGTCCATGCGCATGGGGACGGCCACGCTCACGCACACCTCCGCGCTCGCCCGGCTGGGGCACGCCCTCTCGGACGAGACACGCACCAAGATCCTCCTGTCGCTGCGGGAGGCTCCGGCCTACCCGTCGGACCTCGCCGACGCGCTGGGGGTGTCCCGGCAGGTGATGTCGAACCAGCTCGCGTGCCTGCGGGGGTGCGGGCTCGTCGAGTCCGTCCCGGACGGGCGCCGCACCTGGTACCGGCTCGCGGACCCGCGGCTGTCGTCGGCGCTCGCGGACCTGCTGGGCCTGGTGCTCGCGGTGGACCCGTCGTGCTGCGGACCGGACTGCGCCTGCGCATGAGCAGCATCTCGACCGACCGCCGACCACTGCTCGAACGGCGGATCCGGTGGATCGTCGCGGCGACGATCACGTACAACGTCGTCGAGGCCGGCGTCGCGCTGGTCGCGGGCCGGATCGCCTCGTCGTCGGCCCTGATCGGGTTCGGGCTCGACTCGGTCGTCGAGGTGCTGTCCGCCGCCGCGGTCGCCTGGCAGTTCTCCGCCCCGGACCCGCGCACCCGCGAGCGCGCCGCGATGCGGACCATCGCGCTGTCGTTCTTCGGCCTGGCCGCGTTCGTCACCGTCGACGCCGTGCGGACCCTGCTGACCGCGGCCGAGCCGGAGCACTCGACGGTCGGCATCGTCCTGGCCGCGGTCAGCCTGGCGGTCATGCCGGTCCTGTCCTGGGCCGAGCGCCGCACCGGTCGCGAGCTCGGGTCGGCCTCCGCCGTCGCGGACTCCCGGCAGACCCTGGTCTGCGCCTACCTGTCCGCCGTCCTGCTCGTGGGTCTCGTGCTGAACAGCACGCTCGGGTGGTGGTGGGCCGACCCGATCGCCGCCGTCGTGATCGCCGGGTTCGCGGTCCGGGAAGGCATCGAGGCCTGGAAGGGCGAGGCGTGCTGCACGCCGGTGTCCCAGCTCGTCGGCGACGGGGAGCACTGCGCGGACGGCTGCTGCTGACGCGCGTCACTGCGCCGGCACGCACCCGCCGTCGGCGATCATCCCGTCGGTCTCCACCTCGGCGTGGTCCGCGTCCAGCGTCCCGACGAGGCACAGCCCGCCGACCGAGATGATCACCCCGATCGACGACGGTGCCGCGGGGTCGCCGGCCGCCTCCACCCAGGGCACGTCGGGATCGAACCCGGCGGCCTCGAGCGCGTCGTGCACGGCACCGACCGACAGCGGGCCGCCGACGAGGGAGGCCAGGGCGTCCTGCGCTGCGACGCGCTGCGGCTCGACCTCGGCCCGGCTCTCCTCGCCCGGCTCGAACCGCTGCCGGTACGCGTCGTTCTGCGCCATCGCCGCCTCGCCGTCGTAGGGGACGCAGTCGGACGGCATCTCCTGCCCCTCCACGATCGGGCACGCCGCCGTCGGCGTCACGGACGCCGACGGGTCGCCTGCAGCGGTGCCACCGGGGCGGCCGGCGCAGCCCGCGACGAGGAGGACGACGGCGACGACCGGGACCAGCGCGGCACGGGTGCGGGTGAGCATGCCCGCCAGGCTCGCACCGGTCGCCGCCGTCTGTCGTGCGGTCCGCCCGATCGTCACCGGACCGAGACCGGGCCGTGTCCGACGGAGACCTGCAGGTCGGGATCCCCCGACGCACGAGCAGATGTCCGCCTGCGTAGCGACGGCCTGCGTGGGTCTGGCGGGCGTAGCGTGGAGCGATCGCACCGGGACGAGGGGGCTCACCGTGAGGCGTTCGTGGATGACCGGGCTGGTCGCCGTCCTGCTCGTCCTGGGCGGGTCGTCCGCGGTGGCGTCGCCGCCGGGAGGGCCGCCGCACCGGGGTCATCCCGTCCACGTCGTCATCGGCGACTCGCTGCCGGCCGGTCAGCAGTCGGTGCCGCCGGCGATGGACTTCCCGACCACGGCGGCGCTGTGGAAGGCCAGCGGCTTCGTCGCGCAGTACCACCGGGTGCTCCGGCACGAGCTGGACTGCGCGCCGGGACGTCCGCACCACCACCGCGGCCCGGGGAAGAGCTGCCACGCCCTGGAGCTGGTGAACCTGTCCCGGACCGGTATCCCGGGCGTCGCGGCGGGAGTCACGACGGCGACGGTCCTGCAGCCCGGTGACCAGCTCGACCAGGCCGTGGCGCTGATCGAGGCGCGCAACGACACCCGGTCGCCCCGCGACGACGTCGAGGTCGTCACCGTCTCGGTCGGGGGCAACGACCTGTACGGGCCTGCCGTGCGGGCGTGCGTCCCCCCGACCGGCTCCTGCGTGCCCGCGCTCCAGGAGACGTTCACCGGCTTCGAGGCCCGGTACGACGAGATCCTCGCGACTCTGCGGGCCGCGGCCGGCCGGGACACGGTGATCCTCGCGATGACGTACTACAACCCGTTGCCGTACTGCGCCCTCGGCGCGGCGGACCCGGCCACCGCGCGCGTCCTCGGCGACTTCATCCTCGAGGGCGGCGACATCGGCCTCGGTGCGCTGCCGCTCGGCTTCAACGACCGGCTGCGGGTGGTCGCGGACCGGTACGACGCGGTCGTCGTGGACACGTTCGGGACGCTCGGCGACGGGGACTTCGTCGGCGGCGCGGACTGCGTGCACCCGGACGGGGACGGTCACCGGGCGCTCGCAGACGTGTTCGCGACGACCTTCCCGGGCTGATCGCTGCTACCCCCGCAGCGTGAGGATCTCGGCGCCGTCCTCGGTGATCGCGATGGTGTGCTCGCTGTGCGCGGTGCGGCAGCCGGTCGCGCTGCGCAGCGTCCACCCGTCGTCGGGGTCGGTGACGAGCTCGGCCGTGTCGGCCATGACCCACGGCTCCAGCGCGAGCAGCAGACCGGGGCGCAGCGTGTACCCGCGGCCGGGCCGACCGGTGTTGGAGACGTGCGGGTCCTGGTGCATCGTCGACCCGATGCCGTGCCCGCCGAACTGGGTGTTGACCGGGTAGCCGGCGTCGCTGAGCACCGTGCCGATGGCGTGGGAGAGGTCGCCGATGCGGGCGCCCGGGCGGGCGACGGCGATCGCCGCGTCCAGCGCGCGCTCGGTGGCCTCGATCATGGCGACGCTCTCCGCAGGACGTGCGCGGCCGACCAGGACGCTGACGGCGGAGTCGGCGGCGATCCCGCCCGTGGCGACGGCGAGGTCGAGGGTCAGCAGGTCACCGTCGGCGAGCGTGTGGTCGCGGGGCCGGCCGTGGAGCACCGCGTCGTTGACCGACGTGCAGATGTAGTGGCCGAACGGACCGCGCCCGAACGTCGGGGCGTAGTCGACGTAGCAGGACACCGCACCGGCCTCGACGATCATCGCCTGAGCCCACCGGTCGATCTCCAAGAGGTTCGTGCCGACCGTCGCGCGCTCCGTCAGCGTCCGGAGGATGTGCGCGACGAGGGCGCCGGACTCCCGTGCGCGGTCCAGCTCGGCGGGGCTGAGGATCTCGATCATGCGGCGTCCTTCACGCGGGGACCAATAACTATCCCGGCCATATTATCCCGGCTACGATTGGGCCCATGGTCAGGCTGCCGCTCACCCCCGAGGAGCTCGAGCGCGGACGGCGCCTCGGTGCCCTGCTGCGGCGCGCCCGCGGCGCCCGCTCGATGCTCGACGTCGCGCTCGACGCCGGCGTCTCACCCGAGACCCTCCGCAAGATCGAGACCGGCCGCGTCGCGACCCCGGCCTTCCCGACGATCGCGGCGATCGCCGCCGTCCTCGGGCTCTCCCTGGACGCGGTGTGGGCGGAGATCAGCGACGCCGCACCCCGAGAGCAGCTCGCCTCGTAGACGACGGCTCCTCGTCCCGTCCGGGCTACCCGTCGTTGCCCGGGCGGTCCGGGAGGACCGGTCCGGACGGGCCACCGAACGACCGCTCGTCGTTCCACCGGGGGCCGTGCTCCCAGTCGACGCCGTCGCTGTAGCCGTGGAAGGCGAGGACGGCGAGGAACGCCCAGGCGATCGAGACGAGGATCGAGAGCACGATCAGGGCGCCGCCGACGATCACGCTGATGATGCCCCACCGGCGGCCGTTCGCGGCCTCTCGCTCGGCCGCCACGGCATCGCCGGCGCCGAGTGCGCGAGCCGCGCGGTGCGACGCCAGGAGCGCGGGGATCCCGGTCGGCCAGAACAGGATCATGGCGGCGATGACCCAGCCGACGGGCGCCGAGGTGGCGGGGGCCGCAGGTGTCGATGGAGGCGGGGGCGGGGGCGGGGGCGTCGGAGCGGGGGCGGCGCTGGGGACGGGCTCGGTAGACATGGTGACCTCCACGCGACTCGGCTGGTCGGGCTCACGGTAGGCCTCCTGGCTGGGAACGCCCTTTGAACCGACGAGACGTCCCGCGAGGCCGGGCGCACGTGCTCGACCTCCCCGCCGCGCGTCGCCGGGTGGTGGCGCTTACGGTGGCCCGACGTTCGTTCCCGGCACGCGGAAGACGGTGTGGCATGGCTGGTCCCCGACACCACGACGTCCTGGTGGTCGGCGGTGGCAACGCAGGCATCTCGCTCGCCGCCAAGCTGCGGCGCGACGGGTGCCGTGACGTCGCGATCGTCGAGCCGAAGCAGGTCCACGAGTACCGGCCACTCCTGTCGTACGTCGCCTCGGGCATGGCCACCCTCGACGACCTGCGCAAGCCGCAGGCGTCCGTCATGCCGCGCGGCGTGCGGTGGTACGCCGGCTCGGTGGTCGGCATCGAGCCCGAGCGCTCGCTCGTCCGGCTGGCCGACGGGGAGGACCTGACGTACTCCGACCTGGTCGTGTGCCCCGGGTCGCAGGTGGACTGGGACGCGATCCCGGGCGCGCAGCAGGCGATGACCACCCCGCAGGCCTCGACGAGCTACCTGCCGGAGCTCGCGCCCGGAACCTGGACCATGCTGTCGTCGCTCGTGGCGGGCACGGCGGTGTTCGCGATCTCCGACCGGCACGTGCCCTGCGCACCGGTCGGCCTGAAGCCGCTGTTCACGGCCGCGGACCACTGGCGCAGGACGGGGGCGCTCGACGCGATCACGATCGAGCTGCTCGTCTCCGGGGAGCACCTGGTCGACCTCCCGCGGGCCGACCGTGAACTGCGTTCCGTGGCCGAGTCGTACGGCGTGCACGTGCGGACCCGCACGAGCATCGAGTCGGTCGACGCGTTCACGCGCTCCCTGCGGCTGCGGACGCCCGACGGGTTCGACGACCTGCGCTACGACGCCCTCTACCTCGCACCGCCGCACCGGGCGCCCGACTGGCTGGCGACGAGCGGCCTGACCTCCCCGACCAGCGACGGCTTCCTGGCCGTCGACCCGCGCACCCTGCAGCTCGTCGCGCACCCCACCGTGTGGGGGCTGGGTGACGCGGCCGCCGTGGACGCGCTGCCGTCGGGCGGGGCGCTGCGCAAGCAGGTGCCGGTCGTCGCGCACAACATCGCGGCCCGGCGGACGGGTGCGACGATGCGCCGCTACGACGGCTACTCCGTCGCCCCGGTCACCACGTCACGCCGCGAGCTCCTGCTCGCCGAGTTCGACCGCGACGGCCGGCCGGAACCGACCACGTCGACACCCGACCTGGTGCGCCCGCGCCGCAGCCTGCTGCTGTTCGACCGGTACCTGGAGCCGCAGGTGTACTGGCACCGGCTGCTGAAGGGCAAGGTGTCCTGAGCCGGGCACGCGAGAGGCGGGCACGGGTGCCCGCCTCTTCCAAGGTATAGCCGACGGGGGGTCTTGCGGCAAGGCCCCCGTCGCGGCGCAGAATCTCCGACCGTGCCCGGGTCCCTCCCCGGGTGAGACGGCCCTCGGTACGGAGCTGATGACGACGTGACCCCTGTGACGACCCGTGCGTTCGACCTCCCTGACGACCTCGCGGCGAAGGCCGATCCTGCGTCGACCGGGCCTGACGAGAGCCACTTCGCGGCGATCGCGGCGGCCCTCGAGCAGACGGTCGCGGAGCTGTCCGACCGGCTCGACCAGACCCGCAGGGCGCCCGGCCGCGGTGGCACGGCGGCGCTGGAGCGCGACCAGGAGATCCACCGGCTCAGCTCCCGCCTCCGCACGCTGCGCAGGTTCGGGCTGGACCTGTGCCTGGGACGGACCGTCGGTGCGGACGGAGAGACCGTGTACGTGGGCCGGCTCGGCCTGACCGACAGCAGCGGCCGTCGGCTCCTGCTCGACTGGCGGTCCCCCGCCGCGGAGCCGTTCTTCGGGGCGACGCACGCGAACCCGATGGGACTGGTCAGCCGCCGCCGGTACCGGTGGACCGCCGGTCGGGTCGTCGACTACTGGGACGAGGTGTTCACCGCGGAGGGCCTGCGCAGCAGCGCCGCGCTCGACGACCAGTCGGCGTTCGTCGCGAGCCTCGGCGCGGAGCGGTCCGAGCGGATGCGGGACGTGCTCGGCACCATCGCGGCCGACCAGGACGCGATCATCCGCGCGGGGTCGGCGGGTGCGCTCGTCGTCGACGGGGGTCCCGGCACGGGGAAGACCGTCGTCGCCCTGCACCGCACCGCCTACCTCCTGTACTCCGACCCGCGCCTCGGTCACCGGCGCGGCGGCGTGCTGTTCGTCGGCCCGCACCAGCCGTACCTCGACTACGTCGGCGACGTCCTGCCCAGCCTCGGGGAGGAGGGCGTGCAGACCTGCACGCTGCGGGACCTCGTCGCGGAGGGTGCCGCGGCGGCGACCGAGCCCGACCCGGAGGTGGCCCGGCTCAAGGCGTCCGTCGAGCTGGTCCGCGCGATCGAGCCTGCGGTCCGGTTCTACGAGCGGCCCCCGCAGGAGGGCATGGAGGTCGAGACGTCCTGGTTCGACGTCTGGGTCAGCGCCGACGACTGGGCGGAGGCGTTCGAGGCGCCCGAGCCGGGCACCCCGCACAACGAGGCGCGCGACCAGGTCCGGGACGCGCTGCTGGAGATCCTCGTGGACAAGGTCGACGACGACGAGGTGGAGCGGGACCAGCTCCGCCGGGCACTGCTCGGCAACAGGGACCTGACCACCGCGCTCGACCGCGCGTGGCCGCTGCTGGAGCCGACCGACCTCGTCGGCGACCTGTGGACGGTCCCCGCGTACCTGCGGCTGTGCGCGCCGCACCTGTCCCTCGGCGAGATCCGCACGCTGCAGCGCGCCGACGCCCAGGCGTGGACCGTCTCCGACCTGCCGCTCCTCGACGCTGCCCGGCAGCGCCTCGGCGACCCCGAGGCGTCCCGGCGACGACGCCGGGACGAGGCCACCCTCGCCGCCGAGCGTGCCTCGATGGACACGATCGTCGACGACCTCATCGCCACCGACGACTCCGAGCTGAAGCTCATGTCGATGCTCCGCGGGGACGACCTGCGCGACAAGCTCGTCGACCGGGCCGTGCTGCCCCCCGTGGACACGGACGCGCTCGCGGGCCCGTTCGCGCACGTCGTCGTGGACGAGGCGCAGGAGCTGACCGACGCCGAGTGGCAGATGCTGCTGCGCCGCTGCCCGTCGCGGAGCCTCACGGTCGTCGGCGACCGTGCGCAGGCCCGGCACGGTTTCGCCGAGTCGTGGCAGGACCGGCTGGAGCGGGTCGGCCTGCGCCAGGTCGAGCTCGCATCGCTGGGCATCAACTACCGGACGCCGGCGGAGGTCATGGCGCAGGCCGAACCGGTCATCCGTGCGGCCCTCCCCGACGCCAACGTGCCGACGTCCGTCCGGAGCACCGGCGTCCCCGTCCGGCGCGGACCGGTGTCGGACCTGGCCGCGGTCCTCGCCGAGCACACCACGGGCGTCGCGTGCGTGATCGGCGACCCGACGTTCGAGGGGACCGCGCGGGTCCGGTCGCTGACCCCCGAGCTGGCCAAGGGGCTCGAGTTCGACCTGGTGGTCCTCGTCGACCCCGAGTCGTTCGGCACCGGCATCGAGGGAGCCGTCGACCGCTACGTCGCGATGACCCGCGCGACCCAGCAGCTCGTCGTCCTCACGACGGCCGCGGACGGACCGTCAGCGACCGGCTGACGCGCTCACTCCTCGATCGCGGCGTCGAGCGAGCGCAGGTGCTGGCGGAACGTCACGCCGTCGCGCTCGCGGGCGGCCAGGTACTCGTCGAACCGGGTCTGCTCGCGCAGGGTCGTCCCGGCCCGCATCTGCTCGGCCTGGCGCTCCTCCGTGTCCCGGATCCGGGCGGCGACGGCCGCCACCTCCGCCGCCCGATCAGCAGGCAGGAGGACCACGCCGTCGTCGTCGGCGAGCACGACGTCGTCTCCGGTGACGAGGTGCGGTCCGCACCGGGCCCAGGCCAACGCGTCCACGGCCTGTGGGTCCAGGCGCTCGGGTCCGTTCGGGCAGGCGCCGAGGCTCAGGACGGGCAGGCCGATGGCGCGCAGCTGCGCGGTGTCGCGGTGCAGCCCCCAGATGACGATCCCGGCCAGACCGGCGCGGGCGACCTCGAGCGTGACGAGGTCGCCGACGCAGGCCTCGTCGGTGCGGCCCTCGTTGTCGACGACGAGCACGTCGCCGGGGGCGGCGTGCCCGAGGGCCTCCAGGAACACGTCGACGCTGCCGACGTGCCGCACCGGCCGGGCCCGTCCGGCGACGTGGGTGCCCGCCCACGCCGGTCGCAGCGTCGGCGGGGCGCACCGGACGGCGACGCCGAGGCGCAGGCACGCGTCGGCCACGTGCGCGGTGGTCAGGTCCTCGAACAGTGCTCGGGCGTCCATGCCCGCATCCTCGCCGGTCAGACGAGTGCCTGCTCGACGATCAGCGCCGCACCGAGCCCGGTCATCACGGCCGCCGACGTGCGCGACACGATCCGGGCGGCCGCCGGGCGGGCGGACAGGACGCGCTGCGCCGCCGTCGCGACGGTCAGGTAGACGGCGGCGCACGTGGTCAGGTGGACCAGGCCGAGCGCCAGGATCTGGGCCCAGACCGGCCACGCGGCGTCCGTCGACGTGAACTGCGGCAGCAGCGCGAGGATGAGCAGGAGCACCTTCGGGTTCAGGCCGCTGACCCCGAACCCCTTCCAGAGCCAGCGCGCCCGCGACGACTCCGCGACCTCCTCGACGAGCGGCGACGCAGGTCGGGTGAAGGTCGTGAACCCCAGCCAGAGCAGGTACGCACCGCCGACGAGCGTCAGAGCGCCGAGCAGTCCCGGCGCGCCGGCGATCAGCGCGCCGACGCCGGCGGCCACCAGGAGCGTCGCGGCCAGGTGACCGGCGAGCATCCCGCCGACCGCGGGCACGGCCACCCGACCGCGCAGGCCGGCGCTGATCGCGTACGCCCAGTCGGAGCCGGGGGCGACGACGAACACGGCGGACACCGCCCAGAAGCCGAGCACGTCCGACAGGATCATGCGGGAAGACTATGGACGAAGCAGCGGAAGGTGGTTCCGACTTCTTCGCGACTCAGCGGAGACGGTGAAAGGATCTGTCGCATGGATGCCATCGACCGACAGATCCTTGCGGAGCTCCAGCGCGACGGCCGCCAGACCCTGACCGAGCTGGCGGAACGGGTCCGGCTCAGCGTCTCCCCGTGCCACCGACGGGTGCGCGCGCTGGAGCAGGCCGGCGTCATCACCGGCTACCACGCGCGGATCGCCCCGGCCGCGCTCGGTCTGACCTTCGAGGCGCTCGTCTTCGTCACCATGCGCGAGGCCACCCGCACGTCCATCGAGACGTTCGAGACGGCCGTCGCCCTGATCCCGAACGTCCTGCTGGCGCAGCGCCTCTTCGGCGACCCCGACTACTTGCTCCGCGTCGTCACCCGCGACCTGAGCGACTACCAGCGCCTCTACGACGAGGAGCTGTCCGGCCTGCCGGGCGTCCAGCGGGTCAGCTCCACGCTCGTCATGCGCTCCGTCGTCGAGGACGCTCCGCTGCCCCTCTAGAGCCCCACCATCGCCATGCCGTTGTCGTCGTACCGGTTGCCTGCGACGCCCACGGTCGACGCCAGCCCGTCGAGCTCGGCGCGCTCGTCGGCGGAGAGCGCCACGGCCGTCGCGGCGGCGTTCTCCCGGACGCGCTCGATCCGACGGGTGCCGGGGATCGGCACGATCCAGGGCTGCTGCGCGAGCAGCCACGCGAGCGCGACCTGGCCGGGCGTCGCGCCGCGGCTGTCGGCGAGCGCACGCACGTGCTCGACGAGGGCGGTGTTGGCGTCGCGGTTCTCCGCGGTGAACCGGGGCACGCGGTTGCGGATGTCGCCCTCGGCGAAGGTGGTCGACGAGTCGACCGTCCCGGTGAGGAACCCCTTGCCCAGCGGGCTGAACGGCACGAACCCGATGCCCAGCTCCGCGAGCGTCGGCAGCACCTCGGGCTCCGGGTCCCGGGTCCACAGGGAGTACTCGGACTGCACGGCCGTGACCGGGTGCACGGCGTGCGCGCGACGGATGGTGGCGGCACCCGCCTCGGAGAGCCCGAAGTGGCGCACCTTCCCGGCGGCGACGAGCTCCCCGACCGTCCCGGCGACGTCCTCGATGGGCACGGCCGGGTCGACGCGGTGCTGGTAGAAGAGGTCGATCACGTCGGTGCCGAGGCGCCGCAGGGACGCGTCGGCGACCCGGCGGATCTGCTCCGGGCGGCTGTCCACGCCCTGCATCGTGCCGTCGACGATGTTCCAGCCGAACTTCGTCGCGATCACCACCTGGTCCCGCACGGGTGCCAGCGCCTCGCCGACGAGCTCCTCGTTGACGTACGGGCCGTAGACCTCGGCGGTGTCGACGAACGTGACGCCCAGGTCCACCGCGGCGCGCAGCACCGCGACCATGTCCTCGCGCGTGCCGGGGTTGGGGCCGTAGCTCATGGACATGCCCATGGCGCCGAGGCCGACGGCGGAGACCTGGAGCCCGTGTCCGAGCGTGCGCGTGTGCATGGACGTCCTCCCTCTGCGGACGCCGTCGTGGTCGTCCACGCCATCGACCGTACGACGGCGACGGCGCACGAGGGAGGTCATGCCAGGACGTGCACCGGGGAGCACGATGGGGCTGATCGCCGCAGCCACGCCTGACAGGAGGCCGACCGATGAGTGCATGGGCGAGCGAGACGTTGACCGCGATCGACACCGCCGACGAGCTGCGGGTCTCGTCGTACCGCCCCGACGGCACCCTGCGCCCCTTCGTCATCATCTGGGTCGTGCGCGTCGGTGACGACGTCTACATCCGTTCCGCGTACGGGCCGGGCAACGGCTGGTTCCGCCGCGCGCAGGCCTCCGGCCGCGGCCGGATCAAGGTCGCGGGGCTGGAGCAGGACGTCACCTTCACGACGCCGGGACCGGACGTGCACGCGGCGATCGACGCCGCGTACCACGCCAAGTACGACCGGTACGGGCCGGGGATCGTGCGGACCGTCGTCGGACCGGACGTGGTCGCCGTGACGCTCCGCCTGGTCCCGGAGGAGTGAGCCGGAGCACCGGGCACGACGTCGGCGCGTCCGTGTCAGCGGGCGGTGGCACGATCGCCGGATGACGCAGTCCCGGCACCTGAGCGTGCACATCGACCGTCCGTCGTCCGAGGTCTACGCGTTCGCGTCGGACCCGCGGAACCTGCCCCGGTGGGCGCCCGGGCTCGGCAGCGCGGTCGAGCCCGACGGCGACGCCTGGTTCGTCGAGACCTCGCAGGGCCGGGTCGGCCTGACGTTCGCCCCGCAGAACGACTACGGCGTGCTGGACCACGTCGTACGGACGCCGTCCGGGGACACCGTGTACGTGCCGCTGCGCGCGATCGCCGACGGCGACGGTTGCGAGGTGGTGTTCACGCTGCGGCCCACGCCAGGGATGACGGACGCCGAGCTCGACCGGGACACGGCGCTCGTCACTGCCGACCTCGCTCTGCTCAAGCAGGTCGTCGAGGCGCTCTGACCTCAGTCGCGCACGACCGCCGCGATCGCGCTCACCTCGAGCAGCGCACCCGGCACGCCCAGCGCGGAGACGACCGCGGCCGTGACCAGCGGCGGGGCACCCGGTCCGGCGAGCCGCGGCCCGATCGCGCCGTAGGCCGCCGCGAGGTCCGCACCCTCGGCGAGGAACACGGTCCACTGCACGACGTCGGCGAGCGTCGCACCGGCCGCCTCGAGCGCGGCGCTCACGTTGTCGACCGCGCGGACCGACTGCTCCGCGACGTCGTCGGAGACGACCTTCCCGGTGTCGTCGACGCCGTTCTGACCGCCGACGTAGATGGTCGTCGCACCTGCGGGCACGACGGCGACGTGGCTGAATGCCGGGCTCTGCACGAGACCGGCCGGTTGCAGACGTGTGATCTCCATGGCGTCCACGGTTCCACGGGGCGCCGACACCGGCCTGTCACCGAAGGACGTCGTAGTGCAGGTGCGCGGCGTTGCGGGTGACGACGGTCGCGGCCTCGTCGAGCCGCAGGTTCATGCGCGAACCCTCGAACAGCGGGGTGCCGGTCCCGAGCAGCAGCGGTGCGACGTGCAGGTGCAGGCGGTCGACGAGCCCGTCGTGCAGAGCCGACCCGCCGAGCTCGCCCCCGCCCATGATGAACACGTCCTTGTCGCCCGCGGCGGCGGTCGCCTGGTCGAGCGCGTCGCGCAGGCCCGTCGTGACGATGGTCATCCGGTCGGTGAGCCGCACGTGCTGGGGGGCGTGGTGGGTGACGACGAAGCACGGCGGCGGGACGTCGCCCTGGTCGGCGCCGTAGTGCATGTCCTCGTTCCAGCCGTCCGGCCCGTCGACCACGTCGAACGTGCGGCGGCCCATCACGACCGCACCCGTGGCGTCGGTGAGCGCGGCGAGCAGCCCGACGTCCTGCGCGGTGCGGTCGTCGCCCACCGCCCAGCGGTGCAGGGCCTCGACCCCGTCGTCGGGGCCCGACACGAAGCCGTCGAGGGAGAGGGTGATGTCGAGGATCACGGCCATGTCCACCCACGATGCCACGGTCGCCGCGATCGAGCAGGATCCGTGGCAGGTGGTATCCCGGAGGCCTCCCGCTCGTCCTTCGTGGTGACCCCGGGAGGAACCACCATGTCCGACGCCCCAGCGCGCCTCGTCCTCGACCGTCCCGCCGACGCGCGGGTCGCGGCCGCTCTGCTCGCCGACGGCACGCCCGTCGCGCACGGGTTCGGCGCGATCTACGCACTGACGTCCCGCGGGGACGGCGTCCGGAGGGTCAACGCCCTGAAGGGCCGTCCGCTGGACCAGACCGGCAGCGTCACCGCACCGACCGGTCACGTCCTCGACGCGTTCGACCTCGCGGCGCTCCCCGCAGCCGTGCCGCCGTCGCTGCTGCGGGACGTGGTCGACGCGTTCAGCGCGCTGGGTCCGTTCGGGTTCCGCGGCCCGGCGGCCGGTCACGTCCCCGCGGACCTGGCCGCTGTCGACGCGGACGCGAGGACGACCCAGGTGATCGTGCCGGGGGACGCGTGCCCGTCGCAGACGTTCCTGGCGGCCGCGTCCGCGGCCGTCGGCGGCGAGCCGTTGGCGATCTCGTCGGCGAACCGGTCCCGGCACGTCACCGGTGGCCTGGATGCGCCGGTGCACTGGCGGGTCGAGGGGCTGCGCGCCGAGCTCGGCGGCGCGGACCTGGTGATCCTGGAGCACGACGACGACGCGGTCGCCCGGGACCGGTTCCCGCTGCACACCACCGTGTCCACGACGATCCTCGGGTTCCACCGCGCCGAACGGTCGCACGGTCGCGTGCACCTGGTGCTGGAACGGCACGGGTCGCTGCACGTGACCGGCGTCGTCGCGGTGCTCCGTGGCCTGGGGCTCGGCCTGACGATCGCCCCGCGCGCGACGACGCGTCTCGTCGCCCGGACGTATGACGTCGGTGGACCAGCCGCCCGTGCGGCGAGCTGATCGGCCGGCGGGCGCCCAGGAGCTGTCGGCACAGAACCCGGTGCGGCATCGAGATGTCGATAGGGTCCGACAGTGCAGGGGACCGGGCCGCTCACCGTCGCCGCTGACCCGTGGAGCCCACGATGACCGGCAGCGACGACGACGAGCTCGAGCGATGGCTCGACGCCTACGAACAGGCAGCGGCTCTGCCGGGGAGGGCCGCTCGCCTGTCCTGCCCCACGTGTGGCGTCCAGGCGCTGAGGCTGGAGTTCGTCTCCTTCAGCCACGGCGGCGAGGCAGTGATGCCGGCCTTCTGGTGCGACAGCTGCCGACGAGGGTTGCCACCGGTCCGCGCCTACCCGCCGGCCTGGGCGACCCCTGTTCGTTGGGAGGAGACAGCGCTGCCTGACTACGACCTGGTCGGGGTTCCGACCCGACCCCAGGAGTCTTCGTGATCATCACCCGCATCGACGGCGCCACCGCCGTCGGCACGACGTCCGCCGTCGTCGAGCTGTTCGTCGCGTACCGGCACTTCTACGGCCGGCTCGACACCGACGAGGACGCCCGCACGTTCCTGCGCCGTCGCGTGCAGACGCAGGACTCGTTCGTCTGGGCTGCGCTCGCCGGCGACGACGTCGCGGGCTTCGTTCAGGTCTACCCGGCGCATACGTCGCTCGACCTCGGCACGGTCTGGTGGCTGAACGACCTCTTCGTCGCCCCGGCGGCCCGTTCGCTCGGTGCCGGCCGGGCGCTGGTCCAGCACGTTATCGACGAGGCCGCGACGCACGGGGTGTCGGAGGTGCGGCTGGAGACGCAACCGGAGAACGCGACGGCCCGGGCGCTGTACGAGCGGCTCGGCTTCACCGTCGACGGGCCGTCCGCACCGGTCGCCGAGCACGACGACGAGGCGTTCCTGACGTACGTCCACCGAGTCGTCCGATGATCCTGGTGTCGCTGTCCACCACGGCTGCGCACGAGATTCACGCCGTCGTGCGCAGCGTGCGCGGGCAGGAGATCGAGACGACGTTCACCGTCGTTCCAGGTGGTCCTCACGGCGTCGCCGTCGCCAACCCCGCTGTGGACATCTTCCGTGGCGAGGACATGACGGCGGCCGACATCCGAAGAATCGTCGCCGCAGTGGTGGCCTTCGACGTGGCGGCCTGGCCAGGTCCGGTTCCCGATCTTTCTCGGGATGACCGGACTCAGCCGCGCAGCAACTTGCCGTAGGCGTCGCGCGCGTACCGGCCCCGGTGCACCGACAGGATGAGGAGGCCCTCGGCGAACCCCCACATCCCCATGGCGAGCGCCGCGAGCCCGAGCGTGAAGAACCCGCCGACCACCGTGATGGCCAGCATCGTCAGCCCGCGCTTCCAGTGCCCGAGGTACATGCGGTGCAGCCCGAACGCGCCGAGGAAGACACCGAGCAGCCCGGCGGCGACGCGCGACCGGTACCAGGTGGACGGCCGGAGCTGCACGCTGACGCGGATGCCCTGCCAGGACTCCCGGCGCGGGATGCGCAGGCCCCGCCAGGGCCACCGTCGCGGGGTGCGGGTGGGGGTCGGCTCGGGGACGGCGTCCTCGAGGTCCGGCACGGGGCCGGCCGGGTAGCGGACCGTGGCCGACAGCGGCTGGTAGGCGGGTGCCGGGGCGTGCAGGGGGCGCCGGGTGACGACTGGGCGCTCGAAGACGTCGTCGTCGAGGTCGAGTACGACGGGCCGGTCGATCGCGTCGGTCACGGGGACTCCCGTGGGTCGTGCGTCGCGGGCTGCGGCGGGTCCTCCGAGCCTAAGCCCGGGAGCCGTGCCGGGACAGGTCGATCCAGGCTCCGACCGGCGCCGGCCACCCGTGCGCGGTCGTCTGTACGGCTGCACCCCGCGGCGGTAGCGTTCGCGCGATGCGTCTGCGACAGCTCGCCTGGCGAGCCACCTACGAGCTGCTCGGGTCCCGCGTCCGTCGTCCGGAGTGGTCGTTCATGAACTACGGCTACGCAGGCGGGACGCCCCTGACGCTGGACCCGGCCGACGAGCCCGACCGGTTCTGCATCCAGCTCTACGCGCACGTGCTCGACGGCCTCGACGTGTCGGGCACCGACGTGCTGGAGGTCGGGTCGGGCCGTGGCGGCGGCGCGTCGTGGATCAGCCGGACGCTCGGCCCGAGCACCACGACGGGCGTCGACTTCGCGTCGTCGGCGGTCGACCTGTCCCGGCGCGACCGGACCGGCCCGGGCCTGCGCTTCGTGCAGGGGGACGCGCAGGCGCTGCCGTTCCCGGATGCGTCGTTCGACGTCGTCGTGAACGTCGAGTCCTCGCACTGCTACGCCTCGATGGAGGCGTTCGTCGCGGAGGCGCACCGCGTCCTGCGGCCCGCCGGCTCGTTCGTGTGGGCGGACCTGCGCGGTGCCGACGACGTCGCGACGACCCGCGCCCAGCTCATGTCCAGCGGGCTGGTGCCCGTCGAGGAGCGCGACATCACCGCCGAGGTGCTGGCCGCGCTGCGCCTCGACGACGACCGCAAGTCCGAGCTGGTCCGCGAGTGGATCCCGCGCCCGTTCCAGCGCGCGCTGCGTCCGTTCGCCGGCCTGGAGGGCACCCGCAACCCGGAGGGCTTCGCCGCCGGCACGCTGCGGTACCTGAGCGCCCGGCTGGATCGCCCGGCATAGGCACGCGACGTCAGTACCAGCCGTGGGACTCCGAGTGCGCCCACGCGCCGCACGGCGAGCCGTACCGGGCGTTGACGTAGGAGACGCCCCAGCGGACCTGCGTCATCGGGTTGGTCTGCCAGTCGGCACCGGCGGACGCCATCTTGGACCCGGGGAGCGCCTGCGGGATGCCGTACGCGCTCGACGACTTGTTCTTCGCGGTGGGGTTCCAGCCCGACTCGCGCTGGAAGAGCGCGTCCAGGCAGCCGAACTGGTCGGCGGCCACCAGGGAGGCCGCGTACTCCTTGACCTCGCCGACCGGGGTGCTCGACGGGACGGTCGGGGCCGAGCTCCCCGCCGGTCGGCGCGCCGCGTCCCGTGCGGCCTTGTGCGCGGCGGCCTTGAGCGCGGCCTCCGCCTCGGCCTGCGCGGCGGCCTCCGCGGCGAGCCGCGCCGCCTCGGCCTGCGCGGCGGCGATCCGCGCGAGCTCGGCGTCGATCGCTGGCCCGAGCCACGGCACCTCGGCGTCCGGGGCGGTCCACATCGCGTCCGCCGGTGCGCTCACCGCGGCGGAGACGGGCGCCTGCAGCGCGGCCGACGTCACCTCCCCGTGCGTCCCGATGCCGGCGCCCAGCGGTGACGAGCTCGCGCTCGCGCTGGTCAGCAGGGCGACGGCGATGACCCCGACGCTCACGACGGGGGCCACCGCGAGCGGCCGCGACCACGAGGGCACGCGGCGGGGCTGCGGCTCGGCACGGTGACGGTGCCGCTTCGGTGACGCAGTCATGACTGACGGGCCTCTCGTCGCGGGTGCCCGATCGTGTCGTCGGACGCAACCAGGGGATCGGCACCTCACGCGCCCGACATGAGGGGCTGTCCGAGTCGCCCCTACTCCGGGCGGGACGCGAACAGGTTCAGGCCCAGCGCGCCCGACAGGTAGCGGGTGGCCAGACCCCCGCGGACGCTGTTGCCGGCGGCGTCGAGGCGGGGGGAGAACGTGCTCAGGCTCCCCTTGCCGGGCGCGACGGTGACGATGCCGCCGGACACGCCGCTCTTGCCGGGCAGGCCGATGCTGAACAGCCACTCGCCGGAGCGCTCGTAGAGGCCGCTCGTGGCGAGGGCGGCGAGCACGTACCGGCACACCGACGGGTCGACGACGCGCTCGCCGGTGACGGGGTTGACGCCGCCGTCGGCCAGGGTGGCGCCCATGACGGCCAGGTCGGTCGCGGAGACGAGCAGGGAGCACTGCCGCGTGTAGACGTCGGTGGTCTCCAGCGGGTCGTGGGCGATGCGGCCGTAGGACTCCAGCAGGCGGGCGATGGCCTGGTTGCGCCGGTTGTGCGCCGCCTCGGACGCGTACACGTCGTCGTCGAGGGACAGCGGGCGGCCGGCGAACGCGGACAGGCCGGTCTGCACGAACGTCCACTTGTCCTGCGCGGTCGCACCCGGCACGAGGCTGGTGGTGGCCAGCGCCCCGGCGTTGACCAGCGGGTTCATCGGGCTGCCGCCGTTGAGCTCGAGAGCCATCACGGAGTTGAACGGCAGGCCGGTGTTGTTCACCCCGACCTGGCGGAGCACGGCCTCGGGGCCGAGCGCGTCGCAGACCAGCGCGAACACGAACGCCTTCGACACGGACTGGATCGAGAACTCGTGCAGGGCGTCGCCGACGCTGTGGGACGCGCCGGTGACCGACACGATGCTCAGGCCGAACAGGGCGGGGTCGGCGGCGGCCAGCGCAGGGATGTAGTCGGCGACCGCACCGTCGTCGACGCCGGCGTACCGGTCGTAGGCGTCCTGCATGAGCTGCGCCACCAGCTCCTCGCGGGGCAGCCGTCCGGTGGAGATCGACGCCGGGTCGTGGAAGTCGTCGCTCATGGGCTCAGTCTCTCGGCCTCGCGTCGTGCGCGCGGATGGCGAGCTGGACCCGGTTCTCCAGCCCGAGCTTGGTCAGCGCGCTGGAGATGTGCGACTTCACGGTGCCCAGGGACAGGTACAGCTGCTCGGCGATCTCCGCGTTCCCCAGCCCGTCGGCGACCGCCATCGCCACGTCGTGCTCCCGCTGGCTGAGCCCCGCCTCGCGCAGGTCGGGGGCGGCCGGGGCGCCACCCGAGCGGGCGTGCTCGATGAGCTGGCTCAGGACGCTCGGCGAGACGATCGGCTGCCCGTCGGCCGCGGTCCGCACGGCGTCGACGATCTGCTGGGGCGGGGTGTGCTTGAGCAGGAACCCCGCGGCGCCGGCCCGCAACGCGTCGAGGACGACGCCGTCGGTGCGGAACGTGGTCAGCACGATGACGGCCGGACGGGGGTCCGCCGTCAGCCGGCGCAGCGCGGTGACCCCGTCGACGCGCGGCATGCGGACGTCGAGGAGCACGACGTCCGGGTGGGTGCGGGTGACCGCGTCGTCGAGCTCGTCGCCGTCGGACGCCTCCCCGGCGACCGTGATGCCGTCGGCGCCCGCGAGCATCAGCCTCAGGCCGGTCCGGACCAGCGGGTCGTCGTCGACGAGGAGGACGCGGATCGTCCGGTCGCTCATCGCAGCCCGGCCGGGAGGACCACGGTCAGCCGGAACCGCCCGTCGCGGACCGCAGCGTCCATCCGACCGCCCTCCAGCCGCACCCGCTCGGCCAGCCCGACGAGCCCTCGCCCGGCGCCGGGGATCTCCGCGGAGGTCAGCCCGACGGGCACGGCGTTCTCGACCTCGACGAGGAGATCGTCGTCCTGCTCCGCGACGACGACCCGCACGGTCGCGTGGGGGGCGTGCTTGCGGGCGTTGGTCAGTCCTTCCTGCACCGCGCGGAACGCGGTGCGCTGCATCGACTCCCGCAGCCCGTCCGTCGGGACCTCCATGTGGATGTCGACGGACTCGCCCGCCTCCCGCGCCTCGGCGACGAGCAGGGGGATGTCCCGGAGCCGCGGCTGTGGTCGCTCGGTGCCGGGCGAGACCTCGTGCAGCACGGTGAGCAGCTCGCTGAGGTCCTCGACGGCCCGGTGCGCGTTCTCGCGGATGACCACGGCCGCGGCGTGGATCTCGTCCGCGGTCGGCGGGGTGCTGTCGGGGCGGGCCGGGTCGGTGCGGTACTCCAGGGCGCCGGCGTGCACGGACAGCAGCGAGACGCGGTGGGCGAGCACGTCGTGCATCTCGCGGGCGATCCGTTCTCGCTCGTCCCGGCGCGTCGTCGCCAACCGCTCCTCGTAGCGCTCGCGGTCCCGGGCGGCGGACTCGCGCAGACCGGCGATGACCTGGCGGCGAGACCGTGCGAGCAGCCCGAGCGTGAGCGTGAGGGCGTACATCAGCGGGATGACGACCACCCACACGACGAGCTCCATGCCCGGCAGCGGGAAGAGCCAGTGGTAGGGCAGCGCGGTCGCGATGTGCAGCGCGGTGATGGCCACGGAGCTCAGCGGCCGGGAGAGCTTCGCCATCCGGAAGACGCCGACGAGAGTGGGCAGGGCGGCGGTGATCGCCAGCGCGCCCGGCGCCACCAGCAGCAGCCCGACGGCTCGCGGGTACCGGCGTGTCCACCACAGGAGCAGGCACGCGACGAGGCCGAGGACCTGGTCGACCGGCCAGAACCACGCGCTCACGCCCGCGACGTACGACGGGGGGATCAGGAAGGCGTAGTAGTACCAGGACCAGAGCGACGCGGCGAACACGATCCCGTCCGCGATCCACTCGCGGCGGGTCCGGTGCGGTTCCAGCGGCGAGAGCGCGCGTACCCACCGGCGGGCACGCGTCTCGTCAGCCATCCTCCGAGGATACGGAGACGCCGTCCGCCGGCGACGGTCGGCCGGCGACTTCTGGCCGGACGGCCGGGAGGTCTGGCCGATCGACCGAAGAGGACCGTGGACAGGCTGCCGAGACTGGAGGCATGGCAGACGAACACGCACTCGAGCTCATCGACCTCCGCCGGGAGTTCGCGGAGAAGGTCGCGGTCGACGACATGTCGTTGCGCGTCCCGTACGGGTCGTTCTACGGGGTTGTCGGACCCAACGGCGCGGGGAAGACGACCGCCCTGTCCATGGCGGTCGGCCTGCTGCGCCCCACGAGCGGTCGCGCGCTGGTCCAGGGGATCGACGTGTGGGCCGACCCCATCGGCGCCAAGCAGCGGCTCGGCGTGCTCCCCGACGGTCTCGCCCTGCCCGAACGGCTGACCGGCGGCGAGCTCCTCACGTACTGGGGCCGCTTCCGCCGGCTGCCGAAGGACGTCGTCGCGGCGCGCACCGAGGAGCTGCTGCGGATCCTGGAGCTCGACGAGGCCGAGACGCTGGGCACCCTAGTCGGCGAGTACTCGACGGGCATGCGCAAGAAGATCGGCCTCGCCACGGCCCTCCTGCACGCGCCGAAGGTGCTGGTCCTCGACGAGCCGTACGAGGCGGTCGACCCGGTGTCGGCGCGCGTGCTGACGCGGATCCTGCGCCGGTTCACCGAGGGCGGCGGTGCCGTGGTGATCTCCAGCCACGTCATGGCGATGGTCGAGCAGCTGTGCGACCGGGTCGCCATCGTCGCGCGCGGGCAGGTCGTGGCCGACGGGACGCTCGACGAGGTACGGCGGGGGGCCAGCCTCGAGGACCGGTTCGTCGAGCTGGTCGGCGCGCCCGAGGTCGACGAGGAGGAGCTGGCATGGATCGCGAGCTGATCTCGCTGAAGTTCACCATGCTCCGGAACACCACGCCGGGGCTGCGCAAGGTCGGCTGGGTGTTCGGGGCGCTGGCCGTCCTGGCCACCTGGGCCGTCGCCGTGCTGGCGTCCGGGGACCAGGTGCGCGCGTCCGCGCTGACCCTCGTGCTCGCCCTGTGGGGCCTCGGTGCCGCGATCGGACCGGTCCTGACCAGCGGGGCCGGTGTCCTGCGCGCCGACTACTTCGCCCTGCTCCCGCTGCCGCGCGCCGCGCTCGGACGAGGGCTGCTGGTGAGCGTGCTCGTGAGCATCGCGTCCGGCTTCGTGCTGCTCGCCCTCCTCGCGGTCGTCGTCCACGCGCTGGTCGTGGCGCCCGCCACGGTCGTCGTCGTGCTCGTCGGCGCCCCCCTGACCTGGCTCCTCGTCGTGACCTTGTCCCGGCTCGTGTACGGGCTGCTGGGTGCCGCGATGCGGACGAAGCTCGGTGTCGAGATCGCCGGCGTGCAGTTCGGCCTGATGTTCGCGGCCTGGTTCGCCGGCTGGATGATCGTGCAGGTCGCCGTCCAGAGCATCCCGAGGCTGCTGCAGGACGGGCTCCCCGAGGGGCCGATCACGACCGTGGTCGACGCACTGCCGACGTCGTGGACGGTGCTCGCCGTCGACGCCGCTGCGGGCGGGGACTGGTCGCGCGCAGGGCTGCTGCTCCTGGCGCTCGCCGCCGTCGACGCCGTCCTCGTGCTGGCGACGGTCCCGCTGCTGGTGCCGCGCGGCGCGGCCGTCGAGAAGCGCCGCCGACGCCGCCGTTCCCCGGGCCTCGTCGCCGGTGGCGGGATCCTGCCCGCGACGCAGACCGGGGCCGTCGCGATGAAGGAGGTCCGGCAGTGGCGTCGCGACGCGTGGCGTGCCCTGGAGAGCAGCACCGCCGTGTGGACGGGCGCCGCGATCGGCGTCTTCGCCTACCTCGGGGGGTACACCGCACCTGCTGCGCCGTTCGCCGGGCTGATCGTCGCGTTCATGCTCGGCCTGAGCGGGTGCAACCTCTACGGGCAGGACGGGTCGGCCGTCTGGCAGAACGTCGTCGGGCAGGACGAGACGTCCGTGCGGTCCGACGTGCACGGCCGGCAGTGGGCGATGCTCATCGTGTTCCTGCCGCGCGCGATCGTCGTGACGGTCCCGTTCCTGCTGCTCACGCAGGCGTGGTGGACGGTGCCGGTGCTGCTCGCGGCGATCCCCGCGGTCTTCGGCGCCGCAGCCGGCGCCGCGATCCTCGTCTCGGCGCTGGGGGTGTCGCCGGGCGTCGACCCGCGCCGGCGCCGGGGACCGAACGATGCCAACGGCAACATCGCCCTGCACGTCTGGATCGTGCTCCTGCTGGTCCCGGTGACGGTCCTGCCCACCGCCGGGATGATCGTCTGGTCGCAGGTCTCCGGGGAGCCGGCCCTCGTCGTCGGCGCGGTGGTCGCGGGGCTGCTCAATGGGATCGCGGTGGCGTGGGCCCTGGCGCGCGTCGCGATCGGCTACCTGGCCACGCGGATGCCGGACGTGTTCAGCCGCATCCGGTACGGGCAGGTCTTCCGCCGGTCCGACGACGACGCCGGGCTGCTGTCGTGGATCGAGAGCACGACGCTCAAGGGCGAGCAGGACCTCGCGAAGCAGAAGCAGAAGCAGCGGGAGGCCCGGCTCGCACGTGCGGGGCGGTGACGTGTCGGACCCCGGTCCTAGCGTGGTCGCCATGAGCGACGAGGTGCGGTTCGACGACGCCGACCTGCGGGGCGCGCGTTTCCAGATGGTGGACCTGACCGGCGCGACGTTCCGGTCCGTCGGGTTCCACGGCGTGGTCATGCGCGGCGTCGAGATCACCCGCACGACCATCGACGGGGAGATCGAGGACGTCGTCATCAACGGCGTCGACGTCGCCCCGCTGATCGAGGCGGAGCTGGACCGCCGGTTCCCGGACAGGGTCCTGTTCCGGCCGACCACCGCCGACGGGTTCCGGCAGGCGTGGGACGTGAACGAGCGGCTGTGGGCCGCGACGGTGGAACGTGCCCGGCGGCTGCCGCCCGAACAGCTGCACGCGTCGGTCGCCGAGGAGTGGTCGTTCATCGAGACCCTGCGTCACCTGGCGTTCGCGTCGGAGTCGTGGGTGGGCCGCGGCGTCCTCGGTGACCCGACCCCGTGGCACCCGCTGTCCCTGCCGTGGGACGAGATGCGCCCCCGCCCGGGCGTCCCGCGGGACCGCGCCGCGCGCCCGTCGCTCGACGAGGCGCTCACCGTCCGGCTGGCCGCGATGGCGCTCGTGCGCGGGGTGGTCGACGGCCTCACCGACGAGCAGCTCGACGTCCAGGGGGAACCGCTGGTCGGCCCGGGCTGGCCCGACGAGGGCGACTCGTTCACGCCGCGCCAGTGCCTGCGCATCGTGCTCAACGAGGAGTGGGAGCACCGCCGGTACGCCGAGCGGGACCTGGCGGTGCTGGAGGCTCAGGGCAGCGGCGCCCAGAACGACCACGGCTCACCCTCGGGTCCGAGCGCCCCGTACTCGCGCACCCCGTAGGGCTGGTCGGCGGGCGGGAACGTGACGGTGCCGCCGCGCGCGACGACGGCCTCGTGGTGGGCGTCGACGTCCTGGACGGTGACGACGAGCATGCCGGTCGCGGCGCCGAGCGTGGCCGGGGACGCGAGCCCCCACTCGGGCGCGACGCGGTGGAGCATGACGACCCCGTCCGCGGTGCGGACCTCCGCGTGCACGACGATGCCGGTGTCGTCGCGGTGCAGCGGTCCCGGCTCCAGGCCGAACACGTCGACCAGGTGCCGGTGCGCGGCCTCCAGGTCGGCGTAGACCAGCACCGCGATCCGGCGCAGCGGCTCGGTGGCGGCGACCGCGGTGTCCTCCAGGACGGCCAGGAGGCGCCGGCAGACGTCCTCGTCGGCGGAGCCGTCGGCGGGGACCACGGTGAGCCGGTGCAGCAGCCGCTCCATCCGCAGCACCTGGTCCTCCAGCGTGGCCAGGTGCGTGCGCAGGGCGCCGTCGAGGGTCCACGTCGGGTCGTCGAGGGCCGTGGCGATGTCCTCCAGGGACGTCCCGAACCGGCGCAGCACGCTGATCCGGTAGAGCCGCTCCACCTGCTCGCGCCGGTACACCCGATGGCCCGCGGGCGTGCGGTCCGGCGTCAGGAGCCCGATGTCGTCGTAGTGGTGCAGCGTGCGGACGGTCAGGCCGGAGACGTCGGCGAGCTCGCCCACCCGCCACTCGTCGGCCATCTCAGGACAGCGGCGAGTGGATGGCCCAGCGGTGGCCGAACGGGTCCACCAGCCAGCCGCGCTTCTCGTCGCCCTGGTCCGACGGCTCCCGGTCGACGGTCGCACCGGCGGCGACCGCGGCCGCGTACACCGCGTCGGCGTCGTCGACCCCGAGCACGACCGCGCACGAGCTGTGCCCGAGCGTCGCCGGGGCGTAGGCGCCGTAGTCGTGGAACTCGTCGGACAGGTAGAAGGGGTTGCCGGCGATGGTGAGGGCGGCGAAGCCGATCTTCCCATCAGTCTCGTCACGCTCCGACTCCTGCAGGTTCTCCTGCGCACCGAACGCCGCCGTGTAGAACGCGATCGCCGCCGCCGCGTCGTGCACCGTCAGGTACGGGACCAGGCTCGTCATGCTCGCTCCTCGGCTCGGGCGGCGCACCGTCGTCGCCGCTTGCGCCTGACGCTAGGCCCTCACGTCACGTGAGGTGCAAGGGGTGTGGGTGGCTGCCCCTAGCGTCGTGGCATGGCTCCGACACACCACACCCTGGACTACGTCGAGATCGCGGCGCCGGACCTGCCGGCGGCGATCGACTTCTACTCCCGCGCGTTCGGCTGGGAGTTCACGCCGTACGGCCCCGACTACGCCGGCATCCGCTCGTCCGACGGCGACGGCGAGGTCGGCGGGCTCAGCGCGCACAACACGCCCGGTACCGGCGGCCCGCTCGTCCTGCTGTTCTCCGAGGACCTCGACGCCACCGTCGCCGCGGTGGTGGCAGCCGGGGGGACCGTCGTCAACGGCCCCTACGACTTCCCCGGCGGCCGCCGGTTCCACTTCCACGACCCGGCCGGCAACGAGCTGGGCGTCTGGGCGTCGGCTCCGGAGTAGTCAGCGGGCGGCGCGGGTCGCCACGGTGAGCAGGTGCGGGCTCAGCCCGAGCAGGCTGGGTTCCGCCTCGATCACGCGTGCCGCGTCGAGCACCGCCTCGCGGCGGGCGTCGCCGTCGTCGAACGCGGACGCGAGCGGCTTGATCCAGTGGCCCATCCCCTCCACGCCGACCGTCTCCCGCACGACGAGACCGGCCTCGGTCGCCTCCGCCGGGAGCTCCTCCGGTCGGTGGAAGTAGGCGGTGGTGAACCAGCGCGGGTCCCCGGTGGGGTTCTCGTGCACGCCGGTGGCCAGGTCCTGCTCGACGATCGTCCGGAACGCGGGGTCGAACAGGTACGACTGCGCGAGCCCGTCGAACAGGGACGCGAACCGGGTGATCGCCATCGCGATCACGACCCCACCGGGCACGACGACCCGCAGCGCCTCCCGCCAGGCGGCCAGCCGGTCGGCGCGGTCGGTCAGGTGGTAGAGCGGACCGAGCAGGAGGACGGCGTCGACCGACGCGTCGGGCAGGGGGAGGGCGCGGGCGTCGGCCACCTGGGCGGTGAACCCGTCGACGGACCCGAGGCGTTCGGACGCCCGCGCCACGTGCCCCGGCAGCAGGTCGACGAGGTGGACGGCGTGGCCGTCGTCGAGCAGCCACTCGGAGTGCACCCCCGTCGCGCCGCCCACGTCGAGCACCCGCGCTGCCGGCGGCAGGTGACGCCGGACGACCTCCTGCACCCGCGCCAGCTCGAGGCGGCCGAGGCCCTGGCGCAGACGCGTGTCCTCGTCGAACGCCGAGTCGTAGTGGTCGTGGATGGCGGGCTGCTCCATCGCGACAACGTACGAGCGCGCCCCGGCCGGTGCACGGGGATATCCGTCAGGTCACGACGCCGCTTCCCGGTCGGCCGTCTTGCCGTACCTGTCCAGGTACTCGTCGAACAGGTCGGCCTCCCGTCTCCTGGCGAAGCTGGAACTCAGGTAGGCGACGGACGGCTTCTGGAGGAGGGGCAGCAGGTCGTCCGGGGTCAGGGCCGTGTCGACGAGCGCCACCTCCTCCAGGTGGGGCACGTCGATGAGGAACGAGATGTCGGACAGACCTTTGCACCCCCAGATGCGGAAGGTCGTCAGGTGGTCGAGCCGCCGCAGGTCAGGCAGGACGAGCGCTCCTCTGGTGTTGAGGATGTGCAGCTCCTCGACCTGCGTGAGATCCGCGAGGAAGTCCCAGCCCGCCGCCGACCGGAACTCGTTGAGGAAGAGACTCCTGAGCGTGCCGACCTCCGCGAGGGCACCAGGGTCGGCGACCTTGACGTTGATCAGGCCCAGGCTCTCGAGCAGTGGCAGGTCCGTCAGGAACGCCAGGGACGGGAGCTGCGCCCGCCAGAGCTCGAAGGCACGTCTCGAGGTGTATCTCCCGACGAGGAGCTCCGACTCCGAGAAGCTGCCCTCGGCGACGACGGTGCCCTTCACGATCCGAACGTTCTTCGACACGGGTGGTCCTCCGGGGGAGCGGCGGTCAGCCGACGAGCTCACGGGCGGCCACGACGAGCAGCAGGACCACCATCACGACCGGGCCGAGCGCCGCCAGGACGACCGTGGTCCGGGTCCGCGCCCGGGGCGCCCACCCCCGCCGGGCCTGCACGAGCGCGATCGCCAGGGCGGGCAGGGACGGCACCAGCGAGGACATCAGGAGCGTCACCGCGCCGAGGGTGCCGAAGGACTGCGGGTCCCGGGCACCCTCGACCGCGAACACCGCCGCGAGGACGACGCCGGTCGCCCCGACGGCCGCGAGCAGCAGCGCGACCCAGCTGAGAACGCTCGCCCAGGGAACGCGTCGCGCCGCGGCCTGCTCGGTCATGCAGGGACAGTACCGGCGGCCTCGCGTCCCCAGCGCCGGTAGACCACGGCTGCGGTGAGGATCAGGAGCGGGAGCACCGCGAGGCTCTCGGGGCGGACGCCGAAGAGCAGAGGCGTGTCGATGACGACGACGTCTGCGGACAGCAGCGGCCAGGCCACGGCGTTGGCCATGCCGTGGCCGAGCACAGCGGGCCAGACGCTGCCGGTGCGGTCGCGGGCGACCCCCCAGATGACCGCCATCGCGAGCACCGCGACGGAGAACATCGGGATCTGGACCGCCAGGGGGAGCGTGGTGTACCCGTCGCCGAACGCGACGATGTAGGGCACGTGCCACACGGCCCACAGGACACCGACCGCGAGGTGCCGACGCAGCGCCGGGACGCCCAGCGCGGCGAGCCGGGGCTCCAGGTACCCCCGCCAGCCGAACTCCTCGAACGCCGCGAACGTCAGGCGGGCGACCAGCCCGGTGGCGAACAGCACGGCGAACCGCTCGGCCGCGCCGGGCGCCAGGTGCACGTCCCCGACGAGTGCCCCGAGTGCGAGCGGGACCGCGAACAGCACGGGGAACAGCAGCAGCGCGACGGCGTACCAGCCGCGCTCGCGGCCGAGGCGCAGGCCTGCGTCGGCCCAGCCCTCGCGGCCGATCGTGCGCAGGCCCACGGCCAGGAGGATCGGGCTCATGATGAACAGGAGGGCGCCCGCGCTGGTCTCCGGGTCCGGCGACGACGCCATGACCAGGCCGCCGAGCGTGGACAGGACGAGGACGCCGACGGCGTAGACCGTCACCCCGCGGCGGGTCACGGGCCTGCGGGTGCGGGGGACTGCTGCGGTCGTGGACATGGTGGGGCTCCTTCGGGCGTGGGGCATCGCCCGGCCGCCGGGTGGCGGTCGGTGGTGGGGCGGGTGGCTCAGTCGGTCAGCTCGGCAAGCAGGTCCTGGGCCCAGTCGAGCTCGGCGCGCGCGTGCACGAGCCCGTTGGCGAGGGTCGCGAGACGCAGGCGCATCTCGAGGGTGGGCGTGATGCCGGCGGCCGCGAGCGCCTGCTCGGAGGCGACCCGGGTCTGCTCCAGGACGGCGGCGAGCTCGCGCGCCTCCGCGGCACGTTCCTCCAGGACGGCCCGCACGCGGTCGGTGCCGAGGCGGCCGACGAAGAACAGCCGCACCAGGAACACCTCCCGCGACGGCACGTACTCCACGGGTGCGGCGAGCCAGGAGTCGAGCTCGGCCAGGCCCGCGTCGGTGATGGAGTGCTCGCGCCGGTCGGGCTTGCCCTCTTGCGGGATGGTCCGGACGTCGACGAGGCCCTCGGAGGCCAGGTGGCCGAGCGTGCGGTAGATCTGCGCCTGGTCGGCCGGCCAGAAGTGCGCGACCGACTCCTCCATGTGCTTGCGCAGGTCGTAGCCGGACATCGGGGAGATCGAGAGGAACCCGAGGACGGCGTGCTTGAGGGACATGCACCGACCATAGGGGACCTGTCATCTATAGGACAAGTCCTCTATTGGCTCAGGAACGGACGAGGGTCACCTCGGCGTGGGCGCTGGTCCGCGCCAGGCGGGTGTCCGGCTGCTGGGCGAGCGCCAGGGCGGCAGCGCCGAATCGTTGCGCCTTCACGGTCCCGGAGGGGCGGGCGACCGTGACCTGTGTCGTGGCCCGGCGGAGCGCGGACCAGACCGTGCGGCACTCCGCGGTGAGCTGGTCGTGCAGGGCCTGGCCGGTGTCGAGCATGTTCCACCGCACGGCCAGGCGGCCGCTCTGGAACCGCCCCCCGACGTAGTCCGGCAGGTGCGTGCTGGTGAGGTACTGGATGATCGCCACCGACCCCCGGTCCCCGACGTGGACCCCGGGGAGCGGCACACAGCCGGCCGGCAACGCCCCCAGGGGCAGCGGGAGGAACGCCTGGACCCGGCCGCAGTGCAGCGCCTCGGGCAGGGTCGGGTGCAGGTGGGTGTTGCCCGGAACCAGCGGGCCGCCGTGGCTGCACCTCCATGCCGCCTGCGGCACCAGCTCGCGCAGGGCCGCGTCGAACACGACCTCGTCGTCCGGCTCCATCCACAGCTCGGTGCTCGTGGTGCGGTTCCCTGCCTCGCGCATCTGCCACCTCGTCCTCACGGCCTGCGCAGATCCTGGCAGAACCCGGGGTCTCACCATCTGGAAACCTCGCCGGTCACTGTTGTCACACCCCGACCGCACTGGCATGGTCCCGCCCCATGTCCACGAGTCGCGTGACCGACCGCGCAGCCCTGCTGCGCCTCGTCGTCGACCCGTCGACCAGCGGTGCCTGTCAGCCCTGTCGCTGACCTCTCGCCCGCACGACCCCGTCGCTCCGGGGACACCTGACCGCCTGCCGTGCCGCCTCGTCGCGCCCACGGCACCCCCGTCATGCCATCGAAAGGCTCCACCATGCGTTCTCGACCCCTGTCCGCCGTCGCCGCGGCCCTCCTCGTGGCCATGTTGGCGGCCTGCTCCGACGCGGCCGCCACCCCCGCCACCAGCACCGCCCCGGACGCGACGCTGCCCACCACGGTGCCCGCGGGCACGACGCTCGTCGTCGGCGACCCGAGCATCCAGGTCGCCGTCGAGCTCGCGGGCGACGACCTCGACAGCGACCTCGGCTTCGACATCGAGTGGGCCAACGTGTCCGGCGGGCCCGCCACGACCGAGGCGTTCCGCGCCGGGTCGCTGGACGTGGGCGCCGTCGCGGACATCCCACCGATCCACGCGACGTGGACCGGGCTGGACGTCCGGATCGTCGCCGCGTCGTACCGCGAGGACTGGGAGGAGAACCCGATCTACTCGTTCGGCGTCGCCCCCGGCGTCGAGGGGGTGAAGTCCCTGGAGGACTTCGAGGGCCACCGCATCGCGTACAGCCCGGGGCAGGCCCAGGGGGCGATCGTCCTGCGCGCGCTGGAGGAGGCCGGCCTGACGACGGACGACGTCGAGCTCGTCGAGCTGCCCAGCACCGGCGACGTGTACCCGACGGCGCTCGCGGCCAAGGAGGTCGACATCGCGCCGCTCGGTGGCGTGCAGGTCGCCCGCTACCTCGACAGCTACGGCAAGGACGGCGCCCACACGGTCGAGCACGGGCTCCGCGACGACCCGAGCGTCCTCTACTCGCCGACGTCGACGCTCGACGACCCCGCCAAGGCGGCCGCCCTGCGCGCGTACGTCCGGCTGTGGGCGGCGGCCAAGCTCTGGATCCACGACCACCCGGAGGAGTGGAAGGCCGGGTACTACGTCGAGGACCAGGGGCTGAGCGAGGCCGACGCGGACTACCTGGTCGAGCACGCGGGGATCCCGGACATCCCCGCCGACTGGACCGAGCCGATCGCGCGCCACCAGGAGACCGTCGACCTGCTCGCGGCGGAGACCGGCAACGAGGTCCTCGACGCGGCGGACCTGTGGGACCTGCGGTTCGCGCCGGTCGTCGCCGAGGCCGTCGAGCAGTACCGCGCCGGGGCGGAGGGCTGATGTCGACGCTCACCGCACCGCGCGCGCTCGTCGCACCGCGCCCGACAGGGACCACCCGGATCCGACGACGCACGACACGGCGGCTCGGACCGGGCCGCACCCTCCCCGGCGGCGCCGCGCTCGGCCTCGTCGCCCTCCTGGCCGTCTGGACGATCGGCAGCGCGACGGGCTTCCTCGACCAGCGGACCCTCTCCGCACCCTGGACGGTCGTCACCACCACGGGCGAGCTGCTCGAGCAGGGTCGCCTGCAGGAGAACCTGGCCGTCTCCGCGCAGCGCGCCTTCCTCGGGCTCGCGCTCGGCATCGTGCTGGGCACGCTCCTGGCGCTCGTGTCCGGCCTGAGCCGGTGGGGCGAGGCCCTGATCGACGGTCCCGTGCAGGTCAAGCGGGCCATCCCGAGCCTCGCGCTGCTGCCGCTGCTCATCCTGTGGCTCGGCATCGGCGAGACCATGAAGGTCGTCACCATCCTGCTGGGCGTGTTCGTGCCGGTGTACATCCACACCCACAACGGGCTGCGCACCATCGACGCCCGGTACGTCGAGCTCGCCGAGACGGTCGGCCTGTCGCGGTGGGAGTTCGTCCGACGGGTAGTGCTGCCGGGCGCGCTGCCCGGGTTCCTGCTGGGGCTGCGGTTCGCGGTGACGGGGGCGTGGCTGTCCCTCGTCGTCGTCGAGCAGATCAACGGCACCGCCGGCATCGGCTACATGATGGAGCTCGCGCGCACGTACGGGCAGACCGAGATCATCGTCGTCGGCCTGGTGCTCTACGGCGTCCTCGGCTTCGGGTCCGACGCCCTGGTCCGACTCGTGCAGAGGAGGGCCCTGACGTGGCGTCGCACCCTGGCCGACTGAGGGTCCCCGAGCGTTCGGACGTCCCGCCGCCTGTGCACGGCGTCCTCGCCGACGAGCGCACGACGACGTCGGACGGCACGGTCGTCGTGCGCGACCTGGTCCGCGCCTACGGGCTGGGCGAGGGCGACGGTCGCGTGCTGCGCGGTCTCGACCTGTCGATCGCGGCAGGCGAGTTCGTCGCGATCCTCGGCCGCAGCGGCTCCGGCAAGAGCACCCTGCTGCGCGCCCTGGCCGGCCTGGACCACGACGTGCACGGCACCGGCACGATCGCCGTGCCGGACCGGGTGTCGGTGGTCTTCCAGGACTCCCGGCTGCTGCCGTGGGCACGGGTGCTCGACAACGTGATGCTGGGTCTGCGCGGCCCGCGCGTCCGGGAGCTCGGGATCGAGCGGCTGGCGGAGGTCGGGCTGGCGGGCCGCGAGCGCGCGTGGCCCACCGAGCTGTCGGGCGGCGAGCAGCAGCGCGTGTCGCTGGCACGGTCGCTGGTCCGCGAACCACAGCTGCTCCTGGCCGACGAGCCGTTCGGCGCGCTCGACGCGCTCACCCGCATCCGGATGCACGGTCTCCTGCGGGACCTGTACGCCCGGCACGAGCCCGCGGTCCTGCTGGTCACGCACGACGTCGACGAGGCGATCGTCCTCGCCGACCGCGTGATCGTGCTGGACCACGGCCGCATCGCCCTGCACGTGGAGGTCGGCATCGACGGCCCCCGCGACACCACCGACCCCCGCTTCGCCGACCTGCGCGCGCAGCTCCTCGCCGCGCTCGGCGTCCCCCTGACCGAGAGGACCCACCCGTGACCCACCGACCCGGACCCCTGCACCTCAACGCGTTCCTCATGAGCACCGGCCACCACGAGGCGTCGTGGCGGCTGCCGGAGAGCGACCCGACGTACCTGTCCACCAACATCGCCTACCTGCAGCGGCTCGCGCAGACCGCCGAGCGCGGGAAGCTCGACTCGATCTTCTTCGCCGACGGTCCCGCGCAGAGCCGTGACGTGGGCCGGCGTCCGGCGGGCACGCTGGAGCCGACGGTCGTGCTCGCCGCGATCGCCGCGGTCACGCAGCGGATCGGCCTCATCGCGACGGCGTCCACCACCTACAACGACCCGTACAACCTGGCTCGCCGGTTCGCGTCGCTCGACCACATCAGCGGCGGCCGCGTCGGCTGGAACGTCGTGACCACGGCGTTCGTCGAGGCGGCGCGCAACTTCGGTCTCGACGAGCAGCCGCCGCACCACGAGCGCTACGAGCGCGCGGCGGAGTTCCTGGAGGTCTCGCTCAAGCTCTGGGACTCGTGGGAGGACGACGCGGAGGTCGGCGACAAGGAGGCGGGCGTCTGGGGCGACTCGTCGCGCGTCCACCCCATCGAGCACGTCGGCCGGTACTTCTCGGTCGCGGGAGCGCTGACCACGCCGCGGTCGCCGCAGGCGCACCCGCTGCTGGTGCAGGCGGGCTCGTCGGAGGACGGCAAGGACCTCGCCGCGCGGTACGCGGAGGCGGTGTTCACCGCGCAGCAGACCCTCGAGGACGCACAGGCGTTCTACACCGACCTCAAGCGGCGGGCCGTCGAGTGGGGCCGCGACCCCGCCACCGTCCTGGTGCTGCCCGGCATCGTGCCGGTCATCGGCGCCACGGAGGCCGAGGCACGGGAGAAGGAGGACGAGCTCGACCGCCTCATCACGCCCGAGTACGCCCGCGTGCAGCTGGCCAAGACGCTCCGGGTGGACCCCGACGACCTGCCGCTGGACCGCGAGCTGCCGGCCGACCTCCCGTCGGAGGACGAGATCGAGGGCGCCAAGAGCCGGTACACGCTCATCGTGAACCTGGCCCGGCGCGAGCGGCTCACGGTCCGTCAGCTCATCGGGCGGCTCGGCGGCGGGCGCGGTCACCGCACGTTCTCCGGCACGGCCGTGCAGGTCGCCGACGCCATCCAGGACTGGTACGACCACGGCGCCGCCGACGGGTTCAACATCATGCCCGCCGTGCTGCCGTCGGGGCTGGAGGACTTCGTCGACGACGTGGTCCCGATCCTCGTCGAGCGCGGCCTGTTCCGGTCCGAGTACGCAGGGACGACCCTGCGGGAGCACTACGGCCTGGCGCGTCCGGCCAACCCGCACACGCTCGCCCGGACGGAGGTGGCCGCCCGATGACCCGCCCGCCCGGTCGCTGACTCAGAGGCCGTCGAGCAGGTCCGCCGCCGACGCCTGGCCGAGGTGACGCGCCCACTCCAGCGGGGTCGCGCCGAACCGGGCGTCCCGCAGCGACGGGTCGGCCCCGAGGCTCAGCAGGAGGGCGGCCAGGTCGGCGTCCCCCGAGCTCGCCGCGGCGTGCAGTGCGGTCTCCCACCGCTCCTCGACGGGGACGTCGTGGCGCCCGTACGCGTTCACGTCGAACCCGAGGTCCGCCAGCAGGGCGACGGTGTCGTGCCGACCGCGCGCCGCCGCCCAGACCACCAGCCCCGGTCGCTCCCGTCGTGCCTGCGCGACGACCGCGTCGCCCAGGGCCGCCACCCGGTCCCGGTCGCCGAGCATCGCCGCCTCGACGAACGCCTCCACCGGTGCCGCGTCGACAGGCTCCGCCCCGAGCGACACCAGGAGGTCGACCATCGCGCGGTCGCCGCTCGCGGCGGCCAGGCCCAGCGGGGTCGGCGCGGGCGTGCCCGAACGGCCGCCCGTCGGCCACGCGCCGTCGTCGAAGGGGGCGTGCAGGTCCACCCCCTGGTCTGCGAGCAGCCGCACCCGCGCGAGCTGCCCGTGCTGCACCGCCCAGCGCAGCAGGTCGCGGAGCAGCCTCGTCGGCTCGTCGACCGTCTCCGGTCCCAGCCGCCGCCGCCAGACCCCGCCGTCTCCGCGGCCGAGGCCGTGCTCGAACAGCAGGACCAGGTGGTCGTCGTCGGTGCCGAACATGCGGTTGTACAGGGTCTGCCCGTCGTTCGGCTCGGCGCCGCGGTCGAGCAGCAGCCGGGCGAGCGCGATCGACTCCGGGTGGCGCGGCTGGCTCACGGGACCGCCCTCGCCCTCGCCGAACACGCCGGTGAGCAGGGTGAACAGGGTCGGCTCCCCGTGCCAGAGGTAGCCCTCGTCCGGGTCCGCACCCGCGTCGAGCAGCAGCCGGGCCGTGCCGACGGGGTCGCCGCCGCCGACGCGTGAGTAGGCCAGGTAGGCGAGCGGCCGCCAGCCGTGCGGGCCACCACCGCGGCGGGCCAGGCCCGGGTCACGGTCGAGCAGGCGGGCGACGACCTCCCGCCGGGACGCGGCCGCGGCGGCCCAGATGTCGTCCTCGACGAGCTGCGGGTTTGCGACGAGGAGCGCCCGTGCCTCGGCCCAGCGGTCCGGTCCGTCGGTGCCCGCGTACGTCAGGCACGCGAGCCGGCAGAACTGTGCGGGCGCCGACCGGTCCTCGTCGGTGGGGACCCAGGTGTGCGCGGCCCGGGCGTCGAGGTGGTGGCGCAGCCGAGGCCAGCTCGGGAAGCCGTACTCGCGGGCTACGACGAGCTGTGCGGCGCTGAGCCGGAACGTGGTCAGGTCGGTCGGCGGGTCCGGGTGGTTCCGCGCGATCCGCTCGGCGGCCTGCGGGTCCCCGGCGACTGCGGCGCGCTGCAGGGCGCGGGCCTGTCGGCGCAGGTGCCCGAGGTCCGGGCGGGCGGGCAGTGACAGGGTCGCCACGGCGACCTCCTCTCGTCGCCCGAGGTCCGCGTCGTCGGGCCGAAAGGAGGCGGAGGGGTGCAGCCGTCTCACACCCAGTGGGCTGCGCCCTGCCCGCGGACCGGTGGCTGCCTGGAAGCCACGGCCAGCGTAGCCCGCGAGACGGGATCCGATCGGTCGACGTACGCTCACCAGGCCCGGGCAGCGGACCGGCCGAGCGAGGGGTGGCAGTGTGCGCAGCGAGTACTCGGGCGAAGGGCTGAGCGAGGACGACCTCGCGCCGACGCCGCTCCAGCAGGTCCGCCGGTGGGTCGCCGAGGCGCACGCCCGGCACGCCGAGCGGGGTGACGTCGTCGAGCCGACGGCGCTGTCGGTCGCCACGGTCGACGCCGACGGCCACGCGAACGTCCGCACCGTCCTGATGCGGTTCCTCGACGAGCGCGGGCCGGGGTTCGTCACCGACCTCGGCTCGGCGAAGAGCAGGGAGATCACCGCCACCGGATCGGTCGCCGCGTCGCTGACGTGGCCGGCGATGTTCCGCGCGGTCCGGTTCCGCGGCCGCGCGGTCCCCGTGGGTCGCGACGAGATCGTCGCCTACTTCGCCACGCGCCCCTGGGGCTCACGCATCAGCGCGTGGGCGTCCGACCAGTCGCAGCCGATCGCCGACCGGGCGGCGCTGGTCGCTTCCTACGAGCGGTACGCCGCGCTCTACCCGGACACCGGGTCGGCCGACGACGTCCCCGTGCCGGACGGGTGGGGCGGCTGGCGGGTCGAGTGCGACGAGGTCGAGCTGTGGGCGGGCCGGCGCGACCGGCTGCACGACCGGCTGGTGTACACGCGCGTGGCGGACGGCGACCTGGACACCCCCGAGGCGTGGACCGTGCACCGCCGCCAGCCCTGAGCGCCCGACCGTCAGGGGGCCCGTCGCCGCCCGGCGGCCGTCGTGCGCTCCTGCTCCCCGGACATCGTGCCGACGAGCCACAGCCGCCAGGTCAGGAACTCCTCCACGCGGTCGGTCTGCCCCGTGCGGCGCAGCAGCGCGAACAGCTCGTCGGCCACCTCGTCCGCGCGGTCGTCGTGCGTGACGACGAAGCCCTCGACTGCCTCGCGCAGGTGCCGAGCGGCGTCGTCGGTGCGGCCGCGCGAGGCGTCGAGCCGGCCCAGGAACCAGAGCACGTCGGCGGCCGCCGGCACGTCGCCGAGCTCCAGGTACGCCTGGACGGCGCGGTCGGCGTGCTCGGCGGCGGCGTCGGACGCGTCGTCCCCGCCCTCGGCCAGCAGCCGGCGCGCTGTCGCCAGGTCCGCGTCGGCGGCGGTGCGTTCGTCGGTCATCGGTCTCCTCAGCGGCAGGCGGCGGCCGGTCGAGGCTAGCCGACGACGGGCGGAGAAATGTCCGAAGTGTCGCGTTGCACACCGGGACGCAGGTGCCGCACCATCTCGAGCTCGGGGCCGATGGTGCTCTCGAACGTGACGCCCGAGGGCGCGAAGCCTGCACGCCGGTAGGCGCCCTGGGCACGCGCGTTGTCACGGTGCACGCCGAGGGTCAGGAGGTCGAACCCCAGGTCGTGGGCCCACTGCGCACCCGTCTCGAGCAGCCGGTCGACCAGTCCCGAGCCGCGGTGCTCGCCGCGGACGAAGACCCCGACGACGGCCGCGCGGCTCCGCTCGACCGGCCGCCCGTGGTAGTCGACCGAGCCGGCCCGCTGTGTGATGACGGTCACCGAGCCCACCCAGTCCGATCCGTCGATCGCGACGAACTGCGCGACGTCGTCCCCGTCCGCCGCACGTGCGGTGCGGCCCTGGTAGAACACGTCCGGCTCCGCCGCCGCGCGCTCGTAGGTCTCCAGGAACGCGATGCCCGCGTCCTCGTCCCGGAGCGCGTCGAGCCGCAGGGCGCGCGCCGACCGCCAGTCGTCGGCGCGGACGCGGCGGATGCCGACGCGCAGGTCGACGTCCTGCGACGACGAGACGCCGGGCCGGTAGTCGCCGAGGCGGGCCCACGTGAGCCGGACCCGGACCAGCACGACCCCAGGATCGGCCAGCGACGCCTCGAACTGCGGGAACGCGTCGAGGTACGCCCGCGCACAGGCGTCCCGGTCGGCGCCGTCCGGCAGGTCCGCGACGCCCTCGCACTGCAGCGTCGTCCCGTCGCGTCCCCCGACGACCACCGCCACCCGCGGGTCCCGACGGAGGTTCGCGACCTTGCGCGAGGTCGTCCGCACGTCCAGCACGAGGTCGCCGCGGTCGGTCGCCGTGATCGGCAGGTACGCGGCCTGCGGCGAGCCGTCCGGCCCGAGGGTGCTCAGGACACCGTCGGCCTGCGTACGGACGTACTCGACGAGCCCGGCGCGATCCATCGCCGCATCGTAGGAAGGAAATCTCTCGCTGGCGATGTCGATCCTCCGGTTCCGCCGTTCGACTCGTCGGTGAGAGGGTCCGAAGGGGGTCCCCGGGACGGTAGGAGAAGAACCGTGAAGTACATGCTGATCATGCGTGCCACCGACGAGGCGCTCGCCGCGTTCGAGAACGTCGACTTCGCCGAGATCATGGAGGCGATGGGCAGGTTCAACGACGAGATGATCTCCGCCGGGGTGCTCGTCGCGGCCGAGGGTCTGGACGACGCCGCCGACGGCGTCGTCATCGACTTCTCGTCGCAGCCCCCCGTCGTCAGCGACGGACCGTACGGCGAGACGAAGGAGCTGTTCGGCGGCTTCTGGATCCTCGACGTCGCGTCGAAGGAGGAGGCCGTCGAGTGGGCCAAGCGCGCGCCGCTGACCGGCCCCGGCCAGAAGACCGAGATCCGCCGCGTGGCGAGCATCGACGAGTTCCCGCAGGACAACGAGTGGATCCAGAAGGAGCGTGCGTGGCGCGAGCGGACGGGGCAGCTCTGAGGTCGTCGGACGCCAGCCTCGGAAGAGCGCGAGCGGCGGTCGAGGCGGTGTGGCGGATCGAGTCCGCGCGCATCGTCTCGACCCTCGCGCGGTACACCGGCGACTTCTCCCTCGCGGAGGACCTCGCGCAGGAGGCGCTGGCGGCGGCGCTCGTCGCGTGGCCGCGCGACGGCGTCCCGAGCAGCCCGGCGGCGTGGCTGCTCACGGTGGGCCGTCGGCGGGCGGTCGACACGTACCGGCGTCGGGTCGCGCTCGACGAGCGGCACGCGACGCTCGCCCGCGACCTGAGCGAGGGTGCGGGGGACGACCTCGTGTGGGACCCGGACCAGATCGACGACGACGTGCTGGCCCTGATGTTCGTCGCGTGCCACCCGGTCCTGTCCCGCGAGGCGCAGGTCACGATGACGCTGCGGGTGGTCGGCGGTCTGACCAGCGACGAGATCGCCCGCGCGCTCCTGGTGCCGACGGCCACCGTCCAGGCCCGGGTCACGCGTGCGAAGAAGACGCTCGGCGCGGCCCGGGTCCCGTTCGCGGTGCCGCCGTCCGAGGAGCGCCGGGAGCGGCTGGCAGCGGTGCTGAACGTCCTCTACCTGGTGTTCACCGAGGGCTCCTCGGCGACGTCGGGCAGCGACTGGATCCGCCAGGACCTCGCCCACGAGGCCGTCCGGCAGGCCCGCGTGCTGGCGCGGCTGGTCCCCGACGAGCCCGAGGTCCACGGCCTGCTCGCGCTCCTGGAGCTGACCGCCGCACGGTTCCCGGCGAGGGTCCGTGACGACGGCGAGCCCGTCCTGCTGGAGGAGCAGGACCGTCGACGGTGGGACCGCGCGGCGATCCGGCGCGGACGCGCGGCGCTCGCCACGGCCGGACGGGTGGGCAGAGGGCTCGGCGCGTACGGCGTCCAGGCCGCGATCGCCGAGTGCCACGCGGTATCCCCGTCGGTCCAGGAGACGGACTGGGACCGGATCGTCGTCCTCTACGAGGCGCTCGGGCGGCTGGCCCCGTCGCCGGTCGTCGAGCTGAACCGTGCCGTCGCGATCTCGATGGCGCAGGGTCCCGCGGCGGCGCTGCCGGTGGTCGACGGGCTGGTCGCGACGGGCGCCCTGCGCGAGTCGCACCTGCTGCCGAGCGTCCGCGGCGAGCTGCTCCGTCGGCTCGGGCGCGACGACGAGGCTCGGGTCGAGATCGAGCGCGCCATCGGGTTGTGCGGGAACGAGCGTGAGAGGGCGGTGCTGGAGCGCAAGCTCGCGCGGTGATTCCCGTGGACGCCGTCGGCGCTGCGCTGCCATCGTCGTCCCGATGACACAGCAGCAGCTCTGGGACGCCGAGGCCGCCCGGCGTTACGACACCCCCGGCATCGGCATGTTCGCGCCCGAGGTCCTCGGCCCCACCGTGGACCGGCTCGCCGCGCTCGCGGAGGGCGGCCGGGCGCTGGAGCTCGCGATCGGGACCGGTCGGGTCGCCGTCCCGCTCGCGGAGTGCGGCGTGCCCGTCACCGGCATCGAGCTGTCACCGCACATGGTCGAGCAGCTGCGGACCAAGGTCGACGAGGACACGATCCCGGTGGTGCTGGGCGACATGGCGACGGCCACCGCGCCGGGTGAGTTCCGCCTCGTCTACCTGGTGTTCAACACGATCGCCAACCTGCTCACGCAGGAGGAGCAGGTCGCGTGCTTCCGCAACGCCGCCCGCCACCTGGTCCCCGGTGGCCGGTTCCTGATCGAGCTGTGGGTGCCCGAGCTGCGCAAGCTCCCGCCGGGTGTGGGGGCCACGGTCTGGCTGAACGAGCCCGGGTACGTCGGCCTCGACACCTACGACGTGCTGCACCAGCGGGTCGTCTCGCACCACTTCCGGTTCGACGAGGGCCGGCAGGCCGACCACGGCTGGACGCCGCACCGGTACATCTGGCCAGCCGAGCTCGACCTCATGGCGCAGCTGGCCGGGTTCACCCTCGAGAGCCGCGACGCCGACTGGTCCGGCGGGGAGTTCACCGCCGACTCGCGTTCGCACGTGTCGGTGTACCGGCGTGGCTGAGGCTCACCGGGTGGATGTCTGAGGGCACCCGGACAGGGGTGGCGCGCACGGAGCCCCGTGCGCGCCACCCTCGTCGTCAGGAGGCGCGCTCCAGCATGACGCGGTCCTCGGGTGCGAGGTGCTTGCCCGGCCCGTGGCCGTGACCCGGGTGCGGCTTGCCCTTGCCCGGGCCGGAGACGCCGTTGATGGCCGACGTGTCCCACGCGAGGCTGTAGGCGGACGCTGCGATCGCCTTCGTCATGATGCCGAGGGCCTTCGCGTTCACGTTCGACAGGTCGTCACCGACGGAGTGGTAGTTCGGGTCGTGCGTGATCCCCGCGGTGCCCCCGAACAGGGCGACCTCCTCGGGGGTCTTGACGTCGTCGGCACCGGTGAACAGGCCGGACGCCGGGACCCCGTTGAGGATGAACGCCTGGTAGTCGGAGCGGCCGGAGAACTCGGTGTCGACCCACGGCTGCCCGATCGAGTCGAACCAGTCGGTGAGCACCTTCTCGGTGGCGATCGACCCCTCGGGGACGTCGACCGGAGCGGGGTAGGTGGACTCGTCCGCGTCGTACACGCCGATGATGTAGTTCGGCGAGCCGACCATGTCGTAGTTCAGGTACGTCGCGATGCGGTCGAGCTCACCCTCCTGCGTGGCCAGCTCCTCGACGTAGGCCGTCGACCCGATGAGCCCGAGCTCCTCGGCGCCCCACCACGCGAAGCGCACCGTGTTGTGGTGCGGGGTGTGCGACTTGGCCAGCTGGACGGCGGTCTCGAGGATCGTCGCCGATCCCGTGCCGTTGTCGTTGATCCCCGGTCCCTCCTCGACACCGTCGAGGTGCGCGCCGAGCATGACGACGTTGTCGTCCCGGCCCTGCCTGGTCTCCGCGATCACGTTGAACGACTCCGCCACCTCGGTGTGGCTGGTCAGGTCGAGGGTGACGTTCACGTCGCCTGCGGCGAGCGCGGCGGCGAGCGCCTGCCCGTCGGCCTGCCGGATCCCGGCCACGGGGACGTCGACCAGGCCCTCGGTGCCCAGCGTGCCGAACAGCTGCACGTCGGCGACGTTGTTGTAGATGACGACACCGTCGGCGCCTGCCGCCTCGGCGGCCACGGCCTTGTCGGCGAACGGGCAGGACCCGCGGCTGACGAGCGCGATCTGGTCGCTGGCGTCGATGCCGGACCAGTCGGCGGCGGTGCAGCCGAGCGGGTTGGCGGGGGCGACCAGGTTGCCGGTCACGCCGCCGACGGCGGAGTTCGGGGAGAACTCCATCTGGTCCACCTCGTACGAGGCGGAGCCCGGCGAGTTCTCCGTGAGGGTCGCCGTGTCGATGATCTCGCGGTCGAACGTGAACGGGTCTCGTTCCGTCCGGTACCCGGCCTTGCGCAGGGTGCGCTCGACGTAGCGGGCGCTCTCCTCGTAGCCGGACGTCAGGGCTGCCCGGTTGCCGCCGTTCTTGTCGGCGATGCGCTGGAAGGCTGCCAGGTGTCCCTGGACGGCCTTGGTGCTGACTTTCTGGGCGAACTTCTCCGGGGATCTCCCGCGATCGTGCGCCGCGGCCGGGGACGTGAGCGCCCCCGCTGCGACGATGACGATCGATGAGGCTAGTGCGACCAGAGTTCGACGTGCCGCCATGCGGTGTCCTCCTCACGCGTCGGCGCGACCTGTAGGCCGCGCCGGGCCAACCCCCTGTCGGCCGCCCCCTAGACCAGCACAGAACGGTCACAGGCGGGAGATGGTTCGCGGCGGCAACTGACCTGCGGCCGGGCGCTGAGACGACCCTTGTGGACGCCTGGCCAGGGTCGATACCTTCCCGCCACACCTGGGGAGGTCACGATGGATGCCGCGCAGATCGTGCTGCTGCTGGTCGTCCCGGTGCTCGCCGTGCTCGTCCTCGTGCTCCGCCGCGGCGGGCTCGCCTCGCTCGCGAACGTCCGGGTCCGCGGGGCGCCCTGGGCGCTGTCGGGTGCGGCCGTCCAGGCGCTGCGCACCGCGGATCCCGCGTGGGCGTCCGGCGTGCTGGGGGCCGCCGGTGGGGCGCTGGTGCCGCTCGCGCTCGCGGTGTGCGCCGTCGGGTTCGCCTTCGCGAACGCGCGCGGGTCCGGCCGTGCGGTCCGCGTCGCTCTCGGCATCGCCACGGCCGGCGCCCTGTCGAACGCCCTCGCGACCGCCCTCAACGGCGGCATGCCGTTCGCCGTCCCCGCGGCGCGGTCCGTCGGTCTCGACGTCACCGGCGCGCCCGGCCACGTCCCGATCGACGGCTCGACGCTGCTCGTGCCGCTGGCCGACCTGGTCCCCGTCCCGGGCGTCGCGATGGTGTTCAGCGTCGGCGACGTCCTGCTCTGGGCGGGCCTCGCCGCGGTGCTGGTCCTGGCGGCCGCCCGGCCCACCTCACTCCCCGGCGACGCCGCCGGGGTGCACCACCCCACTGCCACGGCTCCGGCCACGGCTTCCCCCCTCACGAGGAGCACACCATGAAGCGACCCTCCGCCACCCGGGTGTACGTCACCCTGTCGAGCCTCGCGGTCACCGCCGCCGCGGTCTACGCGTTCGCCGCCCCGTTCAGCCGGACCAACTGACCGTGCAGCGCCCGTCGCTCACGCGCGTCTACGTCACCCTGTCGAGCCTCGCGATCACCGCGGCGGCGGTCTACGCCTCCGCCGCGCCGCACGGCAGGACCAACTAGGCGGTCCGGTGGTGCGGCGGACTGCCGCCGCACCACCGGCACTCACAGGTCGCGCAGGACCTCGCGCGCGAATCGCACCGACCGCTCGCGCAGCCCGTCGATCCGGCGCAGGACGACCCCGGCGGGATCCTGCCCGGCCTCGATGATCGTGGGCTTGCGACGCACGTTGTGCGAGCACTCGAAGCCGGTGCAGACGAGGGTGCCGACGGTGTCGCCGTTGCGGCCGGGTGCGCCGGCGCGACGGGCGACGTACATCGAGACGTCCTCGGTGGAGTAGACGTCCTCGCACCAGGCGCACACGGCGGGGCGTCGCTTGCCCACCTCGGGCGAGCGCAGCGCGATGCCCACGAGGGTGTCCTCGTCAGGCACCACCACATAGGCGCGCAGCGGTGCCTTGCGGTCGATCCAGCCCAGGTAGTCGAGGCGGTCCCAGCGCAGGTCGGACAGGTCGGTGGGGACGGTGAGCTGGGCGGCCTCGCGTCGTGAGCAGTTCACGAAGGACGCGCGGATGAGCTTCTCGGTCAGGGGGTTCACGGGCGTGGGCTTTCGAGGCGGCGGGAGCCGGCACGGGATCGTGGCGGCGCGAGCGCCCGCGCAGGTACGCCCGAGCACCGGCGGATCACGGGTCCGTCGGTGGTGTCGCCGGGTGTGGCGTCAGGCGTGCTGTGCGGGCGTCCGGGCCCCGCCTGAGCAGGCCAGGACGGCCGCCTCGCTTCCCTGGTGCGTCGTCATGGGCTCGATGGTGCATCCGAGACCGGCGACGCGTCCAGCCGAATGCGTCAGGCAGCGAGCGCCTTGCGCACGGTGAGCAGGAGCTGGCCGACCACGTCGTGGGGCGGGGCCGTGCCCTCGCGGAGCTCGCTCCAGCCGAGGTAGAGCGACGACCACAGGACGCCCTGCAGCCAGGCGGGGCTGAGGCGGGCGTCGAGCGTGCCGTCCGCCAGCCCGCGCGTGCAGGCCGCGTCGAGCGCGCGGGAGAAGCCGTCCTCGTCACCGCACGCCTCGAGCGACACGACGTCGGTGAACAGGAGCGTCAGGAGGTCGCCGAGCTGGAGGCACGTCTGGCAGGCACGCAGCAGCGCGTCGAGGCCCGGGCCCTCGTCGAGACGGGCCCGCTCGCCCGCGTCGGTGAGCCGTCGCGCCGCCTCCTGGGTCAGGGCCGCGAGCAGCTCGGCGCGGTCGGGGTAGTAGCGGTGGAGCGTGGTGCGGCCGACGTCGGCGGCGTCGGCGATCTGGCCGAGGCTCGCACCCGGGTCGGTGGCGAGGACCCGGACGGCGGCGTCGAGGATCGCCTTGCGGGTCCGGCCCCGTGTACCGGTCTCGCTGTCGACTGTCATCCACCGAAAGTAGCACCGTGTTCCACCGAGGGACACGGTTGACCTCTCTGGAACATCAGTGTTCCACTGGATGGATGACGGCGACGACGACGGACACCCCGACGGACACCGACCAACCCCCGCGCGGCGAGAAGCTGCGCATCCTCGTCGGCTTCGCCCGGCCCCACAAGAACACCCTCCTGCTCGGCCTGGCGCTCAGCCTGGTGGCCACGGCCATGGGCCTCGCGACGCCCATGGTCACCAAGTGGGTGCTCGACTCGCTCTCGGAGGGGCTGAGCCTGGCGACGCCCATCGCGCTGCTGATCGGGCTCCTGGTGGTCGGGTCCGCCGTCGGGCTGACGCAGTGGATCCTCATGGGCACCGTGGCCGAGCGCATCGTGCTCGACGCGCGCGAGTCGCTGGTGCGGAAGTTCCTGCGCGCGACCGTCCCCGCGGTCACGCGGCGTCCCGTCGGCGAGCTGGTCACCCGCACCACGTCCGACACGCTGCTGCTGCGCGAGGCGGCGTCGTCGAGCCTCGTGAGCCTGGTCAACGGCGTCGTCGCCCTGATCGGGACGCTCATCCTCATGGCCGTCCTCGACCTCGTCCTGCTCGGCACGACCATCGCCGCGATCATCGTCGTCAGCGTCCTCATGGCCCTGCTGCTGCCCGGCATCGCGAAGGCGCAGGAGGCCGCCCAGGAGTCGGTCGGCCGGCTCGGCGGCACGCTCGAGGGGACGCTGCGCGCGGTCCGGACCGTGAAGTCGAGCCGCGCCGAGGAGCGCCAGGGCGAGCGGATCCTCGCCGACGCGCGCGACGCCAAGGACCACTCGGTGCGCGCGGTGCGGACCACCGCGATCGCCTGGACCATCTCGTGGGGCGGCATCCAGCTCGCGATCGTCGTCATCCTCGGGCTCGGCGCCTGGCGCGTCTCGCAGGACCTGCTGGCGGTGTCGAGCCTGGTCGCGTTCCTGCTCTACGCGTTCAACATCGTCGGCCCGATCACCGAGCTGACGGAGGCCTTCACGCAGCTGCAGTCCGGCATCGCCGCCGCCGCGCGCATCCGCGAGGTGACGGAGATGGACAGCGAGCAGCCCGTGGCCCCCGGTGCTCCCGCGCTGGTCGTGCCGGACGACTCGACCCCCGTCGTCGAGCTCCGGAACGTGACCGCCGCGTACGGTCCCGACGCCGAGCCGGCGGTGCGCGACATCTCGTTCGCGGTGCCGCGACGGGGCCACACGGCGCTCGTCGGCCCGTCGGGTGCGGGCAAGACGACGGTCTTCTCCCTGCTGCTGCGCTTCCTCGAGCCGCAGTCCGGGCAGCTGCTGCTGGACGGGCGCCCGTTCTCCGAGATCGGGCACGACCGCCTCCGCGAGCGCTTCGCGTACGTCGAGCAGGAGACGCCGATCGTGCCGGGCTCGATCCGCGACAACCTCCTGTTCAGCGCCCCCGACGCGACCGACGAGGAGCTCGACCGCGTGCTCGCCGCGGTCCGGCTCGACGGCGCGTTCGACGCGCTCCCCGACGGGCTGGACACGTCGCTGACGTCGACCTCCGTCTCCGGCGGCCAGCGGCAGCGCATCGCCCTGGCGCGCGCGATCCTCAAGGCGCCCGAGGTGCTGCTGCTCGACGAGGCGACCGCCCAGGTGGACGGCCTGACGGAGTCCGCGATCCACGACTGCATCCGGGACCTGGCCGCACGGGGGGCCGTCGTCACGGTCGCCCACCGGCTCTCCACCGTGCTCGACGCCGACACGATCCTGGTGATGGAGGACGGCCGGGTGCGGGCCCGCGGGACGCACGAGGAGCTGCTGGAGTCCGACGCGCTGTACCGGGACCTGGTCGAGGCGCTGCGCATCGGCGTGGAGCTGCCGGCCCGCGTCGCGGTCAGCTGACCTCGGCGGTCACCTCGCGGATCACGTGCCGGGCGTTCGCAGCCAGCACCGGGTTCGTGTCGCGGTAGTAGGGCAGCTGGACCAGCGCCTGCGCCAGCGCGCGGGCCCGGGCGCGGGTCCAGGTGCTCTCGTCGACGTCGAGGTCGTCCCGGAACACCGCCCGGGCCGGCGGGGGCAGGAGGTTCCAGGCGACGCCGAGGTCGAGCGTCGGGTCGCCGGTGGCGATGCCGGCGAAGTCGATGAGGCCCGTGAGCCGGTCGTCGGTGAGGAGGAGGTTCCCCGGCGCGACGTCGCCGTGCACCCAGGAGCGGTGCCCGTCCCACTCGGCCGTGGCGAGCGCGTGCTCCCAGGCCGCGGTCACGGCGGCCGCGTCGATCTCGTCGGAGACCGCCACGACGTCACGACGTACCTGCTCGTCGCGGTCGACCAGGCGCCCGTCTTTCACTGGGCCGTCGACCAGCGGCAGAGCGCGGATCGCCCGCACCAGCGTCGCGAGGTCGCGCGCCAGCCCCTCCGGGTCGCGGAGCCGCCCGAGCACCGGGTTGTCGCCCGGCACCCAGGTCAGCACCGACCAGGACCACGGGTAGCCGGCGCCGGGAGTCCCGACGGCCAGCACCCGCGGGATTGTCACGGGGAGCAGGCCGTCGACGAGCGGCAGCCACCGTGCCTCGTGGTCGACCGTGCCGCCGGCCCAGTGGATGCGCGGCATCCGGACCACCAGGTCGTCGCCGAGGCGGAACATCGCGTTGTCGGTGCCGCTCGACGCGAGGCGCCGGACCGGTCGGTCGGTCCACTGCGGGAACTGGTCCTCGAGCAGTCGCTCGACCAGGGCGACCGGGAGGTCGAGCTCGTCGGCGTGCATGCGGGTCGTCATCGCGGACAGCCTCCCGCACGGGCGCAACTCGTTTCGAGATGCTCAGCATGCTGAGCGTTGGCACGATGGGCGGCATGGAGACCGCACTCGACACCCACGCACCCGTCACGACCCGGGACCGGGTCCGCCAGGTCACCGTCCTCGTCGGCGCGATCGTCGCGATCGGCGGTGCTGCGGTCGGGTCCGGCGCGTTCGGCGGGCAGCCCATCGCCGACGCCGCCGACGGTGCCCTGTCCGCGACCGCGACCCCGCTCGCCCCCGACACCCCCGCGTTCTCGATCTGGTCGCTGATCTACCTCGGCCTCGGTGTGTTCGCGGTCGCCCAGGCCCTGCCGCGCCAGGGCGCCGACCCCCGTCTGCGCGCCGTCTCCTGGTGGGTGCTGGCGTCGATGCTGCTCAACGCGCTGTGGATCGCGGTCGTGCAGGCCGGGTCGGTCGGCGGGAGCGTCGTGGTGATCCTCGCGCTGCTCGCCGTGCTGGCGGTCGTGTTCGTGCGGCTCGTACGCCTCGCGCACACCGGGGTCGCGACGTCCTTGATCACCGACACGACGATGGGGCTGTACCTCGGGTGGGTCAGCGTCGCGACGCTCGCCAACATCGCCGCGTTCCTCACGGTCGCCGACGTGGGCGAGCTCGGCCTCGGGGCGACGGCGTGGTCCGTGATCGTGCTGGCCGCCGGCGCCGCGCTGTCCGTCGCGTACGCCGTGTTCGGCCGGGGTCGCCCGTCGGTGGTCGTCCCCGTCGGACTGGCGATGGCGTGGGGCCTGGCGTGGATCGGCCTGGGCCGCACGAACGGCCCGCTGGTGGACGAGACGGTCGCCACGGCCGCGTTCGTCGCGGCGGCGGTCGCACTCGTGGCACCGCTGATCACCTCCGTCACGGCGCGCCGCCGCTGACGACCGCGCCCCGAGCGCGTCGAGCCAGGGAACGAGTCCAGCAAGCCAGGAGTGCCGCTCGGGTGCACTGACGCGCGATCCAGGGCTTGCTCGGCGCTGACCTGCCACCGGCGCGCTGACGAACCGGACAGGGGTGCCGTGAACCTTCTCGCCACGACGCTCAGGTCGGATTCGTCGCCACGCAACCAATGGTTGCGTGGCGATCGATCGGCCGCTATCGTGATCTGCAACCAATCGTTGCAGAAAGCGAGAAGCTCATGGAGTTCGGAAGCATCGAGCGCGAGATCCACGTCGACGCGTCGCCGGAGACCGTCTTCGCGGTGGTCACCAGCCCCGAGCACATCCGGGAGTGGTGGGGCGGCGCGGAGACCGACCTGACACCGACCCCGGGGACCGTGTCCTCGGTCGGGTGGGGCGACCACGTGGAGCCGCTCACGGTCGTCGACGTCGACGCGCCGCGGCTGTTCTCGTTCCGGTGGGTGTTCGACGGGGCGGGTGACGGGCCGTCACTGCTCGTCACGTTCGAGCTCGCCCCGTCCGGAGCGGGAACCCTGCTCCGGATGACGGAGACGGGGTTCCGCGAGAAGGGCTGGGAGATCGCGACCCTCGAGGCGGCCTACGCCGACCACGTCGAGGGCTGGGACCGGTTCGTGCCGGCCATCGCCCAGTACGCGGCCGGGCTGGTGTCGACGCCATGAGCATCGCCGTCGACGACGACCTGTGGTCGGCGATCGGGGACCCGACACGGCGGCGGATGCTCGACCTCCTGCTCGCCGACGGGGCCGGCACCGCCACCACGCTCAGCGACAACCTGCCGGTGACGCGGCAGGCCGTGGCCAAGCACCTGGTGGTGCTGGACCGCGTCGGGCTGGTGCACGTCACCCCCGAGGGCCGCGAGCGCCGGTACCGGGTGGACGAGGTGCAGCTCGCCCGCGCGGTGGCCCAGCTCGCGGACGTCGGGTCGGCATGGGATGCCCGCCTGCAGCGGATCAAGCGGATCGCCGAGGCGATCGAGCGCAGTCAGAAGAAGTGACGAGAGAGAAGAGAGGGATCGAGATGGTGGACATCATCCACAGGGTCGGTGTGAAGGGTGCGGCCCTGGACGACGTGTACCAGGCGGTGGCGACGGTCGACGGGCTCGCGGGCTGGTGGACGGTCGACACGACCGGCAGCGCGGACGTCGGCGGCGTGCTGGAGTTCCGCTTCCCCGAGGGCGGCTTCGACATGGTGGTGCTCGAGTCGGAGCCCGGCAGGAGCGTGCTGTGGGAGGTCGTCGACGGGCCGCCCGAGTGGATCGGGACGACCGTCCGCTGGGAGCTCAAGCAGGAGGGCGACTACGTCATCGTCCTGTTCGCGCACGAGGGGTGGCGGGAGCGGGTCGAGTTCATGTCCCACTGCAGCACCAAGTGGGCGACGTTCCTGATGAGCCTCAAGCAGCTGGTCGAGACGGGCGCCGGCGCACCCGCGCCGCACGACGTCCGGATCTCCGACTGGCACTGACCGTCAGCCGCCGAGGAACATCGCCGACGTGCGCTCCTGCGCGGAGCGCGCGTCGGCCTCGGGGGTGCCGGCCGCGATCGACGCGTCGGCCCAGCGCCGGCTGCTGCCGGCCATAAACTCGCGGCCGCTGTCGGTCCCGACCCACCCGGTGGACTCCGCCGGGGTGTCGCTCCCGGTGGCCAGGTGGTGGGCGAGGCCGACGAGCCCGAGGTCCCAGCCGATGCCGACCGCGCCGGGGCCGAACTGGTCCCAGAGGCCGGCGTCGAGCGAGCCGCTGTGCTCGAGGGTGAGGCGGGAGCGGTCGTCGCCGTCGGGCTCGACCGTGACCGTGAGGATCGTGGGCGGACCGTACAGCTCCCACGTGAGCGTGAACGTGCGGGGCGGCGTGCAGGACGTGACCGTGCCGTGCGCGTTGCCCTCGATCTGGTACGCCCCGCCGAGCCGCAGGTCCCCGCTCACCGGGCCGAACCAGCGGGCCAGCCGCTCGGCCGTGGTGCAGGCGTCCCAGAGGTCGTCGGCGTCGGTGCGGTAGGACTGGCTGATGGTCGCCACCGTGTCGACGGTGTCGTCGTGGCGGGTGGCCGTCACGGCGCGGCTCACCGCGTCGAGCTGGCCGTCGGTCTGCACGGGCTGGTCGGTCATCGGGTCTCCTCAGGGGCGGTTCGGCGGGCGCGGCGCCCGCGGGCGATCTCGGTGTCGAGTGCGGCGAGCTTGGGTGCCCAGGCGCGGCGGAACGCGTCGAGCCAGTCGTCGACCTCGTGCAGCGGGCCGGTGTCGACGGCATAGAGCCGACGGGCGCCGTCGGGCCGCACGGTCGCGAACCCGTGCTCCCGCAGCACACGCAGGTGCTGCGACACCGCGGGCTGACTGATCCCGAACTCGGCGTGCACGGTCTCGGCGAGTTCGCCTGCGGCCCGCTCGCCGTCGGCGAGGAGCTCGAGGAGGCGCCGGCGGACCGGGTCGCCGAGGATGTCGAAGGCGTGCACAGGGCAATAATTCATCCGTCGCTTATATAAGTCAAGACGCATGTCTGTGGCCCGCGTCATCATGGCGCGATGGAGTTCGAGTTCAGCGGCGAGATCATCTACTGGCGCGGTCCTGCACCGTTCCACTACGTCCCCGTGCCGCCCGAGGAGAGCGCCGCGATCAAGGCCGTCTCCTCGGAGGTCACCTACGGCTGGGGCGTCATCCCGGTGCTCGCCCGCATCGACGACACCGAGTGGGAGACGTCGCTCTTCCCGAAGGACGGTCGCTACCTCGTGCCCGTCAAGGACAAGGTGCGCAAGGCAGAGCTCCTCGACCTGGGCGACACCGTCACGGTGAAGCTGATCCTGGGGCGTCCGTGACCGGGTGGCTGGCGGACGCACGTGCGTCCTACGACACCGTCGCGGAGAGCTACGCCCGGGCGGTGACTCTCGACGCCTTCCCTGTGGTGCGGGGCGTGCTGGCCCTCTTCGCCGAGCGCGCCCGCGCGGCCGGCGGTCCGGTGGTCGACGTCGGGTGCGGCCCGGGGCACGTCACCGCGTACCTGCGTGACCTGGGGCTCGACGCCGTCGGCATCGACCTCTCGCCGGAGATGATCCGGCTCGCGCGCCGCGACCACCCCGGGCTGCGCTTCGAGGTCGGGTCCATGACGGACCTGGACGTGCCGGACGGCTCGGCCGGCGGGGCGCTGGCGTGGTACTCGACCATCCACGTCCCCGACGACGAGCTGCCGGCGGTGGCCGCCCACCTGCACCGCGTCCTGCGTCCCGGCGGCGTCGCGATGCTCGGGTTCCACGTCGGCGACCGCAGCACCCTCAAGACCGAAGGCTACGGCGGTCACCCGATGCGGGTCCACGTGCACCGGCGGCCCGTCGAGCGGGTCGCGGGCTGGCTGCGCGACGCCGGCTTCGTGATCGAGGCGCACCTGCTGATCGACCCGGACGCCGAGGTGCCGGGGGGAGTCGTCCTCGCCCGCCGTGAGCCTCAGCGGTAGGGCCGGAAGAAGTCCCGCAGCTCCTGGGCGTACAGCTCGGGCTCCTCGATCGGCGCGAAGTGCCCGCCGCGCGGCGGCTCGGTCACGCGCACGGTGTTCGCGGTGCGGTCCAGCCACACCCGCGGCGGCCGGACGAGGTCCGCGGGGAAGAGCGAGAAGCCGGACGGCACCTCGACCCGGCGGGCGTGCTGCTCCGGCGGGATCCGCGAGTTGGCGTGGTACATCCGCATCGAGGAGCCGATGGTTCCCGTCAGCCAGTAGATCGTCAGGTTGGTGAGGATCTGGTCGCGGGTCAGCGCACGGTCGCTCCACGCCTCCAGCTTCTCGACGATCCACGCCGCGAGGCCTGCCGGGGAGTCGGTGAGCCCGACGGCCGCTGTCAGCGGCTTCGTCCGGTGCATCGCGGCGTACGCACCCTCGCCCGCACCCCACGCCTGCGCGCCGGCGATGAACTCGCGCTCCTCAGGGGCCAGGTCCGCGGGGTCGCCGGTGTAGATCGGGAGCCCGCCGTCCGTCCGGTGCACCGCCACGACACGGTCGGGGTGGTCGAGCGCGAGGAACCGGCTGACCCCGCTGCCGATGTCCCCGCCGGCCGCACCGAACCGCTGGTACCCGAGCGTCGTCATCAGCTCCGCCCACAGCCCGGCGACGCCGACGACGTCCAGCGGCGGACCGTCCGAGTACCCGAACCCCGGCATGTCCGGGACGACGACGTCGAACGCGTCCGCGGGGTCCTCGGGGTCGGTGAGCAGCGAGATGACCTCGCTGTACCGCCAGAACGAGTCCGGCCAGCCGTGCGTCAGGATCAGCGGGAACGATCCCGCGCGAGCGTGCACCACGTGGATCCGTCGGTCGTCCAGCGGCACGTGGAACCGGGGGTACCGGGACAGCGCCGCCTCCTGCGCAGGCCAGTCGAACCCGTCGGCCCAGTAGGCGACGAGGTCTCGCAGGTAGTCGAGGTCGACGCCCAGCGACCAGCCGGCGTCCTCGGGCGCCTCGGGCCAGCGCGTCGCCCGCAACCTCGCGCGCAGGTCCTCGACGGCCTCGGGCGTGGTCGGTGAGACGAACGGCTCCGGCATGCGACCCACCCTAGAGACGGCCTCCGACAGCGGGGCTAGCCCGGTCCGCGGGCCGTCGACCCCCGGACGACGAGCTCCGGGGCGAACAGCTGCTCGACCCGCGACGGCTTCTCCCCGCGCATCTCGGCCAGGAGCGCGTCGACGGCGGCCCGGCAGATCGCGTCGACCGGTTGCCGGACGGTGGTCAGCGGCGGGTCGGCGAACGCGACGAGCAGGGAGTCGTCGTACCCGACCACGGACACGTCCTCCGGGACGCGCAGCCCGTTCGAGCGCGCGGCCCGGACGGCGCCGAGGGCCATCAGGTCGGAGCCGCAGATGATCGCGGTGTGCCGGGAGTCGAGGAGGTCGGTCGCGGCGGCCTGCCCGCCCTCGGCGGTGTAGAGCGACGAGCTGACGTGGACCTCGCCGTCGTCGAGGCCGTGCCGCGCGAGCGCCGCGCCGAACGCGGCGACCTTGCGACGGGTGGGGACGAACCGGTCGGGCCCGATGGCCAGCCCGATGCGCCGGTGGCCGAGCGCGACGAGGTGGTCGACGGACGCGTCGATCGCCGCCGCGTCGTCGGTGGACACGAACGGGGCGTCGATCTCTTCGTTGTAGCCGTTGACCAGCACGATCGGGACGCCCGAGTTGCGCAGCCGCTGGTAGCGCCCGAGGTTGGCCTGCTTGTCGGCGTGCAGGCCCGAGACGAACACGATGCCGTTCACGGCGTGCTCGAGCAGCACCTCGACGTACCGGTCCTCGGACGTGCCGCCCGGGGACTGCGTGCAGAGCACGGGTGTGAACCGCTCCTCGGTGAGGCACTGCTCGATGGCGTCGACGAACGCGGGGAACACCGGGTTGGTCAGCTCGGGCACGACGAGACCGACCAGGCCGACCGACTTCGTCGTCAGCGAGGCAGGGCGTTCGTAGCCGAGGACGTCGAGCGCGGCGAGCACCGCCTGGCGCGTGCCGCCGGAGACACCGGGCCGGCCGTTCAGCACGCGGGAGACGGTGGCCGTGCTCACCTGCGCCTGTTGCGCGATGTCGGCCAGCCGGGTCTGCACCCGTCGAGCCTACGAGTCCGCGGTCCTGCAGCCGGGCGCCTCGCCCACAAAGGGGTCGCACGAGTCGTGGGGGCTGCGGTTATCGTCGGCTCATGCCGACCTCGTTCCCCACCGACAGTGCCGCCTGGCCCGACTTCCTCGCGACCACGGTGGACGCGTCGCTCGACGACGCCCGCGTGCTGCTGGCCCGTCTGAAGGACGGCACGCCGCGCTCGACGGCGGAGGTGCTCGGGCTCTGGAACGACGCGGACGTCGCCATCGCGACGGGTTCGGCTGCCGCGCACCTGCTGGCCGAGGTGCACCCCGACGCGGACCTGCGGGCGGCCGCCGAGGAACGCGCGCAGGCCGCCGAGGACCTCGTGACCGAGCGGGGCCTGGACCACGAGCTGTGGCAGGTGCTCGCCGCGACGGATGCCGAGGGCCTCGAGCCCGGCGCGGCCCGCGTGCGGGAGCACGTCCTGCGCGACTTCCGGCGTGCCGGCGTCGACCGGTCGCCCGAGGACCGCGACCGGCTCCGGGCGCTCGCGCAGCGCTGCACGGAGCTGGGCCTGGAGTTCTCCCGGAACATCCGCGACGGCGTCCGGAGCATCTCGGTGCGGCCCGAGCAGCTGGACGGGCTGCCGGACGACTTCCGCGCGGAGCACCCGGCGGGCGAGGACGGTCTGGTCACGCTGACCACCGAGTACCCGGACCTGCTGCCCGTCCGCACGTACGCGGCCGACCCCGCCGTCCGGCTGGCGCTCACGACGGAGCACCAGCGCATCGGGTGGCCGGCCAACGAGCCGATCCTCGCGGAGCTGCTCCGGCTGCGCGCGGAGCGAGCCAGCCTCCTGGGCTACCCGGACTGGCCGACGTACGACGCCGAGGTCAAGATGATCGGCTCCGGCCAGGCGATCGCCGACCTGGTCGAGCAGCTCGACGCGCTCACCGCCGTGCCCGCCGCGCGTGACGTCGACATCATGCTCGCGCGCTACCGCCAGGACGTCCCCGACGCGACGGCGGTGACCGCCGCGGACAACCTCTACTACGACCAGATCATCAAGAACGAGCAGTACGACGTCGACTCGCGCGAGGTCCGCGAGTACTTCCGGTACGAGACCGTCAAGCCGGGGGTGCTGGGCGTGGTGTCGCGGCTGTTCGGCATCGAGCTCCAGCCGGTGGACGCGCCCACCTGGCACGACGACGTCGAGGTCTACGACGTCACCGACGACGGCCGGGCCATCGGCCGCGTCTATCTCGACATGCACCCGCGTCCGGGGAAGTTCAACCACGCCGCCCAGTTCCCGCTGGTGCCGGGCATCGCCGGCCGCTCGCTGCCCGAGGGGGCGCTGGTCTGCAACTTCCCGACCGGCCTCATGGAGCACGACGACGTGCTGACGTTCTTCCACGAGCTCGGCCACCTGGTGCACGAGGTGCTGGGCGGGAACCAGCCGTGGGCGATGTTCACGGGTGTCGCGACCGAGTGGGACTTCGTCGAGGCGCCCAGCCAGCTGCTCGAGGAGTGGGGCTGGGACGCTGGCGTGCTCGGGTCCTTCGCGACGAACGCCGCCGGGGAGCCGATCCCGGCAGCGCTGGTCGAGCGCATGTGCCGCGCGGACGCGTTCGGGCGCGGGGCGTGGACCCGTCGGCAGCTCAACTACACGGCCCTGTCGTACGGCCTGCACGCCGACCCACCCGCCGACCTGGCGGCCTACACGGCTCAGGTCGACGCCCGGTTCGGGCCGTACACGCCGATCGCGGACACCCACCAGTACGCCGGGTTCGGGCACCTCGACGGGTACGGGTCCGCGTACTACACGTACCTCTGGAGCCTGATCATCGCGAAGGACCTGCGCACCGCGTTCGGCGCCGACCTGATGGACCCGACGGTCGGCCGGCGGTACCGCGACACGATCCTCGCGCCGGGCGGGTCCGCCGACGCGGCCGACCTCGTCGCGGACTTCCTGGGCCGGCGGTCGTCGTTCGACGCGTTCGAGGCCTGGCTGGCGGACAGCACGCCCGCCTGACGGACACCCGTCTCGTCGACCGGCACACGGTCGCCCGTTCGGACGGCTGACGTCGGCGGGCGGGGCGGATAGGCCGTACCGTGCTGAGGTCGCCGTCCCGCCGACCGAGGAGCCCGGATGCAGCTCGCCCTACCCTTCACCGAGGCGATCGCTGTCGCGGTGGCGAAGGAACCGATGCCGCCCATGGTGCGCGAGCTGCGCTGCGAGGGCTCGACGATCCACGCCGACATCGACCTGCGCGAGATCCCCGACCCCTCCACCGGGCTGCGCCTCGCCGCCGCCGCGGTCGGTGCTGTCGCGGTCACGGTCCGGTTCGCGGACTACTCCGACGGTGTGGTGACGCTCGTCGTGACCGCGCACGCGCGGGCGCTCCCCGCGCACAAGCTGGTGCCGTACCTCGTGGGTCCGATCAACGCCGCGCTGCGTGACCGTGGCCTGCCCCCTGGCCTGGTGGAGGTCCAGCGCGGCGAGTCGGAGCCCTGGGTCGTCATCGCCGTGCAGCGCGCGATCGAGGCCAAGGTCGACGGCGTGACGGTCACGGGCCTCGAGCTCCGGGACGCCGTCTTCCACGTCGAGGCGACGGTGGGGAACGTGCGGGTGCGCTGAGCAGCCCGCCTAGAACGCCGCCGTCCAGAAGTCGGTGAAGACCGGTGTCGGCTGCGGTGACGTCCACGCGTCCGTGGTGAGCAGGATCGCGATCGTGTCGGTGACCGGGTCGGTCCACCACGTCGACCCGAGCCCGCCGTCCCACCCGTAGCTGCCCGCGTGCCGGCCGTCGGGTCGTTCGGCCACGCAGACCCCGACGCCCAGCCCCCACCCCTCGCCGCCGTCCGGGTCGTGCGCGTCGCCCGCCGCCGTGACCAGCTGCGTGACCGCGGCGGGGGACAGGACCGGTCCGCCGCCGGCGCGGAGGGCGCGCGCCAGCGCGTGCAGGTCCGTGACGGTCGAGACCAGACCGCTGGCGGCGTCGGGGAACGCCGGTGGCGTCGCCCACTGGCCGTCGGGCTCGTCGTACACGTCGGGGCCGAGCCAGAGCGGCTCGACCCGATCGAGGCTGTCGGGCGGCACCCAGAACCCGGTGTCGGTCATGCCCAACGGGTCCAGCAGCCGCTCGGCCAGCAGGTCCGGCAGGGGACGACCGGCCGCGCGCGCGACGAGCACGCCGAGGACCTGGGCGCCCGTGTTGTAGAGCCACCGCGCACCCGGCTGGTGGGACAGCGGCACGCTCCCGACGATCCGCATCCACTCGTCGGGCCCGGGGGAGGCCTGCGGCGCGGGCGGTCCGACGGGCAGGCCCTGCTCCGCGAGCGCGCCGAGCACCGTGCCAGGGAACGGTCCGGTGAAGTCCATGCCGAGCCCGAGCCGGAACCCGAGCACGTCCCGGACGGTGATCGGGCGGTCGGCGGGGACGGTGTCGTCGATCGGGCCGTCGGGTCGCCTCAGGACACGCCGGTCGGCGAGCTCCGGCAGCAGCGCGTCGACCGGGTCGTCCAGGCGCAGGAGCCCCTCGTCGACCAGCCCCATGGCGAGCGCCGCGACCACCGGCTTGGTCACCGACGAGATGCGGAAGACCGAGTCCGGCCCGCTGATCCCGACGGCCCCGCTGGACACGTCCCCCGCGCGGTCCACGAGCCACGCCGCCCCGTGCACCTCACCCGAGGAGACCCTGCGCTCCACTGCTGCCTGAACGTCCATGCGGACACCCTGCCGTGCGGGTCTGACACCGACCCGGGGCTCAGTCGAACAGGTCGTCCAGGAAGCTGCGCTTCTTCTTCTTCTTGTAGTAGTCGTCACGGTCGCCGCCGCGGTACCGGTCGTCCTCGCGGTACCGGTCGTCGGGGTACCGGGCAGGTGCGGGTGCCGGCGCCGGGGCGGGAGCCGCCGTGCGGGTGCCGTAGTAGGAGGCCTCGGCGTCGGTGAGCTTCTCCAGCTCGCCGCGGTCGAGGAAGATCCCCCGGCAGCCGGTGCACTGGTCGATGGTCACGCCGTTGCGCTCGTACGCGCGCATGTCCGAGCCGCACTTGGGGCAGACGAGCGGGTTCATGGGGTCTCCGTCCGGATGGGGGTGGCCGTCGAGGGGTGAACGACCGGACGGCGTGCAGGGTTTCCGGATCGGCCGATCGGTCGAGCGCGCGACGGACGAAGTGCCGATGTGCCCCGCGCGCCCGGACAGCAGGCTCGACGCAGGACGACGTGAGGAGAACCGGTGCCCAAGCACGCGTGGCGGATACCCGCCGGACTGATCCTGCTCAGCCTGGTCCCGATGCTGGCCGGCGGGATCCGGCTCGCGGAGCTCAGCAGCGACCCGGAGGTGACGGCCGCCAACGAGCGGTTCGTGACCATGCCGGTGCCCGTGGTGGTGCACATCGTGTGCGCGACGGTGTTCCTGGTGCTCGGCGCGTTCCAGTTCCACCCGGGCCTGCGGCGGCGCCGGCCTCGCTGGCACCGCCTCGCCGGCCGGGTCGTGGCTCCGGCGGGGGTCCTCGCGGCGCTCGCGGGCCTCTGGATGGCGGTCTTCACGGACCTGCCGGCCGGCGACGGGCCGCTGCTGATGTGGATCCGGCTCGTGTTCGGCAGCGCGATGGTCGCGTTCCTCGTGCTCGGGGTCGTGGCCATCCGTCGACGGGACGTCGTCACGCACAGCGCGTGGGTGACCCGCGGCTACGCGATCGGCCAGGGTGCCGGCACGCAGGCGCTGATCTTCGCGCCGTGGACGCTGGTCATCGGCGCACCCGGCGAGACGCTGCGGGCGGTGCTCATGGGTGCCGCGTGGGTGATCAACCTCGCGTTCGCGGAGCGGGTCATCCGGCGGCGGCGCCTGACCGGGCGGCGGACCGCCCGGTCAGGACACCTGGCCGTCAGGAGCGCGGCACCGCACCCGGCAGCGGCGGCACCACCGGCGGGAGCGGCCGCGCCGGGGCCGACCGCCGCGACTGCGGATCTTCCTCGCCGCCCAGCGGCTCGGTGAACGGCTGCACGTCACCGGTGCACACGGTCCCGGCCGCGGGCGTCGCGCCCGTGAGCAGGTAGGCGTCCACGGCGTCGGTCACGCACGCCGACGTGCCGTACGCGGTGTGCCCCCACGAGTCGCTCGACAGGAGGGTGCTCCGAGGCAGGAGCGCGGCTGCGGCCACGGCCCCGTCGTAGTTCGTCGCCGGATCCCAGTAGTTGCCGACGACGAGCACCGGAGCGGCCGTCTTCCTGGTGAACGGGCCGGTGTACGCGTCCTCGTCGCGGATCGTCCAGGTCGACGACGCGCACGGGGACGACGCCCACGTCCAGAGCGGACCGAAGCCCGGTGCTGCGGCGTCGGCCGCGGCGGACGCCGGCACCCAGTCCTCGGCACGGGCGGGGTTGAGCCCGTCGGTGCACAGCACGCTCTGGAACGCCTCGGGCGAGTTGTCGTACGGCCACCCGGCAGCGACGGGCGGCCTCGGAGCGGCCGGTCCGTGCATCGCCTGGTACCGCGCGATGAACGCTGCACGGGCGCCGGGGAGCTCGGCGCCCGCCGGGAAGACGAGGCTGTGGACGAAGGTCAGGTCCTGGTCCACCCAGGCCGCCGCGTCCGGCTGGTAGAGGTCGCCCAAGAGAAGGCCGACCAGCGTCGGGTACGTGAGCTCGAACAGCGGCGCACCCGTCTCGTCCGTGATGACGACCGGGTTCGCCTTGAGCGACGCGACGATGTCCGCGTAGACCGTCGCCGGGTCGCCGAGGCCGGCGAGGAGGCAGTACTCCGGCCCCGCCGTGGCGCACCGGGCGAGGATCTCGTCCAGCGCCTTCGACGCGCCCTCGCCGGACTTCAGCCGCTGCGTCTGCGGGATGCTCGCGTTCTCGGCCGTGCCGGCCCAGGCCAGCGGGTCGAGCACGCCGTCGATGACGACCGCGCGCACGCGGTCCGGGTACAGGTTCGCGTAGACGTTGCCCAGGTACGTGCCGTACGAGAAGCCCAGGTAGGTCAGCTTCTTGTCGCCGACCATCCGGCGCAGCACGTCCATGTCGCGCGCGACCTCGGCCGTCGACATCGACCCGGCGAGCGGAGCGCCGGCGGTGGAGCAGGCCGACCCGAACGCCTTCGCCGACGCGACGTACGCACCGGTCTCCGCGTCGCCCACCGGGAACGCGACGTTGAGACCTGTCAAGGCGTCCGCCTGCTCACCCAGGTGGCGGAAGCACTTCACGTTGCTGCTGAAGTTGGTGCCGCGCGGGTCGACGCCGACGACGTCGAACCGCTCGAGCAGCGCCGGGGACAGGAAGAACGACGCGGCCGCGGCGATCTGCACCCCGGACCCGCCCGGACCGCCCGGGTTGATGAACAGGGTGCCGATCTTGCGCGCCGGGTCCGCGACCGACAGCCGCAGCAGCGCGACGTCGGTCGTGGCCTTGCGCGGCTGGTCGTAGTCGAGCGGCAGCCGGACGGTCCCGCACTCGGTGCGTTCGCCGAAGACGCTGCTGCAGTCGAACCACTGCGGGTCGGGCACCGGGACGCGGTCGACGCGGGCGGCCTCCGCCCGGCTCGTGCGGTCGGGACGGTCGGACGACGGGCTGGCGCTCGCGGTGGCCGACCCGAGCGTGACGGTTAGGGCAAGAGCCCCGAGAAGTGCGCCCCACCTGCGGGCATGGCGACGTGCAGCAGTCATGCGTTCCCCCTGCGTGTGCGTCCGCCGTCCGTTCGCCCCCTGCGCCCGGTCCGGTCTGGACGCGCCTCACCCTGCCGAAGACGTGCACCGCCGCGCCACGGTGCGAATGTGAAGACTCCGCAAAGATGTCCCCCGCTCGCGTTATCGTCGCCGGGCCACGACGAGGAAGGGAGCGCTGGTGACGGGGTTCGGACCGCTGGCGTACCACCGCGACGTCGCGACGACCCTGGAACGGGAGAACCCCGTGGCGTTCCGGTCCCTGCGGCCGACGACTCCGACGGCGGAGCTCGAGCAGGTGCTGCTGCGGCAGACGTACCGGGTGGATCCTGTCGGGCACGCCGAGGTGCACGCCGCCGTCCAGCGGGCCGCGGACGCGCTCGGGGTCGTGCTCCCGATCGAGATCTACGTCGACGAGCGCGGCCAGGGCGTCGACGCGGAGCTCGTGTTCGTGCCGGACCGGGCGGTCCTGATCCTCTCCGGCGGCCTGCTCAACCTGCTCGACCCCGAGGAGCTGTGCGCGGTCGCGGGGCACGAGCTGGCGCACCACGTGCTGTGGACCGCGGACGACGGCCGGTACCTCGCGGCGTCGCGGCTGCTCGACGCGGCCGAGTCCGACGCCCGCACCCCGTCGGAGTACCTCGAGACCGCACGCCGGTACCGCCTGGCCACCGAGCTGGTGGCCGACCGCGGCGGGATGCTGGCGTGCGGCTCGCTGACGACGACCGTGAGCGGGCTGGTCAAGGTGGTCACCGGCCTGGCGAAGGTCGACTCGGCGGCGTACCTGCGGCAGGCGGCCGAGGTGGACTACAGCGTGCCGAGCGCCGGGAGCACCCACCCGGAGACCGTCCTGCGGGCGTGGGCGCTGCAGGAGTGGGCCGAGCGCGGTCCGGGTGCCGACGCGATGGTCGAGGCGTCCCTGGGCCCGCAGCTCGACCTCGCGGTGCTCGACGTGCTCGGGCAGGACCGGCTCGTCGAGATCACGCGCTCGCTGGTCTGGATGCTCGTGGCGGACGACGCCGTCCGCAGCGAGGAGGCCCTGGACCTGGCGCGACGGTTCGGGGTCGTCGTCGGAGGCACCCCGGTCATCTCGGACATGCCCACGACGCTCGCCACCGAGACGCGCACCTACCTGGCGGCCGTGCTGCTCGACTTCGCGACGGCCGACGACGAAGGCGGTGCCGACGACCTGGGCGCGGTCCTGGCGCTGGCGCGGCGGGTCGGCCTGGGCGACGACGTGCTGCGGATGATCGGCGCCGAGCTCGACCTGGGCGACCGGGCCATGTCCCGCGTGCTGGCGTCGGCCGACTCGCCGCGGGTGGTGCGCTGATGCGGCGCGTCGTGACGTGCGGACGTCCCCGTGTGCCGGTGGTGCGCTGATGCGGCGGCTGATCGAGCGCGCAGTGGAGCGGGGCGGGCTGCCCGCCGACGACGTCCTGGGACTGCTGCTGCCGGTGTTCCGCACGGTGCAGACGCTCCACGAGACCGGCAGGGTCGCACCGCTGCGGGGCCTCGCGGCGCTGGAGCAGGACGGCGACGACCCGGTGACGGTCGACGTGTCGCTCGCCGGACCGCCGGTGCGGAACCGGTCGGCGATCGCGGCCGCGGAGCTCACCGGCGCCGTCGAGGTCGAGCAGGACGAGGGCACCGTCCGGATCGTCGCCGGCTGGCAGCGCTGGGAGCACCTCGTCGGCCACCACGACGAGCTCACCGACATCGCCAGCCTGGGCGAGCTGTTCGTCGCGCTCGTGTGCGGGCTCGACCTGGCCGACGAGGGCGACGCGGCTCAGCTCCAGGAGCGGCGGAACAACCTGTTCGCCCTCGACCCCGGGCTGCACCCGGTCCTCGCGACGGTCGCCAGCGCGATGATCGCGCCTGACCGCCGGCGTCGCGCGCAGGACCTCGCCGACGTCGTCAGGCGGCTGGAGTCGTACCGCGACCAGCCCGAGGACTTCGACCTCGACCGGGTGCTGAGCGCCCAGCCCGACTCCCGCGCGGCCGTCCTGGCGCACCTGCGCGACCGGCTCTTCGACGCGTCCCGGCGCAACCCGCTCCTGCACTTCCGGCCCACCGGCCGGACCATCAACCTCACCGAGGCGTCGGTGCCGCTGGTGCTCGACGTCCGGCACATCCGCGCGTCGCAGCTGTTCACGTGGGGCGGTCCGGCGTCGTCGCGGCTGGTCGACGGGAAGGTGCTCGACGTCGGCTCGCTGGTGCGGTGGGACGACGCCCCCTACGCCGCCGCGGCGCTCGACGCGCTGATCTCGTCGGCCCGTCGGGACCGCGCCGAGTACGGGCGCGACCAGCTGCGGCTCGTCGTGGCGTTCCTGCGCTGGCACGACGTGAAGAACGATCCGACCACGCCCATCGAGTCGCCCCTGGTGCTGGCGCCGGTGACGCTGACCAAGCAGCGGGGCGTGCGCGACGCGTACCGCATGGAGCTGACCAGCACCGTGGCCGAGGTCAACCCGGTGCTGCGGCACCAGCTGGACGAGCTCTTCGGCCTGCGGCTGCCCGAGACTGTCGACCTCGCCGCCGACGGGGCCGTCGAGGAGCTGCGGGCGACCATCGAGAGGCAGGCGCGCGCGACGCAGCCGGCCGTCGTGGTCTCGCTCGTCGACAAGCCCCGCATCGAGCTCGTCCGGCACCGCGCGCAGGTGGCGCTCCAGGCGTACCGGCGACGGCGGCCGTCGAGCCGCCCGACGATCGGCCGCCGCCAGTACGCGTACTCGTACCGGCGTCCGGGCTGGGCGCCGCTGGGCGTGCAGATCTACGCCGACCGGATCCAGCGTCGACCGATCCCGCTGTCGGTCGAGCTGGGCGACGCACCCGCCCCGCAGCACGTGGTGGAGACGTTCTCCGTGCAGTCGACAGCCGACGACAACCCCTACACGTGGGACGTCGACCTGACGATGGTCACGCTGGCCAACTTCAACTACCGCACCCTCAGCCTGGTCCGCGACTACGACTCGTTGCTGACCGAGCCGCTGGAGAACGCCGCCTTCGACGAGCTGTTCTCGAGCGCCCCGCGGGACGTCGCCGAGCACGGCGCGACCGTCCCCGTGGCCGACCGCTACCTCGTGGTCCCCGCAGACGCGTCGCAGGTCGGCGCCGTGGCGCTGGCCCGCTCCGGCGACAACTTCGTCATCCAGGGGCCGCCCGGAACCGGCAAGTCGCAGACGATCACCAACCTGGTCGCCGACTTCGTCGCGCACGGCAAGCGGGTGCTGTTCGTCTGCCAGAAGCGCGCCGCGCTCGACGTGGTGCACGCGCGGCTTCGTGCGCAGGGACTGGGCGAGATCTGCACGCTGGTGCACGACAGCCAGCAGGACAAGAAGGAGTTCGTGCACGGGCTGCGGGACACGTACGAGCGGTGGCTGGCCGACGACGAGCCGCTGGGGGCCGTCGAGGCCCGACGGGCGGCGCTGATCGACGCGACGACCGCCGCGCTGGCCGAGGTCGGCGCGTACGAGCGGGCGCTCGCGGACGTACAGGACGTGCTCGACCGGTTGATCTCGCTGCGCGGGTTCCGCTGGGGCGACGACCTGACCCCCGCGGAGCAGGCCCTGCTGCCCGAGCCGGCCGACTGGGTGCCGGCCCGGCCGCTGGTCGACTCGCTCGTCGCTGCCCTGGCGCGGGCGGGCGCTGCGCCGGTGCTCGCGAGGACGCCCGTCCGCCTGGTCGACCCCGCGATCCTGCACGAGTCCCGCGCCGACGCCGTGGTCGCCCAGCGTGCCCAGGAGGCGGTGGACGCGATCGAGGCCGTGCTCGCGCTGCTCGTCGCGTCGTCCGACGCCGACGGGCTCACGGTGGACGACGCGGACGCGATCGGGCAGATGCACGCGGTGCTCGCCCCGCTGGTCCAGCGCGACCTCGGCTCGGCGGTCACCCCACGGACGCCGGCCGCGCGGCGGCTGCAGGACGCCACGGCCGCGTGGCGCGAGGTCGAGGCCGCGGCGGACGCCGCCGACCGGGCCGCGGTCGGCTGGCGCGCGCCGCTCTCCGCCCCCGACGCAGCCGCCGCCCTCGACATCGCGCGCCGACGCGAGCCGTCGGCGTGGAAGTTCCTCGACGGTGGCTGGCGGCGCGTGAAGAAGCTGGTCGCGGCCGGTTTCGACGCCGGGGACCGGCAGGTCCGGCCGACGGCCACGCAGGCTCTCGAGCTCCTCGTCGCGCGCTATGACACCGCGGCCCGCGCCGACGCGCTCTCGCAGGAGCTCGCCCGCGAGTGGGGGCACGGTGACCTCGCGGTGCTCAGCGACCGGATCACCGCGATCCGGCAGTACACCGGCGCGCTCGCCGTGTGGCGCACCCGCCTGGCCGACACCGAGCCCGACGACGTGCTCGACCGGCTCCCCGACCAGGTCGAGGCCGTACGGGCGCTCCTGTCGGGACTCGTCCTGGGCGCGGACGACCTCCCGATGACCGACCTGCGCGACGAGCTGCGCGGCCTGACCGGCGCCGACGGGCAGGCCCTCGTCCGGGCGACGGCCGGCACGCTGCGTGACCTCTCGGCGGCCCCGACCGTGCTGCGTGCGCTCCGGCACCTCGACGCGTCACCGGACCAGCTCGAGTACGCCGTCGTCGCCGCTTCCATGCGGGAGGCCCGCGCGCTGGAGCCCTCGCTCGACAGGCTCGACGGCGACCGCCTGGCCGACCTGCTGGACCGGGTGGCCGAACGCGCCCCTGAGCTCCAGCGCGCCAACGCCGCCGTCGTCACCGCCCGGCTGTGCGCACGGTTCGCGGAGTCCGTCGCGCACTCGCAGCGCAGCGTCACCGGCATGAGTCCCGAGGACCGGGCGCTCAAGGCGGTCTGGATGGCGGGTCGGCGGGAGCTGGAGCACGAGTTCGGCAAGGTCCGCGCGTACAAGTCGATCCGGCACCTGGCCTCCGCGGACCCCGGCGCCGTCGTCGCGGCGATGCGGCCCGTGTGGCTGATGAGCCCGTCGTCGCTGTCCGACACGCTGCCGCTGGAGACGTCGTTCGACGTCGTGATCTTCGACGAGGCCAGCCAGATCCCCGTCGAGGAGGCCGTCCCGGCGCTGTTCCGTGGCGCGCAGGTGATCGTCGTCGGGGACCGGATGCAGCTGCCGCCCACGCGGTACTTCCAGGTCGGCGCGCCGTCGTCGGACGAGCCGGTCAGCGACGACGACGCCCCCGTCGGCGTGGTGCTCGACTCCGACAGCTTCCTCGCGGTCGGGTCCGTCCGGCTGCCGTCGACCATGCTGACCTGGCACTACCGCAGCCAGTACGAGGCGCTCATCCAGTTCAGCAACGCGGCCTTCTACGAGGGGCGGCTGACCACGATCCCGGACCGGACGCTGACCCACGTCCGGGCGCGTCCGCTGGAGGTGGCGGTCGGCGCGATGCCCGCGCAGGAGGACGTCGTCGCTGCCGTCGACGGCCTGCTGGAGCGCAGCATCAGCGCGATGCGGGTGCTCGACGGTGTCTACACGCAGCGCACCAACCCGCAGGAGGCCGTGTGGATCGCGCACCTGGTCCGCGAGCTGCTCGCCCGGGGGACCGGGCAGACGCTCGGGATCGTCGCGTTCTCCGAGGCGCAGCAGTCGGAGATCGAGCGCGCGCTGGAGCGGCTGGGCCGCGAGGACGCCGAGTTCGCCCGCCGGTACGACGCCGAGCTCGCGCGCGAGGAGGACGGCCAGGTGGTCGGGCTGTTCGTGAAGAACCTCGAGAACGTCCAGGGCGACGAGCGCGACGTCATCCTCATGAGCGTCTGCTACGCCGCCGGACCCGACGGCCGCATGCGCATGAACTTCGGTCCCATCAACAACGCGGGCGGCGAGAAGCGGCTCAACGTCATCTTCAGCCGCGCGCGCCGGCACATGGTCCTGGTCAGCAGCATCGACCACACCGCGATCACCAACACCTACAACGACGGCGCCAACACCCTGCGCGGCTTCCTGCACTACGCCGACGCGGTCTCCAACGGGGACGCTGCTGCGGCGGCCGGCGTGCTCGCCGGCCTCCGTGAACGCAGCGGGCGTGCCGCGCCCGAGGCCGTCTCCCCGATCGTCGAGCAGATCGCCGAGGCGCTCCGCGCGGCCGGCGTCGAGGTCGTCGCCGGGGTCGGCCAGTCCGCGTTCCGTGCCGACTTGGCCCTGCGTCCGCCCGGCGCCGCCGAGCACACCGTGGGAGTCCTCGTCGACCAGCCGACCCGGCTCCTCGCCCACTCCCTCGACGAGCGCCGCGTCACCCAGCCGACCGCGCTGCGCTCCGGCGGGTGGCGCGTCGTGCAGGTGCTCGCGACCGAGTGGGAGTCGGACCCGGACGCGGTGGTGCGTCGGCTGGTCAACGCGGTCGGTCTCACTCCTGCCCGATGAGGCCCACCTCGGCGTGCCGCCCGCGGTAGATGCCGGTCCGCAGCTCGATCGTCCACGACTCCAGCTCCGGCATCCCGAGGGCATGCGCCACGGCGATCTCCGCCTCGACGTCGTACGGCACGCGCACGATCTGCACGCTGAAGGTCATGCCGACGCCCTCCAGGATCACGTACGACGCAGTCGTCTCGTCGAGCGGGTTGCCGACGCTGCCCACGTTCACCAACGTCCGGCCGCGGAACGTCTCGACGTACGCGTCGTGCACGTCCCCGTACAGCACCACGGTGGGCTCCGGGCCGTCGCCGGTCAGCTCGGTCGTCGCGAACATCGCCGCGAACTCCTCGTCGGTGTGGTGGAAGTGCACGCGCGTGTAGACGCTCGTGGCCGACGCGTGGAACAGCCGGACGTTCCGCCCGCCGAGCTCCAGGTCATGGCTGAGCGGCAGGCTCGCGAGCCAGTCTCGGTCGTCGCCGGAGAGCTCGGCATGCCACCAGCGGATCGCCGGGTCGTCGTGCTCGGCCGAGGCCGGCAGGAAGTCGTCCCAGTTCCCGCGAACCGTCAGCGTGCAGCGCTCGCGGGTGCGGGCGACCGCCGCCGAGCCCCGCGGACCCTTCCCGGCCACGTCGCCGAGGTTGAGGATCGTCGTGATCCCGCGACCGTCGATGTCCGCCAGCACTGCGTCGAACGCGGTGAGGTTGCCGTGCACGTCGGACAGGACCGCGATACGCATGCGCGCCAACGTAGCGGGCTACCCGGCCCGTGCGGACCGGCCTCCAACCACGATCCGACGGTCAAGTGACCAGCGGCACGCTCGGTCGCCGCGGGAACCTCACTCGGCTGCGCGGGTGAGCGAGGGTGCGCGGGTGAGTGGTGTAGGCGAGGGCGACGATCGCGCGCAGTCAGAACGGTGGGTCGCTGCGGTCGGCTCGTGGTGCCGGGGGTGGTCGGTGGTGGAGGGCTTCGGGTGGGACCAGAACCGGGACGGGGTGCCGGGCGCTCGTGATGCCGTGTCGGTCGGTCCACGACGAGACGCCGGTGGTCCGGTCGTAGGTGACGGTCCACCAGCCGTCCGTCTTGGCTTGATGGTGGTGCTTGCACAACGCGTGGAGGTTCGCCTCGCAGGTCTGCGGGTCGTGCACCTGATCGCTCGCGCTGCGCGTCACGTCGTACGGGATGCGGTGGTCGAGCTCGCACCGGGTCGCGGGTTGGCGACAGCCAGGGAAGGTGCAGGTCACGTCGCGGGCCTGCACGGTCCGCGTGAGGTCCGCCCCCGGGCGGTAGGCCCGAGTCCCTACGGAGCAGACCTGCCCGGTGTCGGGGTCGGTGAGCACACGTCGCCAGGTGGCGTCCTGGGCGAGCTCGCGGGCGGCCTGGGCGGGGATCGGACCGTAGGAGCCCAGGTGGCCGGGCGCGTCGTCCAGCCCCAGCAGGGTGGTCGCCGCGACGCTCACCTGCAGGGCGACCCGCTGCCCGTGCCTGGTCGGGAGCGGGGTCCCGTCCGGCGTCGCCTGGCGGTCCAGGGTCGACGTGAACACGTCGGCGAACGCGTCGGCCCGCCGCTGGTCCACCGTCCGGGAGTCCCCGTCCGCGCCGGCGTTGCCGGCAAGGGCGTCGATCGCCGTGAACGCGGCCGTCGCCTCGGCCGCGGGCAGGTACGCGATCAGGCGGGCCATCGCGTCGGGCGCCAGCTCCAGGAACACTCCACGCCGCTCCCGCTCCGCCACCCGCCGCTGCTCGGCGACGGCCGGGTCAGCGGCGATCAGGGCGGCACGAACGTGCCGGGTCAGCTGCGGACCGGTCATGGTCCCTGCTCGGTCCACCGCGTCGGCCACCACCGAGGCGACCTCGATGCCGGACAGAGCCTGCCCGGCTCGGCCGAGCTCGTCCAGGATCACGTCGACCTTGCGGGCGTCGACCTCCCCGCCCGCCCACGCGTCAGCGAGGACCGGGTGCTGCGCGGCGCCCCACGCCCGCAGGAGCAGCGTCTCCGCACTCCGTCTGGTGGTCACGAGGGCGCACGAGAGCTCGTCCGGGACGTGCCGGAGCGCATCCGGCGTCCGTGCCTCCAGCTCGCGGACCCACTCCGCCTGGGCCGCCTGGGCCATGTTCAGCACCTGCTGCCACGCGGCCACTCCGTTGACCAACGCCGCCCCGGACACGTCCGCGACGGGCACCGAGCCGAGCATCGCGACGAGCTGCTCGATCTCCACGCCGGGCAGCGGGAACTCCTCGACCGCCCCCAGGTCCACCATGCGCGCACCCGGCGGTACGTCCGGTGAAGCGCCGGGACGCGCGCCGCGCCCGGAGTCCGCCCACACGAGGACAGGAGACGCCACGGGCGCGAGCTCTCGCGCGCGGGCGAGGTCGGTCGCGACGAGGTCGTCGATGACCAGATCGTCGAGCACCGCCGTCACCGTCACCACCTCCTGCCGCACACGCGTCACCCTCGATCGGGACTAGAACAAGTGTACGATCCCCCACTGACACGCGCCCCTGACCTGCGGGAACGACCCGCCGACGAACGCCGCCGAGCCGGTGCTCCGGGCTGGAGCATCGGCCGTCGCGGGGCTACGCGAGGCGGTGCGGTCGCCCGCCCTCGTCGTCGACCGAGCGCAGCACCCGGCACGGCGAGCCGACCGCGACGACGCGCGGCGGGATGTCGCGGGTGACGACGGAGCCCGCCCCAATGACGCTCCCCGCGCCGACGGTCACACCGGGCAGGATCACGACGTTCGCGCCGATCCACACGTCGTCCTCGATGCGCACGGGCAGAGAGAACTGCCGCCCTCCGACGCGCTCCTCGGGCACGGTCGGGTGGCCGGCGGTCGAGATGGTGACGTTGGGCGCGATCATCACGCGGTCGCCGATGTGGATGTCGGCGTCGTCGACGAGCACGAGGTTGAAGTTGGCGTAGAACGCGTCGCCGACGTGCACGTGCGAGCCGTAGGACACGTGGAACGGCGGTTCGACCCACGCGCCGGAGCCGACGGAGCCGAGGAGCTGCTGCAGGATCGACGTCCGCCGCGCGGCCTCGGCGGGGCGCGAGTGGTTGTAGTCGTAGGTCAGCTCCTTGCCGGCGACGCGCTCGGCTTCGAGCGCCTCCAGCCCGGGGCCGTAGTCCACATACAGCGATCCGTCGTTCAGCTTGGCCCGAACCGCTTCGTACTCGTCCGTCATCGCACGCTCCTCTAGGGTGTCCCGCAGACATCATCGTCGAATCGATCCGACACTCGGGACATCGCCATGAACGCGCCCTACCAGGACCCTGCCCTCCCCGTCGCAGAGCGCGTCGCCGACCTCGTCGGGCGCATGACGCTCGAGGAGAAGGTCGGGCAGATGATGCAGCTCAACGCGCAGGGCGGTGTCGAGGACCTGGTCCTGAACCTGCACGTCGGGTCGATCCTGCACACGTCCCCGGAGCGGGTGCGCCAGGCGCACGAGCTCACCGCGCAGACCCGCCTGCAGATCCCGCTGCTGATCGCGGAGGACTGCATCCACGGGCACTCCTTCTGGGAGGGCGCGACGATCTTCCCGACGCAGCTCGGCATGGCGGCCACCTGGGACGCCGACCTGCTGGAGCGCGGGGCGCGGGCGACGGCCGTCGAGGTGGCCGCGACCGGCATCCACTGGACGTTCTCCCCGGTCCTCTGCATCGCCCGGGACCTGCGCTGGGGTCGGGTCAGCGAGACGTTCGGCGAGGACCCGTTCCTCATCGGCGAGCTGGCCTCCGCGATGGTCCGCGGCTACCAGGGCACCGGCCTGGCGGACCCGACGGCGATCCTGGCGACGGCCAAGCACTTCGCGGGCTACTCCGAGACGCAGGGCGGCCGCGACGCCACCGAGGCGGACATCTCCCGTCGCAAGCTCCGCTCCTGGTTCCTGCCGCCGTTCGAGCGGGTGGCCCGGGAGGGCTGCCGGACGTTCATGCTCGGGTACCAGTCGATGGACGGAGTCCCGATCACGATCAACGAGTGGCTGCTCAACGACGTCCTGCGCGGCGAGTGGGGCTACGAGGGCACGCTCGTCACCGACTGGGACAACGTGGGTCGGATGGTCTGGGAGCAGCACATCCAGCCCGACTACGCGCACGCGTCGGCCGCGGCGGTGCGGGCGGGCAACGACATGGTGATGGTGACGCCAGGCTTCTTCGAGGGAGCCCAGGAGGCCGTCCGTGAAGGGCTTCTCGACGAGGCCGCCATCGACGCGGCCGTCGGCCGGATCCTCACGCTGAAGTTCGAGCTGGGGCTGTTCGAGGACCCGCGGCACCCGAGCGTCGAGCGGCAGACGGCGGTGATCGGCGCGGCCGAGCACGCCGAGCTGAACCTGGAGCTGGCCCGTCGCTCGCTGGTGCTGCTGACCAACGACGGCACCCTCCCGCTCTCCGACGCGACGAAGACGATCGCCGTCGTCGGCCCCAACGCCGATGACCAGCACGCGCAGCTCGGCGACTGGGCGGGCTCGTCGGGCCAGGCCGACTGGCTGCCCGACGGCCACCCGCGCGAGCTGACCCAGACCGTGCTCGACGGCCTGCGCGCCGAGGTGCCGGACGGCTGGACCGTCACGCACGCCCGTGGCGCGGACATCCTCACGCTCGGCCTCGACCCGGAGGGGGAGTTCTTCCCCGACGGCCAGCCGCGTCCGCAGGTCGTGTTCCCGGTCGAGCCCGACGCCGCCCTGATCGCCGAGGCGGTCGCCGTCGCGCGGGAGGCCGACGTCGTGGTCGCGGTCGTCGGTGACCGCATCGAGCTCGTCGGCGAGGGGCGGTCGACCGCCACGCTGGAGCTCGTCGGCGGGCAGGTCGCGCTGCTCGACGCGCTGGCCGAGACGGGCACGCCGATGGTCGTCGTCGTCATCGCCAGCAAGCCGCACGTGCTCCCGCCGTCGGCCCGGGACGCCGCCGCGATCATCTGGGCGGCCAACCCGGGGATGCGCGGCGGGACCGCCGTCGCGGAGCTGGTGCTCGGCCGGATCGAGCCGTCGGGCCGCCTGCCGATCTCGTTCGCGGAGCACGTCGGTCAGCTGCCCGTGTTCTACAACCAGCTCCCCGGCCAGCACGGGACGCGGTACGCGGACCTGACGCAGCGGGTGCCGTTCGCGTTCGGGGAGGGGTTGTCCTACACGACCGTCGAGTACGCGGACCTGCAGGTGGTCGAGCCGGTGCTGGGGGTCGACGACACCGTCCGTGCCCACGTCACGCTGCACAACACGGGGGACCGGCCGTCGCGAGAGACCGTGCAGGTGTACGTCCGCGACAGCGTCACGTCGGTGACGTGGGCGACGAAGGAGCTCAAGACCTACCGGCAGGTGGACGTCGCGCCCGGTGAGCGGGTCGTCGTCGACCTGACGCTGCCCGTGGCGGACTGCACGCTCGTGGACGCGGACGGCCGCCGCATCGTCGAGCCCGGGAGGTTCGAGCTGCTGGTGGGCCCGTCGTCCCGCGACGAGGTGCTGCTCCGCGCCGGCTTCCTGGTCACGGGCTGACGCGATGAGCCTCGACGCGACCCGCGCCACGTACGACACGGTCGCCGTCGACTACGCCCGGATCGTCACGGGCCTGGACGCCGAGGGGCCGCTGGACCGGGCGATGCTCGCCGACTTCGCGGACCGCGTCGACGGCCCCGTCGCGGACGTCGGCTGCGGGACCGGCCGACTGACCGCCTACCTGTCCGACCACGGCATCGACGCCGTCGGCATCGACCTCTCGCCCGGGATGATCGCGGTCGCGCGGCACACGTACCCGACGCTGCGCTTCGAGGTCGGGTCGATGGCCGCGCTCGACCTGCCCGACGGCGCCGTGGCGGGGGTGCTCGCGTGGTACTCGATCATCCACACGCCGCCCGAGGGCCTGCCGGCGGTCGTCACCGAGCTGCGTCGCGTCCTCGCACCGGGCGGGCACCTGCTGCTCGGGTTCCAGGCGGGCGCCGACGAGCACCGGTCGCTGACCCACGCGTACGGCCACGACGTGCGGTGCGACGCGTGGCTGCACGACCCCGACACGGTGGCTGCACTGCTGGAGGCCGCCGGGTTCGTCGTCGACGCGCGTCTGGTCCGCGAGCCGTCGGGCCGCGAGCGCCGACCGCAGGCCAGCCTGCTCGCGTCGCTGCCGGGTGCGGCGACGGACGATCCGGCACAGGCTGGGCTGACCGCACCGAGAGGACCCCTGCTGTGAAGACGTTCACCCTGCCCGGTACCGACATCGTCGTCCCCAACGTGGTGCTCGGGCTGATGCGCATCGCCGAGAAGTCCGACGACGAGATCCGCACGCTGGTCGGCGCGGCGCGCGACGCCGGGATCACGATGATCGACCACGCCGACATCTACGGCGGGGCGATGCACGTGTGCGAGCGCCGGTACGCCGAGGCGATGCGGCTGACGCCGGCCGACCGGGCGGAGGTCGTCATCCAGTCGAAGTGCGGCATCGTGCCGCCCGACGGCTTCGACTTCTCCTACGAGCACATCGTCCGGCAGGTCGAGGGCTCCCTGGCCGCGCTGGGCACCGACCACCTCGACGTCCTGCTGCTCCACCGCCCGGACGCGCTGGTGGAGCCGGAGGAGGTCGCGCGGGCGTTCGACGAGCTGGAGGCCGCGGGCAAGGTGCGCGCGTTCGGCGTCTCGAACCAGACCCCCGGGCAGATCGACCTGCTGAAGAAGTTCGTGCGCCAGCCGATCGTGGCCAACCAGCTGCAGCTGTCGATCACGCACTCGTCGATCATCGCCCGCGGGGTCGCCGCCAACATGCAGGCGGAGGACCAGTCGATCGACCGTGACGGCGGCATCCTCGACTACTGCCGGCTGCACGACATCACCGTCCAGGCGTGGTCGCCGTTCCAGGCGGGGTTCTTCACCGGCGTGTTCCTCGGCTCGCCCGACCACCCGGAGCTCAACGCGGTGATCGACCGGCTGGCGGCGAAGTACGAGGTCCCGCCCATCGCGATCGCGACCGCGTGGATCACCCGTCACCCCGCGCAGATGCAGGTGGTCCTGGGCACGACGAGCCCCGCCCGGGTGACGGGTGCTGCGCAGGGCTCGGACATCCCGCTGACGCGACCGGAGTGGTACGAGCTGTTCCGCACAGCGGGCCACATCGTCCCGTAACCGGTCAGGATCGAAGAAGCGACGCCCGTGGACCGCTCCCTAGGGTCGGTCCCATGACGATCTCACTCCAGTACACCAACATCACCGTCAGCGACGTCGACGAGGCGCTCGCCTTCTACCGGGACGCCCTCGGACTCGACGTCCAGCAGGACGTGTCCGCCGGCGGCCACCGCTGGGTCACCCTCGGCACCGACGCGCAGCCCGGGCTCGGCATCGTCCTGTCCGACCCGCACGCCGGCCGGTCGCAGGCCGACGGTGACGTCATCGCCGAGCTGCTCGCCAAGGGCGTCCTGCCGATGCTCGTGTTCGCCTCCGACGACGTCGACGCGACCTTCGCGACCGTGCAGGCGTCCGGCGCCGAGGTGCTCCAGGAGCCGACCGACCAGGGCTGGGGCCCGCGCGACTGTGCGTTCCGGGACCCGTCGGGCAACACGGTCCGCATCTCGCAGGCGTCCTAGCGCTCCATCCCGCCGAGCGCCCACTGCCGCACGGGCAGCGCCTGCGTGGCGGTGCAGGTGGACAGCAGGGGGGCCGACGACGTCTCGACCAGCCCGACCGTCACCGGCCCGTCGGGCGCGTCGAGCCGGACCGACGAGCCGTCGGCGGTGCGGTGCTCGCCCAGCGGCGGGAACGCGTCGAGGTGGTCGTCGCCGAGCGCAGCCCGCGCGAAGTGCTGCGCGGCCTGGACCGGGTGGGAGTAGGCGCTGCGGCCGCGCAGGAACCGCGGCTCCACGCGCCCGTCCAGGTAGGCGTCGGCCACGGTGACGGCGTCGCCGTCGTCGACCCAGCCGTAGTACAGACCGTGCGGGAGCAGCACCATCGTCCCGGCGAACCGGTCGCCGCCCAGGTGCGAGCACTCCCAGGTCTCCTCGGGGTACGCGGACGCCAGCCGGGCGGCGACCGCCCTCCCGCGGACCGCGCAGCACCGGTCGTGGCGGCCGTGGGCGCAGACGGCGAAGACCGGTCGGTCCGACGGCTCCCCCGCGGAGCCGTCGAGCGGCACGTCGAGCAGGTCGGAGGTCCGGTCGACGTTCCCCCACCGGATCGACTCCCGGCCCGGACGGGAGTCGACGAGCGCCCACCGGGTGCCGACCTGGGTGGTGCGGCGCCCGGGGCGGCGGACGGCGAGCGGCCGGATCCCGGCGGCCTCGATGCGGTGCACCAGCGCGCGGCCGAGGGTCTGGTCGAACGGCGGGTCGAGCAGTGCGTGCCGGCCCCAGGCCGCCTGGTTCTCGACGAGGAACCAGCGGTCTCCGTGGGAGCCGGTGCCGACGAGGGAGTCGTCGCGGTCGCGGGCACCGTCGCTGCAGGGCACCCACTCCTCGGTCACGGCGACGTCACCACCACACCCTCGCGCAGCAGGCGGCGCACGACGACGAGCGCGCTGGCCAGGTCGAGCCCGGGGAGCGAGCCGACGGTGACCGGGTCGCCGGTGCGGAGCACGTGCAGGGCCGGCGCCGCCTCGACGGGCAGGGAGAGCACCGTGCCGCGGGCGGTCAGCCGGACGCGGTCGCCGGCGGTGTCGATGCGGCCGCCGAACGACGGGCGCCAGCGGACGGTCGTGTGCTCGCTCAGCGCGGTGATCGCGCTGAGCGTCGCCAAGGGTGCGACCGGTTCCGGACGGGTGTCGCGGTCGAACCGGGCGCCGAGGCGTCGTGCGGCCAGCCCGACCGGGTCCTGCTCGGAGGTGAGTGCGGCGACGAGGTCGGTGACGGTCGCCTCGACGATCGGGCGCAGCCGGTCGGGGTCGCTGACGTCGATCCCCATCGGCAGCGACGCCCGCAGGGCGGCCGAGTCGCCGACCAGGCTCAGGAGCGTGTCGACGACGTCGGCCCGGGTGTACGCGGAGATCCCGACGGTCAGGTGGATGGAGGTGTCGCCGAGGGCGGTCGCCGAGTGGATCCAGCCGCGCGGAAGGTAGAGGGCGTCACCCGGACGCAGGACCCGGTCGATGACGGGGGTGCCCCGACCTGCCTCAGCGACCGCCGCGCGGTGGTCGGTCCAGACCTGGTCCTTCAGCGGGTCCGGGTGCACGGGTGCGTGGATCACCCAGTGCTTCTCGCCGGACACCTGCAGGACGAACACGTCGTGGGTGTCGTAGTGCGGCGAGAAGCCCTGCGACGACGGCGGCGTGACGTACGCGTTGACCTGCGCGGGGTGGCCCAGCTCCTCGACGAGCTCGCGCGTGAAGTCGACCAATGGCGGCCACAGCCGGTGCAGGCCCTGCAGGACGATCGTCGCGCCCGCCGCGAACTCCGCCAGGACCTTGTCGCTCGACACCTGGTCGGACACCTCGGCGCCGAACCCGCCCGACGCGGTGTAGCGGGCGGGTGCCAGGACGTCGCCCTCGTGCGCGAGGCGGACGAAGGGCGTGCGCAGGGCGCGGCGGCCGACGAGCTCGTCGACGGCGGCCGCGGAGAACAGGTCCGCGAAGTCGTCGTTCGCGGGGGAGAGCAGAGCCGCGCGCCCCCAGAACTCGTCGGCGAACTGCTCGCCGGGGATGCCGATGCAGCGGGAGAGCGCGGACCGCAGGACCGGTCCGCGCTCTGCCAGGACGTTCTCGGGCACTACGCCGAGCCGTCCGCCCCGCCGTCGTGACCAGCGGGGTTCGCTCCACCGTCGGCCGGTCCCTCGCCCGCGGAACCGTCGGCGCCCCCGTCGTGCCCGGCGGGGTTGGCGCCGCCGTCCGCGGGGCCCTCGCCGGCCGACCCGTCGGCGCCGCCGTCGTGGCCGCCCGGGTTGGCGCCGCCGTCTGCCACACCTTCCCCTGCGGGTGCCGGCTCGGTGGTGATGTCGTCGTCGTTGATGCTCATGGACACTCCCCTCGTCTCGCAGCCGTGCGGCGGCGTCGCCGCCTTCGCGAGCGTATGCGCTTGACGACCCGACCGCCGCAGGAGCATTCTTCAACCAACAGGTTGCACAACCGAGAGGTTTCACAGGTGGATCCGCTGAGTGCGACGTTCGCCGCCCTCGCGGACCCCACGCGTCGAGCCATCCTCGCCCGGCTGGCCGACGGCGAGGCGACCGTGGCCGAGCTCGCGGAACCGTTCGACATGACGACGCAGGCCGTCTCCAAGCACCTGCGGGTGCTCGAGGAGGCAGGGCTGATCACGCGGGGCAGGCGCGCACAGTGGCGGCCGAGCCGGCTCCGTGAGGACGCGCTGGACGACGCCACCGACTGGCTCGAGCACCACCGGGCGGCGTTCCGGCGGAGCTTCGACGCCCTGGACCGCGAGATCGCCGCGCTGCGGCGGGAGGAGGACCGCGATGGGTTCCACTGAGCTGATCGTCGAGCCGGGGCGGCAGGACGTCGTCGTCGTGCACGACTTCGACGTGCCGCCCGAGGTGGCGTTCCGTGCCTACACCGACCCCGCGCTGATGCCGCGGTGGAAGGGGTCGGACCGGTTCACCGTCGTCGTCGACGAGCACGATCTGCGCGTCGGCGGCCGCTGGCGGCTGGTGATGACCCGTTCCGACGGCGTCGAGTACCCGATGCGGGGGGTGTTCCACGAGGTCAGCGCACCGCACCGGCTCGTGTCGACCTTCGAGTTCGAGCCCGGTGGTCCGGGCGCCCTCCAGCTGCTCGTCGAGACGTTCGAGCCCACGCCGGGCGGGTGCCGGCTGACGTCGGTGTCGCTGTTCGCCTCCGTCGAGGACCGTGACCGGTGGATCCCGTCCGGCGGGTTCGAGTCCGGGACGCGCGCCTCGATGGAGGCGCTGGACCGGGAGCTGGCGTCATGACCGACCTCGAGGTGCGGCGGGCGTTCGACGCCCCGGCGAGCGCCCTGTGGGCGGCGTGGACCGACTCCGACGTCCTGCGTCGGTGGTGGGGGCCGCAGGGGTTCACCTGCCCGGCCGCGCGGATGGACGTGCGGGTGGGCGGCGTCTCGCTCGTCGCCATGCGGACGCCCGACGGGGTCGACCTGTGGAACACGTGGACCTACACGCGCATCGACGACGGAGAGCGCCTGGAGTTCCGCAACGGCTTCAGCGACGCCGACGGCGGTTCCTACGACCCCCAGGACCTCGGCTTCCCACCGGGTATCCCGCGCGAGGTGCCGCACGTCGTGACCGTGCGCGACGGGCTCCTCACCGTGGTCGAGCGCGGCTACGCCGACGAGCAGACCGCGGCGCTGTCCCGGCAGGGCCTGGAGTCGTCGCTGGACAAGCTCGCCGCGACGTTCTGACCGTCGGCAACGGGAACGCCCCACCGAGCGTCTCGGCGGGGCGTTCCCGGTCGTGCCGTCGAGGTCAGCCCTCCTCGACGGAGTTCCGACGGCGCAGGGCCACGAGGGCTGCTCCGGCGACGGCGAGCCCGGCCGCGAGGGCGGCGACCACGCCGGCGTCCGACCCGGTGTGGGCGAGCGAGCCTGCGGCGGCGGGCCGCGCGTCCGGGGTGGCGAGGACCTGCGAGACGACCTCCGGCTCCGGCGTGACCGGGACGACCGGGGCGGCGGGGGTGGCCGGCGGGGTCACCGGGACGACCGGGTCCTTCGTGTAGACGTACACGACCTCGACGCTCCCGACCATCTCGCCGCTCGCGTTCGCCGGGACGGCGGTCAGGGTGTAGCCGGGGATCTCGAGCGGGGCGGTCGAGTAGGCGTCGTGCTCGACGCCGTCGCGGTGCGTGGCCTCGGCGAGCGGGTTGCCGGCGGTGTCGACGAACCGCACCGTCAGCTCGGCCGGGACCGGAGCGACGACCTTCGAGTACACGTAGGTGACCGTGGTCGTGATGGCGGTGAGCTCACCGCCGGCGTTGCCGGGAGTCACGACGAGCACGTAGCCGTCGAACGCCTTGGCCTCCGTCGTGTAGCTGTCGCCGACCAGGCCGGTGTGGTCGAGCCGGTCGCTGAGGTCGGTGCCGGCCTCGTCGACCCAGCGCACGACGAGGTCGGCCGGTGCGGGTGCGACGGGGTCCTTCGTGTACACGTACACGACCTCGATGGTGCCCTCGACCAGGGTGCCGTCGGCGTTCTGGGGGTCGGTGGTGAGCGTGTACCCGTCGATGGTCTTCGCGTGGGTGGTGTACCTGTCGCCCGGGGTCCCGGGCGTGTGCTCGGTGCCGGCGACCTCGTGGCCGTCCTCGTCCACGTACCGCACGACCAGGTCGCCGACCTTGGGCGCGGGGACCGGGCGGTAGACGTAGACGACCTCGGTCGTGCCCTCGCCGAGGGTCCCGGCCGCGTTCGCCGGCACCGCCACGAGCTCGTAGTCGGGGATGACCCGGGCGGTCGTGTCGTACATGTCCCCGACCGTGCCGTCGGACACGTCGGACGGGGCGAGCTCCTTGCCGGCCTCGTCGACGTAGCGGACGACCAGGTCCGCCGGGGCGGGTGCCGGGTCCGTGAACGTGACGGTGGTCGAGTCGGGCGAGTCGAGGCCCCTGCGGACGGTGATGTTGGACGGGCCGTTGGTGTAGCTGCCCGCGGTGTGGGACGTGACGTTCAGCGAGATCGTCAGGGCGTTGTCGCCGGCCGCGAGGTCACCGTCCGAGACGGTGATCGCTGCCGCGCCGGGGTCGGCGACCACGGTGGCGGTGCCGTCCACGACGACGTCCGGGTCCGCTGCGACGACCAGGCCGGCGGGCAGGGAGTCGGTGAACGACCAGCCCTTCTTGTTCGCGAGCTCGGCGGTGTTGGTCACGGTGAACGTCAGCCGCACCGAGTCGCCCGTCGTCGCCTCGGACTGCCCGAACTGCTTGTCGAGCTGCGGGGTGACGTCGAGGACCTTGATGTCGTCGAACGCCCCGTCGTTGCCCAGGTGGGCGGACGTCAGGTTCCGGATGACGATGCCGAACTCGCCACCGTCGTAGAGGAACGACTTGTCGGACGCGTACTGGCCGGCGTAGACGTCCGCGTTGGCGGCGCCCTTGATCTGGGTCACGGCGACCTTCGCGCCGCGGCCGTCCGTCAGGGGGTCGATGGGCGCGTTGTTCAGGGTGGTCTCGGTGCCGTCCTGGGACACGGAGAACATGAGCTGCGGGTTCTCGCGCTGCGGTGCCGTGGCGCTCTTGGCGTTGGTGGCGGCCGCGGTCATGGAGAACGCGAGGAACCGGCCCGCCGAGTCCGCGAGCTGGATGTCCTCGGTGGTGGCGAACATGACCTGGTTGCCGGCCGGCGGGGTGCCCTTGTCCTGGGTGTACGCCGAGATGACCGAGTTGGTCCTCGGGGCCGTCGTCCCGTTGACCTTGCCGATCGCCTCCGAGAGCTGGCGGAGGGTGTCGAACGCGGCGTCCTCGGAGCCGTTCTGCGAGCCCGTGGCGTCGGAGGCGGCCTTCGTGTTGTTCCAGGACAGGATCATGCCGTTGGCCTTCACGGCGTTCATCCAGTACGGGTCGGCCGTGTACGAGCGACCGTCCACCCCCTTGTAGGTCGCCAGCAGGCTGCGCAGGCCCGTGTCGGGAGCCTTCTCGAAGTCCTCGTGGAAGACGACGCGTCCGGCGTCGGGGGTGCCGGGGTGGCCGGGGGTGGCGTGCGCCGCTCCGGCGCCGGAGAAGATGATGGCCGAGGTGGTCAGGACCGCCAGCGAGGCGAACCAGCGGGCGCTGCGACCTGTGCGGATGGACATCGGAAGCTCCTTGTCGACGGGCTGTCTGGGCTGATGGATCAAATGTATTTCAGCAACCAGAACCACAAACAGGGACCAACGTCCTGTTGTTCACGACCGATCGACCAGGTTCACTGAGCACGTGCCCATCCCCTCCACGCCGCTGGACCTCGGTGGCCGTCCCGCCCGTGCGGAGGCCTACGACGTCCTCCTGGCCGAGATCGTCACGGGACGTCTCGCGCCCGGCGCCCGCCTCGACGACGCCGACCTGCTGACGCTGACCAGCGGGTCCCGGGCGCCGCTGCGCGAGGCGCTCAACCGGCTCGCCGACGTCTGGCTGGTCGAGGTCGTGCCCCGCCGGTCCACGCGCGTCGCGCCCCTCGACCTGCGACGGACGCGGGAGTGCGCCGACGTGCTCGCCGCCGTCGTCGAACGCGCGATGAGGGAGTCGGTCGCCACGCTGACCGAGCGGGACCGGCGAGATCTGCAGCGCCTGCGCACGGCCTCGTTGTCCGACGCGGTCGACACCCGGGCGGCCATGGCGCACGCCACGCTCGGCCGCGCGGTCGCCGCGCCCTTCCTCCGCGCTGCGGGGAACGCCGAGTACGTGCGGCTCGAGGCCAGGGTGCGGCCCACGATCGAGCGGCACGTCGCCGTGCGCGTCGCGCTCCTCGATCCCGAGGCCTGGCGTGCGCGGTTGGCGGAGGTGGTCGACGCGGCGTTGGACGGCGACGCGGACGGTGCGGTGGCAGCGTGGCGCGAGCACGTCGAGCACTCGTCGCACTCGCTCCCGGGAGGTGAGGACCGGGATCCGGTCGCGCCGGTCGCCCCGACCCTGCGCGAGAGGGCCAGTCTCGTCATCCAGGACGCCATCATCGACGGCACGCTGGTGCCCGGCGAGGTGCTGCGCGAGTCCGATCTCATGGCGTGGTTGGGCATCTCCCGCACCCCGGTGCGGGAGGCCCTGACGACGCTGGCCGACCGAGGGCTCGTGGTCCAGGCCCACCACCGGCCCGCGACCGTCGCCACCCTCGACGAGGAGAGCTCCCGGGAGTCCTTCCGTGCACTCGGCGTGCTCCGCCTGCTGGCCCTCGACCGCGGCCTGGCGACGCGGCCGGACGAGCTCGCGGCGGAGCTGGAGCAGGCGCTCGCGGCGTGGGAGAACGCCAGGAGCGCGGACGATCGGCTCGCTGCCGCCGACCAGACCTCCGCGGTGCTCGAGCGCACGAGCGGGAGCACCGTGCTGCAGGAGCTGACGTCCACCGTGAACGCGCGGGTGCGCTGGCACGCGGTGCACCGGCTGGGCCTGCCGGGAGCGGACGACCCGGTGTGGCTGCGGTCGCTGGTGCGTGCGGTGGAGGGCAGACGGGCGCACGACGTGCGGGCGCTCGTGGCGGACGTCTACGGCCTCGAGTAGCCCTCAGCGGTCCTCGTGCATCCGGCGCAGCGCGACGGCGATGCGTTCGACGAGGTCGGTCGGCACGGGGTCGCGGTACAGGAGCTTCACCGTGTCCTTCGCCGCCCGGTACGGAGCGACCTCGGCCTCCAGCGCCGGTTCCAGCGGCGCGACGGGATAGAGGCCGACGTGCTTCTTCCAGCCCGCGAAGTGCAGCGCGTACCGGTCGCCCAGCATGAACGCGGGCATGTCGTACCGGATCCGCTCCTCCGCGCCCGGAAGCGCGCGTCGCAGCGCCGCGGCGACCTCGGTCAGGATCGGCCGGACGTCGTCGGGGAACGTCGCGATGTAGTCGTCGGTGGCGTTCACGTCAGACCGGCTTCGTCGCCTTGCCGTCGAGCCACAGCGTGTCGGACTCGTCGCGGTGCACTCCGTCCGTGCCGACGTGCTTGGTGCTGATCGTGGGCCCCTTCGAGATCACGTGCCACAGGGCCATGGCGTGCCCGCGGCCGAGGCCGTAGTCGTCCGCCAGCCAGGTCACGACCCCCGCCGCCTTGGCGCCGGGCGCGTCGAGGCCCTTCTCGTGCGCGATCGCCACGAGCTCCCTCGGGGTGAGGCCGGTCCTGTCCTCGATGGTGTCCAAGTAAGCCTGGAACGACATGGGCGTCTCCTCTCGTCGTGACGAAACCTAGCGTGACCCGGTGACAGCCGCTCTTGACGGGGTGTGCGGGATGTTCGTAATGTCGCACCTCACTACTGCAAGAATTCGACAAAGTCACTGCACAAAGCCGTGCAGCCGGTCGCGATGAACCGCACTCATCACGCCGTCCGCTCTCCGCACACCCCTCACGGGGTCGACTCCTGCAACGACGCAGGGAGAACGAGGACGTCCATGAGAACTCGGTTGAAGCGCGCGATCGTGGCCGGTGCCACCGTCGCGCTCGTCGCGCCCCTGGGCATCGCGCTCGTGGCACAGGGGGCGTCCGCCGCTCCCGTGCTGCTCTCCGCGGGCAAGCCCGCCACCGCCAGCAGCTCGAACCAGACCTACGTCGCCGGCAACGTCACCGATGGGAACCAGGCCAGCTACTGGGAGTCGGCCAACAACGCGTTCCCGCAGTGGGTCCAGGTGGACCTCGGCGTCGCCGCGACCGTCACCGACGTCACCCTGAAGATCCCCGGCGGCTGGGGTGCCCGCACCGAGACCGTCACGCTCCAGGGCTCGACCGACGGGTCCACCTTCACGACGCTCAAGGCGTCCGCCTCCTACACGTTCACCGGCGGCAACACCGTCGCCGTGGACGTGACCGACACCACCGCCCGCTACGTCCGCGCCGCGGTCAGCGCGAACACCGGCTGGCCCGCCGCGCAGCTGTCCGAGGTCGAGGTCTACGGGAACTCGTCGACACCCCCGGTCGACCCGCCCGCGGGCAGCAACCTCGCGCAGGGTCGCCCGGTCACCGCGACCTCCGTGCAGCAGACCTACGTCGCCGCCAACGCGGTCGACGGCTCCACCGCCACCTACTGGGAGGGTGCGCCGGGTGCCTACCCGTCGAACCTCACGGTGTCGCTGGCCGCGCAGTCCACGCTGACCGGCGTCGTCGTCAAGCTCAACCCCGACGCCGCGTGGGGGAACCGGACGCAGACGTTCGCCGTCGAGGGCCGCACGGGGAGCGGCTCGTGGAGCGCGCTCAAGGCGTCGGCGGCCTACGCGTTCAGCCCGTCGTCCGGCAACACCGTGACGATCCCGGTCACCGGGTCCGCGACCGACGTCCGGCTCGTGTTCACCGCGAACACCGGCTCGTCGAACGCCCAGGTGGCCGAGCTCCAGGTGTTCGGCAGCACCACGCCCGTCCCGACGAGCCCCGACCTCCAGGTCGCGCTGACGACGAACCCGATCACGGTGACGCCGACCCAGGCCATCTCCGTCGGCGCCACGGTGCGGAACTCCGGGACCGCCGGCTCGGCCGCCACCACCGCCGTCGTCGCGATCAGTGGGACCACCGTCGGCACGGTGAACGTCCCGGCGCTCGCGGCCGGCGCGCAGACCACGATCAGCGTCACCGCGGGCACCCGGGCCACCGGCAACTACCCGCTCACGGTCACGGTCGACCCGGCGAACACCGTCGCCGAGTCCGACGAGACCAACAACGCGGCGTCCGGCTCGGTCGTCGTGTCCTCCGGACCTGAGCCCACCGCGGCCGATCTGCAGGTCAGCCTCACGGGTACGTCGCCCGGGAGCCCGACCCCGACGGACGTCATCACGGTCACGGGCACCGCGCGCAACACCGGCACGGCCGGGTCGGCCGCGACGACGGTCGCGCTCACCCTGAACGGCACCGCCGTCGGGACGGCGAACGTCGGGGCGCTCGCCGCCGGCGCGCAGCAGAACGTCTCGATCAGCATCGGCACCCGCGCCGCCGGGACCTACACGCTGGTCGCTTCCGTGGACCCGACGAACACCGTCGCCGAGTCGAACGAGAGCAACAACAGCGCCACGGCGTCCCTCGTGGTGAGCACGCCGGGTGGCACGGGAGAGGACCTCGCCGCCGGACGGCCCGCGACCGCGTCGTCGACCGAGTTCTCGTTCGTCGCCGGCAACGCGGTCGACGCCGACCCGAACACGTACTGGGAGGGCGCCGGCGGTGCCTACCCGAGCTGGCTCGCGGTGAACCTGGCGTCGCAGTCGACCCTCCAGCAGGTGGTCGTCGGCGTCCCGCCGGTCGCCGCCTGGGGTGCGCGGACGCAGACCTTCTCGATCGAGGGCCGCGTCGGCACCGGCGCGTGGACGTCCCTGAAGGCGTCGGCGGCGTACGCGTTCGCCCCCGCGTCGGGCAACAAGGTGACGATCCCGGTCAGCGGCTCGGCCACGGACGTCCGCCTCGTCTTCACCGGCAACACCGGTGCGGGCAACGGGCAGGTCTCCGTGCTCCAGGTCGTCGGCCTGCCGGCACCCAACCCGGACCTCACAGTCACCGCGGTGACGGCCAGCCCGGCGTCGCCCGTCGAGACGGCCGCGATCACGCTCTCCGCGACCGTCCGGAACGGCGGCACCCTGGCGTCGGCGGCGACCACGGTGGACCTCACGGTCGACGGCACTCGCGTCGACTCCGTGGCCGTCCCCGCGCTCGCAGCCGGCCAGTCCACGACCGTCTCGAAGGCCATCGGCACGCGGCCCGCCGGGTCGTACACGATCGGCGCGGTCGTCGACCCCGCCAACACCGTCGTCGAGCAGAACGAGGCCAACAACGGCTTCAGCAACCCGACGAAGGTCGTCGTGACCGAGGCGCCCGGCCCGGACCTGCAGGTCCTCGCCATCGCGTCGAACCCGGCCAACCCGGCGGTCGGGTCCTCGGTGTCGTTCACCGTCACCGTGAAGAACCGCGGGTCGTCGGCCGCCGCAGCGAGCACCACGCGGCTCGTCGTCGGCAGCACGACGCTGAACGGCGCGACGGGTTCTCTTGCCTCCGGCGCGACCTCCACGGTCGCCATCGGCGGCACCTGGACCGCCGCCACCGGTGGGGCCACGCTGACCGCCACGGCCGACGCGACGAACGCCGTCGCGGAGACCAACGAGAACAACAACACGCTCGCGCAGGCGATCGTCGTCGGGCGCGGTGCCGCGGTGCCGTACACGTCGTACGAGGCCGAGGCCGGCACCTACACGGGCACCCTCCTCGAGGCCGACGCGGTGCGGACGTTCGGGCACACCAACTTCGGCACCGAGTCCTCGGGCCGCAGGTCGGTGCGCCTCACCAGCCAGGGGCAGTACGTGCAGCTCACGTCCACCGGCGCGACCAACTCGATCGTCGTGCGGAACTCCATCCCGGACGCCGCGGGCGGCGGCGGTCAGGACGCGACCATCAGCCTGTACGCGAACGGGACCTTCGTGCAGAAGGTGACCCTGTCGTCGCGCCACAGCTGGCTGTACGGGACCACCGACCAGCCCGAGGGCCTCACCAACACCCCGGGCGGCGACGCTCGCCGGCTGTTCGACGAGTCGCACGCGCTGCTCGCGCAGTCCTACCCGGCGGGCACGGTGTTCCGGCTGCAGCGCGACGCGGGCGACTCGGCGGCGTTCTACGTCATCGACTCCGTCGACCTGGAGCAGGTGGCGCCGCCGCTGTCCAAGCCTGCGGAGTGCACCTCGATCACTGCCTACGGCGCGGTGCCGAACGATGGGCTCGACGACACGGCCGCGATCCAGGCGGCCGTGACGGCGGACCAGAACGGCCAGATCAGCTGCGTCTGGATCCCGCAGGGGCAGTGGCGCCAGGAGAAGAAGATCCTCACCGACGACCCGCTCAACCGCGGGACGTACAACCAGGTGGGCATCTCGAACGTGACGATCCGCGGTGCGGGCATGTGGCACTCACAGCTCTACTCGCTGATCGAGCCGCAGGACGCGAACACCCTCAACCACCCGCACGAGGGCAACTTCGGGTTCGACATCGACAAGGCCGTCCAGATCTCCGACATCGCGATCTTCGGCTCCGGCCGGATCCGTGGCGGCGACGGGAACGACGAGGGCGGCGTCGGGCTCAACGGCCGGTTCGGCACGGGCACGAAGATCAGCAACGTGTGGATCGAGCACGCCAACGTGGGTGTCTGGGTGGGCCGGGACTACGACAACATCCCCGAGCTGTGGGGACCCGCCGACGGCCTGGAGCTCACGGGCATGCGCATCCGGAACACCTACGCCGACGGGATCAACTTCTCCAACGGCACCAGGAGCTCGCGGGTGTTCAACTCGTCGTTCCGCACCACCGGTGACGACGCGCTGGCCATCTGGTCCAACCCGTACGTCAAGGACCGGACCGCCGACAACGCCCGCGACAACCACTTCGTGAACAACACGATCCAGCTGCCGTGGCGCGCGAACGGGATCGCGATCTACGGCGGCTCCAACCAGTCGATCGAGAACAACCTCGTCTACGACACCATGAACTACCCGGGCATCATGCTGGCGACCGACCACAGCCCCCTGCCGTTCGGCGGGACCACGCTGATCGCCAACAACGGCCTGTACCGCACCGGCGGGGCGTTCTGGAACGAGGACCAGGAGTTCGGGGCCATCACCATCTTCCCGAGCACCCTGGACATCACCGGCGTCACGATCCGGGACACCGACATCGACGACTCCACCTACGACGGCATCCAGTTCAAGAACGGCGGCGGCGTCGTGCCGGACGTCCGGATCGCGAACGTGCGGATCACGAACAGCCGCAACGGAGCCGGCATCCTGGCGATGAGCGGGATCCGCGGCAACGCGATCCTGAGCAACGTGACGCTCTCGGGGAACGCGAACGGCAACATCGTCACGCAACCGGGCTCCCAGTTCGTGATCACGGGCGGCTGACCCGGCCGAGCCCGACATGAGTGGCGCCACGACCCGTCGTCACGTCACTCATGTCGGGTTCGGCGCCAGGGAGCCTGCCGACCCTGCCATGAGTGACGTCTGGGACTGCGTCGCGTCACTCAGGGCAGTGTCACAGTCAGGTCGTGCGGTCCAGCAGGCGGACCTCGACCAGCTCGCCCGCCTCGCTCTTGCCGATGGTCGTGCACAGGGCCTTGCGCAGCGGGAGCCAGTGCGGGCCGGCGCCCGACGGCATGAGGGTGGCGGCGAACTCGTGGCCGTCGAGCGTGCCGGTCACCTTGACCGCCTTGCGCGTGCCGAGCACCTCCGCAGAGCCGTCCAGCTCCAGGTAGGTGGCGAAGGCGCCGTCCTTCTTGATGGGTGCGGTGAACGTGGCGTCGAGGCTCATGCGCCCAGGATCTCGCGGAGCCGGACCGCGAACGCCTCCGGGTGCTCGGCGAAGCCGATGTGCTCGCCGGGGAACAGGGTCGGTTCGAGGCCCAGCAGGTCCGCCAGCGCGCGCGAGGTACGGTCGCAGAGCTCACCGGCGGACTCCTCCCCGATGCCGACGACCAGACGCGTCGGTGCCGCCCGGAGCGCAGGGATGTCCGGCCGGAACCGCACGGTGTGCCGGAGCATGTGCGCGAACTGGAAGTGCTCGTCGAGCGCGTCCTGACCCTCGCGCGGCGAGCCGAAGTACAGCTCGAACACCTCGTCGGGCACCTGCAGGTTCCCGATCTCCATGAACTGCTTCCACGCCGACCGGGTGTCGCCGGTGAGGTAGGTGGCGACCATCCGCTCGGTCCTGTCGTACAGCTCGGCGTGGTCGGGGAGCAGCTCGTCGAGCGGCGGCTCGTGCGGGACGGCGGTGTGCACCAGCTCCGGCGCACGCTCCACCAGAGCCAGGACGGTGACCGCACCGCCCGACGAGCCCAGGACCGCTGCGGGCCCCGCGTCGACGTGGCGCAGGAGCGCCGCGAGGTCGTCGGCACGCTCGACGGGGGTGGAGTCGCGGTCGGGGTGGTCGACGGAGCTGCGGTTGATGCCGCGGGGGTCGGTGGTCAGGACGGTGTGGTCGGTGGCGAGCAGGTCCGCCAGCGGAGCGAACGCGGTGGCGTCCATGGGGGCGCCGACGAGGGCGATCAGGGGGCCTCTGCCGCGCAGCTCGTAGTGCAGCCGTGCGCCGGGGACGTCGAGCGTGGTGGAGGTGGTGATGGTCGTCATGCCGGTAAGACTTGCGCCGCGGGGCAGAATCATCGGTCATGACGGACCTGTCCGAGGTCGATGCCTTCACGGAGCAGCTCGCACCCCTGCGCGGCGAGCTGCACGCGCACTGCTACCGGATGCTGGGCTCGGTGCACGACGCCGACGACGCCGTGCAGGACGCGCTCCTGCGCGCCTGGCGCGCGATCGACGACTTCGAGGGGCGGAGCTCGTTGCGGTCGTGGCTCTACCGGATCGCCACCAACGCCTGCCTGGACCTCATCGCCCGGCGCGGCCGCCGCGCGCTGCCCGTGGACCTCGGCCCGTCGAGCGAGCACGCCGTCGTCGGGGACGCCCCGCTGACCGACGTCGCCTGGCTCAGCCCGTACCCCGACGCGCGCTACGAGCAGCGCGAGTCCGTCGAGCTCGCGTTCGTCGCCGCCCTCCAGCACCTGCCCGGCAACCAGCGTGCCGCCCTCCTGCTGTTCGAGGTGCTGGGCTTCTCCGCCGCCGAGATCGCGACCTGGATGGACACCACGACCGCGTCGGTGAACAGCGCCCTGCAGCGCGCGCGGGCGACCGTCGCGGAGAAGGTGCCGCCGCGCGACGCCGTCCCCGCCGCCGACGCGCGCGTGCGCGAGGTCGTCGCGGGGTACTCCTCGGCGCTCGAACGCGGCGACGTGGACCTGCTGCTCTCGCTGCTGACCGAGGACGTCACCTGGTCGATGCCGCCGCTGACGCACTGGTACGCGGGCCGCGCGGCCGTGACCGAGTTCGCGACGACGGTGGCGTTCTCCTGCGGCTCGTGGCGGCACGTCCCGACGAGCGCGAACGGGCAGCCCGCGGTGGCGTCGTACCTGCGCGCAGCCGGCGACGACGTGCACCACGCCTGGTCGATCGACGTCCTCACGCTCCACGGGGACCGGGTTGCGGCGCTGACCGCGTTCATCGGCACCGAGCACTTCGAGGCGTTCGGGCTGCCGACCTCGCGGCCCTGACCCATCCGGGTGAGCGCGGCCCCGACCGGGGGGCTCTGGCCCGCGCCACCCCTACTGTCGAGCGCGACGGAGGGGGTGCACGATGCTCATGGCCACCGTCGGGGTGCTGGTCGTCGTCGGGACCTGGCTCGGCGCGCGACTGCTGCGGTCGCGCGCCCACGAGCGGCGGCGTCGGCGCGGTCGGCCGCCGATGTCGCTCGTCGAGGAGCTGCGCTGGCTGCTGGTCCTCCTGCTCCCGTGGGGGCTGCTGCTGGCGGCCGGCAGGTTCGCGATCGTCCGGAGCTGTCACGAGGACCTCCAGAACGCCGAGCTCGCACCGGGGATCAGCGCTGACGAGTACTGCAGCACGATGCTCCAGGAGTACTTCCCCCGCACCGTCGTCGCGGTGTCCGTGGGCGTCGCGGGCGTGGCACTCGTGTGGACCGTGACGGTGCTCCTGCTCCGCGCGTCCGGACGGCGCCGCGCGCTCAGCGGCTGACTGCCAGGCGTGCAGAGGGCGTCACGGACCGCGGGGCCGAGCCTGGCATGCAGACCGCACGGGCCGCCCGCGGAGGAGGCCGGACGCGAGGACGCCCGCCCGTCCCCTGCTCGGGACGGGCGGGCGTCAGGTCAGGCCTGCGTCAGTGCGTGCCGCAGACTGCCGTCAGACCGCTGCCGGTCCCGCTGGCGATGAAGCCGGCGGTCGCCGTGCCACCTGCCGGGACGGAGCCGTTCCAGGCGGCGCTGGTGATGGTGTTGGCCCCGGACAGCGAGCCGTTCCACGCCTGGGTGACGGTCGCGCCGCCGATGGTGGCGTGCCAGCCGGTCAGTGCGGACGAGCCGGCCTTCACCGTGACCTCACCGACGAACGCGCCGTTCCAGCTGTTGACCACCTTCACCGTCGCCGTGCACGAACCGGTGCCACCGGTGGGCGTGGGGGTCGGGGTGGGGGTGACCGTCGGGGTGGGCGTCGGGGTCGGCGTCACCGTGGGGGTCGGCGTCGGCGGGGCCGTCACGGTCGGCGTCGGGGTGGGGGTCGGCGTCGTGTTGCCGCCACCGATGTTGATGTCGCTGCACAGGTAGTACGGCTGGTCCAGGTGGCTGGCCTGCCAGATCGTGAACAGGACCGCGCGGCCGGAGCGGCCGGACAGGTTCAGGTCCGTCTGGTACAGGCCCGTGGTGCCGTAGCGACCGGTCTCCTTGACGAGGTCCAGGTCGTCCCAGCCGAGCGCCTCCCTGGTCGGGTCGAAGCCCGCCTTGGAGACGTAGATGCGCAGGTAGTCGGCACCGTGCTTCGCGCTGTCGGTCAGCGTCAGGGTGAACGACGTCGGCACGCCCTTGGCCACCCACGGTCCGACGGCGTCCATGGCGTCGTAGCGCGGCGAGAACGTCCGGCCGCCGGAGCACAGCTGGCCGTTCGGGATGACGGCCTGGTGGTTGCCGCCGACGTTCTCGCGGTACAGCCCGTTCCAGTTCCACATGGCGTTCGGGTCGGCCTTCCAGGCCTGCCAGCACATGGGGTCCTTCTGCTCCATGGTCGGGTCGAGGTGGTTGCTGCCCCACCGCTCCCAGCACCCGTAGTTGCGTGTCGGGGGGTCGGTGACCGACCCGTGGGCGGAGGCGGGCTGCGACGTGACGATCGCGGCCGCCATCGCCATGGTGACGGCGAGGAGCGCTGTGACCAACGCGCGAGGTCGTGCTCGGACTGACATGTGTGTCCCCTTCTCGAAGACGTCGACGTTGACCCCCCGGGAGCGCCCACTGTCAGGCGACGGGGTCGCTGACGGGTGACGGGGGCGTCCGTCCACCCTCACGACGAGTCCGCACGATGACCAGGCACCGAAGCGATTCAGGTGCCCGTGACGTCGACTTTCGAGAGCAGCCAGTCCAGCGCGTCCGTCGCCGCAGCCAGCACCGACACGTGGCCGTCGCCGGGGCGCAGCCAGAGCTCCGCCGACGGGATGCGGTCCGCCAGCCAGACCGCGTGGCTGCTGGGCACCACGCGGTCGGCCTCGCCGTGCAGCAGGAGGACCGGCGCGGTGATGGTCGCGGGGTCGAAGCCCCAGGGCGCGACGTAGGCGAGGTCGTCGTCGACCATGCCGCCGATGCCGCCCTCCAGCGCCTCGCCGGCGATCCGGCCGAGCCAGCCCCAGGCCCCGTCGAGCGCTGCGTGGTCGGTCGTGGTGAACATCTCCGGGTCGTACTCGCTGGTGGTCAGCACGTGCTCGAGCGCCGCGCGCCCCTCGACCGCGGCGCGGAGCTCGGCCGTGCCGCCGGCGGCGATGCCCCCGAACCAGTCGAGGCCGTCCGCGGGGTACGGCGCGAGGCCCGACCCGCTGACGGCGGCGACGACCCGGTCCCCGAGGCGCGCGGCGCAGGCCAGCGCGTGCGGCCCGCCGCCGGAGTGGCCGAGGACCGCGAACCGGCCGAGCCCGAGGGCGTCGGCGATCGCCTCGACGTCGCCGGCCGCGGACGCGATGTCGCGTCCGGCGTGCGGGGTCGAGCCGCCGTAGCCGGGACGGTCGTAGGACACCCAGCGGATGCCCCGTGCGGCGCTCGCGGGCAGCAGCGGCTCCGGCGGGGTGCCGACGTTGGGCGTGCCGTGGTGCCAGACGACGGTGAGGCGCTCGTCGTCGACGGGGACGTCGTAGGCCCGCAGGGTGCGGCCGTCCGGCGTCGTGACCTCGATCATCGACGGTCCTTCAGCAGCTCGATCTCCTCGCGGTTGATCTCGCTCGCGCGCGTGAAGAGCTCGTTCGCCAGCTCGATCTGCTCGTCGGTGAGGGTGTCCAGGTAGGCCGCCCAGCGCGCGCCGACGCGACCGTAGACCGGGCCGACCTGCTGCAGGACCTTCTCGACGTCGGCCGTCACGATGACCCGCCGACGGTCGGCCTGGTCGCGCTGGCGGCTGACGTAGCCGGCCTTCTCGAGCCGGTCGATGACCGCGGTGATCGCGCCGCCGGCGCTCAGGCCGGTGCGCTCGGCCAGCTCACCGGGGGTGGCGGGGCCGTGGCTCATCAGCAGGCCGACCGCCTGGAGGTCCGTGCTGTTCAGCCCGCCGGTGCGCGCGACCGCGTCCTGGAACAGCACGGCGTTCGCCATGAAGTCGCGCATGACGTCGGCCATGCGCGCGATCGACTGCTCGCGGGTTGACGAGGGTCTCACGGACGACCTACTCTCTCGAAATACGAGAGACTCTAGAAACGAGAGTCTCGTACTTCCACGGTATCAAAGGGGGGCGTCATGCCCAGAGCACTCGTCATTGGCGGCGGCGTCGCGGGTCCCGCGGCCGCCCAGCTCCTCGCCCGCGACGGCTGGGACACCCACGTCTACGAGGCGCACGCCGAGCCCGACCCGTATGCGGGCCTGTTCCTCAACGTCGCGACGAACGGCCTCGCCGTCCTGGAGACGCTCGGCCTGCGGCACCGGCTGCTCACCGACGCGCACCGCGCCGGGCGGATGGTGATGTGGAGCCGGACCGGCAAGGAGCTCGGCGCGGTGCCCAACGGCCCGGCGCGCGAGCCCGAGCGCGGCAGCGTCATCGTGCGGCGCAGCTGGCTGCACCAGGTGCTGCGCGAGGGGTCCGACGCGGCGGGCGTCCCGACGACGTACGGCGCGCGGCTGGTCTCGATCGACCAGGACGCCGACGGCGTGCGCGCGACGTTCGCGGACGGGACCGTCGCGGAGGGCGACCTCCTCGTCGGCGCCGACGGCATCGGCTCGCCGACGCGCCGGTACATCGACGCGGACGCCCCCGAGCCGGTCTACAGCGGGCTGGTCGGGGTCGGCGGCTTCGCGCGGGTGCCCGGGCTGGCACCGACACCCGAGACGCAGCACTTCGTCTTCGGCGTGCGCTCGTTCTTCGGGTACCTCGTGCGCGCCGACGGCACCACCTACTGGTTCGCCAACGTCACCGCGCCCGACCGGGACGCGACCGTCACTCTCGACGACCTCCGCGCGCTGCACGTCGACGACCCGTACCCGGTCCCGCAGATCCTCGCGGCGACCACCGACGAGCTGCGCCCGTACCCGATCGACGACCTGGTCGGCGTGCGGCGGTGGAGCCGCGGGCGGGTCGTCGCGATCGGAGACGCCGTGCACGCCACGAGCCCGAGCGCCGGGCAGGGGGCGTCCCTCGCGCTCGAGGACGCGGCGGTCCTGGCCAGGTCCCTGCGTCTCGACGGCGATCACACGACCGCGTTCGCGGCCTATCAGGAGGTCCGGCAGCCGCGCACCGACGCGGTGGTGACGTACGCGCGCGCGATCAACGCGCAGAAGCGGGTCACGAAGAGCCGCCTGGGCGTCGCGATCCGCGACGCGATGATGCCGATGTTCCTGCGCCGGGCCGCCGACGACACCCGCAACGACTGGCTCTACAACCACACCGTCGGCTGAGGACGGTCTGCTGAGAAGATCACCGCGTGACCCACCTCGACGACGACGAGCGCCGCGCCCGCATCGCCCGCCGGCACGCGGTCGCCCCGCCCTTCCGGGTCTCCTCCGTGGAGGCCGCGGCCGACGCGATGGTCTGCCTGCACGCCACCGACCCGACCGGCCTGTACCTGTCGGCCTGGGCGCGCGTCGACGGGTTCACCGTGCCGGACCTGGACCGCGCGTTCTTCGACGACCGCACGCTGGTCAAGCACCTGGCCATGCGCCGGACGCTCTTCGCGGTCGGGCGGGACCTGCTGCCGGTCGTGCAGGCCGCGTCGAGCGACAAGGTCGCCGGGGCCGAGCGGCGCCGGCTGCAGAAGGAGGTCCGGGAGGCGGGCCTCGTCGAGGACGCCGAGCGATGGTTCGACGAGGTCACGGCCGCTGCCGTCGCCGGACTGGCCGACGGGCCCCTCACGGCGGCGCAGCTCCGGGAGCGCGACCCGGTGCTGGAGGGCTCGATCGCGTACGGCCACGGGAAGTCGTGGGCGGGGTCGTTCCCCGTCGTGTCGCGCGTGATGACCTACCTGCAGGCCGCGGGGACGATCGTGCGCGCCGGCAACCTCGGGTCGTGGGTGTCGTCGCGGCCCACCTGGGCGCTCGCGGCCGACTGGCTGGGGGAGCCGATCCCGTCCCTGCCCGAGGACGTCGCGCGTGCGGAGCTGGTCTGGCGGTGGCTGCGCCGGTTCGGGCCGGGGACCACGCTCGACCTGAAGTGGTGGCTCGGCTCGACGCTCACCGCGGTGCGGCAGGCGCTGCGGGACGTCGGTGCGGTCGAGGTGACGCTCGACCGCGGCGGTTCCGGCTGGGTGCTGCCCGACGACACCGAGCCCGTCGGCCCCGTCGAGCCCTGGGTCGCGCTGCTGCCCGCGCTGGACCCCACGACGATGGGCTGGACCGAGCGCGACTGGTACCTCGGCCCGCACCGTGCCCAGCTGTTCGACACCGCGGGCAACGGGGGCGCGACCATCTGGGTCGACGGACGGATCGTCGGCGGGTGGTCGACGAAGGACGGCGCGGTCGACCTGGTCCTGCTCGAGGACGTCGGCCGCGACGCGCGCGCAGCGCTGGACGCCGAGGCCGACCGGTTGACCGCCTGGCTGGCGGGCACCCCGGTCATGCCCCGGTTCCCCGCGCCGCTGGTCCGACCCCGTTAGGACACAGCGGCGATCGCCTGCTGGATGAGGTCCGCGACCTCGTCGGGGTGGCTGATCATCGCGACGTGCGAGCTGTCGATCTCCACGGTCGTCGACCCGGCGCGCGCCGCCATCGCGCGCTCGGCTGCCGGCGGGATCACGCGGTCCTGCGACGCGACCAGGTACCAGGACGGGAGCGTCCTCCACGCGGGCGGCCCGGACGGCTCCCCGAGCGTGGCCAGCGCGGCGGGCCGCTGCGAGACCGCCATGATCGCGCCCTCCTCCGGCGGCAGGTCCTGGCAGAAGGTCTGCGGGAAGATTGCCGGGTCCAGGTAGGCGTCGGCGTTGCCCTCGCCGGCGTCCGGGAACGGGCGCACGACGATCACCTGCGTGAGGTCCGGCGGCGGGCCGTCGCTGCCCAGCGCGGTGGCAGGACCGGCCGCCTCACCCTCGTCGAGCGCGAACGCCGCGACGTAGACGAGCGCCCTGACGTTGTCGGCACCCACGGCCGCGTTCGTGATGACCGCCCCGCCGTACGAGTGGCCGACCAGGATGACGGGACCCTCGATCGTCGACACGAACGACCGGACGTACGCGGCATCGCCCGACACGCTGCGCAAGGGGTTCGCCGGGGCGTACACGGTGTGGCCGGCGGCGGTCAGGCGGCTGATCACGCCGCCCCAGCCGGAGGCGTCGGCGAAGGCTCCGTGGATCAGGACGACGGTGGGGCTCATGGCGGGTTCCCTCCCAGGCGGCGACGACCACGCCAGTCTCCGGAGCGCGGGCGACGCCCGGGTGGCCGTGACGTGCACGGTTCTGGTCCGTCCGTGCACGATCGCCCCTGTCGGGCGCGCGTCCAGACGCTTACGGTGGGTCCATCCGCCGTGTCCGACATGTGGGGGTTTCCGGTGACTCTCGTCCTGCGCTCCGACGACCTGCCGCCCGACGACCGCATCGAGATCATCCGTGACGCCATCTGGTCCGGGGTCCTCCCGGTCGAGATCGAGTACGACCGGCCCGCCGCGGACATCGAGGTGCTCTGCCGCGTCGCCGAGGCGGGTCCCGTGAACTTCTCGTCGGCGCGGTCGACGCCCACCCTCCTGCGGCGCACGCCGGGCCTGGCCCGGCAGGACCACGAGCCGACGGTGTTCCTCGCCGTCCAGGTGGCGGGCACCACGATGGTCGCGCAGGGAGACAACCAGGCCGTCCTGCGCGCGGGTGACATGGCCGTCTACGACAGCACCCGTCCGTACACCGTGCTCAACACGAACCGCACCGACCTGCACTACTTCCAGGTACCCCGCAGTGCGCTCGCCCTGCCGGACCCGACGATCGACGCCGTCGCGGGGGTGCGCATCGGCCCGGACAACAACCCGCTCGCGGCCGTCGTCGCGCCGTACTTCGACTCGCTCGGCAGCACCGACGTCCTCGACCACCCGACGGCGGCCGAGCTCGTCGCCGGTCCGAGCATCGACCTGCTCCGCGCCCTCATCACCACCCACCTGGCAGACGCGCCGCGCGCCGCAGCGCCCCTGCGGGGATCGCTGGTGCTCCGCGTCCAGGAGTACGTGCGGACGCACCTGGCGGACCGCGACCTGACCGCGGCGGCCATCGCGGCCGCGCACCACGTCTCGGTCCGGCACCTGTACGCGGAGCTGGAGCGCGCCGGGGTCGGCCTCCAGGACACGATCCGGACGCTGCGCCTGCAGGAGTGCCGACGAGCCCTGCGCGACCCCGCGTCCGCGCACCTGACGGTCGCCGCCGTCGGCGCCCGGTGGGGGTTCGTCGACGCCTCCCACTTCGGACGCGTGTTCCGTCGGGAGTACGGGATGACGCCGCGCGAGTGGCGCGCCGCCCCGGGCTAGGCGCCGCGCTATCTTGCGAGCACCCGCTCGTGGACAACGTCGAAGGAGCACGTCGGCCCGATGGCACCGCCCCAGGGCCTCGCGCCCTCCACCCGGACGCTCCTGTTCCTCTCGGCCGCGGTCGTCGTCCTCGCCGGCGTCCACGCCGCGCGGGAGGTCCTCGCCCCGCTGTTCCTCGCCGCGGTGCTCGTCATCATCGTGCACCCGATCCGGCACCCGCTCGAGCACCGCGGGTGGAACCGCGCGGCCGCGACGACCGTCGTCATCGTCGTCGTCTATCTGATCCTGCTCGTCCTGATCGCCATGCTCACGTTCGCGGGGATCCAGTTCGCCGGTCTCGTGCAGGAGTACCTCTCCGAGCTGCAGGATGCGGTCGGCGGCGCGACGTCGTGGCTCGCGACCCTCGGGCTCGACCAGGACGCCGTGAGCTCCGTGACGGACGCGTTCCAGCCGTCGCAGCTGCTCGGCCTCGCGACGAGCATCTCCGGAGCGGCGCTCGGGGTCGCGACCACGCTGTTCGTCGTCGTCACCTACGTCATCTTCATGTCCGTCGACGCCGCCCGGTACGACGGTGCGCACGTGCACTTCGGCGCGACGCAGGGCGGTGTCCTGCGCCGGGCCACCACGTTCAACATCGGCGTCCGCCGGTACTTCGTGGTCAGTGCGTCGTTCGGTGCCGTCGTCGCGATCATCGACGGGCTCGCGCTCTGGGCCCTCGGCGTCCCCGCCCCGGCCGTCTGGGCGATCCTCGCGTTCGTCACCAACTTCATCCCGAACATCGGGTTCGTCATCGGCGTCGTCCCGCCCACGATCCTGGCGCTCGTCGTCGGCGGCTGGCCGCTCGCGCTCGCCGTGGTCGCCGTCTACAGCGCGGTGAACGTGGTGCTGCAGGTGCTGGTGCAGCCGAAGTTCGTCGCCGACGCCGTGAACATCACGCTCACGCTCAGCTTCGTGTCCGTCATCTTCTGGACCTTCGTGATCGGGCCGCTCGGCGCGATCCTCGCCGTGCCGCTCACCCTGCTGACGCGGGCGCTGCTGCTGCAGGGCGGGCCCGAGACGGCCTGGTACTCGTGGCTGTCGGGGGAGGACCTGCCGAAGCCCGTACCTGACCGCTCGCCGGACCCCGAGCTCACGCCCGACCCGGAGCCCGCGGCCGACTGAGGCCTACCGGGCGTCCAGCGCCAGCTTCGCGCCGAACGCGACCAGGACGGTGCCCGTGATGCGGTCGGTGACCTTCGCGACGGCGTCGCGGGCGAGCCAGCGGGCCGCGAACCCGGTGGCCAGGATGATCACGGTGAACCACACCATGCCCAGGACGTTGTGCACGGCCGCGAGCAGGACGCCCATGAGCAGCGGGGAGGTGTCGGCGGGGACGAACTGGGGGATCGTCGCCAGGTAGAAGACGCCGATCTTCGGGTTCAGCAGGTTGGTCCACAGCCCCGTGGCGAACCCGTGCCAGGCGGACGCCCGTGGCGGGTCGACGGCCGCCGCGCGGTGGGGCCGCAGGCTCGTCCGGAGCAGGCCGATGCCGAGCCAGACCAGGTACGCGGCGCCGGCCAGGGTGAGGATCCGGTAGGCCACCTCGGACGCGGCGAGCAGGGCCGACGCACCGACCGCCGCGGCGACGCCCCAGATCAGGCAGCCGGCGTTGATGCCGAGCGCGGCCGCGAACGCGTACGCCCGCCCCCGGCTGATCGCCGACCGCAGCACGAGCGCGGTGTCGATGCCCGGGATGATCGTCAGCAGCCCGGCGACGACGGCGAACCCGAGCACGGCCTGCGGGACGGTCACACGGGCCTCCGGCTCGGTGCAAGGAACGGGGTCGACGCGACACTAACGCGGTGACAGGAGGTGACGGGTGCGGACCAGCAGGTCGGCCGTCGGTGCGTGGGTCGTCGTCGCGCTCCTGCTGGCGTGCGGACCGGCGGAGGCGCCCGGAGGCCGGAGTGCGGGAGCGCTCGCGGGCGACGGCTGGCACCGCGTGCCGGACGGTCCGCTCTCGGCGCGTCGGGTCGCGACGGTGGCGTGGGTGGCCGACCGCTTCGTCGTCGTCGGGGGTGACGACGGTCCGGCGTGCCCACCGAACTCGGACTGCGCGGTCCCGACGGGCGAGTGGCGCGCCGACGGCGCCACGTTCGACCCGTCCACGGGTGCGTGGGAGCGGATCGCCGACGCTCCCGTGCCCGTCCCGACGGCGAGCACGGCGGTGGTCGGCGGCGTGCTCTTCCTGCTGACGGACACGACAGCACCGGAGAGGTCTCCGGTGCTGCTCGCGTACGACGTGGTGGCCGACCACTGGTCGACGGTGCCGACGCCGCCGGACGGCGCCGGGCGACTCGTGGCGCACGGTGACGTGCTGCTGTCCGTGCCCTCCTCGGACGAGCAGGTCGCGGCTGTCGACTCGTGGCTCGACCCGGCGACGGGCACCTGGCACCGGATCCCGGACGACCCGCTCGGTCCCGGCTACGACCGGTCGGTGGTCGTCGTCGACGGCCGGGTGATCCTCACGGCGAAGGACCTGGTGCCGAGCCCGGGGGCGGAGACGCCGTCGCTCGTGCGGGCCGCCGAGCTCGACCCCACGCTGACGGCGTGGACGGTGCTGCCGGACAGCGAGGTCATCGGGTCCGACCCGGTGGCGGTCGCGGGCCGGGTGGTGTTCCCGGACGTGGGCGGCGCGGACGGGGGCGAGGTGGGCAGCTGGGGTCGGACGTACCGGTCCGGGGGGATCTTCGACCCGGCCACGGCGACCTGGGCGGACCTGCCCGCGGCGCCGGGCCGCAGCTCGTGGCCGCGCGTGGTGGTCGGGGACCGGGTCAGGGTCGGCGACGTGCTGCTCGACCCGGTGGCCGGGACGACCACGCCGCTGCCGGCCGACCCGTGGTCGGACAACGACTCCCCGGCGGTCGCGGCGTCGCCGTCCGTGGTCTTCGCCTGGGGCGGGATGGCCGACGGGAGCGCGACGGGGTACGTCCTGACGCCCTGAACGGCCGGGCTACTCCGGCAGCGTCGGGAAGGACCGCCGGGCCACGACGACGACCACGAGGCTCGCCACGAGCAGCCCGGCGCCGACGTACGGCAGGGCGCCGAGCCCGGGGCCGACCAGGACGAGCGCGCCGAGGGCTGCGCCGCCGCCGATCCCGATGTTCGCGGTGGAGTTGACCAGCGCACCGATGACGTCGGGGGACGCGCCGCGCGTGCGGATGGCGGCGGTCTGGAACACGGACGCCATCGCGCCGAACGCGCCGGACCACACGGCGGCCGCGACGAGGACGCCGGCGCGCGACGGGAAGGCGAGGCCGAGCGCGAGCAGGCCGAGGGCCATGACGGCGTGCACGACGAGGGTGCCGCGGCGGGGGAACCGGTCGAGCGACACGGCGGCGTAGGCGGTGCCGACGAGGCCGACGGCGCCGAGGCCGAGGAGCACCGGGCCGACGGCGGTCTCGGTGAGCCCGGTCGCGAGCAGGATGACCGACACGTACGTGTAGACGGTGTACTGGGCCAGGTAGGTCAGCGTGTTGGTGGTCGACACGATGCCGAGCCGTCGGCGTCGGTCGGTGCGGGTGTGGTCGGCGTGGGGCGAGTCGTCGCCGGAGACGGCGGGGAGCAGGGTGGCGACGAGGACCGTGGCCAGCGCGCACCCGGCGGCGAGGACCAGGAACCCGTTGCGCCACCCGATCGCGGTGCCCAGCGCGGTGGACAGCGGCACGCCGAGCACGAGACCGGCGGACGCCCCGGCGGTGACCAGGGCGAGCGCGCGGCCGGTGACCTGCGGGAGCACCAGCCGGGACGCGTACCCGATGCTCAGCGAGAAGAAGAGCGCGTGCGCGACGCCACCGACCGCGCGTCCGGCGGCGACGAGGCCGAACGACGGCGCGATCCCGACGAGCACGTTGCTCGCGGTGTAGGCGACCAGGGTCACCAGGAGCAGACCCTTGCGGGGGAGCCGGCGGGTGCCCAGGGTCAGGGGGATCGCGAGCGCCGCGACCATGAACGCGTACACGGTGACGAGCAGCCCCGCGACGGACTCCGTGACCTCCAGGTCGGTGCTGATCTGCGGCAGCAGGCCGACGGGGACCAGCTCGGTGGTGATCGCGACGAACGTGGCCAGCGTGAGCGCGACCAGGCCACCGGCGGCGTCACGCACGGAACCCGGTCGGAACGAGACGGCAGCGGTCACAGGGGCCGCTGCCACTCCGCGTCCACGCTGGCCTGCCGGAAGCCGAGCGCCACGTTGATGGCGAGCATGTGCGCGTTCTCCTGCGCGTTCCAGGTGTGGATGCGCTCGGCGTCCGGGCGGGCCTCGGCGAGGGCGTCGAGGACGGCGATCTTGGCGAGCATCCCGAGGCCGTGGCCGCGGTGCTCGCGCAGGACCAGCGTGTCGCCCTGGTGCACGACGGCCGGCTTGTCCAGGGGGTAGCGGACCTCCGAGAAGCCGGCGAGCACCCCGGTGGGCACGTGCTCGACGGCGGCCACCAGGAAGCCCTGCCCGCGGCGGCGGATGTCGGCGCCGTCGGCGAGGACGCGCTCGGTGTCCCACGGGTCCTCGGTGAGCTCGAGGCCGGCGGAGGGGGCGTCGGTGCTCATCCGCGTCCGCAGGACGGCCAGGCCGTCGAGCCACTGCGCGGGGAACTCGTCCTGCATCAGGTGGACGCGGTAGTCGCTGCCCGGATCTGCTCGCAGGTGGTCCACCGAGGCCGGCAGGTCCAGCACCGAGTGCCGGACCACCTGCTCGAGCGTGAACCCGCGGGCCAGCGCGAAGCGGGTGGCGTCGTCGTCGACGGGGATGCGGCCGCTGCCGGTGGGGGACTCGAGGGCGTCCGGTCCGGGCGGTGGCTCGGTCCGGTAGGAGGAGTCGGAGACGACGACGCGGCGCCCGGCAGCCCGGGCGATCTCGAGGCCGGCGTCCCAGAGCGCCGCCCCGATGCCGCGTCGTCGCCAGTCGGGGTGCACACCGACGTAGACGACGGCCAGGTGCGCGTTCCCGACGAGCGGGAGGCCGACCATGGCCCGGCCGACGACGGACGCGGGTGTCCGCGGCGCACCGTCGGGGAGGGCGACGAGCCGGTGCACCTCGCGGTGGGGCTCGGTCAAGGTCGCGCGCGTCGTCGGGACGTCGAGCGCGAAGTCGGTCGAGCCGTGGAGGGCGAGGTCGACGGCGTCGCCGACCTGGACCGTCCCCTCCACCGTCCAGGCGTCGGGGTGGTCCGGGTCCGCGGGGACGTGCACGAGGTCGACCATCGGGTCAGCCTCGCGCGCCGTCCCCGCGGCGGGCAACGTCAATGCCGCAGCGCCCGGAGTGCCAGGACCGAGATCGGGACGAGGGCCAGGTGGCAGCACGCGAGCGTGACGGTGCTCGCGGTGTCGAGGTCCGCCGGGACGGTCATGAGGAAGATCGTCGCGACGGCGAGCGCCGGGGCGATGACCAGCGCCGCGGGGACCACCCAGGTCCACCGCCGACCGAGCAGCGCGGCGAGCGTCAGCCCGACCAGCAGCGGCACCGCGGTGAACCCGGCGACGGTCGCTGGGTCGACGTTCGCGGGGCCGGTGGTGGAGCTGAAGTCGAACGTCGCTCCTGCCGCCCGACCGATCCCGTAGACCACCAGGTTGACCGCCACGGCGACCACGACGGCTCCGCCCACGGTCACCCACGCCGGCCGGGTGCGGACGGCAGGCGTGGGGGTCGTGGTCGTCACGCCTGCGACAGGTACGCGGCGATGCGGTCGAACGCGCCGACCCACGCGTGCTCGGCGAAGAAGTCCCGCATCTCGACCGACGGGAACCCGGTCTGCACGACGGACATGAGCGTGCCGTCGCCGTGCGCCTCGAACGTGACCTCGACCTGGGTGGTCATGGTCATGCCGTCGGGGCTGCTGCCTGACGACTCGGTGACGAGGCGGTGCGGACGGTCGATGACGAGGAACGTCTGCGTCTCCCGGAAGAGGGTGTCGCGGTCTGGCCCCCACACGGCGGTCTGCTGGCCGCCGACGCGCAGGTCGACCTCGATCTCCACGACGCCGGGCTCCTCGTCGAGGATGGAGAACCAGATCTTCTGCTTCTCGGCGTCGGTGTAGGCGTCGAACACCTGCTCCGGGGTGGCGGGCAGGACGCGCGTGGCGCGCAGCTCGAGGGTGGTGTCGGTGGTCATTCTTCCGTTCCTCTCTGCAGGGTGAAGAAGGCTTCGAGACCGTCGAGCCGACGCTCCCAGAGCCGCTGGTAGAAGGAGATCCAGGCCATGGCGTCGTCCAGCCGTTCTTCGCCGAGGCGGCACTGCCGGGACCGGCCGACCTTCTCGGTGCGGACCAGCCCGGCGTCCTCGAGGACCCGGACGTGCTTGGTCATGCCGGTGAGGGTCATGCCGTGCGGCTCGGCGAGCTCCCCGATGCTGGCGGGGCCCTCCCCGAGCCGGGTGAGGATGTCGCGCCGGGTCGAGTCGGCCAGGGCCGAGTAGATCCGGTCGAGGGTGTCATGCTGAACCATGTGGTTCACCATACGACACTGAACCGATTGGTGCAATGACGAGACGTAGGATCGGGGGGTGCGAGCGATCAGAGGGAAAGTCGGCGTCGTCGCGGCCCTGGTGCTCGCGGTGGCGCTGGCGCTGTCGGCACTGGCCGGGCTCGGCGCCCGGCCGACCAGGTTCCCCGCCGAGGGACCGTGGGCGATCGCGCTGTCCTTCCCCGAGGGCGACTGGAGCGTCTGCCTGGACGACCCGGCGATGGCGGACGGCCTGATGTCGTCGGACGAGCCGGTGTCACGCGTCGTCGTCCCCTCGGCGCCCGGCGCGACGGAGGCGGACGTCCGCCGCGTCATCGACTGCCTGTCGGCCGCCATGACCGGCGGGACCATCGAGGTGGGCCGGACCGGCGGCGCCGAGGACGGCCCGATCAGCGGCTAGCAGCCAGCCAGACGATCTCGCCCGCGTCGTCGACGGTCACGTGGTCGCGCCGGAACCCGAGCTTGTCCAGCACCCGCAACGAGGGCGCGTTCCACGGCCGCACGGTCGACCAGATGCGTGTCCGACCGGTGGCGAAGGCGGCGTCCAGCACCGCCCGGGCCGCCTCGGTTGCGTACCCGTGACCGTGCGCGGACGGCAGCAGCTCGTAGGCGATCTCGGGCTCGTCGAGCGTCCCGCGGCCGACGATGATCGCGCAGTACCCGAGAGCCTGGTCGTCTTCCCGACGCCGGAGCACCCGGGCGCCGATGCCGGTCGTCTCGACGACGACCGCCATCGCCGCGATCCGTTCGCGCGCGTCGTCGACCGTGAACGTGCCGGTCCCTCGCGCGGTCAGCAGCTCCGCGAACCACGGCGCGTCGGACTCGACCTCCGGCGTGAGGACCAGCCGCTCGGTCTCCAGACGGAGCGGCAGCGGCGCGAAGCCGGTCACCGGGCCCGTACCTCGTCGAGCACGGTGCGCAGCCGCACGGGGAAGTCGTCGGGCGTGCCCGCGGGCAGGTCGTCGACGTCGAACCAGGCCACGTGCTCGCTCTCGTCGCTGACCACAGGCACCGCGTCGGGGGATGCGTACGCGACGAACCCGACGTCCCAGTGCGTCCGGCAGTGCCCGAAGGCCGCCGACAGCTCGTGCCGGTGGACGTCGACCGGAAGCCGTCCCGCGACGAGGCCCGCGATCCCGCCCTCCTCGCGGCCCTCGCGGGACGCGGCCCCGGCCAGCGACGCGTCGCCGGGCTCCAGGTGCCCGCCCAGCTGCACCCAGAACTGGCCCTTGCGATGGAAGCACAGGAGCACGCGCGACAGGTCGGGCGTGAGGACGAAGCAGGTGGCCGTCAGGTGCGCGGGGGCCAGCGACCGGTCGACCGCGGCCGCTCCCGACGCCGCGACGAACGCCCGGTACTCCGCCAGCAGGGTCACCTGGGCAGGGTCCTGCGGGGTCCACTCGTCGAGCGCGTCCGTGATCACCGCGGCAGCGTACGGCCGCCGGGCGGCGAGCGTCACACGTGCCTGAGTGGCCGGTCGTAGAGGCTCGGGACATACTCGCCACCGTGACGACCCCCCAGGACGCGACCACCCAGCCCGCCGCCGAGCAGCGCGACGGCGGCGGTCCCCTGCGCACCGCGGTCATCGTCAACCCGAACCGCGTCGAGGGCCTCGACGAGCTCCGCGCCGGCATCGTCGAGCAGCTGGCCGAGGCCGGCTGGCCCGAGCCGATGTGGCTGGAGACGACGGCCGAGGACCCCGGCACCGGGCAGGCGAAGCAGGCGGTCGAGGACGGTGCCGCGGTCGTGTTCGTGGCCGGTGGCGACGGCACGGTCCGCGCGTGCATCGACGGGCTCGCGGGCTCGGAGACGGCGCTCGCGATCCTGCCGGGCGGGACCGGCAACCTGCTGGCGACCAACCTCGGCGTCCCCACGGACACGATCGAGGGCGTGCGGCTGGCGCTGGACCGCGGTCGACGCGTGGTCGACCTGGGCGAGGTCGACGGGCAGCGGTTCGCCGTGATGGCGGGCATGGGCCTGGACGCGGCGATGGTCGACGACGCCCCCACCAAGCTCAAGGCGGTGCTCGGCCCGGTCGCGTACGTCTTCTCGGCGCTCAAGCACCTCAACGACGCCGAGATGAAGGTCGAGGTGCAGGTCGACGACTACCCGGTGCTGCGCCGGCGCGCCCGCACGGTGATCGTCGGCAACGTCGGACGGCTCCAGGGCGGGGTCAACCTGCTGCCCGACGCCGAGCCCGACAACGGTCAGATGGACGTGGCGGTGCTGGCGCCGCGCAACCTCGGCCACTGGATCCAGACGGCCTTCGCGGTGCTCCGCCCCGGCCGTCACCGGGTCCCCAACATGGAGGTCCTGCGCGGGTCGCGGATCCGGATCACCAGCGACCGCTCGCAGCCGCGGCAGCTCGACGGCGACGTCATCGACCCGGCGGACACCATGGAGGTCACGGTCCACTCGGACGACCTGTGGGTGTGCGTCTACCAGCCGGACGAGTCCGAGGACCTGGCCGAGGGCTCCACCGAGCAGGACTAGCGGCCGCCGAGCGCCGTGAGCTGGTCGGCGGTCAGGGACAGACCCAGGTCACGGAGCACGCCGCCCAGCTCGTCGTCGCCGACCGTGCGCTCCTCCACCTGACCGGCGGGCGTCTCGACGGTGAACCGACGCCCGATCAGGGCCCGGAGACGCTCCTCGTCCTTGCGCATCACGACGACCTGGAGCACGAACCGGGACGTCGGGCGGTGGGACGTCGCGAAGTTGGCGACCTCGACGTCGGCCGGGTACGTGGTCTCGGACGGGATCGTGTAGTGGGTCTGCCAGGCCCCGGCGCGCTGCTCGTGGAGCTGCCAGGAGCCGTCGTCGAGCTGGACGGTGCGGAACGTCCAGGCGCCCTGGCGGGAGACGAGCCCGTCGACGAGCGCGACCGGCTCGAGCAGCCCCGAGCCGAAGCCGGTGTCGGCGAG
>NZ_BJWH01000008.1 GCF_007990265.1 Cellulomonas terrae
CGCGACGACCACCGGTGCGCGTACTGCGGGGGCGGGGCGGACACCGTCGACCACGTGCACCCGCGCTCGCGCGGCGGGCGGCACGAGTGGACGAACGTCGTCGCGGCCTGCGTCCGGTGCAACCACCGCAAGGCCGACCGGCTGCTGCACGAGATCGGCTGGGAGCTGCCGTTCGTGCCGCGCGCGCCGCGCTGGTCGGTGGCGTTCGGGACCACGTCGGTCCGGTCCGAACCGCTGTGGTCGGCGTACGTCGTGGCCTGACTCTCGTCTTCGTCAAGGATCCACCAACGTATGGCATCATTCCGGGAACTCGAAGGCGCAAGTGGGCCTCAGAGGAGGACACTGGGACGAGCGCACGGCGGGCTCGGTACGAGCACGGAGGCTCCGGATGACGCGTGACGATGTGGTCCTCGTCGGGGTGGACGGATCGGCGGCGAGCCTGCACGCGCTCGACTGGGCCGCGGCACAGGCCCGCACCCACGGCTGGGCCGTCCGACTGGTCTGCAGCTACTCGCTGCCGTCGTTCACGGCGGCCTCGCTCGACGGCGGGTACGCGGCGTTGGACGACACCGCGATCCAGGAGGGCGCCAAGGCGGTGCTCGCCGAGGCGACGCAGCGCGTGTCCACGATGGGCGTCCCCGTCACCGCCAAGGTGCTCACGGGCGACGCCGCGGGGGTCCTCGTCGAGATGTCGCACTCCGTCCGGCTCGCGGTCGTCGGGACGCGTGGCCGGGGCGGGTTCGCGGACCGGCTGCTGGGCACCGTCTCGTCGGCCCTGCCCGCGCACGCGTACTGCCCCACGGTCGTGGTCCCGCTGCGGGAGGCCGGCAAGGCCCTGCCCGACGACGCACCGATCCCGGCTCCGCGTCCCGTCCAGCGGATCGTCGTCGGCGTCGACGGGTCTCCGCAGGCGGAGCACGCCCTGCGCTACGCCATCGGTGAGGCCCGGGCGTGGGGCGCCGAGCTGACCGCTGTGGCCGGTGTGCCCGTCGGGTCGATGTCGGGCGTCCTGGCGTGGCTGCCGGCGGCCGTCGACCACGAGCAGGTGCTGCGGGACGTCACCGAGGGGCTGAACGTCGTCGTCGACCGTGCCCTGGCGGACGTGCCCGACCTGACCGTGCGGCGCATCGCGCTCGACGGCACGGGCGCGGAGCTGCTCACCGAGTTCTCCGTCGCGACCGACCTGATCGTGGTCGGGTCGCGGGGCCGCGGCGGGTTCGCGGGGCTGCTGCTCGGGTCGACCAGCCAGGCCGTCCTGCACCACTCCGACTGCCCCGTCATGGTGGTCACCAACCGGTGCGCCACCGCGGAGGCCGTCGCGGGGTAGTCAGCCCGCGGGGGCCGGGGGGACGTCGGGGCGGCGGACGAGCGCCGAGAGCACCACGGTCGACCGGGTCCGCGCGACGAAGGGCTCCGCAGCCAGCCTCTCGACCACCCGCTCCAGGTGGCGCATGTCCCGCGCGCGCACCTGCACCATGAGGTCGACGTCCCCGGTCACCGTGCTCGCGGCGACGACCTCGGGGTAGTGCTCGACGGCCGCGCGCATCGTCGCCGGGCTGGTCGAGCCCTGGCAGAACAGCTCGACGAACGCCTCGGTCTGCCAGCCCATCGCCGCGGGGTCCAGCCGGACCGTGAACCCGCGGATGACCCCCCGCTCACGGAGCCGGTCCACCCGGCGCTTCACGGCCGGTGCGGACAGCGAGACCTGCTCCCCGACCTGCGCAAACGTCGCCCGGGCGTCCAGCGCGAGGACGCGCAGGATCGCGGTGTCGAGGGCGTCGAGCCCGGAGTCGTCCGTCACGTCCCTCATCATCGCGGACATGCTCTCGATTGGTGTGGTCATCCAAACGATGACAATGTGCACGCAATACGCCGAACGGGTGATTCAACAAATAGGGCAACTTGCCTCAAGGCGGACGCAGGACGTGCCGAGATCAGGGGAGGCCCCAGCTTCTGGGGTCTAGCGAGGGAGGCGACGTGGTCAAGGAGACCCAGAAACGGCTCGATGTGGTCCCGAGCCAGCGGCCGTCGGTGATCAGTGCACCGACACCGGTGATCGCAGATCCACCGACCGTCATCGACGTCCCACACCCCCACGCCGCACCATCTCCCCTCGTCGAGCCCCAGCCCGATCCCGCCGTACCGCGGTCGGCCGGGACCCGCCGGGCCGTCTGGGTCGGACTCGCCGCAGGTCTCGTCCTCGCCGTCGCGGCCGGCGGCAGCGTCTACGCCGCGGAGCAGCGCGCGCAGCGGGCCGAGACGGAGGCGCTCGCCGCGGGGCAGCGGGTGGACGAGCACGTGCTCGCCGCAGCACGCGACGCGGTCGCGGAGCGCTCCGCCGACGTCGTCGTCGCCCAGGCGGCGTACCAGAGCAGCCGCGCCGCCGCGACGAGTGCCGCGCAGGCCACCGTCGACCACGCGAACGCCACCCTCGCCGCCGTGCCGAACGCCGGGGAGGCCCCGCGGGCCGCCCTCGCCGGCGCGTCCGGTGCCGTCGGCGCCGCCCTGACCGCTCCCGACGTGAGCCTGCGGTCGCTGCGCACGCTCGTCGCCGGTGTCGCCGCACCCGAGAAGGCCGCCGTCGACGCCCAGGCGGCGTGGCAGGCCGCGGAGAATGCGCGGATCGCCGCCGAGCAGGCCGCCGCCGCAGCCGCCGCACAGGCGGCTGCGGCGCGTTCCGTCGCCAAGGCCCCGGCCCGGTCCACGGCGCCCCGGTCCACCACCCAGAAGTCCACGGCGGGCACCGCACCCGTCGCGCCGAGCGGCGCGAGCATCCCGTCCGGCGGGAAGGTCTGCACCTCGAGCGGTTCCGGGGCGGGCGAGTCGAGCGTGTCCGCCATCGGCTCGGCCATCAACGCCTACCGTGCCTCGCTCGGTCTCTCCCAGCTGTCGGTGTCCCGCAGCGGCAGCCTCGTGTCGCACTCGATCACCATGGCCAACGCGGGCGGCATCTGGCACTCCGGCGGCGACAACATCGTGGCCTGCGTGAGCAACGGCTCGGCGTCCTCGATGGTCTCCGCCTGGTCCCGGTCCGCCGGGCACGACGCCCAGATGCGTCGGACCGACGTGTCGAGCATGTCCGTCGGCGGCGCGAGCCTGAACGGCTGGCTCTACGGCGCGGTGCGCTTCAGCTAGCGCCTGGCACGTCCGAGCATCTGGCCGCCCTGACGGCCAGGTGCTCGGACGTCGTCATGTGCGGCGACCGGGCGTCCGAGGACGTGGTCGCGGGGGCAGCCACGTCCTCGGAACGCTCGCGGTGGGGGTGGGGCAGCCGCGACGGGTCAGCGGAGGGCGTCCGTGAGGGCGTCCGTCGCCAGGTCCAGGTCCTCCACCGTGATCGTCAGGGGCGGGGCCAGGCGGATGGTGCTGCCGTGGGTGTCCTTGGCGAGGACGCCGCGGGCCAGGAGGCGCTCGCAGAGCTGGCGGCCGGTCAGCGGCGGCGTGACGTCCAGGCCGGCCCACAGGCCCGCGCGACGCGACGAGGCGAGCAGGCCCTCGTCGACGAGCGCGTCGAGGCGGGCACCCCAGTGCAGGCCGAGCGTCGTCGCCCGCGCCTGCAGCTCGCCGGTCTCCAGCAGGCCGACGACCGCGAGACCCACCGCGCACGCGAGCGGGTTCCCGCCGAACGTCGAGCCGTGGGTGCCGGCGGTCAGGACGCCGAGGACGTCGGACCGGCCGACGACGGCGGACACGGGCAGGACGCCGCCGCCGAGGGCCTTGCCGAGCGTGACCAGGTCGGGCTTCACGCCCCAGAGCTCGGAGGCCAGCGTGGTGCCGGTGCGGCCGAGGCCGGACTGGATCTCGTCGGCGACGAGGAGGACGTCCTGCGCGGTGCAGAGCGCGCGGAGGCCGGGCAGGTAGTCGTCGGGCGGGATGACGACGCCCTGCTCGCCCTGGATGGGCTCGACGAGCACGGCCACGGTCGTCTCGTCGATGGCCTCGCGCACGGCGTCGACGGAGCCGTACGCCACGACCCGGAACCCGGGCGTGTACGGGCCGAAGCCGCGACGTGCGTCCGGGTCGGTGGAGAACGACACGATCGTGGTGGTGCGGCCGTGGAAGTTGCCGTCGACGACGACGATCGTCGCGCGGTCGGCGGGCACGCCCTTGACGTCGTAGCCCCACTTGCGGGCGGCCTTGATGGCGGTCTCGACGGCCTCCGCGCCCGTGTTCATCGGCAGCACCATGGGCGGGCCGGCGACCAGCGGGCCGATCAGCGCAGCCAGGCGGGCCGCGAAGGGCTCGAGCAGCTCGTGGTCGAACGCGCGGGACGTGAGCGTGAGCCGGTCGATCTGCGCGTGGGCAGCCGCGGTGAGGACGGGGTGGCGGTGGCCGAAGTTCAGTGCCGAGTAGCCGGACAGCAGGTCCAGGTAGCGCCGGCCCTCGTCGTCGGTCACCCACGAGCCGAGCCCCTCGACCAGCGTGACGGGCAGGGGGTGGTAGTTGGGCGCGAGGACCGAGAGCCCCGCATCCACGAGGGTCATCGTCCGGAGCCGGAGGCGGGGCGGATCTCCAGCGTGCAGCACTTGGCGCCGCCGCCGCCCTTGAGCAGCTCGCTGGTGTCCACCGGGATCGGGTTGTAGCCGCGCGCGGCGATCGCCGCGGCGAGGTCGACGGCGCCGGGGGCGACGACGACGTTCAGCCCGTCGGAGACCGCGTTGAGGCCGAGGGCGACCGCGTCGCGCTCGGTGGCCTCGACCGCGTCGGGGAAGAGCTGGCGCAGGACGGCACGCGAGCCGGCCGAGAACGCGGGCGGGTAGTACGCGATCTGCGGGTCGGCCGGGTCGCTCGACAGCACGGCCAGCGCGGTGTCGAGGTGGTAGTAGTGCGGGCTGACCAGGTCGAGCGAGATGACCGGGCGACCGAACAGCTCCTGGAGCTCGGCGTGCGCGGCGCGGTCGGTGCGGAAGCCCGTGCCGGCCAGGACCAGGTTGCCGACGACGAGCAGGTCGCCCTCGCCCTCGTTGGTCTCGGCGGCGGTGTGCGTGACGTAGCCGCGGTCGGCGAACCACTTCTGGTACGCGGGACCCTCGGGCTGGCGCTCGGCGTAGCGGAACCTCGCGGAGTACACGACGCCGTCCAGGACGGTCGCGCCGTTGGCGGCGTAGACCATGTCGGGCAGGCCGGGGATCGGGTCGATCGTCTCGACGGTGTGGCCGAGGTCCAGGTACACGTCGCGCAGCGTGCGCCACTGGCGGACGGCGAGGTCGGCGTCGGTGTACCTGGTCTTGTCCATCCACGGGTTGATCTCGTAGGACACCGTGTAGTGGACGGGCTCGCACATCAGGTAGCGGCGATCGGTACGTCCGGGGGCGGTCGGGGTCATGAAGGCTCCTCGTGGCGTGTCGTTCCCCCAAGGCTACGAGCCGGTACGCTCCGGGCCGTTCATCTCAGGTTGTGCGCTGGGCCGCGATCCGTTGCGTCGCGGAACCTAAGCGTGGCGATTCGTTGCGTGAGCCTCCTGGCGGGCTTTCATCAGCGCGTACCGGACCATCCCGCCGAGGAACGGCTTGAGCGCGGCCTCGGTGAGTCGGCGGGGGAGCGGGCCCGCGAGGTAGACGTTCTCGCTCCAGAACACCCGGCTGGAGGACGGCCCCGCGGGCACGACGACGATGCTCGCGTGCCCCTTGAGCACGTGCCCGATCTTCGTGAACGTCGCGACGCCCGGCTCCGCGCCGACCGGCGGGTCGTAGCGGTCGACGGTCATCACGTCGGCGAGCCCGGGGAACCCCCGCCGCGCGAACGGCCCCGAGACGGCGGTGACCGTGGCCCCCGCGGCCGCGGGACCGTCGAGCGACACCCGGGTCAGCGGGATCCAGCGTTCGTGGTTGCGCAGGTCGGCGACCAGCGCCCACGCCGCCGCGGCATCGACCGGGAAGGACCGGACCACGGCGTCGATCGGGATGCTCGTCACGCGCCCCATCGTCCGCGCGGGTAGCGTCCCTGTCCATGGAGAGCAGGCAGCTAGGGCGCACAGGCAGGTCGGTCGGGGTCGTGGGGTTGGGGTGCTGGCAGCTCGGCGCGGACTGGGGGTCGGTGTCCGACGAGGCGGCGCTGGAGGTGCTGGGCGCTGCCGTCGACTCCGGCGTGACGTTCCTCGACACGGCCGACGTGTACGGCGACGGCCGCTCCGAGAAGCTCATCGGCTCGTTCCTCGCCGCGCGCGGGCCGAACCACGGGCTGACCGTGGCGACGAAGATGGGCCGCCGCGCGGACCCGCACGTCGCCGACGCGTACACGCTCTCGTGGTTCCGCGCCTGGACCGACCGCTCGCGCGAGAACCTCGACGTCGACACCCTCGACCTCGTGCAGCTGCACTGCCCGCCGTCGGAGGTCTTCCGGCGCGAGTCCACCTACGACGCGCTCGACGTGCTCGTCGACGAGGGCCGCGTCGCCGCCTACGGGGTGTCCGTCGAGACCGTCGACGAGGCGCTCGAGGCGATCGTCCGGCCGAACGTCGCCACCGTGCAGATCATCCTCAACGTGTTCCGGCGCAAGCCCTTGGAGCAGGTGCTGCCGCTCGCCGCCGCCGAGGGCGTCGGGATCATCGCGCGCGTGCCGCTCGCGTCGGGCCTGCTGTCCGGGAAGTACGACGAGGGCACGCAGTTCGCCGCCGACGACCACCGGTCCTACAACCGCGACGGGCAGGCGTTCGACGTCGGCGAGACGTTCGCGGGCGTGCCGTTCGAGGTCGGTGTCGCCGCCGCGCGCGAGGTCGCCGACCTGACGCCGGCGGGTGCCACCACGGCCCAGCTCGCCCTGCGGTGGATCATCGACCAGCCGGGCGTGTCCGTGGTCATCCCCGGCGCGCGCTCGGCGGTCCAGGCCGTCTCCAACGCGCAGGCGGCGTCGTTGCCACCCATCGACGAGGAGACGCTCGACGGCCTGCGCGGCATCTACGACGGGCGGATCCGCCAGCACGTCCACGCCCGCTGGTAGTCCCTACTTCTTGGAGCCGATCCGCTTGAACCGGCCCGTGACCTGCTTCGGCTCCGCGGGCAGGATCACGGGTGCGTCGGCCGGAGCGGCGACCTCGACGACCTTCGGGAACGCGAGCGGCGGCGGGCCGAACGCGCGGCGCGCGCCCTCGATGACGTTCTTGCCCAGCGCGCGGGCGCCCGCTACACCGATCACCAGGCCGATGCCGAACGGGACGATCCGGCCGACGGCCAGCCCGGTCTGCTTGGTGAGCTGCGTCCGCACGAAGCGCCGGGTCATGGTCGTGTTCACCTTGCGGACCGTCGCCATGGGCATCCGCGTGAGCAGCGCCCGCGCGACGCTGACGCTGGTCAGCTCCGCGCCGTCGGTGACGATCTTGGCGCCGGAGTCCCCGAGGATCGTGGTCAGCAGGAGCGCGCGACGGCGCTCGACGTCCTCGATCTCGATGCCGTGCACGGAGGCCACGGCCAGCGCGAACGCGGCGGACGCCCCGAAGAACGTGGCGATGTCGCTGGCCGTGAGCGCGAGGGCGACCCCGGTGCCGACGGCCGGGGCCGCCGCCGTCGCACCCACCGCACCGCCGGTGGACTGCACGACGAGCAGGTACTCCTTCTCCAGCAGGCGGACCAGCTGCTCGGGGGTCGCCTCGGGGTTCCTGCGTCGCAACGAGCTCACGTGCGCGTGGATCGTGGACGACGGGATGGTCACGGCCTTCGCGAGGGCCGCCTCGACGATGCTCGGCATCAGCGCTCCCCGGTGACGGTCAGCTGCACGTTCGCGCCGGCGTCGAGCGTGCGGCCCACCGTGCAGTGCGAGTCGATGGCCCGGTGCACGACCGTGATGAGGCGCTCGCGGGCCTCCGGGTCGAGCGAGCTCAGGTCGACCACGAGCTCCTCGGCGAACGCCGGGTACCGGTCCTCGTCGCCGGCCATGCCGCTGACCTTGATGACCACGTCGACGTCGTCGCCCAGCCGGTGCGCGAGCTTGGAGTCGGCGGACAGCCCGCTGCAGCCGGCCAGCGCGATCTTCAGCAGCTCGCCCGGGCTGAACGCCCCGTCGACCTCGACCCCGCCGATGCTCACCTCGGCACCGCGCGAGTTGCGGCCCGTGTAGAGGCGCTTGCCCGTGCGCTCCACCCAGAGCTCGGTGTCCCCGGCGTTCTTGGTGATGTCGGGCGCTGTCGTCTGCTCCGTCGTCATCCCGCGATCCTGCCACGGGGTGCGGCAGGTCTCTTGTCGGCGCAAGTGGCAGGTCTCTTGTCGGCGCAAGTTACGCAACGACTACGGATGGACGGCTCCGACGCCGCTCCTAGGCTGCACCTCCATGAGGGTGTGGCGCGGGGTGCTTGCGGCGGGCGTCGTGCTGGTGCTCCCGGGGTGCTCGCTGTTCGACCGGGACGACACCGACCAGGTCTCGGTGTTCGACGTCGAGGTCGGCGACTGCTTCACCGCGCCGAAGGAGATCACGACGACGTTCACCACGCTGGACCGCGTCGAGTGCGACGTGCCGCACGAGCAGGAGGCGTACGCGCTCGCGACGTACACCGACCCCGGCACGGACACGACGCCCGACACGTTCCCCGGCGAGGCCGCGCTCAAGTCGTTCGCCGACGGGGCCTGCGCGCAGGAGTACGCAGGGTACGTGGGCGTCGACTACCGCGACTCGGAGCTGTTCTTCACCTACCTGCTCCCGTCGCCGCGCAGCTGGGAGCAGGACGAGGACCGCACGACGCTGTGCTTCGTCACGACGACCGACGGGGCGCAGCTGACGCAGTCCGTCGAGGGGACGCAGTGGTGACCTGATGGGCAAGCCCGCTGCCACCGCGACGGCCATGCTGCAGTGCAGCTTCGGCATCGCGCCGTCGACCCTCGTCGTCCTTCCCGTCGCGCGCGTGCTGGTCGAGGGCAAGCCGGCGGCGGCCATCACCGACATGATCCCCGGGGCCAACATCCCGCCCTTCGGCATGTGCACGAGCCTGGCCAACCCGACGGTCGCGGCGGCGACGGCGGCGGCGCTCGGCGTCCTGACGCCCATGCCGTGCATCCCCGCGACGGTCGCGCCGTGGATGAACGGCGCGACGCAGACCCTCGTCGGCGGCAAGCCCGCCCTCACGATGGGCGCCACCTGCCAGTGCGCGTACGGGGGCGTCATCCAGATCCTCAACCCGGGCGCGATGAAGACGCTCGAGGGCTGACGGGCAACTTCGGTAGCGATTACCGATGCTCCCGCAAACCGCCGCTGCATAGCCTGCGGGAAGCGTCCTGCCTGGTCACGCGGGACTTCGTGCGCGTCGAGGAGGCGGGTGAGCCGTGCTGATCCCCGTCGTCGAGGACGGCCTGGAACGCCTGCTGCGCGCGACGCTGCCGCTGTCCACGGAGCAGGGGGACATCTCCTTCGAGGCCCCGTCGAGCACCTGGTCGGCGCAGGTCAACCGGCTGACGGTGAACCTGTTCCTGTACGGGGTGGCCCGGAGCAGCCAGCCGTCGCGGGGGCCGTCGACGAGGGCGGCGACGAACGGGTCCACGGAACGTCGGCACGCCCTGCCGATGGTGCAGCTGTCCTACCTGGTCAGCGCGTGGGCGGGCTCGTCACGCGACGAGCACCTGCTGCTCGGTGACGCGCTGACGCGGCTGCTCGCGCACCAGGTGCTGCCCGGCCAGCACCTGCCCCGGCCGCTGTCGTCGACCGTGCAGCTGGCGCTCGCACCGGACGACCACAACCGGCCGCGCGACGTGTGGTCCGGGCTGGGCGGCTCGCTCAAGGCGTCGTTCACGCTGTTGGTCACGGTCGCGGCGGACGCGTACGACTGGGAGGCCGCCGCACCCGAGGTCACGTCCGTGTCGGGCTCGGCCGTCCCGATCCGGGCGGGCGTCAGCTCGTGAGGGTCAGCAGCACGGTCGAGCGGCTGGACGTGTCGCCCGGCGGCTCCGGGGTGGTCCCTCTCGAGGTCATCAACACCTCCGAGGTCATCGAGTCGCTGTCCGTGCGGGCCATCGGGCTGCCCGAGACGCTCGTGCGGTCCGAGCCCCGGGCGCTCGCCCTGTTCCCGGAGGCGTCCGGCGCCCTGACCCTGACCCTCGACCTGCCGGACGCGTTCCCGGCAGGCACGTACCCGCTGACGTTCGTGATCGCGGGCAGCGCACCGGGTGCCACGGAGGCGTTCCACGACCTCGACCTCGTCGTGCCGCCGCAGCCGCGCCTCGCGCTGACCGCGACCCCGTCGCTCGTGCGCACGCGCGGGCGGGCGGCGTTCACGGTCGAGGTGCGCAACGAGGGGAACGTGCCGCTCGACGTCGCGCTCCGGGCCGTCGACACCGACCGGACCCTGCGCACGTCGATCACGCCGTCGACGCTGACGGTGCCGGCGGGTGCGGTCGCGACGACGACGGTGCTGGCGCGTGGCCCGCGCCAGCTGCTCGGCTCCGACCGGGACCGTCCCCTGCGCGTGGTCGCGCAGGCGACCGAGACGACCGCCGACGTCGAGCTGGTGCTCCGGCAGAAGTCCACGTTCAGCCGCGGGCTCCTCACGGCGCTCGTCCTGCTGTCGATCCTCGCCGCGTGGGCGCTCGCGTTCGTGCTCGGCATGCGCGAGGTCCTCGGCGCGGACCCGTACGCCAAGGTCGCGCCGCCGTCGTTCTTCGTGAACACGGCGACGGCCGAGGGCACACTGCCGGAGGGCACGCCCGCGGGCGCGATGCCCAAGGAGGGGCCGGTCCCGGCGGGCACCGGCGCGACCGTCACGGGGCTGGTGCTCGGCGCGACCGACCAGGAGGGCGTCGGGCGCGTCACCGTCACGGCGTGGCGGCAGGGTCGCGACGGTCCGGTCGAGGTGTCGTCCGCGGCGACCCAGGCGGACGGCAGCTACTCGCTCGCGGGGCTGTTCCCCGGCCCGTACCTGCTCGAGGTCGCCGCACAGGGGTACGAGACGGTCTGGTACGAGGCGGGCACGTCCTTCGCGACGGGGACGCAGGTCGACGCCCTTGCCCAGCAGGTCACCACCGGCGTGGACCTGGCGGTCACCGGGGACCCCGCGTCGATCAGCGGGAACGTCGAGACGGGTGAGGCGCCCGGCACGGTCGTCGTGCAGGTCACCGCGAAGCCGGCGTGGGCCGGCGCCGACCCGGCGACCGAGTACGTCACCGAGACGGACGCCGCTGGCGCGTACACGTTCGCGGGTCTGCCCGCACCGGGCACCTACGAGCTGAGCTTCGTCGCGGAGGGCTACCAGCCGAGCAGCCTGTCCGAGCGGGTCCTGGGCGGGCAGTCGCGGTTCGCGCTGGACGTGACGCTCGGAGCGGGTCCCGGGCAGATCTCCGGGACGGTCACCGACGGGTCGGCGCCCGTGGGCGGCGTCGAGGTGAGCACGACGATGGACGGGAAGCCGGTGGTCGTCGGGACGCCGACGATCGGGCAGGTCGGCCAGTTCGTCGTGCCCAACCTCGCGACGCCCGGCACCTACGTCCTGACGTTCACCAAGACCGGGTTCAGCACGCAGACGGTCGTCGTCGACCTCGGCCCCGGCGAGCAGCGCGCAGACCTGCGGGTCCTGCTCGCGGGCGGTGCGGGGACCGTGACGGGCAGCGTCGTCGACGCGTTCGGCATCGGGCTCGGGGGCGTGACCGTGACCGCGGGCGGGTCCGCGAGCACCGTGACCACGACCACCCTGACGGCGGGGTCCGTCGGCTCGTTCACCCTGACCGGCCTGGCCACGGGCTCGGTGACGCTCACCTTCAGCAAGCCCGGCTACACCTCGGCGAGCGTGCCGGTGACGCTCACGGACGCCGGACCGCCGGCCCCGGTGACCGTGGCGCTCAGCTCGGCGCTCGGGAACGTGACGGGCCGCGTCACGCAGAACGGTGCGGGAGTCCCCGGCGCGACGGTCCAGGCCACCGACGGGACCATCACGCGCTCCACGACGACGACGGCGTCCGGTGGGTTCGGCGCGGGGACGTACCTGCTGCCCGACCTGCCCGCGGGGACCTACACGGTGTCCGTGACGACCGGCGGGGCGGTCCTGGCGACCGCCGTCGTCACCGTCCGGCCGGGGGCGACCACGGCGCAGGACCTCCCGATCGCGGGGAGCCCCTGATGCGCCTCGCGGTCGAGCCGCGCCGGGCCGTCGCGACCCCCGGGACGCCCACGATGCTGGGCGTCGTCGTCACCAACGGCTCCGACGTCATCTCCGGGTACGTGCTGCGGGTGCTCGGCGCGGACCCGTCGTGGGTGGAGATCGAGGACCCGTCGCCGCGGCTGTTCCCCGGGGAGTCGGTGTCCGTCGGGATCGTCCTGACGCTGCCCGAGGGGATCCCGGCGGGCGAGCGACGGGTGTCCGTCCAGGTCCGCGACGTCACCGACCAGGCGGCCATCGCCATCGAGGACGTCACCATCGACGTCCCGGCGCTGCCGCGCACGACCGTGAGCCTGGAACCCGCGACCGTCACCGCCGGCAAGGTCGCCGGGTTCGCCGCCGTGGTGCGCAACGACGGCAACACCGTCCAGCACGCCCGGCTCGTCGCGCGGGACCCCGAGGCCGCCACGACGTACACGTTCGACCCCGACGGGTTCAGCCTCGCGCCGGGGCAGAGCACGTCCGTGGCGCTCGCCGCGAGCGCGAAGCGGCCGTTCGTGGGCGACCCGCTGCTGCGGCCGTTCGAGCTGCGCCTGGAAGGTCCGTCGGCACCGCCGACGGATGCGCCACCGGCTGCCTCGGGTGTCTTCGTGCAGAAGCCGCTGCTGTCCCGCGGGATGCTCGGGCTGCTCGGGCTCCTGCTGGCCATCTCCGTGTTCGCGCTCATCATCACGATCGCGCTGAGCTCCGTGGTGGGCAGGTCCGCCGCCGACCGCGACCTGGCCATCCAGGTGGCGCAGGCCCGGCAGGCCGCCGCCCAGACGGGGACGTCGACGGTCGAGGGCACGGTGATCCAGCTGAGCACGGGCGCGCCCGCGCAGGACGTGACGGTGCTGCTGTTCGGTGCGGAGGACCCGTCGCAGCCGGTGAAGACGCAGGCCACGGGTACGGACGGCACGTTCGCGATGTCGGACCTGCCCGCGGGGGAGTACACGATCCAGGTGACCGGCGCCGGGTTCGCCCCTACCTGGTACCCGTCGGCGGCCGCGCAGCCGGACGCGCAGCCGGTCGAGCTGACCACCGGGCAGACCGTCGGAGGCCTGACGGTCGTGGTCGGTGGCGTGCCCGCGACCCTCACCGGCACCGTGACGGGCGCGGACGTCGGGGGCGCCCAGCTGACGGTGGAGCTGCCGCTCGACGTGCCGCCGCTCGCGGGCGTGGTCGGGCCGGAGCCGGGCGAGGCGACCGCGACCGGGAGCACGGGCGCCGTGGTGCGGACCGTCCCGATCGGCGCCGACGGCACGTTCGAGGTCGCCGACCTGCCCTCGCCCGCCGTGTACGACCTGGTGGTGTCCAAGGCCGGGTTCGCCAGTGCGGTGCAGCGCGTGGACGTGGCCGCGGGGGAGGACCGCAGCGGGATCCAGCTGTCGCTGCTGACGGGCGACGGGTCCATCGCCGGCTCGGTCAGCGGCGCCGCCGGCCCGGTCGGCGGGGCCGCCGTCGTCGCGAGCGCGGGGCAGGTCGTCGTCGAGACGGTGACGCTCACCGAGGACCCGGTGGGGTCGTTCACGCTGCGCGGGCTGCCGACCCCCGGCACGTACACCGTGGTCGTGACCGCGGAGGGGTTCGCCCCCGCGACGCTCAACCTCACGCTGACGCCCGCGCAGGAGCTCACGGGGGTCGCGGTGCTGCTCGGGCAGGACCAGTCGAGCATCAGCGGTCTGGTCACGGTGCCGGGCGGCGACCCGAGCGGCGTCGTCGTGACCGTGACCGACGGGGCGGTGACGGCGCAGACGGTCACGCGGTCGTCCGCGCCGGCGGGCAGCTGGGAGGTCACCGGTCTGCGCGTCCCGTCCACCTACACGGTGACGTTCTCCCGTGCCGACCTGGAGTCGCAGGTGCTCTCGGTGAGCCTCGACGGGTTCGGGAACGTCACGTCCGGGGCGCCGAGCGCGACGCAGGTGAACGCGACGCTGCGGGCGGCGGACGGCACGATCTCCGGGACCGTCCGGCAGAGCACGACGACGGGCGCGACCAGCCCGGTCGGGAACGTGACCGTGACCGTGAGCTCCGGGACGACGCAGCGGGTCGTGACGACCGCGTCGACGCCCGCGTCGCAGGTCGGTCGGTACGTCGTCGACACGCTGCCCCCCGGCACGTACACGGTGACGTTCTCGCGGGCCGGCACGCGGCCGACCTCGACGATCGTCGTCCTCGCGGCGTCGCAGACCCGTGACCTCAGCCCCGTCCTCGTCGCACCCGCCGCGATCTCCGGCACGGTGACGCAGGGCGGCGTGGTGCAGGACGGCCGGGCCGTGCTGCTGTACCTCGCGGCGCAGTACGGGACGGCGGCGGGGCCGGTCGCGACCACGACCACCGCGGCCGACGGGACGTACGCGTTCCAGGACGTCAGCGCCCCCGAGCACTACATCGTCGAGGTCCGCACCACGCCGTCGGGCACCGTGCTGGTCACCTCGACACCGCAGACCGTCAGCGCGAGCCAGCAGCTCGTCGTCAACCTCTCCGTCCCGACCGACTGAGGGGGATCCGCGTGGCCGTCGCACCGCAGCGCACCGGGCAGGGCGCCCCGAGCGTCCTGGCAGAGCCCGGCGCGCACGCGGCCCCGGGCCAGTCGGCGGTCCTGCGGGTGCACGCGCGCAACGTCACCACGCAGGCGCAGGACCTCGCGTTCTCCGCGCTCGGCCTCGAGGGCGCCTGGCTGCCGGCGCCCGTCGCGGTCCCCGGGGTCCCCGCGGACGCCACCGTCACCGTCGAGCTGGCGCTGATGCCTCCCGTCGGCGCCGCGCCCGGCGACTACCCGTTCGTCGTCGCGGTCGAGGCCCGTGGCCCCGGCGCCACCACCCCCGCGACGACCCTGGCCGAGGTGGTGCTGCGCGTCGACGGCGTCAGCGACCTGGTGCTCAGCGTCGAGCCGGCGGACTCCCGGGCGGTCCGGCGCAAGCCCATCCAGGTGGTGCTCGCCAACACCGGCGAGCAGCCGGTCCGGGTGCGTCTCGACGCGTTGGGCGACGCCGACCTCGCGGTCGACCTGGACGCCACCGACGTCGACCTCGCGGCGCACCAGACCGTCCGCATCCCCGGGCAGGTCAGGGCCCTGCGGCCGCGGGTGGTCGGCAGCACGCAGCGGTCGCCGTTCCACGTCGTCGCGACCGGTGCGCGCGCGCCGCAGCGGTTCGACGGCTCCGTCGCGCTGCGCCCCCTCCTCACGTCGACCGTGCTCAAGGCCGTCGCGATCACGATGGTGTCGCTGCTGTGGGTCGGGGCCGTGCTGGCGGCCCTGCCGCTGGTGTCGCAGGTGGTCGCGGACCGGTCACAGGAACAGGCGAAGGAGCCGGTCGACGGGTCGGAGGACGGCGCCGACGGGGGCACCGACGGGGGAGCCGACGGCGGGACCGACGGGTCGGCACCCGACGCGCCTGCGCCCGCTGCTCCGGCGGCCCCGGGCGTCCGCGTCGCCGGCCAGGTCACCGGGGCCGAGCCGGCGGGCGTGCAGGTGCAGGTCGCGCCCGCGTCGGCGTTCGCCCCCGAAGGGACGCAGACGCCGCCGCCGACCGCGTCCGGCCCGGACCGGAGGCTCGTCGCGCTCGCGGCACCCGGCCGCCTCGCCGCGACGGTGCTCGCAGCGGCCAGCGCCACCCCGTCGACGAGCAGCGCGGGCAAGGTCCTGGGCACCGCGCTGCCGGTCGAGCTCACGGACGAGGCGTCGCAGCGGCGCAGCACGACGACCGACGAGAAGGGCACCTGGGCGTTCGCCGACCTGTCCGCGACGGGCCGCTACCTCATCGTGCTGTCGAAGCCCGGGTACCAGACCCAGCGCTTCCTGGTCACGGGTGCGGAGGCGGCCGCCGCGCCGCTGGAGCTCGAGATGGTGCCCGGGAACGGGCGGATGTCGGGGACGGTCACCGGCCCGGACGGCGCCGCGGGCGGGGTCGAGATCACGCTCTCCGACGGCACGACGACGGTGACCACCCGGACCGCGACGAGCGGGCGCGTCGGGTACTGGGAGGTCGACGGCCTGTCCACGCCGAGCACCTACCTGGTCACCGCGGGCACCGAGCGCCTGGGTGCGCAGTCCGTGCTCCTGCGGCTGGAGGCCGACGGCTCGCGGACGGTGAACCTGGCGCTGCGCAGCGGGGTCGCGACGCTCGCGGGGACCGTGCGCGGCACCGACTCCCTCGGCGGCTTCGGCGGGCTGGGCGGTCTGACGGTGACCGCGTCGGCGGGCGAGGTGACCCGCACGGCGACCACGGTGACGGGCGACCGCGCCGGCACGTTCGTGCTCCCCGACCTGCCCGTGCCCGCGTCGTACACGGTGACGGTCTCCGGCGACGGGTACGCGACGCAGACGCGGCAGGTCGAGCTGACCCCCGCGGGCATCGCGCCGCTCGACATCGTCATGACCTCCGTCGGCGGGGTGGTCGAAGGCACGGTCACGGCCACCGGGGGCGGCGGCCTGGCGGGTGCGGGGCTCACGCTCGACGGTCCGGCCGGGACGTACAAGACGATGGCGGCGTCCGACGGGTCCGGCACCTTCCGGTTCTCCGGGATCGCGCCCGGCCAGTACGTGCTCACCGCGACCGTCTTCGGGCACGAGCCGGGCTCCGCTCAGGTCACCGTGGCCAGCGGGACGACGGCGCGCGCGGACCTGGTGCTGACGCCGATCCCCGGGGACGGGCTCCTCGCGACGTCCCGCATCCGCGGCAGCGTGCGCGACGCGAGCACCGGCGGGCAGGTCACCTGCCCGCACCTCCGGCCGGACGAGACGTGCGAGATCACGATCACCGGCGACGTCACCGACTCGAACGGGGTCACCGAGACCTTCGAGGCCGTCACGGAGCCGGACCGGGACTACACGTTCCCCGCGGCCACCGACCCCGGCCTCCTGCCGGGCCTCTACCGGCTGACCATCTCCGCGCCCGGGTACGAGGACGGCCACGTCAACGTCACCGTGCCGATGGGCCAGGTCGTCGAGGCGACCCCCGTCGCCCTGGAGCAGTCGCCGTCGATCGTCGGGACGGTCCAGGCGCGCGTCGGCGCCGTGTCCACGAACACGTGCGTGATCGCCGTGCCGTCCGGGCCCGGCGTCGTCGTGCCGCCCGACCCGTGCACCCGCGGCGTGACGACCTGCGAGATCACCGGCGCGGCGTGCAGCTTCATCGGGATCAACGGCTCGTACGAGATCAACCGCCTGACCGCCGGCGCGTACACCGTGTTCGTCCGACCGCCGGCCGACGAGGAGTACCTGCCGCCCGAGCCCGGCAGCGTGGCGCTGGTCCCCGGGTCGTCGCGACGGTTCGACGCGGTGCTCGACCGGCTCGGCCGGCTCAACGTCACCGTGATGCGCTCCGACGGCACCTCCGCGCTCGTGCCCGCCGTCGGGGCGTCCGTCGAGACGACCCCGGCGTCGGTCCTGTCCACCCCGACACCCGACACGGACGTCAACGGGCTCACGCAGGTCATCGGGCTCGCGCAGGGCGACTACCAGGTGACCGCGACGGGCATCAGCACGGGCACCCTGCCCAGCCCGGTCACCGTGGGGCTCAACCAGGAGGTCTCCGTCCAGATCGTCCTGACGCTGCCCGTCGCGAAGGTGACCGGCACGGTGGTGACCCAGCTGATCGCGGGCGAGCAGACCCCCGTCGGGAACGCGACGGTCACGGTCACGGGCACGACGCGGTTCAACGGGCTGACCCCGGTCCGGGAGACCGCCTCGGCCGTCACCCCCGTCGAGGGCGCGTTCACCATCTGCACCGACGGCGGGGCCTGCCCCGAGGAGGTCACCAGCCCGCTGAGCACGATGGTGCTGCCCCTGGTGCAGCCGCGGGTGGACGTGACGGTCACCGCGCCCGGCTTCCAGCCGTTCTCGGCCGTCGACGTGCCCACGTCCGCGCTGGCGACGATCACCCTGTCACCCGCGGGCGTCCCCTTCTCGGGGAACCTGACGTTCGTGCCGGGCCTCGACCCCACCGCCCTGGCCGACGCGGTGCGCAACGTGCGGTTCTCCGTCCAGTCCGCGCCGCCCGGGGTCGGCCAGCTCTCGTTGACCGCGGTGATGGTGGGCACGACGCCGACGGTCGTCTGGTCGGACTCCGCGCAGGGCGCCGACCCGACCGGCCCCACGGGCAGCCGGCTCATCCGGCCCGGCACGTACACGGTCACGGCGACGCTGCCGGGCTACGACCTCGCGCCCATGACGTTCACGGTCGACCCCGGCGTCGCCATGCCGCGGCCGCCCGACCCCGACGCGCTCGTCTTCACGCTGCGCAAGTTCGGGTTCCTGCGGGTGACCATCGGGACCACGCAGAACCCGGCCCTGCTGGTGCAGGGCGCGATCGTGACGATCACGCTGCAGGGCGGCACGACCCAGCAGCGCGCGGCGAACCCGGGGGACACGCACGTCGACTTCGGTGACCTGCCCACGGACGACTACACGGTCGAGGTCCGGGCGCCGGGGCACGCGCGGGTGACCACGACGGTGCGGCTCGAGGCCGGGGACGGTCCCGACGACGACAAGCTCGTCACCGTGCGGCGGCTCGGGCTGGTGCAGGGCGTCGTGAGGTCGCTGCTGACGACGGGGCTGGAGCAGGACCTGCCCGGCGCGCAGGTGTCGGTGCGGCAGGGCGTCGGCGGGACGCCGTTCGTCGGGACGACCGGCCCGACGGGTGCGTACCGCCTCACCGGCACCACCGTCACGGACGGTCTGGTGGGGGGCGGCTGGCAGGTCGAGGCGACGGCGCCGGGCCACGACCCGGTGCCCGCGACCGCCGTCACCGTCCCCGACCCGAACTTCGCACCCCTCGGGAGCCTCGACGTCTCCGTACCCCTGATCCTGCTGCCCGCGAAGAACGGCGGGCTCCAGGTCCGCGCGTACGACGGCACCACGGTGGTGCCGGGCCTGACCATGCAGCTCAGCTACCTGGACTCCACCGGCCCCCGGACCATCACGCCGACCTGCGGCCCGGACAACAGCACCGCACCCTGCCCGGGCGGGCTGTACGTCTTCTTCGACGTGCCGCCGCTCACCTACAACCTGAACATCTCCGGCCCGACCTACTCGCCGCTCTCGCTGCCCGTGACCATCCCGCCCGGCCAGACGCCGTCCATCAGCGTGCCGATGACCACCCCGTCGGGCTCGATCCAGGGCCTGGTCCAGCACCAGCGCGCGGACGGGCGGCTCGACCTCGTGGACGGCGCCGTCGTGACGCTGACCCCGCAGACCGGTGACCCCCGGACCACGACGTCCGACGCCAACGGCCAGTACGCGTTCCCGGTCGTCGTGGCGGGCACCTACACCGTCTCGACGACCGTCGACGGGCTCGGCGCGACCCGGACCGTCGCCGTGCAGCCCGGGCAGGGGATCGTCGTCGACCTGGTGCTGCAGGACGTCACCCGGCAGGTGCAGGTGACCGTGACGTCCGCGAACGGCACGGACCTCACCGGGGCGCTGGTCAGCCTGACCAGCGCCACCGCGACGGGACCGGCCGCGCAGCCCGTCGTCCGCACGGGCGCCGGCGCCAGCACGTACTCCACGACGTTCAACCAGGTCCCCACCGGCACCTGGACCGTGACGGTCTCCGGTCCGTCCGGGCACCTCGGCTCGCACACGGCCACCGTGGACGTCCCCGCGACCGGCACCGGCGCCGTGCCGGCCGCGGTGACCGTGCGTGAGACGCAGCTCGCGCTGCGCGCCACGTCGAGCGTCGTTGACGCACCCGCGACGGTCCAGGCGACCGTCACCCAGGGCAGCACGGCGACGCCGGTGACGGTGGCCGTCGGCGGCGGCGACTCCGTCCTGTTCCTGCCGGACACCGCCGCGACGGTGACCGCGACCGTCGCGGGCGGCTGGGTGGTCACGGTGACGGGCGGCACCATCCCCGCCGGCACCACGTTCCGGTCGGTCACGATGGACGTCACCGGTCGGGCCACGGCGACGACGGCGACCGTCGGCGCCGCGACCGTCGCGACCGGAGGGACGGTGTCGGTGGCCACGCGCGTCCAGCCGGCGTCCGGCGGCGGCACCGTCGAACCCGGCACGCTCCAGCTCCAGCGACGCACGACGGCCGGCACGTGGACGGACGTGGGCGACGAGGTGGTCGCCACGGGCGGCAACCAGACGGTCACCGCGACCGCCGACGCGGGCTGGGGCACGGGCGTCGTGACGCTGCGCGTCGCGTACTCCGGGGCCGGGTCCTGGGCGCCCTCCACAAGCCCTGAGGTCACTGTGACGGTCCAGACGCCGACGACCACCGCGCTCGCGGCCGCCGCCGGGGTCCTCACCGCGACCGTCACACCGTCCGCCGCCACGGGGACGGTCGCGTTCGAGGTCGTCCCGGCCGCCGGACCCGCGACGGCCATCGCCGGCTGCGGCGCGGTCGCGCTGACCGCCGGCGTCGCCACCTGCACCTACACGCCCGCCGCCGGCGTGACGCAGAACGTGCGGGCCCGGTACACCGGCGCGACGACGTTCGTCGCGTCGCAGAGCGCGACGGTCTCGGTCTCGGGACCGTGACCTCGGGGCGTTCCCGGCGTGACCGGAACAGCACCGGTCTGCTCCGGTGCCGCGCCGACGTGCGCGACGTGCTCGAGCACCCGAGACTGGGCGCTCCGCCAGAGGGCGGAGCCGCCGAGGGGAGAGCGCGACACGGTGATCGAGATCCCGACCCACGACGACGGACTGGCGACTTCGCGCCCGCCGGCGCACTACGACCGGGTGGAGGAGTGGCGGCTGGAGTCAGTCGAGCAGCTGACCGCGTTCCGGGCAGACCTCACGCGGTCGCTCGAGGGGCTCGGGTTCCCGGTCGGGCCGATGGGTGACGTGCCGAGCAAGCTGGTGCTGATCGCGTCCGAGCTGGCGACGAACGCGTTGCGCCACGGTCGGCCACCCACCATCGCGCGGCTCCTGCGCGACGGCGAGAGCTTCCTGCTCGAGGTGACCGACCACGACCCCGATGTCGCCCCGGTGTACGCGGGCAAGCGTGTCCGGGGCGCCGGGGGCCTCGGTCTGCACATGGCACGCCAGCTGTCGGTCGAGGTGGGGTGGTACGCCACCTCGACGGACAAGACCGTGTGGGCGATCTTCGAGAACGTCGAGCCGGCGGTGGGCTGAGGCTCGTTGCGGCTCCCAGCCGCAGGTCCGCCGCGAGCTAGGTTGTCGGCGTGGAGGCCCAGGGTGACGTCGACGCGCCGCGCGTGCAGTCCGGACCCAACCCGCAGCACCTGCTCGCGACGTTGCTGGGGGAGTACCTCGACTCCTCCGACGCCGAGCTGCCCGCGACGACCGTGGTCGCCGTGCTCGCCGAATTCGGCATCAGCGCGGCGAGCGCGAGGGCGGCGCTGTCGCGGCTCACGCGGCGGGGCATCGTCGCGACGCGGGGCCGCACCCGGCCGCCGGTCTACAGCCTCACGCCGCAGACGATCGCGCGGCACCGGTCGACGATGCACCGCTTCCTCGCGTTCGGGGCCGCCGCGCGGCCGGGGGACGGGACCTGGCTCGCGGTCGCGTACTCGCTGCCGGAGTCCGGGCACGCGCAGCGGCACGCGGTCCGCAAGCGCCTGGGCGAGCTGGGTTTCGTCCGGCTGTACGACAGCACGTGGATCAGCCCGGACCGCGACCCGCAGCCGGCGCGCAGCATGCTGGACGAGGTCCTGGCACCCGTGCCGGGTGCGCGCTGGTCCGTGCTGCACGTGCGGTTCGACGAGGAGACGGGCCCGCACGGCCCTGCGGCTGCCTACGACCTGACGGGGCTGGCCTCCTCGTACCGGCGCTTCGTCGACGACCACACCGCGCTGCGAGCGGCGACGCGCGCGGGGCAGGTCGGTGCCGCGCAGGCGCTGGTCGCGCGCACGACGCTCATGGACGCCTGGCGGAGGTTCGCGCTCGAGGACCCCGATCTTCCCGCGCACCTGCTGCCCGACCCGTGGCCCCGGCAGGAGGCGCGTGACCTGTTCCTCGAGATCCACACGGCGCTCGGGCCGCTGGCGCAGGAGCGGCTCGTCCAGGTCATGGTGCCGACGTGGCCCGATGCCGCGTCGTGGGTGACGCACTTCGTCGCGTCCGACGACCCGGCCGCGTCGCCCCGGCGCGCGGGCGGCGGTCCGGAATCGTTTAGCCCCGGGTCGTCGGCCCGGATCGTCTAGACATATTTCGTCACTGCCGCAACGGTTGCTGCACAGACGCTCGACCGGTGCAGCCCCGGCGGGCCGGACGCCGGCGTCCACGGCCTCCGTCGGCGCACCGACGAGCATCGCGCCACCTCGGAGGATTCCCATGAGACGACTGCTCACCCGTGCCGCACTGACCGCGACCCTGGCGGCCGCCGCCGTGCTCGGCTCGTCGGCGCTCCTGCCGGCCGCCGCTGCGCCGGGCGGCTCGGGTCCGTACCCGGCCGACTACTCGACCGCCGGCAGCCTGCCGAACCACACCATCTACCGCCCGTCGACGCTGCCGTCGCAGCGGATGCCGATCGTCGTCTGGAGCAACGGCGCCTGCTCGGCGGACGGCACCTCCGCCCAGAACTTCCTCAAGGAGATCGCCTCCCACGGCTTCCTCGTGATCTCGAACGGCAACCCCGGCGGCGGTGGCAGCTCGAGCTCGTCCTGGCTCACCCAGTCGATCGACTGGGCGATCGCGGAGAACTCCCGCTCGGGCAGCGCGCTGTACAACCGACTCGACACGACCGAGATCGGCGTCGCCGGCTTCTCGTGCGGCGGGATCGAGGCCTACGCGGTCTCGGGCGACCCGCGGGTGACCACGACCGGCATCTTCAGCAGCGGTCTGCTCAACGACGCCGACGACTACCAGCTGCGGCGGCTCGACCACCCGATCGTCTACATCATCGGCGGTCCGAGCGACATCGCGTACCCGAACGCCATCGACGACTGGGGCAAGCTCCCGTCGGGTCTGCCGGCGTTCATGGGCAACCTCAACGTCGGGCACGGCGGCACCTACCACCAGACGAACGGCGGCGAGTTCGGCCGGGCGGCGCAGCTGTGGTTCCGGTGGCAGCTCAAGGGCGACACCACGGCGGGACGCGCGTTCGTCGGGCAGGGCTGCGGGCTGTGCGGCAACGGGTGGACGGCCCAGCAGAAGAACCTCACGCTGGGCGTCGACCCGACCCCGACGCCTACCCCGACCCCCACACCCACCCCGACCCCCACACCCACCCCCACCCCGACCCCCACACCCACCCCGACGCAGGGCACTTCCGGGTGCAGCGCGTCCTACACGGTGTCCGACCAGTGGCCCGGCGGCTTCGTCGCGAACGTCTCGGTGACCGCGCGCTCCGCAGTCACCGGGTGGACCGTGCGGCTGACGCTGCCGAGCGGCGCGACGGCCACCCAGTCGTGGAACGGGGTCCTCACGGGGAGCTCAGGGTCGGTCAGCGTCGCCAACGCGGCCTGGAACGGCAGGCTCGCGGCCGGCCAGAGCACGTCGTTCGGGTTCCAGGGCACCGGTACAGGGGCGGGCGCCACAGTGACCTGCGACGCCGCCTGACCCGATCGGCACCACCGCGGGTGCGGCGGACCAGCCCGGTCCGCCGCACCCTCGGGCCCTAGGACTGGTCCGCTCGTGTGGTCGCCGTTCCTCGCCGTACCTCGTTCACGGCGCGTCCGGTCCGCTCGGCGACGAGCTGGGCCTGCCACGTGTGGATCCCGCTGACCCACTCCCAGCCCGGCTGAGCCGAGTCGCCGAGGCGCGGGTCGTCGGGAGCGTTGCCGTCGCGCAGGGCATACAGGTACGCGCGGTCCTGTCCGATCCGGGCGGCGATCTGGTCACCCCCGGCGACGGACCCGTGACCGGGGACGAGGACGTCGATGCCGTCAGCCACGGCCTCGAGGATCCGCAGACCCTCGAGATATCCCTCGACGGGGTCGTCGGTGCCGGTGAAGTCGTCGAGCATCGGGATCAGGACGTCGGAGAGCATGTCGCCGGCGACGAGCACCCCGCGGTCACCGACGAGGAGTGCGGCGTGGCCCGCGGAGTGCGCCGGGTGCTCGATGACCCGGACGGCAGGACCGTCCCAGGGAAACGTCGAGGTCCCAGCGGGCAGGCCGGTGATGTCGCCGAACCGGTCGAGGGGAATCTGTCCGGCGAGCTCCGGCGGAAGTCCCTCGGCGGCCTGGGCCTTCCAGTCCGGCTGCGACCGCAGCTCACGCATGGCGCTCGCGCAGCCGACGGTGCCGAAGCGGGGCGGCTCGCCGAACGCCGCGTGCCACAACACGTGGTCCCAGTCGGGATGCGTCGCGAAGCCGGCGACGACGGGCAGGCCGAGTGCGCGCAGGTCTTCGGCGAGGCACTCCATCTCGGCGCCGGTGATCCCGGGGTCGACGAGCAGGACGCCCGAACGGCCCTGCACGACCGTCGTGTTGTTCTGGAGGAGCTCGCTCTGGTGAACCAGGATGCCCTCCGCGACCCGCGTCAGCACCCGCGTGCCTGGTGCAGCGCTTCTCCCCATGACGTCACGCCGCGCATCACAACCTCCTCGGTCGTGGGTCGGTCCAGCACCGAACCCGTCACGTCGCCAGTCTGCCGCGGCCGTGATCCCGCACGTCGGGCGGCGCCACGTCAGACGAGCCAGACCACCAGCAGCGTCAGCGGGATGACGACCAGCGCCGTCACCAGCACCACGACCCACGTGCGCGGGTGCCCGCACGGCTCGGGCGGCGGCGGGGGCTGCACGATGATGACCGGCTGCGGCGCAGGCGGCGGGTCAGGCGGAGGTGGTGGAGGTGGGTTCATGTCTGCTCCGCACCGGACGCACACCGCGGCGTTCGGCACGTTCAGCTCGGCGCACACCGGGCAGGCCAGCGTGGCGGGCGTGGCCGTCCCGGAGGCGCCGGGCGAGCGGCGCAGGGCGTCGTCGGAACGGCCCTCGACCCCCGGCGGCGCGACCGACGGACGGGCCCAGAACAGCGGGTAGTCGCAGGTCGGGCAGAAGTCGGTGGCCAGGCGCTGGTCGGTGTGGACGGGCGACGGGGTGCCGCACTCCGGGCAGGGGATGACGACCGTCCCGTCGGTCCGCTGGTCCAGGTCCGTCATGAGGCCTCCCTCTCGGCCAGCCGTTCGGGCGTCGGCCAGATGCGCCGCTGCGCCACCCAGATCTCCGCGTGCACGTGCGCGGGCACCTCGTCGAGCACGAGCGACAGGAAGTCCGCCTCCTCCAGGAGCCCGGTCGACGGGACCTCCATGACCACCCAGGCGGGGCCGACGGGGGCCTCGCCCTGCTCGAAGATCCCGCCCCCCTCGGACACGATCACGGGACCGCCCGAGTAGAGCTCGAGCAGCCGCGTGAGGCCGGCGGTGGTGCCGCGCAGCTGGAGGGTCGCGGCGGCGGTCGCCAGGATCCGCCGCTGCACGGCCTCGCTGTACTCGGGGTCGATCCCCGGCAGCCCCAGCCACTGCGCCATCCAGCGGACCATCTCCGGCGGCGTCAGCTTCATGTCCGCGAGGTGGGCGAGGTTGTCGGCGTGCGCGACGAGCGTGCCGGCCTGCTCCTGGAAGATGGACACGAAGCGCACGAAGAAGTCCTCGGACACCATCCCGAGCGGGAGCTGGCGCAGCAGCCAGTCCTGGTCGCGGCTCATCGCACGACCACCCGGTGCTCGGCGGACAGGAAGAGCGTGTGCGGCTCGAGGACGATCGACTCGCGACCGCCGCCGATGCGGCGTCCGGTGCGCAGGTCGTACTCGAACAGCTGGAGCTCATCGACGGCCAGCACGCCCTCGACGGCCTCGATCACCTGCGTGACGGCGGTCGCGGTCAGGGTGGTGTCGAACGGCCAGCCGGTCCGGTCCGAGCCGCCGGTGAGCGGGTGCACGAAGCGGGTGAGCGCGTCGACGATGCGCTGCCGGACCATCGCGGCCGGCCGTCCGGGCAGCGAGCGGACGAGTGCGGCCACGCTGACGCCCTGGTAGTACGGGGTGCCCAGCTCGATCGGGACTCCGACCATCCGCCGCACGTCGAGGGCCTTCCCGACGACCGCGTGCAGCTGTGCGGACAGCGCGAAGTCGTCGAGCCTGTGCAGGCGTGGGTCGGTGCGCACCTGGGGCACGACGAGCACCCGGACCACCGACGAGCCGCTCTCCGCCGCGGGCAGACAGCGCGCCCGGGCGACCTCGACGGACGCCTGGCAGGCGATCGCCTCGAAGTCCGACGCGGTCACGGCCCGCTGCCCGGTCCGCAGCGTCAGCGGTCCGCGCGCCTTGGCCTCCTGCGGCGTCTCGGCGTCGACCCCGCCCGTCGCGGGCTCCAGGTTGGTCACCGACGCGACGAACGGCAGCGCGGTGCGCAGCGCGGTGAGCGTCCGGGTGCCCAGGTTGCCGTGCGCGCCGCCGCCCGAGCGGTAGCCGGTGACGCGGATCTCGGCGCCGTCCTGCGGGATCGCGCCGTGCTGGCGGACCACCCCGTCGGGGTGCCGGATCGCGGGGCCGAACTGCACCTCGCCCGTGTTCGAGTCCCACACGACGTGCAGGTCGTCCGGCCCGGACGCGGCGAAGTCCGGCACCTCCTGCCAGTCGTGCGTGCCCCGGCGGTCGACGACCACGACGTGCTCGTCGTCGCGTCGCGCCGCGACCGGCGTCGTCGAGACGTGGAACGACTGGCCGGTGACCCCTGTGGACCGCCCGAGCAGCTCGGCGGGCTGCGCGCTCGCGTGCTCCGCGGGCACGGTGATGCCGATGGCCTGCAGCGCGATCGACGCGATCCGCGGCGACGCCTGGTACGTCGGCTGGCCCGGCTGCGGCCGCAGCAGGCGGACCCGCAGCCAGTGCGCGAGCGTGCCGCCGAGCACCAGCGGCTCGTGCTTCTGCGGGACGAGGAGGACCACGGAGCCGGCCTTGTTCAGCCCGCCCGTGCCGTCGGACTCCACGAGGGTGCGCACCCACGCCTCCCCGTTCCACGCCTCCCACGCCAGCGGCGGGTTGCGAGGGTCGACGCCGATGCCCTGGGCGTCGGCGGCCAGGTCGAGCCGCACCGCGAACCCGGCGAGCGACTCCTTCGTGCCCAGGTACAGGGCGTCGCCCTCGGCCAGCGGGGAGGACGGGAAGCAGACCGCCGACTGGCCCGGCAGCGTCAGGTCGTCCCAGACGTCGGTCGACGCGAGGTGCGCCGCGTTCGACGTGTGCGCGGTGGTGAGCGTCGGCGGGCTCACGACGGCCTCGCCCGCGGTGGAGAACACGGTCGCGTCGGCGTCGTCGAGGGCCGTCGACACCTCGGTGCCCTCCGGGATGCGGACCACCCGGTCGGCCGGGGACGACAGCCAGAACGTGAGGTTCGCGCGCGCGACGCTCGGCGGGAACGGCTCGATGCCCACGAGGTTGAGGAAGTGCACGTACATGCGGTCCGGCACCTGGTTCACGCGGTAGAGCACCATCTCGCTCATCCACGCGAACAGCTCGATGAGCGCCACCCCCGGGTCGGACACGTTGTGGTTGGTCCACTCCGGGGTGAAGCGCGGGATCAGGCGCTTGGTCTCGTCGACGATGTCCTGGAACGTGCGGTCGTCGAGGTTCGGGGGCTCGAGCGGCATCAGGCGTCCTCGCGGGGGATCACGTAGAAGGGGTAGACCAGGTTGCGCCGGTCGTTGGTGGCGCGGACGCGGTAGGCGATGCGGATCTGGACGACGCCCGAGGACTCCGGGTCCTGCTCCGGCGTCACGTCCTGCACCTCGATCCGGGGCTCCCACTGCGCGAGCGCGTCGCGGACCGCCTCGCTGATGAGCCCCAGCAGGTTGGCGTTGACGGGCTCGAACATCAGGTCCCAGATGCGGCAGCCGAACTGCGGGCGCATGAGCCGCTCGCCCGGCGCGGTCAGCAGGACGACGCGGATGGAGTCCTCCAGGTCGCCGCCCGGCCGGGTCAGCGCGATGGCCCCCGTGTGGTCGACCCCGAGCGGCCAGGTGAAGCCGCGGCCGACGAAGTCCGACGTCGGCGTGGTGGAGAGCTCGCTCAATTGATCTTCACCATCGCTCCCTTGACCTCGAGGATGCCGCCCGCCTCGACGACGCCCATGCCGGTGCCCTTGAGGGACGCCTGCGTGCCCTGCAGCTTCAGCGCCCCGGTCGCCTTGGTGTCGATGTCCACCGCGGACGTCTCGACCTTCGTCTTCGCCTTGATGGTCACGGTCGTCGCGTCGATGGTGATGCCGCCCCTGCCGTCGAACTCGATGAACGACGAGCCGGCCGTGATCTTCAGCGGGGTCCCGTCGGGCACCTTGAGGTCCGCCCGGTCCTTGCCGATCCGCAGGCTGTGCTTGAGCCCGGCCGCGGCGAGCACCACGTGCTGCGTCGCGGGGGCGGTGCCGTCGCTCATCTCCAGGACGTGCCCGAGCCGGCTGGTCAGCGCGCGCGTCACGACCGCACCGTTCTGGTCCACCGCCGCCGTCGGCGTCGTCGACTTGCTCCCGTACAGGCCGCCCAGCACCACGGGGCGCGTCACGTCGTCGTCCTCGAAGCCGATGAGCACCTCGTCGCCGACCTCCGGCAGCACCACCTGACCGCGCCCCGCCCCGGCGCCGAGCCCCAGCACGCGCGCCCACGTGGTCGTGGCGGCGTCCGACGCGGTCGCCAACGAGACGCTGACCCGCCCCATCCCGTCGGGGTCCTTGACGTTGTCGACGATCCCGACGGCGAGCCCGGTGCGCCGGAAGCTCGACACCGGCGCGGTGGTCTCCCACGGGTCCGAGAGCTGCACGGGGTCCCGGTCGCCCGCGACGAACCGCGTGATCGCGGTGCCGTCCATCCAGGTGCTGGTGACCTCCCGGACGTAGTAGTTGCCGTTCGACGGCCCGGCCCCGCCCACGGTCACGCGTCCGCCGGGGACCATCAGCGCCGTGTACTGCACCTTGCCGGTGGCCACGACGCGGCCGGTCCGGGCGGCGATCGCCACGGCGGCCGTGGTCGCGTCGCTCTGCGAGCGCGTGGCGGCGCGGGCGTCGACGCGCGTGTACTTCGGAGCCCCGGCGGAGCTCACGTCGAAGCCCGCGCGCGAGGTGGGCGTGGTCGACGTGCCCACCACCGCGGACTGCGCGACGGGGTCCCAGCCGCGCACCGTGACCTTCGTGTCGCCGTCGCCCACCTGCCGCGCGCTGAACGCGATGATGTCCTTGCCCACCGTGATCGAGACCGGCCGGGCACCGGGTGCGCTGCCGGTGACCGCCGACCACATCGAGAACGTCCGCCCCGAGATGCACCAGTCGCGGCCGGTGCGCTGCGCGATCTCGTCGATGAGGCCCAGGGCGGTGTCGTTCCGCAGCGCGTACTTCACCGGGGCGGTCGGCAGGTCGATCGTGCCGATCGAGAGGCCGACCTCCTGGACCAGGCGGGACACGATGTCCTTGTAGGAGATGTTGGTGAACGACTCGATGTTCGTGTCCCGCAGCAGCTCGTACCCGAGGTCTTGGACGGTCACCGTCAGGGTGGCGCCGCGGTATGCGTCCACCTCGCTGGCGACCGAGGTGACGGTCCCCTCGAAGACGGTGCCCAGGAGGTCGTCGTACCCGGCGGCGACCGACACCGCCTTCCCGATGTTGAGCTTCCCCGACCCCACGACCGCGTAGTTCTCGTCGACGAACACGAGCGTGCACCGCCCGACCGCCCGCAGCCCCAGCTGCACCCGGACCTGCAGGAGCTGGTAGTCGTCGGGAAGCTCGACACCGTCGACGGTGACCTTGAGGTTCACCGCCCCGACATCGACCAGGGGACTCGTCATGAGTCCAGCTTCGGGATCGTCAGCATCGACCCGGGCCGCAGCGCCAGCGGGTCGGCGATCGCGTTCGCCGACGCGAGCAGCCGCCACCTGGTCGCGTCGCCGTAGTACTGCGCGGAGATCCGGTCGAGGGTCTCGCCCGCCTGCACGCGGTGCACCCGGTGCGGTCGTGGCGTCCCCGACGTCGGGTTCTGCCTGCCGAACGCCTGCGACTCCTCGTACTGCCGCAGCACCAGCCCCATCGTCGCGCGCAGCGGCATCCCCGTGCTGGAGAAGTACGTGAACGTCAGGTCGAGGTGCTCGATGACCGCCTTGAACGAGTGCAGGTCCCCCCAGTGGAACGTCACGTACGGCGGACGGACGCTGTGCTTGGTCTCGTCCGTGCCCGGCAGGGTCGGGTCCACCTCCATGAGGTCGACGATCGTGCCCGTGTGCGCGCTGACGTCCGTGCCCGTGTCCGTGGTGTCGAAGAACAGGTCCACCCGCAGCACCCCCGAGTTCGCACCCGTGTACCGCAACCGCGTCACGCCACGCCCCGGCAGTGCCGCACCCGCCCACGTGTTGCTGCGCGTGATCTTCAGCTGCGCCGGGTTGAACAGGCACGGGACCGTGGTGCCGTCCTCGGTCTCGAGGAATGCCTTCTGGCTCGACGGCGGGGTCTGGGCGGCCGGCATCAGAACACCTCCGACCCGCGACGCCACGCCCGGCGGTCGGTCTCTTCCTCGAGCCGCTCCTCGACGATCCGCAGGACCGCCTCCCGGAACTCCGGGTCGCCGTACGACGCGTACCCCGACCCCGAGGGCGTGTACAGACCCTCGACGCCCTTGTCGACGCCGGAGTTGTCGAACTCGGCGAAGCTCGCACGCCAGGCGTCGTCGATGCTCATGTCCGGTTCCCCCTCGTGGTGGAAGCGCCGCACGACGTGCGGCGAGCCGGCAGGAGCGCCGAAGGTCATGGGTGCTGCGGGGGCGGTGCGGGTCGCGAGCGCCTCCGCCGTGGCCGACGTCGGCACGTCCGCGACCGCGCGGCGCACGACCGTGCGCGGCGGCAGGACGTTCCACGACGACGGCAGCTGCGGAGGGTTCGTCCCGCTCGCCGGCACCGGGGGCCCGGCGTCCCGACCCGAGGACCGCGGCGGGCCGACCGGGGACCACGGTGTCGTCCCCGCGAGGCCTGTCGACCGGCGCACCGCCGGCCCGACCGCCCGAGCTCCGACGACCGCGAGCGAGCCGGCGCCGCCCACTGCCGGAGCACCTGCACGCCAGGACGGACCGGAGTCGGCCGGGCGGCCCCCTGCGCCGCCCCGCGCGCCGGTCGCCGCCGAGGCGAACGACGTGCCTGTCGGTGCGTGAACCGGGGCGCCAGCGGTCGTCGCGGCGGCGGTCCCGCCCGTCGCCCTCCCGCTGTTCGATGTCCCGACGGTCGGTGCGCCGGTCCCGATCGTCGCCATCCCGTTGCTCGGTCTCCCGACGGTCGCGGGTGTCGCGCCGGAGGCCGCCCTCGTCCCGGGTGCCCCGCCCGAGGTGCTCCCGGCCGAGACCGCCGAGCCGTCGCTGGAGGGCCCGGCGGAGGTGCTCCGTGTCCGGGCCGACGGCGACCCCGCTCGGCGGCGGACCGGCGACGCCGCCGAGAGGATCGACGCCCCAGCCGCCGACGCCCCACCCGCAGCGGCGACGACGGTCGGAGACATGAGCCGCAGCGCGTGGCCCGGCCCCGCCAGCAGGCGCTGCTGCTCGCCTCCTGCGAGCCCGCTCGCAGGGCTCCCCACCGAGGCGGAGGCACGGCTCAGCGGGCCGGTGCCGACCGGGCTCGCCGCGTACTGCGCGCCGGTGCCTGCCGGGTTCGCCGGGTTCCGCGGGCCGGTGCCTACAGCGGTCGCAGCGTTCCCGGGGCCGGTGCTCGCCGGATGACGCGGGCCCGTGCCCGCCGCGCCCGCGAGGGTCCCCGCACCGGGCGCCGACGTGGTGGCCGAGCTCCGTCCACCGGCCGCGCCTCCCACGCTCGGTGTCGTCCGGTTCGCCGAGGCGTACGCCGCGGCTCCGGTCGGCGGTGCGAAGCCGCCGCGGTGGTCACGAACCGGCGCCGACGATCCCCCCGGCCCGGCTGGCCCGACCCACCGGCGGACGTCGACCCCTTCGATGCCCAGGCCGAACCCCGACGGACGCGTCTGGCGATGACCCGCCCGCCGGTGACCGGTGCCCGGCAGTCGCCCCTCCTCGGCAGGCGCGCTCCCGAGGCCGTCGGCCGACCAGCGGCCCACCGCCGGGGTGCGGGTGCGTCGCCGTACGGAGGACGCGCCGGTCCCGAGGCTCGCGGCCGAGGAGGACGCGACGGGCGTTCCGGCGGGTGTTCCCGCGGCGGGTCCGGCGGGCGCTCGCGTGGGCGACGGGGCGGGTGGTTCCGCGACCGACCAGGAAGGCGCTGCCGCAGTGGACCCGGCGTGCCTTCCCCCGGTCGGCACGGCGGGCGGCGCCCCGGCTCCAGCCGGTGTGCCCGGCGGGGTGCGGACGCCCGCGGCCGGCGCGGACGGGGCGGGCGCCAGCGTCCCCGATGCCCCCGACGCCGACGTCGTGGGTGGCGCGCCGCCCGACGTCGGCGCCCCCGATGCCGACGTGCTGGGCGACGCGCCACCCGACGCCCCGGCCGCCGGCGAGGTCGGTGACGACCCGCGCGTGCCAGGGGCGCCCCCGGTGCCCGACGCCCCCGGAGCGGCAGGCCGGGTGGTCGTGGGGCCGGCGACTGTGTCCCGCGCCGGGGACGGTGACGGGGCGGGCGCGGTGGGCGACGAGGTGCCCACCGGCGCGATGCCTGCCCCGGCGGTGCGCGACAGGGTGCCGTTCGACGACGACGGAGCCGGCGACGCGGGGGCCGACGGGACACGACGGACCGCCGACGCGTCGGCTGCACGACCGGCTGCGACCGCCGTGGAGGACGGGGCACCGGCCGTCGCGGTGGACGCGGACGAGTCCGCTGCGACGGCCGCGGCGGCCGCCGAGGTCGGTGCGACCGAGCGACGGACGCGCACGGTCGGGTCGGAGAGGGTGCCGTGCGGCCGGAACATCCGTCGCGACAGCGTGCGCCGCACCGCGCTCGCCAGCGGCTGGTGGGCCGAGGAGGGCAGCGGCTGGTCGGTCGACGCTCCGACGGGAGGCCCGGCGAACAGCGCCATCGGAGCCGCGGCCGCACCGTCGTCGACCGTCGTCGGCCCGCTCGACGCGTCACCGGCGTCGCCTCCGGCAGCGGACCGTCGGAGGTCCGTCGCGCCGACGTCCCGGCTGGATGCAGCGTCGCCTCCGGCAGCGGACTGTCGGAGGTCCGCGGCGTCGACCGTGGGGCCGGATGTGGCGTTGCCCCCGGCAGCCGACCGTCGGAGGTCCGCGGCGTCGAGCCCCGGGCCGAGTGCGCCGGTACCTGCGGCAGCCGACGGACCGGCCGAGTCAGAGGCGGAGGTCGCGGCGGTCGCGCCGGAGGCGGCGGCGGACGACGTGGTCGCGCCGGAGGTGGCGGCGGACGACGTGGTCGCGCCGAGGGGCGTCGCGGTCGTGCCCGTGCCGTGCGATGCAGGGGCGCTGGGCGAGCCCGACGCGGCGGACGCGCTCGCGGCGCCGGGCGTGAGTGGTGCGCTCGTCGCGATCGCGGCGTCGCCGGTGCCGGTCGCGCGGGCCGGCGTGGCCGGCGGGTTCGGCATCGCGGGGCCGTCGGACGGGCCGCGCGCGCCGGGTGCGGGCGTGGTCGTGTCGTGGGGCGACCGCCGAAGCTCGACCGTGGGCGAGCCGGCTGGCACAGGCGCGCCGCTCGGGGGAGCCGCCGCGCCGGTGACGGGGCCAGCCGGGGGGGCCCCGGCGGGCGACCGTCGGATCGCGTCGGTGGTGGCGGGTGTCGCCGCCGGGCGTGCGCGCGCGGCAGCCCCCGCCGTCGGCCGCGCGGACGCGGCTGCGCGCCGGGAGTCGGCCGTCGCGGTCGCGAGGGCGCGGCGGCGCAGCAGCCGTCCGGAGGGTGCGGGCCGAGCGGCGGGGGTGGTCGGGAGCGTCGCAGCGGAGGGAGCCCGGTCACCTGTCACGGCGGACGACGCTCGTCCGGGCCCCCCGTCGTTCCCCGGGCGGGCGGGTGGTCCGGCGCGCGGCGCGGGCGTGCGCATGACGCGGGCGTCGGATTTCATCGTCATCTTCCCGGCGGCCCGCACGTCGTCGGAGACGCGCACGGGGATGGTCGTCGGCGCCAGGCGCGTGGTGCTGCCCCCGGGACGGTAGCTGGCCTGGTCGGGCACCCGCGCGAGCATGCGCGGGAGGCCACGGGGGGAGGGCTCGACAGCAGCCGACCGCAGGACCGACACGTCGGACCACCACCGCGGCGGTGCGACGTTGGCCGGTCCCGACCCGACCGACACCGACGCGGCGGGCCCGAGGAGCGACCGGCGGACCGCCACGGAGCGCCCCCACCCCGCGGAGAACCGCGCGGAGGACGTCGCGAGCGACCCGATGGGTGACGGGCGCGCGTGCCCGAGCACGGGGCCGGGCCGCCGCAGCCGCACCCCGATGGCCCGACCGAGCCGGGTGCGCGGGTCGTCGGCGTACGGCACGCCCGCGCTCACAGCGTCGTCGCCCGGAAGCCGTTGTGCGCGACCTCGAGCGTCTCGGTGAGGGAGTCGGCGATGTCGGCGCTGAGCGTCGGCCCGCTCCACGCGACGGCGAACACGCCCTCGAACTCCCAGGAGCGCAGCCGCTCCCCGTTGTTGCCGAGGACGGTCACGGCACCGGTGGAGCGCGTGACCTTGTTCTGGTTGCCGGCGAAGCCCTCGCCGGAGGACTTGCCCACCCAGGTGAACAGGGCGTCGGAGTTCACCAGGCCGCGCTTGAACACCAGGTGCGGCCAGCGGATGACCCCGGGGAACTGCTGCACGTACTGGTTCTGGCCGCCCTCGACGTACTCGTGGGTGGTCACGGTCATCTGCAGCCCGGTGATCTCCTTGAACGCGCCGATCTCGACGCCGTCCACCTCGAACACGAAGTTGGCGGCGACGGGGAGGTCTCCCCCCAACGGCTCCTCAGGCACTCTCCCTCACCGCCTCCCACGCTCGGGCGTTCATGGCCGACACGGCACGCACCATGCGGACGCGGTCGAGGTGCTCGAGGTCGAGCAGCTCGTCCATGGGCCAGTGCAGGTGGTACGCGAGGAACGCGATCTCCTGCCAGAGCGCCTCGGTGGGGTAGCGCAGCATGGGTCCTACCGCGCCTCGGTCCGGATCTCCTCGATCGACGCCCGGCCGGGTCGGCTGAGCACCGGGGTCGGGACCTCGTCGGGAGCCTCCGCCTGGGTCGGCGCCGGAACCGGTGGCTCCGACCCAGGCAGCGGCCCTGCCCCCTGCTGTGCGGCGACGAACTCGTCGAACTCCTCCTGCGACCCGAAGTTGATGACGCCGTAGAAGTCCTGCAGGTACGCCAGGTCGGCCGCGAAGAGACCCTCGATCTCGTGCGGGGTGACCAGGTCGAGCGACCCCAGGGTCTCCACCACCCGCGCGAGCACCACGATCGTGAGCCGGGGGTCGTCCGGGCCGCTGATCGTGGGGTCGCGCAGGGGTTCCAGCTCGTCGCGCGCCGTCGCCAGGCGCATGACACCGTCCCGGTGGAGTCCGCCGTTGCGGTCCACGTACCCCCGGGGGAGCGTGAACTCGTAGCGGGTCTTGAGGCTCACTTCACCCGCGCGAGCGACTCGATGGTGAGGGTGATGGTCTCCTTCACCGGGTCGTTCGAGTCGACGCTCAGCTGGTCGGTGGAGATCTTGCTGGGCCAGCCGTTGGTGAAGTTGAACCGCGCGACCTCGACGTGGGTCGAGTCGTACATGACGATCGACCCGTTCTTGCGGTTGTTGGTGCGGTCCGACAGCAGGATGCCCTTGTTCATGATGTCGTTGAACCAGCCCCACATCTTGTCCTGGGTCGAGTCCGGCGGCGCCATGCGGACCAGCGAGAGGTCGGGGGCCTTGTTGCGGCCGGCCAGCGTCTTGATGGTCTGGGACTTGCCGTCCTTGCCCACCTGCTGCGTGCTCGCGACCTCCATCTCGACGTCGAGGCCGGACACGGAGGCAAGGATCGACACGACGGAGCCGTCGATCTCCAGGAAGAAGTTCTGGGCGATCAGCGGGTCGTTGTCGATGAGGTCGTTGGGCATCTACGTACTCCTTGATCGATGAGGGGCGCGCTCAGGACGCGATCTGCTTGTTCTGGCTGATGCGGAAGATCACGAACTCGGCCGGCTTGACGGGTGCGATGCCCACCTCGACGACGAGCTTTCCCGCGTCGATCGACTCGGGCGGGTTGGTCGTCTCGTCGCAGCGGACGAAGAACGCCTGGTCCGCGCTGGCGCCGAACAGGGCACCGGCCGACCACAGCCCGCGCAGGTACGCGTTGAGCGTGCGCTTGACGCCTTCCCACAGGGCCACGTCGTTGGGCTCGAAGACGGCCCACTGGGTGCCCTCGAGGATGGTCGCCTCGATCATGTTGAACAGCCGGCGGACGTTGATGTACGTCCAGTCGGTGTCCGAGGTGAGCGTCCGGGCGCCCCAGATGCGGATGCCCCGCTGGCCGAAGGGCCGGATCGCGTTGATGCCGAGCGGGTTGAGCACGCCCTGCTCCGCCTGCGTGATGGAGCGCTCCACGTCGAGCACGCCACGGATGGTGTCGTTGGCCGGGGCCTTCCACACGCCGCGCGTCTCGTCGGTCCGCGCCCAGACGCCGGCCACGTGGCCCGACGGCGGGATGAGGACCTCGGAGTTGCCGTTGGAGCCGGTGGGGTTCTCCACCTTGATCCACGGGTAGTAGAGCGTCGCGAACGCGGAGTCGAACTGCGCGGTGTCGGTCCGCCACTCCTTGACGGACTGCGGCGACAGGCCCGGAGGGGCGTCCAGGATGGCGACCCGGTTGGCGTGCAGCTCGCAGTGCGCGATGAGGCTCGTCTGCACGGCCTTCCAGAGTCCCAGGTCGAGGGTGCCGTCCTCCCTGGTGGCGGCGGTGACCAGGTCCGGGACCAGCACGATCGTCACGTCGTCGGCGATCGCGAGGCCGGCGATGCCGGTGCGGGCGGACTCGGACCCGGCGAACTTGCGGCCGTTGACCGGGACCGGCTTCGCGGCTGCCTGCTCCAGGCTGTAGGCGCCGGGCTTGAGCAGCTCGAGCTGGCTCTTCAGGTCCACGTCGTCAGCGAGCTTGACCTCGACCTTGACGCGCGTGGAGGTCTTGTTGATGACCGTCGCGGCGTCGCGCGGGCCACCGAGCGTGAGGTCGTCGTAGCTCTCCACGGCCTCACCGCCGTCGACGATCGTGATGCTGAACGGGGCGGGCCCGTCGTGGTCGTCGGCGACGTCGGAGGTCTCGACGACCACCGTGAGGTTCGCGTCGGGCTCGACGGACTCCACCGCGATGGGCAGGCCGAGCGAGCGGTCCGCGGCCGGCAGCGCCAGGCGGGCGGGCTCACCGGACGGCTCGGCGTTGGGCACGCGGACGATGTAGGCGAGGCTTCCGCCGTTCAGGAAGTAGCCGTAGACGGAGAGGGGCAGCACTGCGCCCTCGACGAAGCCGCCGTACAGGCTCTCGAACTGGTTCCAGCTGGTCACGAGCCGCGGGGCGAGGCCCTGCGGGTCGTTCGGGTCGTCCTGCGGTGCTCGCTCCGTGAACCCCACGAACGCGGCCACAGCGGTGGGGGCGGACGCCAGCACCTTCTGGGTCGAGGGGATCTCTTCGACGTAGACGCCGGGCGCGGTGTAAGTAGGCACTGGCCATCCTCTGCTCGGATCGCATCCCCTGGGTGGTCCTGCATCTGACCTGCGGAGGGACGCTGCGACGCGGGTGTGTCGATCGCCACGGTACGAACGCCGGTCACCGCCGGGCATCGGTAATCGCTACCGAGGTTTGAACCTGGACGCAAAGCGCGCATAAGGTGCGAACCGAACAAGCCTCAGAGGCGACCCACGCAATGCCACCACCCAACGGCAGGGGGCGAGGGTCCGGGTGCTCATCGGTGAGTGGAGTGGGCTGTGGCGGCTGACACCGACGTCCCGTCGACGTCGTCGACGGCTCCTGCCGAGAGCCTCAGCGCGGTCGCGCGTCGGACCCTGGTCGTCCGACCCCTCACCGAGCAGGTCCGCGCCGAGGTCCAGTCGGGCCGGAGCGTCCTCGTCGTCGGCGACGCCGGGGTCGGCAAGACGCACCTCGTGACGGCCGCGCTCGCGCACCTGTGGATCGGCACCCCGACGTCCCCGATGCCGACGGTGGTCAGCGTCTCCGGCGCCACCTGCCCGGCGGGCATCCCGCTGGGGGCGCTCGAACCGCTGCTGGGCGACGTCGCGATCAGCTCCCTGGGCAGCTTCGCGCGCGCCGTCGACGCGCTGGCCGCCTCGCTGCGCGCGCGCTCCCGCGGCGGTCCGGTGATCCTGCGGGTCGAGGACGCGCACCTGCTCGACCGTGCCAGCAGCCAGGCGCTCGCCTGGATGGTCCAGCAGCACGAGGTGCAGCTCGTCGCGACGGCCCGCTCGTCGGCCGTGTCGCAGTCGCCCTGGCTGGAGCTGTGGAAGGACGACGTCGTCGAACGCATCGACGTGCCGCCGTTCACGCTCGCCGAGGTGCAGCAGTGGCTCGTCGGCGAGCTCGGCGGGCCGGTCTCGCTCGACACGGTCCGCCGCGTCTGGTCCGAGACGTCCGGCAACGTGTTCCACCTGGGTGAGGTGGTGCCCGCCCTGGAGCAGCAGGGCGGGGCGTGGGTGTGGGTCGGCGGCGCGGCGCCCGGTCGACGGCTGCTGGACGTCGTGGCGCACGACATGTCCCGGCTCAGCGGGGACGCCCGCGTGGCCCTGGAGATCGCTGCGCTCGTCTGCCCGGTCTCGCTGAGCGTCCTGCTCGACCTCGTGTCGCGCCCCGTCGTCGAGGAGCTGTCCCGGGTCGGTCTCGTCTCGATGTCGCCCCGGCTGACCGTCGCGGGGGAGGGCGACGTCACGGTCGACCTCGCGCACGCGCTCTACGCCGAGGCGGTCCGGTCCGGGGTGCCGCGGGCGCGTCGCCGCGAGGTGCTCGAACGCGTCGCCGGGCTGGCCAACACCGGGCACCGCACCGGCGCCGCGCTGGTCCGCTCGGTCGCGCTGGCGCTCGACTGCGACCTGGCCGTCGAACCCTCCCGGCTCGACGCCGCCGTCGACGCCGCGTTCGAGCTCCAGCAGCCCGACACCGCCACCCGCCTGCTGACCTCCGCCCTGCGCCGGACCCCGCCCGGCGACCCGCGTCGGGCCACGCTGGCGATGCAGCGCGCCGACGCGTGGTGGCACCTCGACGACGCCGGGCGGGCCTCCCGGGACCTGACCGACGTCTTCGAGACCCTCTGGGGGACCGACCGGGCCGACGCGCCCACCGTGCGGCTCATGGTCGCGGCGACGGCCCTGCGCGCCCGGATCGCGTACCACCGCGACGGCGACCTCGACGAGGCGCTCGTCCCGTTCGACATCGCCGCCCGGTGGATCTTCGAGCGCGCCGGTGAGCACGCCGCCCGGGGGCTGCAGGAGCTCGAGAGCGCCCGGCTGACCCGCCTCGGGTACGGCGGACGTCCCCGGCTCGACGACGCCCTCGCCGTGCTGCTCGACCCGTCCGCCGGCAGCGCCGCGCTCCCGCTCGCCGCCCCGACCATCGTGGGCCTCGCCCAGTCCGGGCGGTTCGCGGACGCCGCGCACCTGGCCGCCCGCTCCGCGCAGCTGGCCGCCGCCCACCACGACCAGTACCGGTGGGGTCGGGGCGAGGTCTCCGTCGCCGCGTTCCTCACGACGCTCTGGTCCGGCGACGTCGCCACCGCCGAGCGCGTCGTCGACGCCCTCGACCAGGAGAGCGACGCAGCCGTCGACTGGGTCGCCGTCCACGTGAGCCGCGGCCTGATCGGCATCGCCCGCGGCTCCTGGATGCAGGCGCACGCCGACCTGCACGCCGCCAGCGCCCGCCGGGGCCACGCCGACCTCGGCGGCGTCGCCGTCTACAACCTCGCGGCCGAGGCGCTCGCCGCAGCCGCCACCGGCGACGCCGCCACGGCCCGCGGCCTGCTCGCCCAGCACGCCGACGTCACCGCCCGCGCGATGGCCGGCGTCGACGGCGAGGTGCAGCTCCTGCGCGCCGACACCCTCGCGTGGCTCCGCGACCCGCGTGCCGTCGACGAGGCCCGCGCGCTCGCCGGGTGGGCCCGCGAGCGCGGGCTCCTGCGCGTCGAGCTCGAAGCGCTGCACCGCTCCGCCGACCGCCGCCGCCCCGGCACCCGACCCCGCGGCGTCAACCCCGACGTCCTGCGCCGCGTGCGGGAGCTGGCACCGCTCGTCGACGGGCCGCGGGCCACCGCGATCGTCCGGCACGTCGAGGCCCAGGCCGCCGGCGACGACGACCTGGTGCGCATCGCCGAGCGCGACCTCAACCGCTGCGGCCTGTGGCTGCCGCCGGTGGAGTCGATCGTGTCGCTGACGCGCCGCGAGCAGGAGATCGCCTCGCTCGCCGCCGGCGGGCTCACCAGCCGCGCCATCGCGTCGCGCCTGACCCTGTCCGTCCGCACCGTCGACTCGCACCTGGCTAGGGTGTTCGCCAAGACCGGCGTCCACTCGCGCGAGGGGCTGTCGGCGGTTCTTCGCTGAGGGGACTGGCATGACGTCGAAGAGCTCGGCCGGCGGTGCGGCCGGTGGTGGCGCGGTCTACGGTCTCGGCTTCGTCGGCGCCGCGATCTACTACTTCTCCGCGGGGGACAACTTCTGGGACTTCGTCCTCGCGATCCCCAAGGCGATCGTGTGGCCGGCGATCGTCGTGTTCGAGCTGCTGAAGAGCTTCTACGGGTAGCGGGACGGGGCGGCCTACCCGCCCCCGGACGCCCGTGGGAGGATCGAACGTGGCCACCGTCCTGGATGGACCTCAGCCCGTCGCGGCGGCGCAGACGTCGGCGGACCTCCGCCTGTGGCGGACGGGTGCGATCGGTGCGCTCGTCCTGTGGCTGGCCTACGTGCTGGTGCCGGACGACTTCCTCGCGTTCCGGGTGCTCGTGCTCTACCCCGCCGGCAGCCTCGTCGCCGCGGCCGCGATCGTGGTCGGCGTGCGACGGTACCGACCGCGTGTGCCGGCCGCGTGGCTGCTGATCGCCTGCGGTCTGACGTCGTTCGCCGTCGCAGACTTCGTGTACGGCCTGCACGAGGTGGCGGGGAGCCAGCCCTTCCCGTCCCTCGCGGACGTGTTCTACCTGATCGCCTACCCGCTGTTCGCCATCGGTCTGCACGCTGCGAGCAACGCGCGCGTCCCGGAGGGTGATCGGGGCGCGCTCATCGACGCCGCCATCATCACGACGACCGCCGCGATGTTCGCCTTCCTGCTCATCGCCAGGCAGTACGTCGACGATCCGAGCATCTCGTTGCTGGCGACGATCGTGGCCAGCGCGTACCCGCTCGCCGACGTGCTGCTGCTCGCGCTCGCGCTCCGGTTCCTGCTGTCCGTGAACTGGCGGACGCCGTCGCTGCAGATCCTCGCGCTGGGACTGTCCCTCCTGCTGACCGGCGACCTGCTCTACAGCGTGACCAGCCTGTTCACCTCGCCGGGCGATGCCTCCACGGCCGACGCGCTCCTCCTCGCCGGGGTGCTGACCATGGGCCTGGCCGGGCTGCACCCGACGATGACGGAGCTGACCACGGAGCCCGCCGAGGTCAGGACGCCGGAGTACAGCGTGCCCCGGGTGGTGACCCTGTACCTGGTCAGCATGATCCCGGTGGCGGTCCTCGCGGTGCAGGCGATCCTCGGGGAGGCGCGGTACGCCTGGATCACGATCACCGCCCTGACCCTGATCGCGGCGCTGGTGGTGGCGCGCTTCATCGACCTCGCAGGCCAGACGCGCGCCGCGACGGCCCGAGGGGCGACCCTCGGCCGGTTCAGCTCGGCGATGCTGCGCGGCGGCGGACGTCAGGACCTTCTCGACGAGGCGTCCCGCGCCGCCGCCGAGCTGGTCCCCGAGGGCGACGCACGGGTCGTCGAGCAGGACCCGTCCGCGTTCGACGAGCGGCAGCTGTTCGTCGTGCCCGTCGAGGTCGGCGGGGTGGTGGTCGCCTCCGTGGTGGCCGACCGGGCGAGGACGACGTGGCGGGGGGTCCGCGACGCGCTCGGCAGCCTGGCCCGAGGGTTGGCCGTGGCCCTGGAGCGCGACCAGCTCCTCGAGGCGCAGAGGCAGGCCGCGGACAGCCTGGCCGTGCAGAACGCCCAGCTGCGGGAGCTGGACCGGATGAAGGACCAGCTCGTCAGCTCGGTCTCGCACGAGCTGCGCACGCCGCTGACCTCGCTCGGGGGGTACATCGAGATGCTGCTGGAGGGGGAGGCCGGCGAGCTGACCGCGGACCAGCGGCACTTCGCGGAGATCATCGACCGCAACTGCCGCCGGCTGAACCGGATGATCGACGACATCCTGTTCGTCGCGCGCGTCGACGCCGGGCGCCTGTCGCTGGAGCTCGGCTGGGTGGACGTGGCCGCGGTCGCCGAGGCGAGCGTCGAGACGGTCAGCGCGCGGGCGCAGCAGGGCGAGGTGACGGTCGACCTGACCGTCGCGGAACCCGTGCCGCAGGTCTGGGCGGACCCGGTCAGGCTCGGGCAGATGTTCGACAACCTGCTGTCCAACGCCGTCAAGTTCACCCCGCCCGGCGGGGTGGTGCGGGTCGAGGTGCGCGGGGCGGACGACGTCGTCCACGTGACCGTGGAGGACACCGGCATGGGCATCCCGCAGGACGAGGTCGACCACCTCTTCGAGCGGTTCTTCCGGACGTCCACGGTCGGTGCGGTCGCCGGCACCGGCCTGGGGCTGAGCATCGTGAAGTCGATCGTGGAGGTGCACGACGGGACGATCACCGTCAGCAGCACCGAGGGCGTCGGGACGGCGTTCCACGTCGAGCTCCCGGTCCGGGCGCTGTCCGCCCCCGGGTCCCCCCAGCTGACGAAGGAGCACGATGAGCGGTGACGGCAGCCCGACCCGGCAGCCCGTGATCCTGGCGGCCGACGACGACGAGGACATCCTCGAGATGGTCGCGTTCCGGCTGGAGCGCTCCGGGTACACGGTGGTGCGTGCGCACGACGGCGCACAGGCGCTGCAGGCCGCGCGGGAGACGCTCCCCGACCTGATCGTGCTCGACGTGATGATGCCGAAGCTGGACGGCTACGAGGTCACCCGGGCGCTGCGGGCCGACGAGGCGACCAGCCGGATCCCCGTCATCCTGCTGACCGCCCGGGTCCAGGACGCCGACGTGCAGAAGGGCTTCGACGCCGGGGCCGACGACTACGTGCGCAAGCCGTTCAGCCCGCAGGAGCTCCGGTCCCGGGTGCAGGCGATCCTCGGTCGCCGGTAGGGCGGTGCCCCGGTGACCCTGTTCGTCGTCATCGCGGTCCTGGCGGTGCTCGGTGCGGTCGCCGTGCTCGCGGCGCTGGAGCACCGCACGTGGCTCACCCGGCGGGAGGCGCGACGCCGCGAGACCGCGAACCGGTTGCGCCCCTCCGCGCTGGCGCTGATCGACGGTGAGGACCCGCAGGTCCCGACGCTGTCCGGTCCCGACACCCTGGTGTTCGCCGACCTGCTCGTGCACTACTCGCGCGGGCTGCGGGGCGAGGCCGACGACCGGATCTCGGGGTACTTCGAGTCGACGGGGGCGGTCGACCGCGAGCTCCGGCACCTGCACGGCGTCCGCGAGCGGTCCCGGGTGGAGGCCGCGTTCGGGCTCGGTGACCTGGGCTCGTCGCGAGCGGTGCCGGAGCTGGTGCGGGCCCTGGACGACCGCAGCGCCGACGTGCGCGCGGCGGCGACGCGCAGCCTCGGCCGGCTCGGTGCGACGACCGCCGTCCAGCAGGTGATCGCGGCGTCGGTCGCGCTCCGCGTGCCGCGGGCGGTCGCCGGTGCGGCCCTGCTGGAGATCGGTCCGCAGGCGGTGCCGTCGCTGCTGGAGCTCCTCGGGCACGAGGACCCGCACTTCCGGGCGGACGCCGCGGAGCTCATCGGTCTGCTCGGGGCCGCCAACGACGCCGACGCGCTGCCGAGCCGTCTGCGTGACGGGTCCCCGGAGGTCCGTGCCGCGACCGCAGCGGCGCTCGGCCGGCTCGGCAGCGGGACCGCGCGCGACGAGCTCGTCGCCACCCTGCAGGACCGCGTCCCGTACGTGCGGGCGTCCGCCGCGCGCGCCCTGGGCCAGATCGGCGGCCGGACCGCCACCGCGGCGCTGCTCGAGGTCGCCCGGCACGACGAGTTCGACCCCGCCTCCGAAGCGGCCCGGGCGCTCGCCCGGATCGACCCCGCGCTGGTGCTCCGGGCCGCCGAGGAGCCCGACTCCGGCCCGCACCTGCTCGAGGCCGCGGATCGGCTGCGGCTGTGAGCGGCGCCGAGACGGTCTTCGTCGTGTTCTCCGTGCTGTCGTTCGCGTACTTCGTCGTGCTCGACCTCCTCTACCTGACGCTGACGGCGCTCGCGTGGGTCGACCTGCGCAAGAAGCTGTGGCGGCGCAACTACCTGGGTCTCGACGAGGTGTTCGCCTCCCCGCTGACCCCCGGCATCTCGGTGCTCGTCCCCGCGTACAACGAGGAGGCCGGCATCGTCGAGAGCGTCCGGTCCCTGCTCGCGCTGCGCTACCCGCGGCACGAGGTCGTCGTCATCAACGACGGCTCGAAGGACGGCACCATCGACGCGCTCGTCGAGGCGTTCGACCTCGTGCCCGTGCGGCAGGCGATCCGGGAGGGCATCGCGACGGCCCGGATCCGCACCGCGTACGTCTCCCGCCCGCACCCCGACCTGCTCGTGCTGGACAAGGAGAACGCCGGTCGCTCGGACGCCCTCAACGCCGGCGTCAACGCCGCCCGCTACCCGTACGTGTGCATGATCGACGCCGACTCCCTGCTCGAGCAGGACGCCCTCCTGAAGATCGCCAAGCCGCTCCTGGACCAGCCCGGGTCCCTCGTCGCCGCGGGCGGCACGGTGCGCGTCGCGAACGGCTGCCGGATCGAGAACGGCCAGGTCCTCGACGTGCGTCTCGCCCGCAACCGCCTCGCCGTCGTCCAGACCCTCGAGTACATCCGCTCGTTCCTCGTCGCGCGCGTCGGCTGGGGACGCCTCAACGCCCTCGGGCTCATCAGCGGCGCCTTCGGGATCTACGACCGGGCCCTCCTGCAGACCGTCGGCGGACTGTGGGTCGACACCGTCGGCGAGGACCTCGAGCTGACCCTGCGCCTCCACCGCTACCTGCGCGAACGCGGCGAGCCCTACCGGATCGCCTTCGTCGACGACCCCGCCTGCTGGACCGAGGTCCCCGAGGACTTCGCCACCCTCGGCCGCCAGCGACGCCGCTGGCAGCGCGGCCTCTGGGAGTCCCTGCGCCGGCACCGCACCATGATCGGCAACCCGAGGTACGGGATCGTCGGCGTGCTCGTCCTCGTCTACTTCGCCGTGTTCGAGTTCCTCAGCCCGATCTTCGCGCTCCTCGGCCTCCTGCTGACAGCCGCCCTCTGGGCCGCCGGCGTCGTGTCCACCGGCTACTTCCTGTCCATGCTCGCCGTCTCCGTCGTGCTCGGCGTCGTCCTGTCCACCGCCGCCCTCGCCATCGAGGAGCTCAGCTTCGGGCGGTACAAGCGCCGGCGCGACGTCCTGCGACTCATGGCCTACACGGTCGTGGAGAGCATCGGTTACCACCAGGTCCACCTCACCTGGCGGCTGCTCGGGTACGTCGACATCGTCCGCGGCAAGACCGAGTGGGGCGAGCAGAAGCGCCGCGGCCTCGCCCGCCCGACGCCGACCGCCGCCCCGCGGCCGTAGGTGGAGCGGCGTCCCGACACCCGATGGGGCAGTCACCCCCAGGGTCGTGCGCTCCCCGCCAGCCTACCGCAGGCTCTTGCGCCACCCTGCCGCGACGGCCTCCTCCTCGGAGCAGAACCAGCGCTCGCCGAACTCCTCGCGGATGATCGTCTCGTCGTAGAACTCCTGACCCGGCACGTGGTAGATCAGCTCACCCGAGTCGATCGAGACGTTCCCCTTGACGACGCACTCCTGTGCGGGGGCGGCCGGCGGCGCAGCCGGTACCTCCTCGACGATGCCGGCGGGTGCGGACGGCTGCACGGGCTCCGGCAGGCAACCCGCCACGGTCAGCCCGACAGCGACGGCCACCAGAGCGAGACGGACACCGGGGAAGGACACCGTCGAAGCGTGACCGCGACGTGGCGAGGGTGTCTATCGCCCACATGGATGCATCTGACGCGGCGGCGCCGTGCTCACCCGGGCGGGACGTTCTGGTTGAGCCGGAAGGTGTTGTCGGGGTCCCAGATCGTCTTCAGCGCCTGGAGGCGCGCGTACGTGGCGTCGCCGTACGCCCGGTGGACTCCCGCGGCGCCCTCGACCCCGAGCGCGTTGACGTACACGCCCTTGCTCCAGGGCTCGATCGTCGCCGCGAGCCTCCGGCACGTCGCGGCGTGCGGTTCGTCTTCGGCGGGGTCCGCCCACTTGGCGCCGACGTCGTACTCGAACCGGGTGTCGCGGTGCGCGAACGCCGTCGCTCCCGGGTCCACGTCCGCGATCGCGCCCCCGTACTGGACGAGGCTCGCGGCACCGACGTCTGCCTCCGTGTGCGCGAGGAACGCCTCCAGCGCCGCATCGGGCAGCTCCCGGACGTAGTGGCTCTTGGCGTAGCGCCGGTAGCCGTACGCCGCCCCGACGTCCGACTGCCGCTGCAGGTCGAGGTAGCTGATCGGCGCGACACGACGTTCCAGGACGGCGCCGACGCCGTCGAGCTGCGCGACCAACGGGGCAGCGTCGTCGGGCGGTCCGACCCAGACGAACCCGAGAGTGAGCGGACCCCCGGCCCGCACCTCCGCGATGAGTGTCGCGCGCCGCGGCGCGTCGTCTGCCGCCGCCAGCCACGCCCGCAGCGGTTCGAGCCCGTGCGCCGGGTCGAGATCCACCTCCGCGACGAGCGCCTGCGTGCCGACGTCGTGCAACCTCAGGTCGAACCGCGTGACGACCCCGAAGTTGCCGCCGCCACCCCGCAACCCCCAGAACAGGTCGGGGTTCTCGTCGGCCGTCGCACGCACAAGGTCGCCGTCCGCCGTCACCACCTCGTACCCGAGCGCGTTGTCGCAGGTGAGCCCCACCTGCCGGCCCAACCAGCCGACACCCCCACCGAGCGCCAGCCCGCCGATGCCCGTGTGCGACACGATCCCCGCCGTCGTCCCCAGCCCGAACGGCTGCGTGGCCGCGTCCAACGACCCCAGCAGCGCCCCGCCCTGCACCTGGGCTGTGCGCTCATGGGGGTCGACGACGACGCCCCGCATCCGCGACAGGTCGATCATCAGCCCGCCGTCCGGCACCGCCCACCCCGCCGCACTGTGCCCGCCGCCCCGCACCCCGATCGGCAGACCGAGCTCGCGCGCGACGCGGACCGCGGCGCGCACGTCGTCGGTGCCCGCGCAGCGGACCACGTACTTCGGGCGACGGTCGACGGCGCCGTTCCACACGGCGCGCGCGGCGTCGTACTCGATCTCACCAGGGACGAGGACGTCGCCCTCGAAGGTGGCGGGCAGCGCTCCGGCCATCGGCATGGCACGACTCTGGCGGCTCTCGGGCGGCTCTGCCAAGGGTCTGCGGAGTGTCAGACCCCCGGTGCACGATGAAGCGCATGACTCTTACGTTCAGCGGCATCGTCATCGACAGCACCGACCCCGCCACCGTGGCGGACTTCTGGCAGCAGGCCCTCGGCTGGTCCGGCCGCGGGTCCGGAGAGCGCGGCGAAGTCATCATCGAGGCACAGGAGGGCGAGACCGTCTACGGCCCGCCCAGCATCGTGTTCCAGCCCGTCCCCGAGAAGCGGACCGTGAAGAACCGCGTGCACCTCGACTTCTTCTCCGCCGACCAGGAGGCCGACGTCGCGCGGCTCGAGGCGCTGGGAGCAACCCGCGTGGACGTGGGGCAAGGACCGTCGCGCTCGTTCGTCGTGCTGGCGGACGTCGAGGGGAACGAGTTCTGCGTCCTCAGCGAGGCGTGAACTGACCGGGTCGTGCCTTGTAGGCTGACCCGGCGTCCGGGGTTCTCTCGGGCGTGCACGGGTCGCTTGTGCGGCCCGCGCGCCTGTAGCTCAGGGGATAGAGCACCGCTCTCCTAAAGCGGGTGTCGGCAGTTCGAATCTGCCCAGGCGCACAGTGTGTTGTTGCAGTTCACAGCCTTGGTGGCTGCATCCGGTGAGTCCGCCGCGGTGCTTGCAGGGGCCTCGTGGTCAGCAAATGGTCAGCAGTCCCCAAAGACGGGCTCACACCACTATGAGCCGGTCGCCGATGCGGATCTGGTAGCTCTCGTAGCGGTCGCTGGAGTCGTAGGCGCGCAGCTGGGATCCGTCGGAGAACTCGAGCGTGAGGACGCCAGGCTCTAGAACGTCCGCGGAGACGACGTCGAGGCCCAGGCGGTCGGCGAGGGCCTGTGCGGCGTCCCTCGGACGCTCGAAGATTGTTGGTGCCCCGCCGGCCGACGTCATCGAGAAGTCGCCCTCGATGGAAATGCTGGCGCTGTTCGACAGATGGAGTTGCGCCTGATGCTCGCCAACCGCGATCTGCTCGATGGTGCGGCCCTTCAGGCCGCTGACGTCCGTACCAACCTCGAGTCCGTACACGCTCGGATTGTGTCAGCGCGCGAGGGGGTCTAGATCGACTGCGACGGACGTCTTTGGTCTGCGCCCCCCTGACCCGCGCCAGCCGGCACCGCCGGATGGGGCTGCTCCGGTCGGCGCGCGGTCGCCTGCTCGGATATGGATCGACATCCGTTGCCCAGTCACCAACGGTGCCACGTCCGAGTTGTTCGCCCCCTAGTCCGGAGAGTGTGCGGTGAAGTCGCCTGCGTACTCATCGGCGTCGATGGCAGCACCCATGGCGGCCAGGAGACCAACCTGATCGGGGTTGAGCCACCAGCCCATGGCTCGGTAGCCCCCGTCCTCGTCATCGAAGAAGCGCACCATCATCAGGCCTGCCCTGACGTCGCCGCGGTCCACTAGTGCTCGCACTTGTTGGGTGACGGGCGCGATTCGGTTGAGTACCGAGGTTGCCTGCTGGTCGATACGGCCATGGACGTCGCAGACGATCTCCCACCGGTGTTCGGGCGGAACAGTCCGAGGAGACGTGCGAGTGGCACCCATGACGGCGGTCCGATCCGGCGAAATACCGAGGACGTCGGCGATGTCCGCGGCGCTGACGACTTCGCTCGCGATCCAGAAGTAGCAGTACTGCCTCACTTTCCAGGGGACATCAACCATGCGGACGACGATATGGGCTACTGCCTGGTCAACCGCGCCACTTCAGCCGCCCGGTGACCGGTCCCCGGCACCTGGCTCCGGGAACATCGGCATCCGCTCCATCGCCACCCACCGCGCTTCGGAGAACAGGTGGCCGTAGAGGTCCATCGTCATCGTCGCGGTGGCGTGGCCGAGGATCATCTGGACCGCCTTCGGGGGTCGTCGATCACTACTCTGAGCCCGTGACGCGGGCCCACTACGACGCGTGGAAGAGCGGACGCCGACCGGCGGAGCCGAGCGATGAGCCGGCCCAGGAGGTCTACAAGCGCGTGCTTCGCGACGAGGTCGCCCCGGCGCTTCGTACTGTCGGCTTGCGAGGATCGTCAGGCAAGTTCGCCGTGCCGTCGACGACTCACTGGGCGCAACTCGCGTTCCAGAAGTCGTACTGGAGTGATCGCGACTCGGTCTCCTTCACGGTCAACGTCTCGGTGATCCGGCGTGACGCGTGGGCGAGCGTCGTTGCCCGCGACCCGTGGATGGGCAAGGAGCCGAGCCCGACGACCCACATCGGCCCGCCTGCAGCGCAGAACCGAATCGGATTTCTGCGGAACGAGGGAGTCGACCACTGGTGGGAGCTGACCACGGGCCAGCCCGTTGAGCCGATTCTTGACGAGGTCATGCGGGACCTCTTCTGCCTCGCACTGCCGTGGCTCGATGCAAGGGCATCCGCCTCTGGCCTTCTGTGACGCTGCGACTTCTGGGCTCGTCTTCTCGCCCTCGTTCAGGTGGGCGAAGCGCGAGATCTATGTGGTCGGACTCCGTAACATCGAGACATGCCCACGGGACCGAAGCACCTGCGTTGGTACGACACCCTGATCAACGGCGTGGAGCAGCGGAACGAGGAAGTCTGTCGATGCATGATTGGTGACGACCATGACGACAGCCAGACGCTGAGCGAATCGGACGCCAAGGACATCTGGTTGTCGAGCGGAATGGATGAGGACTACGACTTCCGCTAGGCACCCTTCCGAAGTGCCGACCTTCGACCCGACGCCGGGAGAAATGATGGCCACCGACAGTTGCCCGAACTGTGGCGAGCCCACCGCAACCGAATACGCCGAGCGTCACGACTCGGCGTTCTGCTCCCCCATTACGTCTCCTGATTGCTGGGATTGGAAGAACGCGACCGTCATCGACGGATGACTTAGGTCGGATCGACACCCCCGCGGCTGCCTCCGACTCCAGGAGTCACTTGGCGGTGGCGTCGCCCGTCGCGTTGCCGGGCTCCGGGAACATCGGCATTCGCTCCATCGCGACCCAGGGCGCCTCTGAGAACAAGTGGCCGTAGAGGTCCATCGTCATCGTCGCTGTGGCGTGGCCGAGGATCATCTGGACCGCTTTCACGTCGGCGCCGGCGGCGATGAGAAGCGAGGCAGCAGTGTGGCGGAGGTCGTGGATCGTCGTGCCGGCCAGGCCGACCGACTGAGTGGTCTCGGTGCAGCGCGACCGGACCCGGAAGTTCGTGTTGGTCCAGATCGCGCCGGTCGGGCTTGGGAAGAGGTACGAGCCGGACGGCGCGCTGTCGATCCGGTCTCGGACGTAGGTCTCGAGCGTCGGCGGGACCGGCACGGTCCGGGTCTGGTGTGTCTTCGTCGGGCCGAAGATCGCCCCGCTGGTCCGCTTCGACTGTGGGGCGGCGCGGTGGATTCGCACTCCGAAGCCGTGCGGCGTCTGGACGACGTCGTCGACCCGCAGCGCGCACATCTCCGAGAACCGGCAGCCGGCCAGGCCGAGGAAGAGCACGACCGGTCGGCAGTTCGGCGGCATCGCGTCGGCGAGCTTGCCCAGCTGTCCCGCGCGCAGCCAGTGCGGCTCGCGTTTGGTGGTGCCCTTGGGGAGCGGGATCGAGCGGGCGACGTTGACCGAGATGCGCCGGTCGCGGACGGCGTAGTCGAGCACCAGTCGGATGACGGACAGGACGCGCCGCCGGGTGGCCGTGGCCAGCCCGCGGACCGTCATTGACGTGAGCACACGCTCGACGTCCGTCGCGGAGATAACGGCGATCGGGAAGCGTCCGAGCAGGGGGATGACGTAGGAGTCGAGCAGGAACTGCGTCGTCTCCTGGCTCCGGACCGCGAGGTGCTGTCGCGAGCCCTGCCACTCCTCGGCGAGCGTCCCGAACGACACCCGACCGCGGGTCGGGTCGATCCAGGTGCCGCGCTGGAGCTTGACCAGCTGGTCTGCTTCCCAGCGCCGGGCATCGGTCTTCCGCTGGAACGACTTCTCGGCGATGACCCGGTGCTCGAAGAAGACCTTCGCGCGCCAGGTCACCGTGCCCGAGGGCAGTGTCCGTCGCGTGACGGACATCAGCGGCGGCGCGGCTGCGCGGGCTCCCGATCGACCCACGAGGCCGGGATGAGGATGACGGTGCCGAGCCGGCGGCAGGGGATCTGCTCGGTCTCGGCGAGGTGGTGGGGCGTCCGCACCGGCCACCCGAGCACGGCGAGCGCGGATGCGCGGCGCCGCTAGCCTTCGACCATGCGCGGACACAAGTACGGGATCCGCAGGGCGTCTTCATGACGCTGGAGTTTCCCGACTGGCGTGAGGACGTACTCGCGGCGCTGGAGTGCCTGGCAGCGGAGCCTCCCCGCCTGTCGGGCAGTGACGTAGACCCGCGCTGGCCAGATGTCACGAACGCGATCCACTGGCTGATTGATGACACCTGGTGGGATGCCAAGGACCCGAGCGAGTCGATCGGCCGGACTCTGTACGACGAGCGTGAGGCGTTGGCCGTAAGTCGCGTGGTCGAGGCAGTGCTCGCCGTCGCTGGTCGCCTGCAACCGGAGGATGTGGATCGCTTGTGGTTCGGTGACGCCAATTGGCCGCTGGTTCGCGCTAGAGCCGGCGAAGCGCTGGACGTGCTCCGGACCGCCGACCGCACGTAGTCGCCACAGATTCGAGCGCGCGCATTGCCTCGCCAGCTGACGTTGAGGCCAGGACGTCGGTGGAGCGCCCGGACCCGACCCAACCGTCCGACGTCGGCACCCGAAGTTCGGCGACCTCGCCGGGTGCGTAGCGACGCCGTTCGCTCCGCCACTGGCTCGAACTTGCGGATGCGGAAGACGTCTCTGGTGGCCGCCTTCGAGTGGGGACGTCGAAGGACGGCACCGGTGGCTGACCGCCGGACGACCTGACTTGGGGCGCATCACTGTGAGCATCGATCCTCGCGCGGACTTCTTGGAGGTCTACGACCCGGCCGGGATCTTGCGCGAGGTACAGGTGAGACGTCAGCGGCGCTCGGCCGAGTCCGGGATCAGGGCGCTCGCCGCGGTCAGCGCCCCGAGCACCAGACCCGTGCGGGTGTGCGCCAACCGCACCCCCGCGGCGGCGCGCGCCTCACCGCGGCGGAACACCCACCGCTCGAACGCGACCGTGACGGCCACCGAGCCGGCGAGCGCCACCACGACGACGACGCCGCGCACGACCATGCGCGCGGCCGCTGAGGGCGCGGGGCCGCCCCCGACGTCGTCGAGCACGCTCTGAGCGAGGTTCTCAGTTGCGACGGGGATGCCGTCGAGGGCCGTGCCGTCGAAGTTCGTGGCCTCGCCGGCCGTGCGGCGCCGCCGTGCCTCGTGCAGCTCCGTCCATGCCTGGCGCGCGTCCGGCACGGCGACCGCCGCACCGGCGGCGAGGCAGGCGGCCTTGAGCCATCGTCGCGTGGCGCGGGTGCTGGTCACGTCCGGCACGGCGTAGTACGCGGCCGTCGTCAGGCCGGTCAGCAGGGCGGTGGTCGTGCGAGCACGGGCAGTCGTCACAGATGGCCTCCAGGTCGTCCGGCGGCCATGCTAACTAGGCCGTCGGGCAGGGGTATCGGCCCCGAGGATGACCGGCCGTCGTTCGCGCTAGGCCGGCGGGTGGTGACTCCACCTCCGAGGCGATCGAGTAGTCCGCTCGCAAGTTGCTGCGTCAGCGGGGCGGGATGAGATCGCGAAGCTGGGCACTGGTCGCGTCGGCCGGCTCGCCGTCGACGAAGCGCTGGACGTGGACGTCGAAACTCATGGGCCGGAGCGTCCCACCGGCACGTTCACCCAACAAGCGTCGAACTGTCGATCGGCGACTTCTCGGCTGCCGTCATGCGAGCCGCTGCGTCTGATGAGTCTCGTCGTACACGCTCGCTGTCGTGGTCACCGGCGACGCGACGCGGCTAGGCCAGGTCCACGCCAGCCGAAGGATCGCGGCGAGCAGGACCAGTTCCAGCACGACGGCGCCCCAGTAGTAGAACGTCCAGGTCTCGCCTACCGCGTTGAACATCGCGAAGGGGATCTGGATCGATGCCACGACGAGATTCGCGATCCGGCTCGCGCGGGCTGGCAGCGTGGCGGAAAGCACCACCATCAGGATCGGGATGGCCATGAGCACGAGGAAGCCGGTCAAGAGCGCCTGCGTGATGTCGAACTCGAAGACGACGCCGACCAGGATGTCGTCGATCTTGCCCGGCACGAAGAAGCCGATGATGTCGACGTAGGCGTACAGGAACATGAGGCTCGTCCACGCCGCGACGAGCTTGGCTCGCACCGGCAGCCGCGACTCGTCCAGGGCGGTGGTGTGGTCTTCACGGTTTCTCATCGTGTGCTCCGTTGTTCGTGGTGAAGTGTTGTTCCGCCACGATCGCCGACCGCCGTGCTGGGCACACCGGCCGTGCAGCCCGACCTGCATTGGCCGGTCGCTCAGGGGCCATCTTGTGCTTTCGGCTGATTCGCCGCAGATGGCGCGATCCCTAGGCTGACCGGATGGTCACGACCGTCCTGCGCACCCTGTGGGCCGAGCCTCGACCGGTGAACCCTCCCGCACGGAACCTCCGGGACTGGGTGCTCGTCGCCGTGCTGGCCGTCTGGTCCGTGGCCGAAGCGGTCCTTCGCGATGACGTGATCTGGCGGCCGATCGTGCTCGTCGCGGTGCTCCTGGCTCTTGCCCCCCTGCTCTGGCGACGCACTCACCCGCTCGGCGCCGTCGTCGCCTCGTTCGGCCTGCTGACGGTGTTCGACAGTGTGCGGATCGTCGCGGGGGAGGGCGCCGTCCTGTTGATGAGCGTCGGCGGGGTGCTGGTCCTGGCCTACTCCCTGTTCCGCTGGGGGGCCGGTCGTGAGGCTGTGCTCGGCTTCGGTCTCATCGCCGCCTGGCTGGCCGTGAGCCTCGTGGCGGACCCGACGAGCCTGGTCGATGCGGTGGGCGCGTACGCCTTCTTCTTGTTCGCCGCGGCGCTCGGTGCTGCGATCCGGTATCACGCGGTCACCCGCATGCGCGACATCGACGAAGCCAAGGCCCGCGTACGCGAGCAGCTTGCTCGCGAGCTTCACGACACGGTCGCCCACCACGTCTCCGGCATCGCCATCCAGGCGCAGGCGGGACGTGCGGTGGCGGCCTCGAACCCGGGGCGTGCCGTCGAGGCGCTGGCCACCATCGAGGACGCCGCCACCCGGACGCTCGTCGAGATGCGCACCATGGTCGGCGTGCTGCGCGCCTCGCAGGATGCGGAGCTCGCGCCGCAGCCCGGGGTGGCCGACCTCGAGCAGCTCGCCAGCGGTTCCGAGTCGCGTCCTCGGGTCCAGGTGATGCTCTCCGGCGAGCTCCAGGACCTCAGCCCGGCCGTCGGCGCAGCGATCTACCGGCTGGCCCAGGAGTCGATCACGAACGCTCGTCGGCACGCGCGCCACGCGACGAGGGTCACCGTGGCCGTGGTCGGTGACGCCGAGGGGGTTCGTCTGACCGTCGACGACGACGGTGCGCCCAGCCCGGCCGGCAGCAGCACGGAAGGGTTCGGCCTCGTGGGGATGAAGGAACGAACCACCCTGCTCGGCGGCGCGTTCGAAGCCGGGCCGGCCGCCGGCCGCGGCTGGAGGGTCCGAGCGACGCTTCCCCGGACCGGGACCGCACGATGAGCATCCGGGTGCTGATCGCCGACGACCAGCACATCGTCCGCTCCGGTCTGACGATGCTGCTCGACGCCCAACCCGACATCGAGGTGGTCGGTGCAGCCGCCGACGGCCGCGAGGCCGTGCGCCTGGCGCTGCAGCTCCGCCCGGACGTCGGCCTGTTCGACATCCGGATGCCGCTGATGAACGGCATCGAAGCCACCCGTCAGCTGGCCGGACCCGACGTCGACGACCCTCTGCCGATCGTGGTGATCACGACCTTCGACCTCGACGAGTACGTCTATGGGGCGCTCAAGGCCGGTGCCCGCGGGTTCCTGCTCAAGGACGCCGGACCCGCGCTGCTCACCCAGGCGATCCGCGCCGCGGCTGACGGGGACGCGCTCATCGCACCGAGCGTGACCGTCCGCCTCCTGGCAGCGTTCGCACACTCAGAGCCAGGACCTGTACGGCAGCCCCTGGAACCCCTGACGGCCCGCGAGGAGGAGGTTCTCGTTCCGGTGGCGCTGGGGCGCACCAACGACGAGATCGCCGGCGAGCTGTACATCAGCATCAGCACCGTCAAGGCCCACCTCGCCAGCCTCATGAGGAAGCTCGGCGTCCGCAATCGCGTGGAGCTCGCCATGTGGGCCTATGAGGCACGCCCTAGCCAGTACCGCGTCGGGGGAGCCGCGACCCGTGATGCTTCGCTCCGGCGATCGTCAGGCGACCCGCCGGCGTGACAGTCACCCGTCGGCGCCGTCCAACGCTGCCAGTCCCGCGCGGAGAACGGCGACGATGCGGTCGGTGTCATAGACGCACCCGGCCCACGTCCCCCCGCTCACCTCCTGGAGCGCGGCCCACAGGCGCGTGTCGGCGGGGAGCTGGGGATGCGGCGCGAGGTCCGGGTGCGGCGAGCGCTGCGCCAGGAGCCGGGCGCCCTCGGTCGGCGTCAACCGCCCCGACCCGTCGCCCACGAGGTCGATCGTCCCCTCCAGGTTCGCCACGTCGATCCGGATCTCCACCAGATCGCCGTCGCGCACCCTCCCGATCGGCCCGCCCGCCAGGGCCTCGGGGCCCACGTGACCGACGCACGCGCCGGTCGAGACGCCCGAGAACCGGGCATCGGTGATCAGGGAGATCTCCTTGCCGTAGCTCAGGTACCTCAGCGCGGACGTGACCTGGAAGGTCTCCTCCATCCCCGTGCCCGTCGGGCCGATGCCCATCATCACCATCACGTCGCCCGGACTCACCGCTCGCTCCTTGATGGCGGCCACCGCGGCTGCTTCGGACGTGAACACCCGCGCCGGCCCGACGTGGTGGAAGACGCCGTCCCGGATCCGGCTGGGGTCGATCGCCGTGGACTTCACGACGGAGCCGTCCGGCGCGAGGTTCCCGACGGGGAAGGTCGCCGTGGGTGTGAGCCCCCTCTCGCGCGCCCTCGCGGGGGACATGATCACGTCGTCGGCCTCGACCCCCTGCTGGTCCAGGAGCACCTGCTTCATCCGCACCCGTCGCTCGGAGGACTCCCACCAGTCAAGGACCGTGCCCAGCGTCTCTCCTGTCGCCGTCAGCACGTCGAGGTGCAGCAGGCCGAGGTCGCGCAGGTGAAGCATCACCTCCGGCGTGCCGCCGGCCAGGAACATCCGGACGGTGGGGTGGTGCACAGGCCCGTTCGGCAGCACGCTCACGATCCGCGGCACCGCCTTGTTGACCCGCACCCAGTCGTCCAGAGTCGGACGCCGCAGCCCGGCGGCGTGCGCGATCGCGGGGATGTGCATCAGCAGGTTCAGCGAGCCGCCGATGGCGGCGTGCACGGCCATCGCGTTCTCGACCGCCTGCTCCGTCAGCACGTCCCTCGTCGTGATCCCGAGCTCCCGTTGCCGGAGGACGGCGTGCGCCGACTGCCGTGCCACCTGCGCCCACACCGGTTCTCCCGAGGGCGCCAGCGCCGAGTGCGGCAGCGCCAGGCCCAGTGCCTCGGCGACCACCTGGCTCGTCGCCGCCGTCCCCAGGAAGTGACAGCCCCCGCCCGGGGACGCGCAGGCCCGGCACCCCAGCTCGGCGGCGTCCTCGAGCGAGAGCTCGTCGTTGGCGTACCGCACACCGAGGGTCTGCACCCGCGCGAGGTCCTCACCCTGCGCCGGCGGGAGGGTGACGCCGCCGGGTACCAGCACCGTCGGCAGGTCGTGCTGCGACGCGAGCGCCATCATCGTCGCGGGCAGGCCCTTGTCGCAGGTGGCGACACCCATGACGGCCGACCGTGTCGGGAGTGACCGGATCAGGCGTCGCATCACGATGGCGGCGTCGTTCCGGTAGGGCAGCGAGTCGAACATCCCTGTGGTGCCCTGCGAGCGCCCGTCGCACTGGTCGCTGACGTAGGTCGCGAAAGGAAGCCCACCGGCATCGGCGATCGTCTCCGCGGCGGCGCGCACCTGGTCGCTGAGCTCGAAATGTCCCGAGTGCAGGCCCAGCGCGATCGGGCGGCCGTCCTCGGACCGCATGCCGCCCGCCGTCGAGACGATCATCACCTGCGGCCCCAGCATGTTGGCGCGCGGCCACCCCATGCCGGCGTTCTGGGTCATCCCGAAGACGTCGCCGCTCGGGGAGTCCCGCAGCAGCGCAGGCGTCAGCGGCAGGCGCCCCTCCGGCCCGGGAGCCTGCGTGCGGACGGCGTAGATGGCGTCGTTCGGCTCGAGCAGCGACTGCCAGGTCACCGCGCCACCCCGGCTCATCGCGGCATCGCCTCGACGGCGGCGATCAGCCCGGCGACCGCGGCCGCCTGCTCGGTCGTGGCGGGCAGGTGCGGGAACGTCGAGTGGCGCTGCATCGCGACACCTCGCTGCACCATGCCCTCCTTGAGGAGCGGGAAGAACGGGACCCCGATCGTGTACAGCTCCATGAGCCGGTCGACGCGGCGCTGCTGCACAGAGATCGCCGCCGCGTCCCCGCCGTCGACCGCGCGCGCGTACGCCGCGCAGACCTCCGGGTACAGGTTGGCGAGCCCGCCGATCGCCCCGGCCCCGCCCGAGGTCACCACGTGGTGCAGGTTCTCGTCGAAGCCCGCGAGCACGCGGAAGTCGGGGAACTCGGGGAGCAGCTCGGTGAGGAGCGCCCGGGTGTGGCCGACCTCGAGCACCGTGTCCTTGTAGCCGACGATGTTCGGGTGCCGACGCAGCAGGTTCCGCGTCACCGAGGGGCTGAGGTCGTACCCGGTCCGCGCCGGGAAGTTGTAGAGGTACACGTCGCCGTCGACCTGCCCGGCGACCTCGGAGAAGTACGCCTCGACGCTGGCATCGCTCAGGGCGAAGTAGTACGGGCTGATGACGATGACGGCGTGCGCGCCCGCGTGCAGGGCATACCGGCTCAGCTCGACCGTCTCGTCGGCCCGCAGGCACGCCGTGCCCACGATCAGCTCCCCGCGCGCCGGGACGTGCTCGACGGCGAGGTCGATCAGCTCGCGCTTCTGGTCGGGTCGCATCGCGTAGAACTCGCCCGTGCTGCCCATGAGGACGATCCCGTCGACCCCGCCACCGAGGATGTGGTCCCACACCGCGACGTTGCCGTCCCGGTCGAGCTCGCCGTCGGCGTCGAACGCCGTCACGGCCGGGGCGTAGAACCTGGCCCCTGTGCTCACGGTGCTCACCAGACCCGGACGCGCGTCGTGCCGTCGCCGAGGCGGGCGAGCGGCCCCGGCGGGTAGGAGCGGCCGGGCTCCTTGTGCTCGCCGACGAGGTCCACGACGCAGAGCAGCGGCGACCCGTCGGGGTTCTCGTACCCGGTGCCGGCGATCCGCACCCGGCCCAGATCGGCGCCCATCGTCACGACGGTCGACGGCACCGTGAGCGCGCTGGGCAGGCGGAGCTCGAGGTGCACCTCGTCGCCCTCCTCCACCACCCGCACGACGGCGTCGTGCGCCACGGTGAGCGGGCCGTCCTCGTGCGCGGCCGGCCGGGCCCCGTCGGCGTATGCGTTCGAGCGCACGTACGCGGGCTGGTGCTCCAGGTGGAACCGGGCGTGGTCGCCCGCCCCGGAGTAGGCGCCCACCCGCTCCCGGTACTCCTCCCAGGAGGCCGGGAAGCCGTCGTAGGCGTGCGTCCCGAACGACTCCGGGTCGAACTCCTCGAGCACCAGCGGTGCGTCCGGCCCGAACACGCCGCGGTGCGCTCCGACGAACAGGTTGCCGACGTACCGGTCGTCGCCGGCGTAGACGAACGCGTACCCCGCGAGCTGCGTCGAGTGCGGTACGTGGTACGGCGTGGCGCGGTCGAGCACCGGCTGCATGCGCAGCGCGCCCAGCACGAGGTTGTTGACGAACGCGTTGCCCTGGCTGAACAGCTCGATCGCGACGGGGGAGGCGAGCACGTTGTGGTCGACCGTCGCCGGCCCGTGGCTCACCTCGATGAACAGGTCGCGGATGTTGCGGTACATCAGGTTGCGGCTGATCCGCGTGCCCTGCACCTGCCAGTCCAGCCAGATGCCCAGCGTCGTGTCGTGGATGCGGTTGTGGGTGATCGTGACGTCGAGCGGGGCGTGCAGCTTGATTCCGCCGATCTCGTAGCCGTAGAACTCGTGCTTCGTCCCGATGTGGTGGATGTGGTTGTCCTCGATGGTCGAGAACACGCAACCCAGGTGGCCGACGACGCCGTTCTGCCCGCAGTCACGGATCTCGTTGCGGCGCACGACGTGCGAGCCCACCCGCTCGCGTTCCCAGCCCTGGTGGGCGGCCGTGAAGACCGCCTCGATCTGGTACTGGTACCCCGGCTTGTCGCCCCGCTCGAGGGCGAAGTTGTCACCGCTCGCCGCGTTCTTGCCGAGGGACACGCCCGCGCACTTCGAGTCCCGGATCAGGTTGTCCTCGATGACCCAGCCCTTGGCCCAGTTCGGCCCGATCAGCCCGAGCTGGTCGCCCGTCGGCGGTGCCCAGGGCGTCGCGGCCTGCGCGAGCTCGAAGCCGCGCACGGTGATGAAGTCGAGGTTCGTCCGGGTGGGGTAGAAGACGGCCGGGCGCACGTTGATCTCGACCAGCGCGGAGCTCGGGTCCACGCCCTGGAAGTTCGCCCATATCGTCGTGACGTCGTCGCCCACCTCGGCGTACCAGACGAGGAGGGTCCCGTCGGGGTCGACCAGCTCGGTGTCGAGCGCCGTCCAGGGGTAGCGGACGTGGGTGCGGCGCTCGGGTGCATCGACGGCGGCGCGCTCGTGCACCTCGTGGAACGAGCGACCGTCCAGGTAGACGTCACCGCGGTGCGCGAGGACGCCGCCCGGGCCGGGGTGCAGCCAGTCGCCGACGACGGGCTCGGCGAACGGGTTGTCGTCGCCGAAGAGGGTGCAGGGCACCTCGGCCCGCCACACGGTCCCCCCCTCGTGCACCCACTCGGCGACGACCTCGGCACCGGTGATGACCACGTGCTCGCCGGGTGCCGCCTCGAAGGTGATGCGGCAGTCGTCGCCGGTGCCGCCGCGCACGGGCCGGACCCACTCGCGGTACGTGCCCTCGTGCACCTGCACGGTGTCACCGGGCATCGCCGCACGCGCGGCTCGGTTGATCGTCCGGAAGGGGGCGACGGGCGTGCCGTCCGCCCGGTCGGAGCCGGTCACGGCGACATGGAACGTGGTCACGAGAGTCCTTCCGTCACGCTCGGCCGAGGGGCAGCATCGAGCACCGTCTCACCCTCCACCGGGAGCTGCCGTTCCGCGCGGGGGCGAGGCGATCCCCCGATGGTGCGCCGGAGGATGGGCGCGACGGCGGCGTCGGGCACGGGCGGGACCTCCTGGGATCGCGGAGACGTCGGGTGCCCAGGTCGGGCCAAGGAGCTACTTGATCGCGCCGAGGGCGAGGCCCCCCTGCCAGTACCGCTGCAGGGCCAGGAACGCCACGACGAGCGGGATGATGGACAGGAACGCTCCGGTGACGACGAGGTTCCACAGGGTCTCGCCGCCGGCGCCGCCGCTGGACAGCGCCTGCCACTGCGCGAGGCCGACGGTGATCGGGAGCAGCTCCGGGCTGCGGACCATCGTCAGGGCCAGGAAGTAGTTGTTCCAGGTGGCCACGACGGTCAGCAGCAGCACCGTGACGATGGCGGGCCGGAGCAGGGGCAGAGCCACCTGGAAGAACAGCCGGAGCTCCCCGGCGCCGTCGACCCGGGCGGCGTCGAGCATCTCGTCCGGCACCACGTCCTGGGTGTACACGCGGACGAGGTAGACCCCGAGCGGGCTCAGGAGCGACGGCAGGATCACGGCCCAGCGGGTGTTGACGAGGTCCATCTCGGCGAGGAGCACGAACGTCGGGATGACGAGCGCCGTCAGCGGCACCATGACGCTGCCCAGGAGCAGAGCGAAGGCGGCGTTGCGCCCCCGGAAGCGGTACTTGGCGAACCCGTAGCCGGCGAAGAGCGCGAGGATGGTGGCGCCCACACCGGCCGCCAGGGCGTAGAAGAACGAGTTGCCGAGCCAGGTGAAGTAGATGCCGCCCTGGTAGGTCCAGAGCTGCTGCACGTTGTCGACGAAGGCGAAGTCGTCGGCGAACCACAGCGGGCTGCTGCTGCTGGCGAAGAGGCCGGAGTTCGACTTTGTCGAGCCCACCACCAGCCACCACAGCGGGGTGATGAAGTACAGGACGAGCGCGAGGAGGAACAGGTGGGACCCGAGGCGCGACCCCCGAGGCCCCCGCGCGTCGTGGTCGGGGCCGTCCGCACCCCGGCCGGGTCGTCGGGGACGACGCACGGTCTGCTCGGACGGCGGTGCCCCGGCTGCGCCACCGGTCGTCTGGAGGCTCATGAGTTCAGTCCGCTCCGCTTGCGGGTGAGGAACAGGAACAGGTACGAGAACGCGAAGACGATGACGCCGAGGGCGAAGGAGATCGTCGCCGCGTAGTTGAACTGCTGGTACGAGAACGCCAGCCCGTGCGCGTACATGTTCGGCGTGTAGTGCACGGGGATCGAGCCGGCGGCGACGTTGCGCAGGATCGAGGGCTCCGTGAAGAACTGGAGCGTGCCGATCAGGGAGAAGACCACCACCATCACGAGTGCGGCGGAGATCATCGGCACCTTGATCCGCAGCGCGATCTGGCGGCCGCTCGCGCCGTCGATGCGCGCCGCCTCGTACAGCGACGGGTCGATCCCGCGCAGGGCGGCATAGAGGATGATCATGTAGTAGCCGGACCACTGCCAGGTCACGATGTTCACGAGGCTGCCGAACACGGTGCCCGGGGCGAGGAAGTCCGGTGCCGTGGCACCGACGAGACCGAACAGGTCGGTGGCCGGACCGAACCGCGGGCTGTACAGGAAGCCCCACATCAGCGCGCCGATCATCGCCGGCACCGCGTACGGCACGAAGATCATCAACCGGGAGAACCGCGACAGCCGGGTGGTCAGGGTGTCCAGGACGAGCGCCGCGAGGAGCGCGACGCCCAGCTGGATCGGCACCATGACCACGACGAACAGGCAGACCCGGCCGAGGCCCTGGAGGAACAGCGGGTCGGTGAACGCCCGCTGGTAGTTGGCCAGCCCGGTGAACGACTCGCCGGCGGCCAGCGTGCTGGTGCGCAGGCTCATCCAGAACGCGTACGCCAGCGGCGCCACGAGCAGGACGAGGAACACCACCGCGAACGGGGCCAGGAAGACCCATCCCCACCACTGCCGGTTCCGCTCGATGCGGCCGGGGCGTGGCTTCACCGGTGCGCGGACGGCGCGGCGCTCGCCCGCCCTGGTCGTCGTCGTCACCATGTCAGTCCGCCTCCTCGAGGACGTTGCCCGGACCGGACGGCGCACGTCCGGTCCGCGCGATCGGTCTCACTCGACGACGGTGAAGCCCTGCGACTCCGCGTAGGAGGTGACGCTCTGCTGCATCGCCTCCATCGCACCCGCGGCGTCCGTGCTGCCCTCGACCAGGGCGGTGAGCTGCTCGGTGCCCTGGTCGTAGACGTAGGTCAGGAACGGCGGCGTGGTGAAGCCTTCGTAGCCGGCGGCCGACTCGAGGAACACGTCCTTGTTGATCTGCTGGCCGCCGAAGAACGGGTACTCCAGGTTCGCGAAGTCGTCCGACTCCAGGACAGGGCGCCACAGCGGGAACAGGGCGGCCTGCTCGATGCCGATCTGCCACGCCTCCTCGGTGCCGAAGATCTCCATGGCGACCCGGGCCGCGAGCTCAGGGTTGTCGGCTTGCTCGGACACCGCGAACGTGGAGCCGCCGATGTTCACCTGACGCGGCTCCTGGCCCTCCCACTGGGGGAGCGGCACGGCGCGCCAGACGGCGTCCGCGTCGGCGTCGGACAACCCTGCCAGGTAGCCCGGGCCCCACGCCGCGGCCACGTACGAGGCGTAGGTCCCGTCGACGAGACTCGCGTTGTAGTCGGCGGTGAAGGCCTCGTCGGTGGCGAGGAGGTCGCGGTCGACCAGGTCCTCCCAGAACGACAGCACCTCGACGGCCTCGGGGGTCGCCATGTCGATCCCGATCTCGGTGCTGCCCGAGTCGTACTCGAACGGGGCCCAGCCCCGCTGGGCCGCCATCGCCTGGAAGAACGCCCACCAGTTGGGCGGGAAGTTCGCGATGTACCCGTCGTACCCGGCGGTCTTGAGCTGCTCGGCGGCGGCGGCGAACTGCTCCCACGTGGTCGGCACCGCGACGCCGTACTCGTCGAAGATGTCCTGGCGCACCAGGAAGCCCATGGGCCCGCCGTCGACCGGGATCGCGTAGACGGCGTCGCCCTCGGTGACGTCCGACCACGCACCCTCGGTGTACTCGTCGGCGAGGTCGGCGGCACCCAGGGGTGCGAGGTCGACGAGCGCGTCGCGGATCGTGTACTGCCCGAGGAACTCCGCCTCGATCATCATGACGTCCGGTGCCCCGGAGCCCGCCTCGAGCGCGGTGCTGAACGCCTGGTAGGCGTCGCCGCCCTGGCCGGCGTTGGTCCAGCACACCTGGACGTCGTCGTTGTTCTCGTTGAACAGGTCGACCGCCTGTTCCATGGCCGGGTACCAGGCCCAGACGGTCACCACGGGGGCGTCCTCGACCTTGATGGTGTTGGTGCAGGATGCGGCCGAGCTGTTCCCGCCGTCGTCGTCACCGCCGGTGCACGCGGCGAGCACCATGGCTGCTCCGAGTGTGAAGGCGACTCCGGCTGCACGCCGTCGGGACTTCTGCGTCGTCCGCATGCGAATCCTCCTCGATCCGGGTTGCCGCCGAGTCTTCATCGATGAAGAGGCCCAGGTCAAGACATGGGCCGACATCGGTCCGGGCGTCGTCGTGCGGGGTGACCGCGGAGAAGGGTGATCAGGCGCGCGCGCCCCGGGCCGCCAGCTCCTCGGCGCCGGTGGAGCCGCCTGGCACGAGCCGGAACTCCGGAGCGACCCGGCACGGGTCCCCCGCGACCCCCCGTTGGCGCTCGTCGATCAGGCGTACGGCATCGCGAGGGATCTGGGCGCGTCCCGGGTCGATCGTCGTGAGGGTCGGGTTCGAGTAGCGGCCCTCGTCGATGGCATCGAACCCGATGACGGCGACGTCGTCGGGGATTCGTCGGCCCCGGGCCTGGAGCTCGTGCATCGCCCCCAGCGCCAGCGAGTCGTTGAACGCGAAGACCGCGTCGAAGTCGACCCCGTCGTCGACGAGGCGACCGATCGTCCGGGCACCGGTCGCGTGGTCCCACGAGCGCTTGGTGGGGACCGCGAGGGCGGGGTCGACGGCGATGCCGGCCTCCTCGACCGCCGCCTGGTACCCGGCGAACCGCAGGGGCGCCGAGCCGACGTCCTGGTCCGGGTTCGGCCCCATCGCGACGATCCTGCGTCGTCCCTGCGCCAGGAGGTGCTCCGTCGCGGCCTTCGCCGCGGCGGTGTTCTGCATCGTGACGTGGTCCAGGTTGGGGTGGAAGATGCGCTCTCCGAGCAGGACGATCGGGTAGGGGACGTCGAGCAGCGCCTCGTCGCCGGGCCCGAGGGCAAGAGGGCTGTAGATCAGGCCGTCGGTGAGGTCGCGCCGGGAGCCGGTGAGCACATCGAGCTCCAGGTCCCTGCGACCACCGTGCTGCTCGATGATCACGGTGAGCCCGCGGGCCTCCGCGGCATGGATGACCTCGCTCGCGAGCTCGGCGAAGTAGGGCACCCGCAGCTCCGGCAGGGCGAGCGCGATGGTGCCTCGGCGGCCGGTGCGCAGGCTGCGGGCGGAGGTGTTCATCCGGTACCCCAGCTCGGCGATGGCCTCGAGCACGCGGTCGCGGGTGGCGGGCCGGATGTACGGGTAGCCGTTGATCACGTTCGAGACCGTCTTCGCCGAGACGCCGGCGCGGCGCCCGACATCCCGCATGGTGACTGCCACGGCTCGACCCCCCTTCGCGGGCAGGGTACCTGCACCCGATCGGTTCACCGAGCCTCACGTGATCCCTCCCGGACGAGGGCGGGGTGATGTTCACCGAGCTGAGGGTGGCCAGCCGTGGTGCGCACGGGCAGTGGGAGAGGTCGCCCGACCGCGACCTCACCGTCGCCGTGCGTCGAGCCTCGCCGCCCCGCGTGGCCCTCGGGGCCATGCGTGCGCGACAGTCAGCGTCGGCGGGCCGTCAGCGTGAACGTCGCCGGGAGGCGTTCGGGCCGGTCGCGCAGGCGGTACTCGTCGATGTCCTCGTCGAGGACCATCAGACCGGGCAGCGCGTCCCACGGGACGCTGTCGTGCTCGGTCAGCGACGTCAGCTCGAGGCCGGCGTCGAGCACCGCGGTGACGATCTCGCCGAGCCCGTGGTTCCACTCCATCGACCGCGGTTGCGCGACCTTGTCCGCTCCGCCATAGGTGTACTCGTCGCTCCAGACCAGCGGTTCGGCCTGCTCGAAGTAGGGGAGCTCGAGGGCGGGTGTGACGCCGGACGGGCCGGTGATCCACGGCTGCTGCTCGCGGTCGACGTGCTCGGCGCCGACCGTCATCGCGAGCGTCGAGAGCAGGACCGGGTGTCCGTCGCGGATGAACAGCCGGCCACCCGGACGCAGGAGGTCCGCGACCGTCTGCGCCCAGCGGCGGATGCTCGGCAGCCAGCAGATGGCGCCGATGCCGGTGTAGACGAGGTCGAAACGCCGGCCGTCGAGCGCGTCCGGTGCTGCGTAGACGTCGGACTGGACGTAGTCGATGGTCGCTCCGGCGCGGGTGGCCAGGCTGCGGGCCACGTCGAGGGAGGCGCCGGACAGGTCGACGCCGGTCATGCGCGCGCCCAGGCGGGCGAGGCTCAGGGTGTCGGTGCCGAGGTGGCACTGCAGGTGGACGCCGTCGAGGCCGGCGATGTCGCCGAGGCGGGGGCGGTCGAACTCGACGACGGCCGACAGGCGGTGCGGGTCGGCGAGGAGCTCGTCGATGCCGTAGCCCTGGGCGTGGACCGCGGCGCGGCTGTCCCAGTTGGTGCGGTTGAGGTCCAGGTACTCGTCGGCGGGCATCTGCCGGACGGTAGCAGTGCGGTCGTCGCTCACCAGCGGCACGGACGCTCCGGCGGTCTCCGACGGCGTGGTGTCAGACCTGCGCCAGGTCGCGTGGCTCCCGCCGCCCGGCTGCGACGTCGGCGAGGTGGGCCTGCGAGCGCCAGCCGATGTCGGCACGGTGGTGCTCGCCGTCGAACCGGATCGCGTCGACGGTCGCATAGGCGCGCTCTCGGGCCTCGGCGAAGGAACCGCCCACGCCGGTCACGATGAGGACGCGCCCCCCGCTCGTCACGAGCTGCCCGTCACGCACCGATGTCCCTGCGTGGAAGACGATCGAGTGCGCGTCGGGGTGCGTGGGGAGGGTGATCGCGTCACCGGCGCGGGGTGCACCGGGATAGCCGGAGGCAGCCATGACGACGCACAAGGCGGAGCCGTCGCGCCAACGGACGTCGAGCTGGTGCAGCGAACGCCCGTCGACGGCTCGCGTGATGGTGACGAGGTCCGTCTCCAGCAGGGGGAGGGTGACCTCCGCCTCCGGGTCGCCGAACCGGGCGTTGAACTCGATGACGTGAGGGCCGTCGGCCGTCCAGATGAGGTTGGCGGTGATGACGCCCCGGTAGTCGATGCCTCTGGCCCGCAGCGCGGCGAGCAGCGGGACGAAGATCCGTTCGATCGAGAGGTGCTCGGCTCCGTGCAGGGACGGGACCGGCGCGTACGCGCCCATGCCGCCGGTGTTCGGGCCCGAGTCTCCGGCTCCGACGGGCTTGTGGTCCTGGGAGATCGGCATGGGAACGAACGCGTCACCGTCGGTGAAGACCATCAGCGAGAACTCCTCGCCGACGAGGAACTGCTCGACGAGCACGGTCGAGCCGGAGGTGCCGAACACGCCGGTGTCGAGCATGGCCGTCACCGCCTGCTCGGCTTCGGCGCGGGTCCGGCACACGACGGCACCCTTGCCCTGGGCCAGACCGTCGGCCTTCACGACGAGCGGGAGCGCGTGGGTCGCGATGTGAGCCAGGGCGGCTGCGGAGTCCTGGAAGCGCACCGCGGTGGCGGTGGGGATCCCCGCCTCGATCATGAGGTCCTTCGCCCACGACTTGCTGGTCTCGAGGCGGGAGGCGTCCCGTCCGGCGCCGAGCACGGGCACGGCCCGGGTGCGGAGGGCGTCGGCGACGCCCGCGTCGAGGGCGACCTCGGGCCCCACGATCGCGCAGTCGACCTGCTCGTCCGTCGCCAGCCTCGTCAGGCCCTCGACGTCGGTGACGGCGACGTCGACCGTCCGGCACAGGCCGGCGATGCCAGGGTTGCCCGGTGCGGCGATCACCTCGACCGACGGGTCGTTGGTCAGGAGGTGATGGACGATCGCGTGCTCGCGTCCGCCGCTGCCGACTACCAAGACTCGCACCGTGCTGCCCCTCGATCGTTCGTCGCCGCCGACGGGCGGCCGGGTGAATCCCCGTGGAGGGTAGCCCACGGGGAGGGTCGTTCGACGGCTCCGTCCCGTCAGGGGGCACCGCCGGCGATGGCGTCGAAGGCGTTTGCGCCCGGTCGGAGCGGGCAGGCCTCGTCCAGCAGCGTGAACATGACGACGGCGCCCAGCAGGTCGGCCGGGTTGTCTCCGCCGAGCACCGGTTCGACACCGTGCTGCTGCCGGCCGTAGCGCCGCCAGTCCTCGACGTCCCGGCGCCCCGGGCCTGCGGCGCCGGCCTCGGTCACGTAGCGGTGCTGCGCGGGGCACCAGCCGCGCGGGTGCTCGTCCGCGGCGTCGTGCCACTCGATCGCGCCGTCCGCGGCCGACGTCGCGACCGACGCGCGCTCCCTGACCGTCCGGAGGAACTCGGCGAACGACCGGTACCCGAACGGCCGGGCGCCGCGCCGGCTCTGGAAGCGCGCCGTGTGGGTGAGTCGACGGGTGCCTGCGGCGACGTCGGCGGCGCCGTGGCGTGCGGCGCCGGCGGTGGCGACGTCGTCGGGCTGGCCGAGCCAGCGCCTGGTGAGCAGGGTGCCCAAGCCGTAGAGGACGGCGATCTCGGCGTTCTCGACGAAGAATCGTGGAGCGACGAACAAGGCGTGGGACTCGTCCTGCCGGGGTGCATCCAGAGCCGACTGCCAGTCGTCGCGCTGCATGATCCGGGCTGGCAGCGCGACTCCGGTGCGCTCCCGAACTGCGGTCAGAAGGGTGCTCGTGGCGTCCCGGAGGGGTTCCGCCCGGTACCGCGCGACCTCCGCGGCGGGGAGCACCCGGTCAACCGAGAGCCTGAGGTGCGCCCAGGTGAGCCGCTGCAGCTCGTCGGCGTCCTGCGCGAGGTCGACGAGCTCCGGTCGTGAGGCGCGCAGTGCGTCACCGGCCCGTCGGAAGGGGTCGCTCAGGAGCTCGGCCAGTCCGACGACCACGCGCTGGACCTCGACCGGATAGTCGTGCCCGGTGCGCGTCCCGCCGTCGAGGGATCCGTCGAGGTACCGGTCGGCGAGCCGCCACAGGGCGCTGTCCGGGTCCGCGAGGTCCGCAGGTCGCGTCCCGCTGCGCACTGCTCTGCCCGCGCCGACGACTCCGGGGAGTGCGATCGTCCCGGCGACGACGGCGCCGTGCAGCACCCGGGCGCTCGTGTACGCGCGAGCCAGTGCGGACATCGTGTCCGCGTCGTGCGGCGACCGCGGCAGGTCACGCACGACGTGCAGGGCACGCGTCGTCCATCCGAGCTCGTCGCTGCCGAGGGTCCCGCCGCCCGCCAGCAGAGCGGCGAGCGCGTCGGGGTGCCTGCGCAACGCCCCCAGGTCGGAGACGGGGGAGGTCGTCGGCGTCATGGGACCGGGACTGGGGAGGCGAGCTCGAGGAGCAGGTCGAGTGCCCGGCGACCCCGCTCCCCTCGCAGGTCGCCGAAGCGCATCGTCGCGAGCGGTACCTCGTGGACGAGGCGGTCGACGAGGTCGTCGGCGGCCCGCCGAAGGTCCATCTCGGACGCGGTCCGCCACCGGAGCCAGTCGGGGTAGTGGTCGTCAGACGGGGTGAAGCACTGCGACCGCAGCACCGCGGCCGCTTCCTGTCGGGTGGCGGGACGCACCTCGGGTTCGTCGCAGCCGAGGTCGAGCCGTGGGAGCACGACGCACGACAGCGCCGCGTGCGGGGCGACCCGGGCGCCGAGGCTGCCGGCGAGCTCCTCGGCCGTGAGCTCCAGCTTGTCGGGCATGGCAGCGAGCTCCCCGGGGGATCTCGTCCTCAGGAGCTCGTGCCGTGCGTCGGGGCCGAGCCGGGTCTGCGGTTCGTACCCCCAGCCGCCGCCGCGCTCCATCCATGTCCGGAGCTGCGGGAAGTGATACAGGGTTCCCATCCCGATCGCCGCCGTGGTGGGCCACGGGAGCGCCGTCCAGGCACCGTCCTGCGACCTGCCTACGTAGCTGCGGTCGTTCGACAGGTACTCGGCGCCCGCCTCGAGCAGGCTGATGACGGTCGTCGACTTGCCTGCGCCCTTCTCGCCGCAGAACACCAGCCCATGGCCGTCGACGACGACAGCGCCCGTGTGGAACACCAGGTGGCCGTCGCGCTCCACGTTCTTCGTGAACATCTCCCGCAGGCACCGGATGGGCTCGGCCTTCGACTCGGGGTCGGCGGGGGAGCCCAACGTGACGCAGCGGTCACCCGGCCGCGCCAGGATGACGCTCGGCCGGTCGACGTGCGACCACGCGAGCCAGCCGTCTCCTAGGTCCACCTCATGGACGGGATAGCTCTGGTAGACGGTGGCGCGCCGGCCGGGCAGTGCGTCGAGCGCACGGCGCACCGACGCCGTGAAGCTCGGGTCCTCGTGGGAGACGAGCTGCGCGGGTTCGTCCTCGGGCGCCTCGTCGAAGCGGTACTGCGGCGCCGTGTACTGCTCGAGCCACGCGAGGTGCTGCGGCGTGTTCGCCGCGACGACGACCGTGTGGGGGCCGAACCCGGCACGGACGCGGTGGGCGGCGGCGCCGTCGACGACGCGGAGGACCTCGTGCAGCAGGCCGGTGCTCACGGTGACTCCTGTCGGCTCGTGGGGGCGGAGACGGCGAGGTCTGCGGTCGTCGTGCCGATGTCGTCCCGGAACGTGACCCCGCCGAGGGATGCGGCGACGAGCGCGGCGGTCGCGCGTGCTTGCGCTGCGGCGGTCTCGAGGTCCGGCGCGGTCGCGTTGCACGACACGACGCGTCCGCCGCTGGGCGTGAGCCCGTGGCCGGTCCGACGTGTCTCGTAGAAGAGGAGGTCCGCGTCGGACAGCAGGGCGCTGGGGAGCACGACGTCGTGGCGTGGTCCGCCGGGGTAGCCGTCGCGGGCCACGGTGGTCGTGACCGAGGCCAGCGGGCTGGTGCGCAGGTCCGTCGTTCCCGCGAGTGAACCGTGCGCGGTGGCCAGGAGCAGGTCGACCAGCGTGACGTCCAGCAGCGGCAGCACCGTCTGTGTCTCGGGGTCCCCGAAGTGGCTGTTGACCTCCAGGAGCACCGGGCCGTCAGGCCCGACGACGACGTTCGTGGTCGCCGATCCGACGTACGGCCGTCCGAGCTCCGCCATCTCGAGAAGCATGCGTCCGAGGGCGCCGAAGACGATGTCGGCGACCCTGTCGTCGACCGGCGCGGGAGCGACCGCGCCCATGCCACGGGTCAGGGCGCTGCGACTGTCCCGGGCGACGCGGTTGTACTCGTGGATCACGGGCAGGAGCACCAGGCCGCCGCGGCCGTCGGTCAGCACGGAGAACGAGTACTCGGGCCCGGGCACGAACTCCTCGACCAGGACCGCGGCCGTCGCCACCTCGCGGGCGAGGATGTCCCGCAGGGCGGACCGTGCCCCCTGTGCGTCGTCGACGATCCGGACGCCGGTGCCGAGCGGTGGGCCGTCGACCTTCACCACGGCCGGATAGGACCAGGATGCGCAGTCCGCCAGTGCGGCGAGCGCGCTCGGGAACGCGCGCCACGGCGGTGTCGGCACCTCGGCGGCCGTCATGACGTCCTTGCCGAACGTCTTGCTCTGCTCGAGCACGGCGGCCGCGCGGGTCGGTCCGACGCAGGGGACTCCGACGTGGAGAAGGGCATCCGCCAGGCCCTGGAAGAGCAGGGACTCGTCGAGGACGACGGCGAGCTCGATGCGCCGGTCGGCGGCCCAGTCGGTGAGCCGGCGAGGCGGTTCGACGGGTGCCGGCGCGGGGAGCGCGCCCGTCGAGTCCAGTGCGGGGTTGCTCGGCGCCGTCCAGACCTCGGAGCACCCCTCGGCGACGAGCCGCCGCACGAGCGCGTGCTTCCTGGCGCCGGTTCCGACCACGAGCACCCGAGGTCCGCTCATCGGGCCGGCTCCCACACCGACCGGCGCCCGATGTCGGTGCGGTGGTGCTCGCCGTCGAAGCGGATCGTCGCGACGCGGTCGTAGGCCGCGGTGGCGGCCTCCTCGAACGACGTCCCCGTCCCCGTGACGACCACGACGCGGCCTCCTGCCGTCACGAGGTCGTCACCCGCGCGCGCCGTCCGACCGAGGAACGCGAACGAACCGCCGTCGGCCTCGACGCCGTCGTACCCGTGGATCGTGTCGCCGGTGCGCGTCCGGCCGGGGTACCCCTCGGCGGCCATCGCGACCGACAGCGCGGCGCGGTCGCTCCACACGACGGGGAGGGCGCCCAGGCGGCGCTGGTGGATCGCCTCGGCCACGTCGACCAGGTCGGCCTCCAGCAAGGGGAGCACGACCTCCGCCTCGGGGTCTCCGAAGCGGGCGTTGAACTCGAGGACCGACGGACCGTCGGCAGTGATCATCAGGTTGGCGCACACCACGCCGCGGTAGTCGATGTCTCGGGCAGCCAGGGCGGAGATCAGGCGGGTGCCGATGAGCCGGTCGAGCTCGGACTCGAGGTCAGGCCCCACCGCGCGCACGGGCGTGTATGCGCCCATGCCGCCGGTGTGCGGTCCGGTGTCACCGTCGCGCACCGGCTTGTGATCCTGCGTCGTCGGCATGACGGCCAGGTCGGACCCGTCGGTGAAGAACATGTAGCTGCACTCGTAGCCGTCGAGGAACTGCTCCACGACGACCGTCGCACCGCTCTCGCCGAGCTCGCGGTGGTCGAGCATCGCCTCGATCGTCCGGTCCGCCTCGTCGAGCGTGCGGCAGACGACGGCACCCTTCCCCTGGGCGAGGCCGTCGGCCTTGACCACGACCGGTGCGCCGAGGGCACGGCAGTACGACTTGGCGAGCGTGCTGTCGGTGAAGGTCTCGTAGTCCCCGACGGGGATCCCGGCGTCGCGACACACGGACTTGGCCCAGCTCTTGCTCGACTCGAGCCGGGCGCCGGCAGTCCCCGGACCGACGGTCGGGATGCCGGCCTGGCGCAGGTGCTCGGCGACGCCTGAGGCGAGTGCGTCCTCGGGGCCGACGATGACGAGGTCGATGCCTGTCCGCGCCGCCCAGGTGGCGGTCTCGCCGGGCGCGGTGACCCCGATGCAGGTGGCGTGCTGGGTCATGCCCGGGTTGCCCGGGGCCGCGAAGAGCCGGCTGACGCGGGTGCTCCGTGACAGCGCCCAGACGATCGCGTGCTCGCGGGCGCCCGATCCGACGACGAGCACCTTCACGGCAGGGTCGCGCTCTGTCGGGCCGGCCCGTGCGCGGACCGGGGATGGTGCCGTCGCAACGACCGCGTGAGGGCTGCCAGGTCGTCGTCGTCGTGCTGCGCGGTGATGGCGAACCGCAGCACCGGGCGGCCGTCGGGCGCCGCACGTCCCGCGTATCGGGCGCCCAGGACGCCGTCCTCGACGAGGTCCTCCCAGTACCGGTCCGCGGAGCGGTCGTCGGGGGCCTGGACAGCGACGACGCCCGACGAGGACGGCACGACGAGGTCGCCGAGCTCCGCACGCACCCGCGCCGCGCCCGTCGTGACCCGAGCCGGGCGGCCGGGGTCCTGCCTCACGAGCCGCCAGGCGGCGAGTGCCGCGGCGGCGGCGGCGGGTGGTGGGCTCGCCGCGTTGCGGAACACGGGCGACGAGCTGCGCAGCCGCGAGACCAGCTCGGACGGTCCGAGCACGGCGCCTCCCAGCGACCCCAGCGCCTTGGAGAACGTCACCGTCCGTACCGCGACGTCGGCCCGCAGGAGCTCGGCCGTGCCGAGTCCTCCGCTCCCTAGGACGCCGAACGCATGGGCCTCGTCGACCATGAGCGGAACTCCGTGCCGACGGGCGACAGCGCCGATCCCGACGAGGTCCGCGACGTCGCCGAGCACGGGGTAGACACCGCAGACGACGACGGCGGCGACGGGGCCGCGGGTGCGCAGCTGGGTGGCGAGGTCGTCCGGGTCGTCGTGCCGGAACGTCGCGACCTGACCGCCGGACAGCTGGACTCCGTCGAAGACCGAGGCGTGGCAGTGTGCGTCGACGACGACGGTGTCCCCGTAGCTCGCCAGCGCACCGAGCACCCCCAGGTTCGCGGCGTACCCCGTCGTGAACAGGAGGGCCGAGGTCTCGAACGCCTCGGCGAGTTCCTGCTCGAGCGCCTCGTGAACCCCGAGGCTCCCGCAGGTCACCCGTGAGCCCGACACACCCGTGCCGTACGACAGCGTCGCAGCGACCGCCGCGTCGACCACGGACGGCTCGACGCTCATGCCGAGGTAGTTGCTCGACAGGAAGTTGCGCACACGCCTGCCGTCGAAGTCCGCCCAGGTGAGGTTGCCCTGGTCGAGCCGGGTCAGCTCGGGGCGGACTGGCGGGGACGGCGGGGTGACGGTCGTCCGTGCGAGCGCACGGGCCTGCGTCAGCATCGCAGCGCTCGGGGGGACGTCCGATGCATCAGGGGCTCGTGGTCATCGTGGAGGAGTTGCCCTACGTCGGCGGGTCTGGGTCGGCAGGTGACGCTACACAACGCCACCATTCGCCCGCAATGTCTCCGTCGAGCGGATTCCACGGGCTCCTGGCGAGGGCTGATGTGACTCACGGACGACTCGTCGACCTTGCGCTGTCACGCTTCGTTCAGCCGCCTCAACTGCGCGGACGCGCGCGCGGAGGCTAGCAGAAATAAGCGCAGTCATAACGACGACTCTGCAAAGTCTCATCAATTGAGACTGGGCTGTGCGCGGGTGTCGAGGCGCGTGGTAGCGTCCCCGCCGCGCATTGACGGCGAATGCACGCACGGTCCTTTCACCACGGCGTGCCTGCGTCGTACGCGCTGTGACGCGCAATCCAGCACGTGCCACGCCGGAAGGGTGCGACGTGCGTCGGCAGGTCGTCGGCGTGCCCGGTGTCGTGCTCGCGGAACTCTCAGGAACGGCGGTGACGGGTGCGGCAGGAGTCGGTCGGTGGTGGATCTCGCCCTGCGTTCTCGGGCCCGGAGCTCGGCGTGGACGTCCGGGGCCTGACGAGAACGTTCCGCCGACCGGGGCGGCCCGACCGGATCGCGCTCGACGCGGTCGAGCTCGCGGTCACCGTCGGGACGACGCACGGCCTCCTCGGTCCCAACGGTGCCGGCAAGACGACGCTGTGCAAGATCCTGTCGACCGTCCTCCTGCCGACCTCGGGAGAGGTACGAGTGCTCGGCCACGACGCTGCACGGGACCCGCGCGCCGTCCGGTCGCAGATCGGCATCGCGTTCGGCGGCGAGCGTGGGCTGTACGGGCGGTTGACCGTCGAGCAGAACCTCCGGTACTGGGCGGCACTCCTCGGGCTGGGCGGTCGGCAGGCGCGCTCGCGCGTCGCGCTGACGATGGAGCGCTTCGGGCTCCGCGATCGCGCACGCGACCGGGTCGAGACCCTCTCCCGAGGCTGGAAGCAGCGCGTCCACCTGGCGAGGGCCGTGCTCGGGGAGCCGCAGCTCCTGATCCTCGACGAGCCGACCGCCGGACTCGACCCCGTCGCGGCGCGAGCCGTGCGACAGATCGTCTCCGACGAGCTGGCGGGGACCTGCACGGTGCTGCTGACCACCCACGACCTGCGCGAGGCCGAGCTGCTGTGCTCCACGGTGACCGTCATGGGTGGGGGACGTGTGCTCGCCGCGGGAAACCCCGCCGAGCTGGCTCTCACGGATCGACCCACGCACACGGTCGTGCTCGCCACTCCGGCTCCCGCGGTCGTCGAGCGGCTCTGCGCCTCGGTGCGAGCGACGGCCGTCGAGGTCTCGTCCGGGCGGACCGAGCTGCGGTTCACCTCGTCGACCGACCTGCAGCAGGGGATCGCGGTCCTCCTCTCCGACGGCGTCGTCGGCTTCACCGTGGGCGAGGGCTCGCTCGAGGACTACTACGTCGACCTCGTCGGATCCAGGGGTGTCGGCGAGTGACCGCCCTGCGCGTCTATCTCGCGGCCGCACGGCTCGCGGCCGAACAGCTCCGTCGGGAACCCGACGCCTGGATGGTCCTCGCCACCACTCCGCTGCAGAGCCTGGCCATCGTCACGATCCTGCAGCACACGGGCCGCGACGACCTGGTCGGCATCGCGATCGTCGGCCCGGGCCTGATGGCGCTGGTCCAGGTCGCCCTGTTCGACGCGGCGGAACAGCTCACCGTGGACCGGTCACGCGGGGTGCTGGAGCCGCTCGCCGCGACTCCCGCGCCACTCGTCGCGCTGGACCTCGGCCGGTCGACCGTCGTGCTTCTCGTCGCGCTCCTGGGAACCGTCGAGTCGCTGGCCGTCGTGCACCTCGCGACCGGCGGGCAGTCGAGCGTCCACCACCCCGCCGAGGCGTTCCTCGTCCTGGTCGCCACGGTGTGGGCGACCGCGGGCTTCGTGCTCCCGTGCACGGCCCTGCTCCTCATGACGCGGGCGACCCGCGCCCTCCAGAACGCGATCCCGTGGCCGCTTGCGCTCGTCAGCGGCGTGCTCGTCCCGGTGGCCCTCCTGCCCGTGTGGCTCCAGCCCGTCTCACCCTTCCTCTACCTCACGCACTCCGCGGAGCTGCTGCGCGCCACCACCCGACCCGAGCCGGTCAGCGACCTCTGGACCGGCCTCGCGGTGATCCTCGTCTCGGGTGCGGTCGCCCTCGTCGCCGGCGTCGTCTCCCGCGACCGGGTGTTCGCCCGGCTGCGGCGCACCGGGGGGTTGTCGCTGACATGAGGACCGCGACCTTGCTCTCGTCGACGCGCACGCTCCGGTGGAGCGCCCTCGCCGCACTCCAGGACTTCCGGGTGGTCTACACGATCCCCACCTGGACGCTCGGATGGCTGCTCCGGTGCATCTGCCAGGTCGCCGTGTTCGCCCTGCTCGGGCGGTACGTCGGGGCCGCCGACCTGGAGGCGTTCCTGCTCGTCGGGACGGCGGTCCTCGTCGGTCTCGCGTCCGTGTCGATCGTGGTGCAGGCGGCGGCGTGGGAACGGCGGACGGGAACCCTTCCGCTCCTCGTCGCGAGCCCGGGGAGCCCGTTCGTCGTGTTCGTCGGACGCGGCACCGTCTGGCTGCTCGACGGTCTCCTCGTCAGCACGCTCGTGCTCTTGATCGTGCCGTCGCTGGTCGGGCAGGCGATCGACCCGCTGCGGGTGCTGTGCGCGGTGCCTCTGCTCGGGCTGACGTACCTCGGTGCCTTCTTCTTCGCGCAGACCGCTGCCGCGCTGACGCTCGACGCACCGGGAGCACGCAACCTCGTGAGCAACCTGAGTGCCGCCCTCGTCGCACTCCTCTGCGGGATCCAGGTGCCCCTCGAGGCGTGGCCGTCGTGGGTCGGGGCGATCGCCATGGTCCTGCCGGTGACCCACGGTGTCGTCGTGGTCCGCTCCGTCGTCGTCGACGGGTCGCTCGACGTCGGAGCGCTTCTCGCCCAGGTCGCGGTCACCGTCGCGTGGGCCGTCGTGGCAGCCGTCACGTTCGGACAGTTCCTGCGCCGGGCTCGACGGTCCGGCCGCATCGAGTTCGGGGAGTGAGCAGATGACGTCACCGGTGGTCGATCTCGCGGACCTCGCTGGGCTGCTCGGTGTGGACGAGCGGCAGGACGGGCTGGCGAGGCGCGTCCTGCGGGCCTCGCGGGTAGTGTCGCCAGGCTTTGCGGCGTACGTGCTGTCGGTGGTCGCACTGTCCGGGCCCGAGCTGAGCGCAGAGGGCGCCCGGGAGCTGCAGCGGATCGTCGACCGGGCGGACGCGCTGCGGGCGGTCGCCGATCTCGTGGCCGACCTCGAGCCTCAGGTCTGCAAGGGGTCGACCATCGCGGCCTGCTACCCCGACGGGACGCGTCGGCACGTCGGTGACGTCGACCTCTGCCTGCCTTCCGCGGCGGCCGTCTGGACCGCCGCGGTGCGCATCGCCGCGGAACGGCCCGTCGAGCGTGTGTCGGTCCAGACGATCGCCGACCAGGTCGCCATCTCGCTCTCCTGGAGCGCTCCGGACCCCCTGTACGAGGCCGACCTGCATGTCGACGTCTTCACCACGCCCTACTGGGGCGACGGTGCCGGCATGCCGGTCCGCACGTACGACCACACCCTCCCCCCGGCCGTGCAGAGCGTGATGCTGCTCCTCGAGGAGCGCTGCCAGCGTGCGTGGCAGGCGACCGACTTCGTGGACCTCGCCTACCTGGTGCGGTGCACGGACCAGCCCGAGCTGGTTCGGGCGGCGGCACCGCTCGGCCTGTCCCGGTGGCTCGGCGCGCTGCTCGACCAGGCTGTGGCGCACGACATCGACGGCGTCGTCCCGCTGGCGCCCGAGCTTGGTCGCCCGCACGACGGAGCAGTCCGGGCGGTGCGCGGTGCCGTGCACGTCGGGCTGCCGCTCGACGTCGGGCCGAGCTCCGGCGCGGTGGAGATGATCGAGACCGACGACGTGACCCTGGTCCACGCCCCGTTCGGGGCGTTTCTCATGACCTCTGTCGCCGACGTCACCGAGGAGCAGGTCGACCGGGCAGAGGCGCTGCTCGACGACCCGACCTCCCGCGAGGCGCCCGACGTGCGCGTGACGAGGCTCTCGGCGCCCGTCGCACCACGGAGCGGGGCGCTCGCCGCTGGCTGACGGGCCGACCGGGCCCGTCTCGTCGACGACGGAAAGGAGGTGATCGCCGTGCTGATCTGTTTCGTGCCGAAGGTGCAGAAGTCGACCAAGAAGACGAAGAAGTAGGCGTGACCGTGCGCGCCCGGGGCCGGATGCGGTCCCGGGCGCGCCAGGCCGCCGAGGGGAGCCCCGTGTCCGATCACGCACTTGACGAGTACCTGTTCGAGGCAGAACAGCGCGGAGCGCTGCACCAGGTCGACGGCCGCCGGGTCGTCCTGGACGTCACGAGAGACCCTGTCACCGACGAGCAGCTCACCTTCCTGTCCTACGCGGACGACGAGCTGTGGCTCGCTGACAGCGCACTCACCGGGTGGCTGTCGAACGTCCGCGCGGGCTCCGCCGTCGTGGTGCGGTCGACATCGGGGGAGGCGCCGAGCGGGCGCTGGCGGGTGCTCGTCCGGCACGTGTTGCTCGACGCGGTGGGGGATGCGTACGTCGGTCGCAGGTCGGTCGCACGGATCCGTCGGGCGGACGGACGGGCGGACGACGAGTTCGTGGCGTGGTGCCTGGCCGAGGCGATCCGCGTCGGCTACGCCGCGCGGGCGGTCGTCGACGGGGGCATCGCCGCGCTCGTCGACGACGTGATGGAGGACCCGTCGCGCCGGTCCTGGGTCGCCGAGGCGCCGGACGGCGAGCGCATCGGCCAGCTCACGGTCCGCAGCTGCGACGACAACCTCTCGCTCGGGCTGATCGGGGCGCGGACGGAGCTCGTCGACACGTACGCCACCCAGGACGTCGGTGCGGTCATCGACGACCTCCTGACGGAGGCGCTGCCGTCGCTCGAGCTTCCCGTGGCCGCGACCGTGACCAGCCCGGCCCCCGAGCGGGAACGCGCCATCCTGGCGGGGCTCGCGTCGAAGGGATGGCGCACGGCCGCCGTCGACTGGGCGTCGCTCGACGACACCGCCGAGGTGGGGTGAGACCGCGCTCGAGGCATGCGGGGCGGGGGCCACGCCGACCGTCCTGGCCCGTGATCGGCGCTCGGGCAGCATAATGACCACGTAGCCGCGCGTGGTCAGCCGGGCGACGCCCACGACGAGCCCCTTCCGGACCCTGACCGCCACGGCCTCTGACCGGTCGCGTCTGATCGAGGCGTCCGTCTCCGTGGGCGCGGGCGGCCTGCGGGCGACGCCACGAGGGAGGCTGCGCGACGTGCCGTGATCGCGGTGCGGACTCGGCGAAGGAGGAGATGTGGCACGACCAGGCCGCCGCGGGTCCGGTCGCGCGCGCACCGATCCTGGCGCCCAGCGCAACCGCACGCCGCGGCCGACCGAGCAGGGGATCATCCCGGTGCTCGCGGAGGTTGCCGCTGAGGTCGACCGCGCGGTGCAGCGACCCCCGGTGCGCCCCGCGGTGCGCACGAAGTTCCAGGTCGTGGCGCTGCTGGTCCGCGAGGAGCGGGCGCGGGTCAAGGCCGATGTCGCCCTGGGGGAGTCGGGTCGCGCCAAGCAGCTGAAGAGGCTCGACGGGGTTGCGACGCAGCTGGCCAAGACCGCGGCCCGGGACACGTCTCTGCTCCAGCTGCTGGCCGAGGACGCGCGGGTGTCCGACGCGGCGCTCGCCTACAAGGCGAACCTGATGCGCGCGGGCGGGCTGGAGCCGCCGGAGCCGTCCGCGCCGCCCGTCGAGAAGGTCGCGCCGACGCAGGCCGCGCCGCCCCGGGTGGTTCCTCGTTCGGTCATCTCGCGCCAGCTGGCGAACCCGTTCCTGGCCCCGGACTTCGAGGCCGCTGCCGAGCGGACCGCGACGCGTGCCCGCCGGCTGGCCGGCTGGGAGCTGCTCGACCCGCTGTTCAACTCGTTCGAGCGCGCCGCCACGGGCTCGCCCGCCTGCATGACGCTGCCCCCGCCGCGTCCGGTGCCCGTGCCCGCGGGCCGCGAGCTGATGCCGCACCAGGCGCAGGTCGTCGCGGCGACGATCACGGGCCACCGCACGTTCCTGCTGGCCGACGAGCCGGGGCTCGGCAAGACCGCGCAGGCGCTGCTCGCCGCGCAGGCGGCCGATGCGTACCCGCTGCTGGTCGTCGTGCCCAACGTCGTGAAGACCAACTGGGCGCACGAGGTCGGACTGTGGACGCCGTTCCGACGGTCCACCGTGGTGCACGGCGACGGCGACCGGATGGACGGGTTCGCGGACGTCGTGATCGTGAACTACGAGCTGCTCGACCGGCACGTCGGCTGGCTCGGCGACCACGGGTTCCGCGGCATGGTCGTCGACGAGGCGCACTTCATCAAGAACAAGACGTCCCAGCGGTCGCAGCACGTCCTCGCGCTCTCCGAACGGATACGTGCCCGCGTCGCCCGGCCGCTGCTGATGGCCCTCACCGGCACACCGCTCATCAACGACATCGAGGACTTCCGGGCGATCTGGCAGTTCCTCGGCTGGATCGACGACGAGAAGCCGCTCGGTCCGCTGATGGCTGCGCTGGAGGACACCGGCCTCACCCCGGCCGACCAGGGGTTCTACGCCGCCGCGCGCGCCAGCGTGATCGACATGGGCATCGTGCGTCGTCGCAAGGTCGACGTGGTCGCCGACATCCCTGCGCGCCGCGTCGCGGACCTGCCGGTCGAGCTCGACGGCGCGGCCGGCCGCTCGATCCGCGTAGCCGAGGCCGCGCTCGCGGCCCGGCTGGTCGCGCGGTACCGGTCGGCCGTGGACGTGCGTTCCGGTGGTGCCGGCGAGGACGACCTCGACCTGGACCTCGCCCGACGGGTCGCGGCGGCGGAGCTCAAGGACTCCAGCTCGAAGGCCGGCGGCGAGAACGTGTTCACGATGGTCCGCCGCATCGGTCAGGCCAAGGCGGGGCTGGCAGCCGACTACGCCGCGCAGCTGGCCCGCAACGTCGGCAAGGTCGTGTTCTTCGCGAAGCACGTCGACGTGATGGACCAGGCCGAGCAGACGTTCGCCGACCGCGGCATCCGGTACGCGTCGATCCGCGGCGAGCAGACACCCACCGCCCGCAAGAAGAACATCGCCGCGTTCGTCGACGACCCCGAGGTCGCGATCGTCGTCTGCTCCCTGACGGCGGCGGGTGTCGGGCTGAACCTCCAGGTCGCCTCCAACCTGGTGCTCGCCGAGCTGTCCTGGACCTACGCGGAGCAGACCCAGGCGATTGACCGCATCCACCGCATCGGCCAGGACCAGCCCGTCACCGCGTGGCGGGTCATCGCCGCGCAGACCATCGACTCCCGGATCGCCGAGCTCATCGACAGCAAGTCGGGCCTGGCCGCGCGGGCGCTGGACGGCGCGGGCGACGACGAGGAGACGTCGTCGACGGACGTGCAGCTCGACGCCCTGGTGGGGCTGCTCACCGACGCGCTCGCCGCGGAGGGCGTGGACTGAGGGGCGTGAGCACGCTGCGGAGGACGCACCGAGTTCGGCCGTCACGCGCAGCCCCGAACCGCCAGAATGCGGGCATGTCGCAGAGTCCCGAGCATGTCGCCGCGTTCCGGCTCTGGCCGCCCGTCGCCGTCGGAGCGCCCCTGCTGGTCGGCTGGTTCGCCACGATGGCCTGGGGCGATCCGGTCGAGCTCGGCGCCTGGCGGGTCCCGCTCGGCTGGGTGCTGGTGGCCGTGTTCGTCCTGTGGAACGGCTGGTCGTTGTGGCTGTTCCGCACGCACCGGACGGGGTTGCTGCCGGGGCAGGAGACGAGCGCGATGATCGAGAAGGGCCCGTACCGGCTGTCCCGCAACCCGTTGTACGTCGGCCTGCTCGTGCTCTACGTCGGGCTCGCCCTGCTGGCACCGACGTTCTGGGGGCTCGTGCTCTTCCCTGTCGCCGTGCTGCTCGTCCTCTGGGGCGCGATCGTGCCCGAGGAGCGCTACCTGCACGACCGGTTCGGGGCGCCGTACGACGACTACCGGCGGCGCGTGCCGCGCTGGCTCGGTGCGGTGCGCCGCTGAACCGTCACGCGGCGAGGTGGAACGTGCTCGCGAAGCGGTCGAGGAGGTTCCCCGGTCCGTGCAGGACCTCGACGACGCCGGTCGCGATCGCGTGGTCCGGGGCGAGCTCGCCGGAGATGAGTCGGCGGATCTCGGCACCGGTGGCGAAGGCGAGGTCGACAGGGCCGTCGCCGCGGGTCACGTCGAGCGTGGGGCCGTCGACGCGGACGAGCAGGTCGGCGGGACCGAGCCGCGCCGCGTAGGCGGTCGGGGGCAGGTCCGCCGCGACGTGCGGTCGGAACGCGGTCCGCAGGGTCATCGTCATCGAGTCGGGGGTGATGATCTGCTCGTCGCGCGGGTCGCCCAGCGCCTTGAAGCCCCACGCGCCGAGCGCGAGCACGACGGGTTCGAGCTCGTGACCGTAGGGAGTCAGCTCGTAGATGATGATGCGCGAGCGGGGAACCCGACGGATGACGCCGGCCTCCTGCAGCTGCTTGAGCCGCGCCGCCAGGATGTTGCTCGGGATGCGGGGGAGGCCCGCGGCGAGCTCCCCGTAGCGGCGCGGGCCGACGAGCAGGTCACGGACGATCAGCAGGGCCCAGCGCTCGCCGACGAGCTCCAGGGCCTGCGTGACGCCGCAGTACTGCCCGTAGTCGCGTGCGGCCACCGGCCTCAGGCCTGGTTCGCGAGCGCGTCGGCGCTCGGGGCTGCGGCGGCCGGGTCGAACCAGCCGAACTCGAGGATGTTGCCGTCGGGGTCGTTGAGCTGGCGCTGGTACATGAAGCCGTAGTCGGTGGCGGGGTGCGGTTCCGTGCCGCCCGCGGCGAGCCCGTCGGCGACGGTCGCGTCGACCGCGTCCCGGCTGTCGAGGAAGATCGCGGTCGACACCGACGGGTTCACGGCCGGGTCGCCGATCGGGAGGTCGGTGAAGGTCTGGAAGTACTCGCGCGTGAGGGCCATGACGTAGCTGTGGTCCGGCTCGACGACGAAGCAGGCGCCGTTGTGGTCCGACATGGCGGGGTTCGGGGTGAAGCCGACCGACGTGTAGAACGCCTTCGCGCGCTCGAGGTCGGTCACGGGCAGGTTCACGAACATCGCGGTCATCGGTGGCACCTCTCGTGGGCTGTGCTGCTGACGCACTCACACTTGCAAAAAACAAGTACTGCGTCAACGGGATCTCTCATCGAGCTCGTCACGACGGCGCGCCAGGAACGCGGCCTCGGCGGTGTTGCCGGAGAGCGTGATGGCCCGGTCGTAGGCCGCACGCGCCTCGTCCCGGCGGTCCAGCCGCCGCAGCAGCTCGGCACGGGTGGCGTGGAACGCGTGATATCCGTCGAGAGGAAGGTCGTCGACGGCGGCGAGCGCGACCTCCGGACCCTCGACCTCGGCCACGGCGACCGCCCGGTTGAGGGCCACGACCGGTGAGCGGTCGAGGCGGACGAGCTGGTCGTAGAGGGCGAGGACCTGCAACCAGTCGGTGTCGCGGGCGTCACGCGCGTCGGTGTGCACGGCGTTGATCGCGGCGAGGAGCTGATAGCGACCGGGCGCGACTCCGGATGCGAGGCGCTCACGGACGAGCCGGTGTCCCTCGTCGACGAGCCCGCGGTCCCAGGCGTCGCGGTCCTGCGACGCGAGCGGGACCAGCGTGCCGTCCGCGGCGACGCGCGCAGGGCGGCGGGCCTCCGTGAGGAGTATCAGGGCCAGCAGGCCGGCCACCTCGCCGTCCTCGGGGAGCAGCGTGCGGACCAGCCGGGTCAGGCGGATCGCCTCGGCGGTCAGGTGCGGGCGGATCGGGTCGGTGTCGGGGCCGGTGGCCAGGTATCCCTCGTTGAAGACGAGGAACAGGACGGCCAGCACACCGCTCGTCCGCGCGGGCAGGTCGTGGGCGGCCGGCACCCGGTAGGGGATGCGCGCGGCGGTGATCTTGGCCTTCGCGCGGGTGATCCGCTGGCCCATGGTGCTCTCCGGGACCAGGAAGCCGCGGGCGATCTCGGGCATGGTCAGCCCGCCGACCATCCGCAGCGTCAGGGCGACCCGGGCCTCCATCGCCAGGGCGGGGTGGCAGCAGGTGTAGATCAGCCGGAGCCGGTCGTCGTCGATGGCGCCGAGGGGCTCGGGGGGAGTGTCGTCGGACAGCACCTGAGCCTCCCGGTACAGGGAGTCCCGCCTGTTCTCCCGCCGGATCCGGTCGATCGCCTTGCGGTGGGCGGTCGTCGTCAGCCAGCCGCCCGGGTTGGGCGGCACACCGTCGACCGCCCACCGCTCGACGGCGGTCGCGAACGCCTCCGCGGCTGCCTCCTCGGCGAGGTCGAGGTCGCGGTAGCGCCGCGCGAGCGTGGCGACCACGCGGGCCCACTGCTCCTGGTAGGCCCGCGCGACCGCTTCCGTCACACCAGGAACGGCCGCACCTCGACCCGGCGGTTGCACGCCTTCGACCCGTCCGTCATGAGCGCGAGCGCGACGTCGAGGTCGGGCGCGTCGATGATCCAGAAGCCCGCGATGTGCTCCTTCGACTCGACGAACGGACCGTCCGTGACGATCGGCTCCTCACCGCGGGCGTCGATCACCGTCGCCGACTCGGGTGCGGCGAGGCCGGCCGCGAACACCCAGTGGCCGCCGCTGCGGAGCCGGTCGTTGAACGCGTCGATGGCGACCATCTCCTCGGGCGTCCCGGAGCTGGTCCTGTCGTCGATCACAGAGACGAAGTACTGCATGTCACTACCTTCCTACGCGTACTGCGGGCGGCCGGAGGGCCGGTAGGTCTGCGCCAGGATGCCCGTCGGGAACCTGCGGGACTCCACGAGCTCGAGCGCGTGGTCGAGGCCCTGGTCCGGGAACAGTCGCGTGCCCGCGCCGACGATCACCGGGCAGACGACCAGGACGAGCTCGTCGACGAGCTCGCGCTCCAGCAGCCACCGGACCAGCTGCCCGCTGCCGTGCACCTGCAGCTCGCCGCCCGGCCTGGCCTTCAGCTCGCGGACCGCTGCCTCCAGGTCTCCCGCCAGCACCGTGGTCCCCGCCCACTGCGGGTCGGTGATCGTGGTCGAGGCGACGAACTTCGGGCGGGAGTTCAGCGCCCGGACGAACGGGTTGTCGTCGTCGTCCCGCACGCCCCAGTACCCGGCGAAGAGGTCGTAGGTCCGTCGGCCGAACAGGAACGCGTCGGCGCGCAGGTAGCACTCGCCGATGTAGGCGGTCGACTCCTCGTCGCCGAGCGGCAGAGCCCACCCGCCCCGGTCGAACCCGGGGTCGAGCGTCGGGTTGTTCCCCCCGTTCGCCTGCATGACGCCGTCGACGGTGATCTGGGTGTTGGTGATGAGCTTCATGGTCGTCGCCCTCTCCGAGGTCGGGGCGACCTCTCTCACCCGTGCTACGAACGGGGTGTCCTCGATCCGACAGTCACGAACTCCCGCACCCGCTCCGCCATCGCCTCCGGGACCTCGGCGACCGTGAAGTGGCCGCCCTCGTCCAACCGCTCGAAGACACGGAGGTCGCGGTAGAACCGCCGCGCCACCGACTCGGGGTTGTCGTGCTCGTGCCGCTGGACGAACACGGCGGCGGGCACCTCGACCGGGGGGATCACCGCGTCCGCGCCGTCGACGTACGTGCGGAACGACGTCCCGATGCTCTGCGTCGCCCAGTACAGGGTCGCCTCGGTGAGGATGCGGTCGCGCGAGAGGCGTCGCTCGACCGCCGCCGGGTCGCCGGTCGGGGTGTCGCTCCACTCGACGAGCTTCTCGGTCAGCCACGCGAGCAGGCCGGCGGGCGAGTCGTTCAGCGCGGCCGCGAGCGTGTCCGGTCGGGTGCCCTGCACGTGCGCGTAGGCCCCCTGGTCGTACCAGCCGGCCGACATCCGGTCGTAGAACGCGCGCTCGGTCGGGTCGGTCGTCGCGTCCCGCTCGTCCTGGGACAGGAAGTGCGCGTGCGTGACGACGATCCCCGCGACCGCCTCCGGGTACGTCGCGGCGACGAGGTCGCTCACGTTCGCGGTCACGTCCTCGCCGTAGGTGAAGAAGCGCGTGTACCCGAGCACGTCCGTCATGAGCGCGTGCGCCAGCTCGGCGAGGCGTTGCTCCGTCGTGGGGCCGCCGAGCGGCGGCGAGAACGCGAACCCGGGCAGGCTCATCACGACGACGTGGACGTCCGGCAGCAGGTCGGCGAAGTCCAGCTGGAGGGCGAACGTGTGCGGCCAGCCGTGCATGACGAGCAGCGCCGGCGCGCCCGGGTCGGCCGAACGCCGATGGACGAGGTGCAGCGTCTCGCCGTCGACGTCGGCGAGGAGCTGCGGGTGCTCGTTCAGCCACGCCTCACGGGCACGCCAGTCGAACGTCTGCCACGACGCGACGAGGTCCCGCAGGTACGCCGACGTCATGCCCGACGCCGGCCGACGAGGCGAGTCGTCGAGGAACCGCGTCCGTGCGAGTCGGTCGTGCAGGTCGTCGAGGACCGCCTGCGGGACGTCGACGAGGAACGGTCGGACGGTCATGGGGCCACCGTAGGGAGCACGTCCGACATCCCGTGTCGGAGGTCGTCGGCACAATCGTCACCACGAGCCCGCGTCGACGAGGAGACCTCCATGGCAGCCTTTACTCGCTCCGACGACCTGCAGGGCGCGACGTTCGTCGGCGCGAACCTGCGGGGTGCGCGGTTCGTCGAGTCCGTCCTGTCGGCGGTCGTGATGCGCGGGGTCGACGTGGACGGTGCGGACATCGACGCCCCGTGGCTGCGCGACGGCGCCTTCCTGGTCAACGGCGTGGACGTCGTCGGGTTCGTGGAGGCCGAGCTCGACCGCCGGTTCCCCGGCCGCGCCCAGCGCTACGCGCCCGACCCGGACGGTCTGCGCGCGGCGTGGGCCGTCCTCCAGCGCACCTGGGACGCGACGCTCGACCGTGCGGCCGCGATGCCCGCCGGGACGGTCGACGTCTCGGTCGACGGGGAGTGGTCGTTCGCGCAGACCCTGCGGCACCTGGTCCTCGCCACGGACACCTGGCTGGGCAAGGCGATCCTGCAGCTCGACCAGCCGTTCCACCCGCTCGGTCAGGTGGACTCCGGGGCGGCGGCGGTGGGCGGGAGGGACCTGTCGGTCTTCACGACGAGGACGCCCTCGTACCCCGAGGTCCTGGAGGCCCGGGCCGGTCGCGTGGCGATGGTCCGCGACCTCCTCGCGGACATCACGGCCGAGGAGCTCGACGCGCCCCGCGCGAACCCGCACGCCCCGCAGCACCCCGAGACGGTCCGCTCGTGCCTGCACGTGATCCTCGAGGAGGAGTGGGAGCACCACCGCTTCGCCGTACGCGACCTCGACACGCTCGACGCCGCGGACGGCGCCTGAGCTATCACCCGCTCCGCCCCGTATCTGCCTCTCCGACCCATGCCCTTCCCTGGAAACGCGCGTCGCCATGGCGCACTCCGACGAAGGGCACTCTCATGGCACTCGGACAACAGCTCTCGCCCACGCAGACCCTCGTCACGTTCTGCCTGTGGGCTCGTCGCCACGGCTACTCGGTCGGGGAGATGCACGGGTTCTCGGCGGTCCACCCGGTCCACACGAACGGGTCGTGGCACTTCGACCAGGAGGGCGGCTTCGGCAAGGCCGCCGACATCAACAAGAACGGCCCCAACGAGCGTGGAGAGCTCATCGAGGCGCTGAACCGCGCGCAGGAGCTGGGGCTCGGCGTGATCTTCGCTCGCGACGGTGCCGCAGGGGTCAGCGCGACCCACCGGAACCACCTGCACGTCGACGTCGGCCCGTTCGCGCACCTCGGTGCCGGGCAGTTCCGGCCGCGTGGGGGCGGCGACAAGGTGACCGAGGCGCTCCAGCGGGCGGTGCGCGTACAGGCGGACCAGGTGTGGGGTGCGGACACCGACCAGCGCCTCGAGGCCGTGAAGGCAGCGAGCACCATGTTGGGCGTCGGGTTCCCGCACGGCGTCGCGTTCACCCAGCGGGCCGTGGGTGTCCCTGACGACGGCGTGTGGGGCCGGGAGTCCCGGCGCGCGCACGACACCGCCACGGCCGCGATCCAGCGGGCGCTCGGCAGGCCGGCCACCGGGATCTGGGACGCGGCGCTGGTCTCGGCGTACACCCACGCCCGGGACCTGCGCAGCCGTGCCTGATCAGGTCGGGAGCAGGCCGCCGTCGAACGTCGTGGCATCACCCTCGAACGGTCGCAACGTGTCCGGGGCGGGGAACGGCAGCTCGTAGCTGGCGGTCACGACGTCGACGGCGCCGAAGTCGTCGACCTTCACGACGACGCGCTCGGGCGTCACCTCGACGATGCGCACGCGCTCGCGGGTGCCGTCCGGCAGGTCGAGCTGGTACAGGTCGGCGAGCCAGTGCAGGCCACGCTCCTCCAGCGCTTCCTCCGCGGCGAGCCAGTCGACCGTGCCGGTCAGGGCGCGACCGAGCGCGTCGTGGGCGACGAACCCGTCGCCCTCGGGGCGGATCCACCCGAGGCGCTCGCGGTCGCCGGGGCGACGGTGCTCGATCCAGGTCTCCGGGGGCATCGGCCGATCGTAGCGACCGGCCTCTGCCTCAACCCATCGCAGTCGAGTGCCGATGACCGGGACGTGCAGGCCCTCCTCGTCTTCGACCTCTTCCCGCCGAGGGCGCATCCCGACGTCGTCCGCACGGCGCTTCTCTGGTCCACGACGGCCTTTGTCCTCATCTGCCTGTGGTCCGTCTGGAGACGGGAGCAGGCGATCCGCAAGGTGACGAGGGAGTTCCCGGTGGACCGGGGCGAGGTGCGTCGCGCCGCTCGGGCACTCACGCTCCTCGGTCGGCCGCGGGCGGTCATCCCTGCCGACGCCTATGCCCGGACCCACCGTGTGGTCGTCGCGCCGCTCGGCGACGGCCGGCCGGGCGAGTCGTTCTGGGGTCCGGGGGAGAACCGTGCCCCCGGGGACCTGAGTCCCGACGGCTCCCGCCTGGACGTCGGCATGGTGCTCGCCGAGCGCACGCACCTGCTGGTGGTCTGTCTCGGCCGCGTCGGTACGCGGCTCGGCGACGTCGAGGTGCATCCCGCGGCGGAGCGGGTCCGGGTCGCCCGCGAGAGCCTGGTCCCGCCGCAGGCGCCGATCGGGCCGGTGTCCCGGGTCGACTCGGCCATGGGCGTCGGCTGGCGCACCACGTGCACGTCCGGCGGTGCCTCCACCCTGACCGACACGCACGTCGACCGCGACGGCTGGGCGTTCGTCGTCGGGGTGGTGTCGTACTCGTGGCACGAGCGCGCCGTGGGGGCGCTCGACGCGATCCTGTCGACCTGGGAGTGGATCGAGGACGGTCAGCCCGTCGCCTGAGCGTCGAGCGTGGCCACCCACAGCTCCTCGGCTGGCCACCGGCGCGCCCAGTCGGCGGAGACGATCTCGTAGAACGCGTGATCGTCGCTCTCGGGCGGGGCGTACAGCTCGTGCAGGGCGTCGACGACGAACCCGGCCCGGCGCAGCAGCCGGACCCAGTCACCGTGGGACGGGTGGAACTCGACACCTCCACCGGGCCACTGCACCTTGTAGGCCTCGCGTTGCCCGCGCAGCAGCTGTTCTTCTGCGACACCCTCCTCCGCCGGCACGCACAGGGCCGACAGGTGGCTGTTGGTGAGGAACACCAGCCGTCCGCCGGGGCGCAGGAGGCGTGCGGCCTCGGGCAGCCAGCGCTCGGGGTCGCACCAGGCGGCGGCGCCGTGCTCACTGACGACGAGGTCCGCGCACCCGTCGGCGAGGGGGACGTGCTCCGCGTCGCCCTGGACCAGCGGGAAGGCCGGACCGTGCTGCCGCTGCAGCCGATGGGCGGTCGCGAGTTGCTCGCCCGAGAGGTCCACAGCGACCGGGCGGGCGCCGGCGCGCGCGAGCCAGGCGGAGAAGTACGCGGTCCCGCTGGCCAGCTCGACCACGTCGAGCCCGCGCACGTCGCCGAGGACGCCGAGCTCGCGCTCGGGCACCGCGAACAGGCCCCACACCGGCTCCGGCCTGGCCCACAGCTGCTCGGCTGCCGCGTCGGTGAAGCGTTCGTTCATGACGGCCCAGAGCGCTCGGTTCAGCGCGGTCTCGTCGGCTCGGCCGTCGGGCATCTGCCGACTCTAGGCCGTGCGGGCGGTCCGCCCGGCCGACTGCCCGGCGGCTGACGGATCAACGGGTGTCCCGCGCTGTCCGATCTCTCCCGGTCTTCCACCACGTCGTACGCAACGTCACAGGTGAAGTGCCTAAAACAGCTTCGTCGACGCGGAATCGTATCGATACGATCGAGGCACGACGCGACCCGGGCACCACCGACCACCGCGGACGTCCCCACCCGCTGTCCAGTCCCAAGGTCTCGCTGTGTCCAAGGTCCTCACCGCCGGTCGTCCCTGGCGTGTCATCGTCCTGTTCGCCGTCCCGCTGCTCGTCGGCAACATCGTCCAGCAGCTCTACCACGCAGCCGACGCGGTCGTCGTCGGCCGCGTCCTCGGCGTGGACTCGCTCGCCGCCGTGGGCGCCACGGGTGCGCTCCTGTTCCTCCTGCTCGGCTTCGCGTGGGGCATGACGAACGGCTTCGCGATCCCGACGGCGCAGGCGTTCGGCGCCGGTGACCACGCCGCGGTCCGCCGGTCCGTCGCGGCAGGCACCGTCCTGTCCGCGGCGACGAGCGCGGTGCTCACGGTGGCGGCGCCGCTGCTGGCGGGTCCGGCGCTGCGGCTCCTCAAGACGCCCGAGGAGCTGCTGCCCGAGGCGACGACGTTCGCGGTCATCAGCTTCCTGGGCGCCAGCACGATGATGTTCTTCAACTTCCTCTCGGCGGTCATCCGCGCGATCGGCGACTCCCGCACGCCGCTGGTCTTCCTCACGATCAGCTGCGTCCTGAACATCGTCCTCGTCGTCGTCACGGTCGGCGGCCTCGGCCTGGGCGTCGCGGGAGCGGCGTGGTCGACGGTCCTCTCGCAGGGCGTCTCGGTGGCGCTGTGCCTCGAGTTCGTGCGGCGCCGGGTTCCGGTCCTGCACGTGCACCGCGACGACTGGCGGATCAGCGGTGTCGAGCTGCGTCGGCACCTGCGGCTCGGCCTGCCGATGGGGTTCCAGGCCTCGATCATCGCGATCGGCACGCTCGCCGTGCAGGTGCGCCTCAACGAGCTGGGCTCCGACGCGGTCGCCGCGTACACGACCGCCGTCCGCGTCGACGGCCTCGCGGTCGCCCTGCTGGCGTCGCTGGGCCTCGCGGTGTCGATGTTCGTCGCGCAGAACCTGGGCGGCGGGCGGCCGGACCGCATCCGGCAGGGGGTCGTGCAGGCGATGTGGCTCTCGGTCGGGGGCGCGCTGGTTCTGGGCGTCGTGCTCGTCGCCGGCGGGGCCGCGATCGTCGGGCTGTTCGTCGGCGCGGGGGAGGAGCGCGTCGTCGACATGGCCGCCCACTACCTGCTGGTCAACGGGGTCCTGTACGTCGTGCTGGGCGTGCTGTTCGTCCTGCGCGGCGCGCTGCAGGGACTGGGGCAGACCGTGGTCCCGACGCTGACCGGCGTGATCGAGCTGATCTGCCGGGTCGGCGCCGCGAGCGTCCTCGGCGCGGCCTACGGGTACGACGGCGTCGTGTGGGGGAACCCGCTGGCCTGGATCGGGGCGGTCGTCCTGCTGGTGCCCGCCTACGCGGTGGCGTCGCGACGCCTCGCGGAGCAGCCGGTGGCCGGGGTCGTGGCGCCGCGCCGGGTGACGCGGGTGCGGCGTCGCGGCCTCGCGCCCCGCAAGCCGACCGCCCGCCCGCGGGTGCCGTCAGCCTGACGGCGGGCCGGTGACCAGGGGCAGGATGACGGAGTCGACCATCTGCACCACGAAGTCGTCGTCGACAGGCAGGCCGAGGACCATCTTGCGGTAGGAGATCATCGCGGGCGGGACGGCCGCGGCCATGTCGAGGTCGAGGTCCGCGCGCAGCTCGCCGCGGGCCCGGGCCCGCTCGAGGAGCCCTCGCATGAGGCTGACGCGGGAGCGGACGAACTGCTCGTGGAACGCCGCCGCGACCTCCGGGTTCTCGCGGACCGCGGACATCACGCCGGACATCAGCTCGGCGTCGTCCGAGCGCAGGCGGCCGAACCGGACGGCGAGGAGGTCCGAGCGCAGGGTGCCCGTGTCGGGGATGTCGTCGGCGGTCATGGGGACGCCCCCTGCGCAGACGATGGCGTCGACGGTCAGCTGCACCTTCGACGGCCAGCGGCGGTAGACCGTGGCCTTGCCGGCGCCGGCGCGGTCGGCGACCGCGTCCATCGTCGTGCCGTCGTACCCGCGCTCGGCGAGGAGCTCGCGGGCTGCCTGGAGGATCGCGTCGTCCTTGGACTCGTCGCGCCGACGGCCGGGCCGACGGGCCGTCGCCACCGCTGGATCGTCCATCCGCCCACTCTATCCAGGAAAACCGATACCGGGGGGTTCCGGAACTACTGAGTTCCGTATTAGGGTCGTCCCACCGACCACGACGTCCCAGGAGCACCCTCATGTCCACCCCCACGCAGGCCCCGCCGGAGAGCCGGCACCGCTGGCTCGTGCTGGCCACGGTCGCCCTCGCCCAGCTCATGGTCGTGCTCGACGCGACCATCGTGAACATCGCCCTGCCCTCCGCCCAGGCGGAGCTCGGCTTCAGCGACAACGACCGCCAGTGGGTCGTCACCGCCTACGCGCTCGCCTTCGGCAGCCTGCTGCTGCTCGGCGGACGTCTGGCTGACATGTTCGGCCGCCGCCGCATGTTCCTCATCGGGCTCGTCGGCTTCGCCGCGGCCTCCGCGCTCGGCGGTGCCGCGCAGACGTTCGAGCTGCTCGTCGGCGCCCGCGCTCTGCAGGGCGTGTTCGCCGCGGTCCTCGCCCCGGCCGCCCTCTCCGTGCTGACCACGACCTTCACCATCCCGAAGGAGCGCGCCCGCGCGTTCGGGGTCTTCGGCGCGATCGCCGGCATGGGGGGCGCCATCGGCCTGCTCCTCGGCGGGTACCTCACCGAGAACTTCGACTGGCGCTGGAACCTGTACGTGAACGTCGTCATCGCCGTGATCGCGTTCGCCGCGGGAACGGTGCTCCTGTCCCGGACCGAGGCCCGGCACGACACCCGCATCGACGTACCCGGCGTCCTGCTCGCCTCGACGGGTCTCTTCCTGCTCGTGTTCGGCTTCTCGCAGGCCGAGCCCCAGGGCTGGGACGCGCCGGTCGTGTGGGGCTCGCTCGCCGTCAGCGTCGTGCTGCTCGTCGGCTTCGTCCTGCGGCAGCGCACCGCGGAGCACCCGCTGCTCCCGCTCTCGATCGTCCAGGACCGCGACCGTGGCGCCGGGTTCCTCGCGATCCTCGTCGCCGGGTCCGGCATGTTCGGCGTCTTCCTGTTCCTCACCTACTACCTGCAGCTGACCCTCGGGTACGGCCCGATGCAGACCGGCACGGCGTTCCTGCCGATGGTGCTCTTCATCGTCATCACCGCACAGGTCCAGACGAACCTCCTGGTCCCACGGTTCGGGCCGAAGATCGTCGTGCCGCTGGGCATGACCGTCGGCGCGGGCGCGATGCTCTGGTTCACCACCCTGGACGTCGACAGCGGCTACGGCTCCGTGCTGGTCGGGCTGATCGGCATGGGCATCGCGATGGGCTCGATCATGCCGGCGTCGTTCCAGATCGCCACGCTCGGCGTCGCACCGCGACAGGCCGGTGCCGCGTCCGCGATGGTCTCCACCAGCCAGCAGGTCGGCGGCGCGATCGGCACCGCGGTCCTCAACACCCTCGCCGCGACGGCAGCGACCGCGTACGTCGCGGACCGCGCGCCGGCGACCCCCGAGGTGATCGCTGCCGGAGCGCTGCACAGCTTCTCCGTCGCCTACACCTGGTCCGCGGGGATCTTCCTGCTCGGCGCCGTCCTGACCGCGTCCCTGTTCCGCACGCGCCGGGACCGCGACGCCCGGGCTGCCGACGTGGCGCCGGCGACGTCCGACGAGGCCGCCGTGCTCGTGCACTGACCGTGCGGGTGGGCGGCGCGCGGCAGCGGGCGTCGCCCACCTCGTACGATCCGAGCAGGAGAGAGGTGATGTGGTGACGGCCGAACCGGTGCCCGGGGAGCGGCTCCCGCTCAGCCGCGAGCGCGTGCTGCGCACGGCTGTCGCGATCGCCGACGAGCACGGCATCGAGGCGGTCACCATGCGCCGGGTGGGCGACGAGCTCGGCGCTGAGGCGATGTCGCTGTACCACCACGTCGCGAACAAGAACGACCTGCTCGACGGAGTCGTGGACCTGGTGGCGGGCGAGATCAACGAGGTCGTGGACGCGCTGGACGCGACGGGCCCCTGGCAGCCGGTGGTGCGGGCGCGGATCCTGGCGGCGCGGCAGGTGCTGCTCCGGCACCGCTGGGCGCCGCGGCTGCTGGCGACCCGGGCGTCGCTCAGCCCGCAGGTGGTCCGCTACCACGACCGGCTCGTCGGGCAGCTGCACGACGGCGGGTTCTCGTTCGACCTCGCGCACCATGCCCTGCACGCCCTCGGCAGCCGTGCGCTCGGGTTCTCCCAGGAGCTGTTCGACCCGGGCGACGGGGGGTCCGCGGGGGCGCTGCCGCCGGAGCTGCCGTCGCTGGTCGCGATGCTGACGGAGGTCGCGCACGACGACCCGGGCTCGACGCTGGGCTGGTGCGACGACCAGACAGAGTTCGAGTTCGGGCTGGACCTGCTGCTCGACGGGCTGGAACGTCGGCGGACAGGGTCTTGACCCGCCTTACGTTGTAAGTCACTCTGGCTTACAACGTAAGGAGACGTCATGAAGGCGATCGTCCAGACCAGGTACGGCTCACCCGACACCTGCACGCTGCAGGACGTCGACGACCCCGAGCCGGCGCCCGGCGAGGTCAAGGTGCGCATCCGTGCCGCGTCGCTGAACGCCCGCGACTGGCACCTCATGCGCGGCGACCCGTACCTCGCCCGGCTCGCCCCGGGCTTCGGGCTGCGTGCCCCGGCGCTGCGCATCCGCGGGTCCGACTTCGCGGGCGTCGTCGAGGCCGTCGGCCGGGACGTGACCAGCCTCCGCACCGGGGACGAGGTCTACGGGCTGCGCGACGGCGCGCTCGCCGAGTACGTGTGCGCGCCGGAGCGGCTGGTCGCCCGCAAGCCGGCGAACCTCACCTTCGAGCAGGCCGCGGCCATGCCGATGGCGGCGATGACGGCGCTCCAGGGGCTGCAGGGTCGCGTGCGGCCAGGTCAGCGCGTCCTCGTCAACGGGGCGTCGGGGGGTGTCGGGACGTTCGCGGTGCAGCTCGCGCACGCGTGGGGCGCCGAGGTCACCGGCGTGTGCAGCACCCGCAACGTCGAGCTCGTCCGGTCCCTCGGCGCCGACCACGTCGTCGACTACACCCGCGACGACGCACTGGCCGCCGGCGAGCGCTACGACGTGCTGTTCGACCTCGTCGCGAACCGCTCCCTGCGGGACCTGCGCCGCGCCCTGACGCCGACCGGGACGCTGGTCCTGTCCGGCGGCGGTGTGTTCGAGGGCGGCTCGGTGCTCGGCCCGATCGGCCTGCTGCTCCGCAGCACGCTGGTGGCACCGTTCGTCGGGCAGCAGATCGTCTCGCTCTCGACGTCACCGGGTGCCGAGCACCTCGACGTCCTGCGCGGGCTGGCCGAGGACGGCACGATCACGCCGGCGATCGACCGCACCTACCCGCTGCCCGCCGCCCCGGACGCGCTGCGGTACCTGGAGACCGAGCACGCCCGGGCGAAGGTCGTCGTCACGATCTAGAGCAGACCGCCCCGACCGGGCGCGCGTCCTGGCAGCCCGGAAAGTCGCGAAGGCCCGGAATGTGCACCTCACCCGGTCGGGCGGCAGGGAGGTGTCACCCTGGCGCTCGGCTACCGGTGGCCCTCCGCGATCCCTATCGTGAGTACGTGAATCCCCTGAGCCGACGAGTGCGCGACGCCCGCGAGAAGGCCGGACTGAGCCAGGGCGAGCTCGCGCGGCAGGCTGGCGTCCACCCCACCTACATCTCGCACGTCGAGAACGACCGGCGCGCGCTGGGTGAGGACGCGCTCGCCCGGGTGGCCCAGGTGCTCGGTGTCTCCGTGGCCTACCTGCTCGACGGCGAGCAGGCCCCGGACTACCGGTCCGCGGAGAGCGCCCTCGTCGAGGCGCGCCGGCTGTCCCGCATGGGCGAGGCGCGCGCCGCCGCCGACGTCCTGGCACAGGTGGACGTCTCGGCGCTGGACGTCGACGCCGCCGCGCGTGTCGGCCTCGCGCACGCCGAGGCCCTCGACCTCGCCGGGGACCTCGAGGGATCGGTCGATGCCCTGGAGCGCCTCTGCGTGCGGCTGATGGACGCCCACCGGTACCGGCAGGCCGCGTACGCCGCGATGCGCATCGTCATGGCCCTGACCGAGATCGCCGACCTCCACCGCGCCGTCTCGCGCGGTGAGGCCCTGCTCGCCCAGCTCCCGGCCTCGGTCGCGGGCAGCGACGAGGTGGTCCGGCTCGAGTCGACGATCATCTGGGCCTACATCGCCCGCGGGGACGCGACGTATGCGCGCTACCGCGGCCGGCAGCTGCTCGCGCACACCCGCCAGCACGGGTCGGCCCGCGCCGTGTCGTCCGTGCACTGGAACCTGGCGTTCGTCGACGACGCGCTGGGTGACCCCGACGCGGCGCTCGCTCAGCTCGAGTCCGCGATCGCGCTCGCGGGCAGCGACGAGATCGACCGCGACCTGCCACGACTGCGCCTCGACCGGGCGTTCCTGCTCGTCTCCGTGGAGCCGCCGCGTGCCGCGGAGGCGCTCGCGGACCTCGACGCCGCCCAGACCGCGCTCGAGGTCGGCGAGTCACAGATCGAGCTCGCCCGCGCCGACTCCGTGCGGTCGCGCGCCTGGCTCCTGCTCGACGACGCGGCGATGGCCCAGCAGTACGCGACCCGGGCCGTCGAGCTGTTGCGCGAGGGCGTCCGTCGCGACTCGGCGTCCGCGCACGAGGCGCTCGGCGACGCGATGCTCGCCCAGCGCGCGCGGCCCGAGGCCGTCAAGGAGTACCGGTCGGCGGCCGAGCTGCTCGACATGATCTCGTCCGGACGGTCCGCCGCGGTGCTCTGGCGCCGCATCGGCGACCGGCTCCGGGTGGCCGGCGACGAGGACGAACGGGTGGTCGAGGCGTACGGCCGCGCGCTCGCCGCCGCTGGCATCCGGGGGGTCCTGCCCCCGCCGCCGAGGGTGTGAACACCGCATAACGGTGATGTCTACCCCCTGGTGTCCTGCGTCATTGCGCCCTAGACACGGGGTAGGGACCATTCCAGGTGTACCGGAGAGTCCGGTGCACCCTCGGAAAGGTCTCCCTCATGAAGAAGCTCAGCGTCGTCGTCGTCCTCGTCCTCACCGTCTTCGCCGGTGCCACCAGCGCGTCGGCAGCCTCCGGCTCGACCCAGCAGGTCGCCGCGCCGTGCTGCAAGCACGTGATCTGACACCACCGACGAGACGCGTCGCCGCACCCGCCCCCTGCGGTCCCGCGGCGGCGCGAGGCCCCGGCCAGATTGATCAGCTGGAAGGTTCCACCATGAAGAAGCAGAGCATCGCCCTCGTCATCGCCCTCGCCGCCCTCTCAGGTGTCGGGGCAGTCGTCGCACCTGTGACCGACGCCCAGGCGTTCATCACCCCGTGCTGCAAGACCGGCACCTGAGGATCGGAGCAGAAGCGTCCCGCACCCCCCGCGTGCGTCGACGCCCACCACGTCCCGCCGGCCGGTGAGCACCCTCCGGGGAGCTCACCGGCCCGCCGGGGCACCCGTCCGACGTGGTCCCGCAGACATCCCCCCGCAGGTCGTGGCCCCTGGGCAGGGCGACGGGCGGACCCCGCGCCCGGCTCGTCCAGGATCAGCCCGGATCCAGGTGATTCTCAGGTTCGAGGATTCACCCGGAAGGACGGCCTGGACGTTTGACCAGCACCGCACTCGTGCCGCACACTCGTCCTGATGGTGCGCATCGCCTGCCCCCTGCGCGGTGCGCACCGTCTTCACGTCCGAGAGCGGGACGGGTCCGCTGACCCGTCCCGCTCTCCGTGTCTCCGGGTGTGCCCGTCACGGCGCGCCATGCCCGTGATCACGCGGCAGCGCGGTTAGCGTTCCCAGCGTGACCATCCCCGTGCGCACCTCCGGCCCGGGACCCGACCAGGCTCCCGAGACCGGCGCAGACCCCGCCGACCGACCGATGCTCGTCGAGCCCCCGAGCCCTGCCGAGCTCCTCGAAGGGTCCGTCGCGACCTGGCGCGCCGCGCTCGTCGAAGCGGCCGGCGGGTCGACGCTCGTCGACGTCGAGCTGCTCGGTGACGCCGCCCTCGACCTGTCGGCCGCGCACCCGTCGGGGATCTCCCAGCTGTACGCGGGCCGCGAGACCCGCCTGTCCAACCTCGTCCGCGAGGGGGCGGCCCTGTCGACCGCGCGACGTCGCGCCCGTGCCGTCAGCGCGCGCGCCGCCGTGTACGCCCAGCGGTACGGCATCGCGCCGACGTCCCTGGCCATCGGGGTCGCCACCTGGACCGAGCGCACCACCCCCGACATCGCCAGCGACGACGTCGCCGCGCTCGCGTCGGTGACCCGGCAGCGGACCCCGGACGGCGAGCAGCAGACCGACGCTGCGCCGCGGGTCGTCCGTGCTCCCGTCCTCCTGCGCCCCGTCACCCTGCACGCCCGTGGCTCCGGGGAGAGCGACTACGAGCTCGCGCTCGAGCCGTCCCTCGAGGTCAACCCCGTGCTCGCCCGCGCGCTGCGGACGCGTGGTGCGCTCCTCGACCCCGGCGCGGTCGCGCGCGGCACGTTCACGTCCAACGGGTTCGACCCGCGCGCTGCGCTGCACCGGCTCGCCTCGCTCGGCGAGGCCGTCCTCGACGACTTCTCGATGAGCGAGCGCGTCGTCGTCGGCACCTTCGTGCACCCCGGCCAGATCCTCGTCGACGACCTCGACAACCTGTCCGGCACCCTCGAGCGCCACGAGGTCGTCTCCGCGCTCGCGGGCGTCGAGGAGTCCCGCACCCGGCTGCGACGCGTGCTGCCCGCACCGGTGCGCGGTGACCGCGATCCTGGCCACGAGCGTGGTGTCGGCGACCTCGACCCCGCCCAGCAGCACGTCCTGGACGTCGTCGCGACCGGGACGCACCTCTTCGTCGACGCGCCCGCCGGCGCCGACGTCACCGGCACGCTCGCCGCGCTCGTCGCCGACGCCGCCGCCACCGGCCGCACCGTGCTGTACGTCCCGGGACACCGCCGGGCAGCCGCGGCGCTCGCGGACCGGCTCACCGCCCTGGGCCTCGGCGACCTGCTGCTCGACGTGGCCCCCGAGGCAGGGTGGCGGTCGGCGATCTCGCGTCGCCTGCTCGGTGCGATGACGCTCGAGGCCCCCTCGGTCGACGCGAACGGTGTCGTCGCGCTGCGCAGCGAGCTCGTCAGCTCCCGCGAGCGCCTGCGCGCCTATGTCGACGCCCTGCACGCGGAACGCACCCCCTGGGGAGTGTCGGCGTACGACGCCCTGCAGCAGCTGGCCCGGCTGACCTCGGCCCGACCGACCCCGAAGACGACGGTGCGGCTGTCGCCCGACGTGGCGCGCGTGCTCGACGCCCCGCGGCGCACCGAGCTCGCCGACGCACTCGTGCAGGCAGGGGAGCTGGGTGCGTTCCGGGTCCGCCCCACCGACACCCCCTGGTACGGCGCGGACCTGCGCACGCGGGCCGACGCCGAGAACGCGGTCCGCCGGCTCGAGCGCGTGCTCGACTCCACCCTGCCGGCGCTCGTCGCGCGGACCGCCCAGGTGGCCGCCGAGACCGGGCTGACGCAGGCGACGACCGTCACCTCCTGGGTCGAGCAGCTCACCATGCTCGACGGCGTCCGCGCGGCCCTCGACGTGTTCCAGCCGATCGTCTTCGAGCGCACCGCCGCCGACCTCGTGGCAGCCACCGCCACCAAGGAGTGGCGTGCGGAGCAGGGCATCGAGATGGGCTACTGGCTGCGCCGACGGCTGCGCAAGCAGTCGAAGGACATGGTCCGTCCCGGCCGGCCCGTCGCGGACCTGCACGTCCGGCTGATCGAGGTGCAGGCGCAGCGCGAGATCTGGCAGGCGCACTGCCCGTCCGGCGGGTGGCCGCGGCTGCCCGACGGTCTCGAGCACATCGAGGAGGAGTTCGCCGCCGTGCGCGCCGACCTCGACGCGCTCGATGAGGTCCTCGCGACCACCCCGGGCGGCGGCGGCCTGTCGAGCCTGCCGTTCGCGGCGCTGACGGAGCGGCTGACCCGGCTGCGGTCCGACACCGCCGCGCTCGTCGACCTCCCCGAGCGCACGGGGCTCCTGCACCGCCTCCGGTCCGCGGGGCTGGGCGCGCTCGTCGACGACCTTGCCACCCGCCGGATCGACCCCGCCCTCGCTCCCGCCGAGCTCGACCTGGCCTGGTGGAGCACCGTCATCGAGCAGATCCTCGGCGAGGACCCGGCGCTCGCCGGCTACGACGGCGCTGCGCTCGGAGCGCTGTCCGCGCGCTACGCGACGCTCGACCGCGCGCACGTGAAGAGCCTGTCCGGCCCTGTCCTGGGGGCGGTCGTCGGGCACGTCTCGCACACCCTGCGCCAGCACCGCGAGCAGGCCGAGGCGCTGTTCGCGGACCTCGTCGAGGAGCGGCTCACGTCGCTGCGGGACACCGTCGTGCGGCACCCCGAGGTCGCCCGGCGCTTGCGGCCCGTCATCGCCGCCAGCCCGATGCTGGTCCCGCAGGTCCTCCCGCCCACCCGCACCGTGGACCTCGTCGTGATCGACTCCGCCGCGCACCTGCCCGTCGAGGTCGCGCTCGCCGCCGTCGCCCGCGGCCGCCAGGTCGTCGTCGTCGGCGACGCCCGCTGCGCGTCCGGCAGCGCGGTCCGCGAGCTCGCCGCCGTCCTGCCGTCCGTCGCGCTGCGCGCCGACTCCTCCCGTCGCGACCCGTACCTCACCGCGTTCCTCGCCGCCCACGGCTATGCCGGCGTCCTGCGCCCGACGCCGCTGCCGCAGCACCGGCCGCTGGTCAGCCTCGACGTCGTCGACGGCACCGGGATGCCCGACCAGGCGACCGGGTCCGTCGACTCGACGCGCGAGGAGGTCGAGCACGTCGTCGAGCTCGTCCTCACCCACGCGCTCCTGCGTCCCGAGGAGTCGCTCGCCGTCATCACCGCGACCCCGACGCACGCCGAGGCCGTCCGGGAGGCGGTCCTGTCCGAGGTCCGCGGCAACCCCGCCCTCGCCGCGTTCTTCGACTCCGGCCGCGTCGACCCGTTCGTCGTCACCGACCTGCCGAACGTCGCCGGCCTGCGCCGCGAGGCGATCATCCTGTCGCTCGGCCTCGGCCGGACCCCGCACCGTCGCGTCCTGCACACCTTCGGGCCCATCACCGGACCCGGCGGCGACGCGCTGCTGCTCGACGCCCTCGGCTCCACCCGCCACCGGCTCACCGTCGTCTCCTGCTTCGGGGCCGACGACCTCGACCCCGAGCGGCTGCGCGGCCCCGGCCCGCGGCTCCTCGCGGACCTGCTCGCGTTCGCGGCGCGCCGCGGTGCCGGGCAGGACGTCGCCGACCTCGTGACCCCGCCCGAGCCGACCGACCCGCTCCTGCGAACGCTCGCCGCCGCGACCGCCGCCGCCGACCAGGCCCTCGCCGCGGCGACCGAGCCCGACCGCCTCCTGCTCGACCTCGCCGAGCGCCTCTGGAAGCACGGCCTGCTCGTCGAGGCCGACCACGGCATCCCCGGCGGCGACCGGATCCCGCTCGTCGTCGGACACCCGGACCTGCCCGGTGAGATGCTCGTCGCCGTCCTCACCGACGACCAGGAGTACACCGCCGAGCCGAGCGTCCGCGTCCGCGACCGCCTCACCGCCGACCGCCTCGAGCGTGTCGGGTGGAGCGTCATCCGCGTCTGGTCCGCCGCCGCGTTCATGGACCCGCAGGCCGAGGTCGACCGCATCCGCCGCGCCGTGCACGCCCGCGTGCCCGCGCCCGCCGCACCGCGGACCGCGCCGCTGCAGCTCGGCCTGATCGACGAGGCCGACGACACCGAGGACCTGCCGACGCCCACCTCCGCCCGGCGCGCGGCCGCACGCGCGGCAGCCCACCCCGACGGCCCCCGCCCCGCCACCGGGGTGTGGTCGACGATCGAGGTCATCGACGCGGTCAACGCCCAGAAGGCCGCCGCTGGTGCTGCTCCGGCTCCCGATGCCGTGGCCGGTACCGACGCCGCCGCGGTCTCCGCCTCGTCCGGCGCCGCCGATGCATCGACCGTCTCCGGCGATGCCACCGACGCTGCCGCTGGTGGTGAGTCTGCTGGTGCCGGTGACTCGGTCGCCGCTGGTGAGGCTGCCGCCGCCAGTGACCCCGGCTCTGCGGGTGACTCCCGCGCTGCGGGTGCTTCCGGGCCTGGCGGTGCTTCCGCGGCTGAGGGCGACGACCCGCGCCCGCCCAGCCGCGCGCTCCAGCTCGCGCTCGCCGTGCCCACGCGGCAGCGCCCCGACGTCCGCCGCGGCCTGCCGATCGGCGCCTACAGCGACGACCAGCTCGACGAGCTGGTCGCGTGGCTCCAGTCCGACGAGCAGGAGCGGACCCGCGAGCAGCTCGCCGCCGCGCTGCGGGACGAGCTGGGCATCACGCGCCGGTCCTACCGGATCGACACCGCGGTCCGCAGCGCCATCACCCGCGGGATGCGCTGAGCGGCTCCGGTCACACCGAGCCTGTTCCGCGACCGCTGACCTCGGGTGGGATCATCGGACGGTGACCTCGTCCGAGCCGCCCCAGCCTGCGCCGGCCCGTCGGTCCCGGCGCGCGGTCCGGCACGCGGGGACGGTCGGCGGCGACGACGCGAACCTCGTCTCGACACACCCGGCGCTCGGGACCGACACGCCTCGGCCCGAGGCGGGCGCCGGCGACACCCGCGCGACGGAGGCTTCGCGTGACGCCCCTGGCCGGCCGGGCGACCCCCGGCCGGGGACCGGGCAGCCCGCGCGCGAGCCGGTGGTCGCGACGCGCAGTGCCGACGACTCCGACGTCGGGTGGGGCGACCGCGAGGGCGGTTCCAACGACGACCGGCTGCACCAGGACAAGCCGCCGCACTGGTAGCCGTCCCGGGCCGATGTCAGACCCGTGCGAGACGATCGCCGGGCTGCCGACCACCGCACCACCCGAAGGAGACGCTCCATGGCCGAGGTCCTGCTCTTCCACCATGCCCAGGGACTCACATCCGGTGTCCGTGACTTCGCGGACACGCTCCGGGCCGCCGGTCACACCGTGCACGTGCCGGACCTGTTCGACGGGCACACGTTCGAGGACATCGAGTCGGGTCTCGCGTACGCCGGCGAGGTCGGCTTCCCGACCGTGCTCGGGCGGGGGCAGGCCACGGTCGACACCCTGCCCGAGGGGCTCGTGTACGCCGGCTTCTCGCTCGGCGTCCTGCCGGCGCAGATGCTCGCCCAGACGCGCCCCGGTGCGAAGGGTGCGCTGTTCTTCCACTCGTGCGTGCCGACCTCGGAGTTCGACAGCCCGTGGCCGAAGGGCGTGCCCGTGCAGATCCACGGCATGGACGCCGACCCGTTCTTCGCCGGAGAGGGCGACATCGACGCCGCCCGTGCGCTGGTGAAGGAGGCCCCCGAGGACGCGGAGCTCTTCGTCTACCCGGGCGAGGAGCACCTGTTCGCCGACAGCAGCCTGTCGTCGTACGACCCCGAGGCAGCGCAGCTCCTGACGGAACGCACGCTCGCGTTCCTCTCCGCGATCCGGTAGCGGCGCCACCCGGCCGGTCCGCCCGGTCGGTCCCACCCGGACGCCACCGCCCGCCGGATGGGCGGGACCAAGCCATGGGTGCCGTGGCGGTCCTGCTGCACGTCACCGATGGCTTGTTCGTCGTGCGGGGCGTCAGCTGGGTCGCGGGGCGGCCGGGCCCGGGGGGATCGACGGCGGCAGGTCGGGGTCTGTCGGCGGCTGTCCGGTGCCGGCCCCGGAGACGGTGCCGGTCGCTCCGCCCGTCCCGGCGTCGTTGACGATCGCCGGGCTGAGGCGGTTGGCCAGCAGGTCGCGGATCTCCTGCAGCAGCAGGATGTCCTCGCTCGGGGCAGCGGGTTCCTCCTCCTCGCCCTTCTTGCGGCGCGCGGCCAGGGCGTTCAACGGCAGCACGATGAAGAAGTAGACGGCCGCGGCGGTGAACAGGAAGAGGATCAGCGCCTGCAGGATCACGCCGAACGAGAAGAGGGCGTCGTTGACCTCGAACGACAGTACCTCGCTCATGTCCGGCTGACCGAAGATCGCCGCGATGAGCGGTCCGATGAGTCCCTCGACGATCGACGCCACGACCGCGCCGAACGCCGCACCGATGACCACGCCGACGGCGAGCTCGATCGCGTTCCCGCGGGAGATGAAGTCCTTGAACCCCTGGAGCACCTTCGCGGTGCCCTTCACGCCTTGTCGTGCGCCGTTGATCCCGGAGCTGAGTCGGTCGGTCACGTTGCCCCCTCGGGGTGGATGTGGGTAGCCGGCGACCCCCGGACAGGGTCTCCGGACGGTCGATCATGGCACGACGACCGCCGAGAGCAACGAGGATGCGGCGGCGCCGGCGAGCGCAGGCGCTTCGTCCGGGGACACGGCGAGCAGCACCGGGACGGAGTCGTCACCGGAGCCGCCGAGGGCCAGCGCGCTCTGCTCGGGCGAGGCCCGACGGGCCACCGGCAGGACGAGTGCCCTCGTCGCGACCACCCCACCGGGCCCGCCCTCCGGGGTGGCGGCCAGCACGTCGACCCGCATCCCGGGCGAGAGCAGATCGGCGACGGCCGGGTCGGCGAACCGGACGGTCGCGACCACGGTGCCGGGCGGTCCACGCACGTCGTCGTCGACGAGCAGACCCGGCAGCACGGGCGTCCCCACCGCGAGCGGGACGGCCGTGGACGCGTCGGCGACCTCGTCGAGGTCCGTCAGTGCCCCGTCGGGGACGGCCGCGACGGGGAACCGGACCAGCCGCACGTCTGCGCCGGTCAGCGGGGTTCCCGCGGCGAGTGCGCGCGCCGCGACCAGCACGGGGCTGGTCGGTGGGTCGGCCGGGCGCAGTGCCTGCACCGTGCCCGCGGCGGCGAGCCCGAGGAACACCGCGGCGACGGCGAACCGGGTGCGCCACAGGGTGGCGCGCAGGGCCAGGGTGAACGGTCGTCGGCGGTGAGGGAGGGGCGGCGGCCGACCGGCGAGCAGGTGCGGGTGCATGACGACCGACGCTAGGCGCGTCGGCCCGGGAAGCCCGGCCGGACCTGACGGGACGTGGACAAGCCCTTACTGGGCCGGGCTGAGGGCGGCTCGGCACCCCCCGAGCCTCACGTCCTCCGCGACGTCCGCACTCCGACAGGGCGGGACCCGCCCGAGTGTCGCGGGACGAGATCGGCGCCCCCACCCGCAGGTGACGGCGCCGAGGGCTCAGAGGGCGGGGGTCAGGACGAGGCCGCGGGCTTCGCTGCCGGGGCCGGGGAGGACGACGTCGACGACGACGTGCTGGAGCTCGACGAGGTCGAGGTCGAGGTCGACGCAGGAGTCGCGGCGGCCGTCGACGCGGCGGGGCTCAGGGCGGTCGACTTCGCTCCGGCGCGGGCGTTGTTGCGGTAGAAGCCCGAGCCCTTGAACACGACGCCGACGGAGGAGAAGACCTTGCGCAGGCGGCCCTCGCACTCGGGGCAGACGCTCAGCGAGTCGTCGCTGAACGACTGCACGATCTCGAAGGCGTGACCGCATGCCGTGCAGGCGTAGGCGTAGGTGGGCACTGGGGGTCTCCCGGGGTCGGAAAGGTCTGGCACTCGCGTGGTCCGAGTGCCAATCGTAACGGTTCGGCCGCGCCGAGCATTCCGCGCGTCCGCGCCGGGCGCTTCGACAGCCGGAGGCGGGGCGGCAAAGTACCCTCCGAAGCGTGTCTCGTCGTCGCCTCGTCCGTCTCGCCCTGACCACCGTCGCCGCGGTGGTCGTCGTCGCCCTCGTCGCGGTGATGGTCACGGCGGTGATCGTCGTGCGCCGGCCGTTGCCGGAGGTCTCGGGGGAGCAGCAGCTGCCGGGGCTCGACGCCGAGGTGACGGTCACGCGCGACGACCGGGGCGTCCCGACGATCACGGCGACGACGGCGCAGGACCTGTTCCGGGCGCAGGGGTACGTGGCCGCGCAGGACCGCTTCTTCGAGATGGACTACCGCCGGCACGTGACGTCGGGGCGGCTGTCGGAGCTCGTCGGCGAGAACCCCGACGCGCTCGCCGCGGACAAGGTGATCCGCACGTTCGGCTGGCGTCGGGTGGCCGAGCAGGAGTGGGGTCTGCTGGAGCAGAGCACGCGCGACGCCCTCCAGGCCTACGCGGACGGCGTCAACGCCTACCTCGACGGCCGGGACCCGGGCGCGATCGCGGTCGAGTACTCGGTCCTCGGCGTGCGGCTGAACGTCAGCGCGCCGGCGGCGTGGGACCCGATCGACTCGCTCGCGTGGCTGAAGGCGATGGCGTGGGACCTGCGCGGCAACTACGACGCGGAGCTCGAGCGTGCCGCGTCGTTCTCGACGATCGGCGACGTCGCGCGCGTCGACGAGCTGTTCCCGGCCTACCCGCAGGACCTGAACCTGCCCATCCTCACGGCGGCGGACCTGCCCGCGACGGCCGCGCAGCAGGCGTCCGCGTCGACGACGCCGCTCGACCTCGACAGCGCCGACCTCCAGGCGGCGATGACGTCGGCCGCTGCCGCGCTGGACGCCGTGCCGCACCTCATGGGCGACGGCGAGGGCGTGGGCTCCAACTCGTGGGTGGTCTCCGGCGCGCTCACCGAGTCGGGCAAGCCGCTGCTGGCCAACGACCCGCACCTGGGCATCTCCGCGCCGGGCATCTGGGAGCAGATCGGGCTGCGCTGCGACGAGGTCTCCGCGCAGTGCCCGTACGACGTCACGGGCTTCGCGTTCGCGGGCATGCCCGGCGTCGTCATCGGCCACAACGCCTCGCTCGCGTGGGGGCTGACGAACCTCGGCGCCGACGTGACGGACTTCTTCCTCGAGCGCGTCGACGAGGACACCACCCGCCGCGACGGCGCCGAGTCGCCGATCACGGAGCGCGTCGAGGTGATCCACGTCAACGGGGGTGACGACGTCGAGCTGACGGTCCGGGAGTCGGTGCACGGCCCGCTGGTGTCCGAGGTCCTGGACCTCGAGGGCGTCGGCACCGCACCGGTCCCGGAGGACGCGCCCGGTCGCCGGTTCGAGGTCGCCCTCGGCTGGACCGCCCTGCAGCCGGGCCGGACCATGGACGCGGTGCTGGCGATGAACGTCGCCGAGGACGCCGCGGACATCCAGGCGGCCGCCGCGCTGTTCGACGTGCCGTCGCAGAACATCGTCTTCGCGACGACGGACGGCCACATCGGCTACCAGGCGCCGGGTCGCATCCCGGTCCGCGCGAACGTCGCCGGTGGTCCGGTCCCGTCGGACGGCACCTGGCCGCGGCCGGGCTGGGACAGCAGGTACGAGTGGCAGGGCTTCGTCGACGCGGCCGCCATGCCGCGTGCGCTGGACCCCGTCGAGGGTTTCATCGTCACCGCCAACCAGGCCGTCACCCCGGCCGGCGTGGGCCCGTTCCTCACCGACGACTGGGACTACGGCTACCGCGCGCAGCGGATCCGGGAGCTCCTCACGGACGCCGTGTCGGACGGCAAGGTCGGCGTCGCGGACATGGGCCGGATCCAGGTCGACAAGCACAGCCCGTACGCGGACGTGCTGGTCCCCGTGCTGCTGTCGCTCGACATCGACGACTCGTTCTACGACGACGGTCAGGAGCTGCTGCGGACCTGGGACCGCGTGCAGTCGGTGGACTCGGCGGCGGCGGCGTACTTCGCGGCGGTCTGGGCGGACATCCTGGCGTCCGCCTTCGCGGACGACCTCCCCGACGGGTACGGGCCCTCGGGCGGCTCGCGGTGGCTCGAGGTGGTCCGCCGGCTGGTCGACGAGCCCGCGTCGCCCTGGTGGGACGACAAGTCGACGCCCGGTGTGGTGGAGGGCCGCGACGAGGTGCTGACCCGCGCGATGGTCGCCGCCCGTCGCGAGCTGACCGCGGCGCTGGGCCGCGAGGCGACGGACTGGCGCTGGGGTCAGCTGCACCCCGCCGCACCCGAGCACCCCGTGCTCGGCGGGACGTCGCTGCCCGGCGTGGTCCGGAACCTCGTCAACCCCGACCCGGTGGCCGTCGGCGGGGGGTCCTCGATCGTGGACGCCACCGCCTGGAACGCCAGCTCCGGCTCGTTCGCCGTGACCGCGGCTCCCTCGATGCGCATGGTCGTCGACCTGGGCGACCTCGACGCGTCGACGTGGGTGACGCTGACCGGCGCGTCAGGCCACCCGGCGAGCGTGCACTACGCCGACCAGCTCGGTCCGTGGTCGCGCGGCGAGACGTTCCCGTGGCCGTTCACGCAGGCCGCGACCGAGGCGGACGCCCGCGACCGGCTCACCTTCACGCCGTGATGAGGTGCCACTCCAGCGGCGTGGCGACCGCGTCGACCAGGCGGTCGTGGCGTTCGCGGGGCAGCGGGCGCCGCGCCGCGTCGTAGAGCTCCTCGGGGAACACCAGCGCGACGACGGGGGCCCCCGGCCGCAGGTGCTCGAGCGCCCGGTCGTACCAGCCGCCGCCCTGACCGAGTCGTGCACCCGTGGTGTCGACGGCCAGCGCGGGGGCGATCACGACGTCGGCGTCGGCGAGCGCCGCCGCGCCGAGCGTGGGACCACCGGGCTCCGGCGGGCGGCCCGGGGCGCGCTCGCGCAGGTCGTCGGGGCCGGCGTACTCGGCCCACTCGCGCTGCAGCCCGCTGCCCAGCACCGGCAGGAGGAGGCGGACGCCGCGCGCCGCGAGGGCCTCGAGCAGCGGACCGGTGCCGGGCTCGGTGACGCGGGACGCGTACACGGAGGCGCAGGTGGCGTCGGCGACCGCGGGGATGGTGAGCACGACGTCGGCGAGTGCGTGGGCGGCCGCCTCGCGCTGCCGGACCGAGCGGATCTTGCGCGCGTCGCGGATGGCCACCCGGAGCCGTTCCTTGACGTCCTCGACCTCGTCCCCCTCGGACACGCGCGGATACGGCTGGGCGACGCTGCTCATGAGAACAGTGTCGCCCACCCGACGACAGCCCGACGACCGACCGAGGGATGAGTTGTGACCTCGTCCACGTGGTGACGGACACCACAGCGCAACCTCCGGAACCGCGGTTATGGTCCCTGTCATGACGATCCACAAGGCAGTCATCCCCGCCGCAGGACTGGGTACCAGGTTCCTGCCCGCCACGAAGTCGACGCCCAAGGAGATGCTCCCGGTCGTCGACAAGCCGGCCATCCAGTACGTCGTGGAGGAGGCCGTGAAGGCCGGCCTCGACGACGTGCTGCTGATCACCGGCCGGTCCAAGCGCACGCTCGCCGACCACTTCGACGCCGTGCCGGAGCTCGAGGCCGCCCTGGAGGCCAAGGGCGACCTGGAGCGGTTGGCCAAGGTCCGCGAGTCCACCGACCTCGGTCACGTCCACTTCGTCCGCCAGGGCCAGCCGAAGGGCCTGGGCCACGCCGTGCTCCAGGCGAAGCACCACGTCGGGCAGGAGCCGTTCGCGGTCCTGCTCGGTGACGACCTGATCGACGAGCGCGACGAGCTGCTCAGCACGATGCTCGCCCTGCAGGAACGGACCGGCGGCTCGGTCATCGCCCTGCTGGAGGTCCCGCCCGCGCAGATCTCGATGTACGGCTGCGCGGCGGTCGAGGAGCTCGACGGTGCGGCCGACCCCGACCAGGTCCGCATCACCGCGCTCGTCGAGAAGCCCCCGGCGGACGAGGCCCCCAGCAACCTCGCCATCATCGGTCGCTACGTGCTGCACCCCGCGGTGTTCGAGGTGCTGGAGAACACGGCGCCCGGTCGCGGCGGCGAGATCCAGCTGACCGACGCGCTCGCGACCCTCGCCGGCCTGCCGGCGTCCGAGGGCGGCGGCGTGTACGGGGTGGTGTTCCGTGGTCGTCGCTACGACACCGGGGACCGGCTGGACTACCTCAAGGCCGTCGTCCAGATCGCGGTGGACCGTCCCGACCTGGGGCCCGACTTCCGTGCCTGGTTGGGCGACTTCGCGGGGACTCTCGGTAAGCCGCTGTCCGACTGACCTGCTTTTCCGGGCACAATGCCCGGATGAGATCGGTCCAGGATCACCTCGCGGCCGTGCTGGCCTCCGTCGGACCGGTCGCACCGCTCGACGTCGTGCTCCGTGACGCCGTCGGCTGCATCCTCGCCGCCGACGTCACGGCCACGCACGACCTGCCGGCGTTCGCGCTCGCGGCGCGCGACGGGTACGCCGTCGCCGCGTACGAGACCGCGGGCGCCGGCTACGCGAGCGCCCAGTCGCTGCCCGTCGCGCACGACGTCCGGCCGGGCGCCGGTCCGCTGCGGCTGGTGCCCGGCACCGCGGTGCGGGTCGCGTCCGGTGGGGCGCTCCCGATCGGGGCCGACGCCGTCGTCCCCCTGGAGGAGACCGACCGCGGCACGGCACGCGTCGCCATGCAGCGACCCGCCGTGCCCGGCCAGCACGTACGACCCGCCGCGTCCGACGTCCGCGCGGGCGACGTCGTGCTCGAGGCGGGGACCCGCCTGGGCGCCCGGCAGCTGGCCCTCGTCGCCTCGATGGGCCGGGGGCGGCTGCGGGTCCACCCGACGCCCCGCGTGGTGCTGCTCTCGGTCGGCGACGAGCTCGTCGAGCCCGGCACGCACGCCGACCGGTCGGGGCACGGGGTCTTCGAGACCGACGGGCACGCCCTCGAGGCCGCCGTCCGGGACGCCGGTGCCGCGGCGGTCCGGGTCGGCATCCTCGGGGACGACCGGGCGGTCCTGCGGGAGGCCATCGAGGACCAGCTGGTCCGCGCCGACCTGCTCGTCATCACCGGCGGCCTGTCCGAGCTGACCGACGACACGGTCAAGGACGTGCTGGCCACGATGGGCAGCGTGCGGCTGGACCAGGTCGCGATGACGCCCGGCCAGCGGCACGGGTTCGGCACCGTGGCGGACGACCTGGCCAGCGACAAGTCCGTCCCGATCTTCGCGCTCCAGGGGCACCCCGTCGCCGCGCAGGTCTCGTTCGAGGTGTTCGTCCGTCCGGCGCTGCGTGCGATGGCCGGGCACGCCGAGGTGTTCCGACCATCGGTCGCGGCCGAGGCCGTCGAGGGTTGGGTCTCCCCACCGGGGCTGCGGCAGTTCGTGCCCGCGACCGTGCTCGGGTCCCCGGAGGAGGGCTACCGGGTGACCCCGATCGGTGACCCGTCGGCGCCGACGGTCAGCGCGCTCGCCCACGCCAACGCGCTCGCGGTGGTGGGTGAGCAGGACCTGACCGTGCACCCCGGACAGGTGATCCACTGCCTGGTCCTGGAGGGCTGATGGTGACGGGATGGCCCGCCGTGCTCGTCGAGGGTGACGTGCGCCTGCGTCCGTTGCGCCGCCGCGACCAGGACACGTGGATGGCGCTGCGCGCGCAGAACGCCGCGTGGCTCGAGCCGTGGGACGCCACGAGCCCCGTGCCCGTGACGGGTCCGCGGCCGTCGTTCGGCACCTTCGTGCGGACCCTGTCCGCGCAGGCCCGCGCCGGGGTCACGCTGCCCTTCGCGGTCGACCACGCCGACCGCCTCGTCGGTCAGCTGACGGTCTCGTCGATCACGTACGGCTCCCTGCGGTCCGCGGCCATCGGGTACTGGGTGTCCGAGCACGTCGCCGGGCTCGGCATCACCCCGACCGCCGTCGCGCTGGCCACCGACCACTGCTTCGAGACGCTCGGCCTGCACCGCGTCGAGATCAACATCCGCCCCGAGAACGGCCCGTCGCTGCGCGTCGTCGAGAAGCTGGGGTTCCGCGACGAGGGCGTGCGCGAGAAGTACCTGCACATCCAGGACAAGTGGTGCGACCACCGCACGTTCGCCCTGACCGTCGAGGACGTCCCCGACGGGCTCCTGCGGCGCTGGCGGTCGCGCACTGTCGGGTGACGCACAGGCCGACACGCCGTGGTGGTCCCCGGACGGCGCCGCCCTGACGCCTACCGTCGTGACGTGAACGATCTCGCAGGACCGGTCGCGCTCGCGCTGGTCGGCCTGTGGGTGGCGTACCTGGTGCCGCACAAGCTGCGGTACCGGCAGCAGCTGCTGGAGTCCCGGGCGGACGACCGGTTCTCCGAGGCGCTGCGGGTGGTCGCGGTGAGCGACCGGCGCAGCCGCCAGGAGGCCGTCTCCGGGCCGACAGTGAGCAGCACAGCGGGGTTGCTGACCCCGGGCAAGGGGCTCCCGGTGGCCACCGGGAGCGTGACAGGAGGCACCACCGTGGACCGACCGCACGGCACGCAGGACAGGATCACCGCCGACGCGGCCCGCCGCGCCGCGCAGGCACGTGCTGCCCGGGCGGCCTCGGTCGCGCGTCGTGGCGCCGCCGCGCGCCGTCGTGCGCTCCTGGCCGGGTTCCTCGTCGTCGCGAGCGTCGTCGCCTGGGCCGCGGTCGGTCTCAGCCCGCTCGTCACCTGGGTCGCGGGCGTCGTGCCCACGGTCCTGCTCGGCTCGGTCCTCGTGCTCGGCCGGCGCGCCGTCCTCGCGGGCCGTGAGGCCGACGAGGCCTGGGAGCAGAGGATCGCCGCGGAGCGTCGCGTGGCGTCCGGGCCGCGCACCGGTGCGATGCGTGCCGTCGCGACGGCGTCGGCGTCGGCGACGAGGCCCGACCCGGTCGTGGCCCCGACGGCTTCCGCGCCCCCGGCGGAGGCGCCCATGGCGTTCGTCACCGGCCGCGCCGTGCACCCGTCCGACGCCAGCACCGAGGTGTTCGCGCGGATCGTCGCGGACACGGGGGAGTCCGACGGCCCCGCCCGGCACGCGTCGACCGGGCAGGTCCCGGTGGTCCGCCGCTCCGCCGGCGAACGCGCCCCGGAGACGGCGGGCGACGAGGACGAGGCCTGGTCGCCGGTCCCCGTCCCGCGCCCGACGTACACGATGAAGGCCTCCGCCCCGCGGCGCGAGCCGGCCCCGCTGGAGAACCTCGAGGGGTCGACCGCCGCCCGTACCGCCGACGTCGACGCACCCGCCGACGCCGAGCGGGCGCCGCTCGAGGCGCCTGTGGAGACCACCGGCAGCATCGACCTCAACGCCGTCCTGGCCAAGCGCCGCGTCGCCGGGGAGTGACCCGCCGGATTTCGCGATCCACCGGGGCCTGGTGTTAGTCTTTAGGCCGCTCGCGGGGCTGTGGCGCAGTTGGTAGCGCGTCTCGTTCGCAATGAGAAGGTCAGGGGTTCGAATCCCCTCAGCTCCACCGCAGCACGAAGGCGGCCCCCCTCCGGGAGGCCGCCTTCGTCGTTCCGGAGAAGGCTCTGCAGGTCAGGCGAACAGGGCCCGGTAGTGGTCCGACTGCGCCGGGTGGTAGTCGCCGAAGTCGAGTGCTGCGACGTCGGCGCCGGTCTCCGCGGCGACGAGGCGGTCGAGGTAGTACTCCCAGCCTGGCCCGACGCCCGTCGCCACCTCCGCGTCCGGGACGGACTGGCTGAACGTCAGCGTGGTGGTGCCGTCCGCCTCGGTCAGCTCGAGCACGAAGTGCCAGACGTTCTCCTCGCCGACCACCTGCGAGGTGAGCGTGATGCGGCGGGGTGGGACGCACTCGTGGATCGTGAAGGTCTCGGGCTTGGTGTCGTCGCCCTCGGCGTTCATGCGGAAGAGGACCGAACCCGAGGTCGGGTCGCCGGTCCAGGTGCCGATCCAGCGTTCGAGCCGGTCGGACTCGGTGACCGCGGCCCACACGGACTCGATCGGCGCGCGGAACGTGCGGTCGAGCACGATGCTGTCGTGGCCGTCGCGGGTCTCTCGGCGGCCGGTGGGGCTGGGGGTCATGCTGTCTCCTCCTCGGGGTCGGTCGGCAGGGCTTCTCGATGGTCGCGGACGGTGCGGCGGACCTCGAGGTCGAGGCCGTCGAGGACCGAGTCGTCGAACCGGGGGCGCGGGCTCAGGTCGCGGAGCAGGCCTCGGACCGGTTCCAGCCCGTCGGCCAGCAGCGCGTAGTGACGTTCCCGTCCGTGCGCCTCGGCGCTGACCAGGCCGGCGTCCACGAGGACGCGCAGGTGCTTGCTGACGGCGGGTCGGCTGATCGGGTGCATGGCGGCGAGGTCGACCACGCGCGCCGGGCTCCGCGCGAGGGTGCGCAGCAGGTCTCGTCGCACCGGGTCGGCGAGCGCGGGGAACGGGTCCATGGACTATTGGTAACTAATCGGTTACCAATCTGTCAAGAGGAGGGCGGCCTCCCGTCCGGAAGGCCGCCCTCGTCGTGCTGGGTGCGTGGCGCTCAGAGGATGCTGCGGCGACGGCCGCGGCTCCCCGAGACGGCGGCGACACCGATGGCGGCGAGCACGACCTGGAACAGCAGCTCGACCCAGTCGACGCCCGCGGTGTCCTGCACGCCGACCAGGCTGGCCAGGTAGGTACCGAGCAGGGCCGCGACGATGCCGATGAGGATGGTCACGAGAAGGGAGATGCGCTGACGGCCGCGCACGAGCAGACGGCCGAGGATGCCGATCACGGCGCCGATGATGATGGCGGAGATGATGCCTTCGGGTGTCATGTGTGGAACTCCTTGACTTCGAGGGGTTCGTCCGGGTACGACGGATGAATCTAGGGGGGATCCGACGGATCCGCGCGCCGAGCGCGGTGACAGAATGTCGCCGTGCCCTCCGCCATGCCCGCCGACGACGCGGGGCGCAGGCTCTGGGCACGGGCCCTGCACTGGGTCGACCCGCTCGTCGTGATGATCCTGTCCGCGCTCCTGCTGGGGCTGCTGCTGCCCGCGCGCGGGGTGGTCGCCGACGTCCTCGACGTGGCCCGCACGGCCGCGATCGTGCTCCTGTTCTTCCTGTACGGCGCCCGCATGGCCACCGGCGAGGTGTGGGCGGGGCTGCGCAGCTGGCGGCTGCAGGGGTCGATGCTCGCGGCGACCTACGTGGCGTTCCCGGTCCTCGGTCTGCTGGTCCAGCTCCTGCCGGACGCGGTGATCTCGTCCGAGCTCAAGACGGGCGTGCTGTACCTGTCGCTGCTGCCGTCCACCGTGCAGGCGTCCGTCGTGTTCACGTCCGTCGCGCGCGGCAACGTCGCCGGGGCGATCACGGGTGCCACGATCTCGAACGTCGTCGGCATCGTGCTGACGCCGCTGCTCGTCGGCGTGCTCATGGTCCGGACCTCCGGACAGGCCGGCGGGAACCTCACCGGGATCCTCCTGCTGCTGCTCCTGCCGTTCGCCGCGGGGCAGCTGGTGCAGCGCTGGCTGGGGCCCTGGTTGCGGGCGCGGCCGCACCTCACGCGGGTGACCGACCGGAGCGTGATCGTCCTCGTCGCCTACACGTCGGTGAGCCAGGCGACGGTGTCCGGGGCGTGGTCGCACGTCACCTGGGTCGCCCTCGTCATCCTCGTCGTGGTGTGCGCGGCCATGCTCGCCACGATGCTGCTGCTCACCTGGGACGGCGGACGTCGGCTCGGGCTGGCCCGCGGCGACCGGATCGCGCTGCTGATGTGCGGGTCGAAGAAGAGCCTCGCGACGGGCCTGCCGATGGCGGCGGTCCTGTTCGCCCCAGCGCTCGCCGCGAGCGTGGCGCTGCCCGTGATCGTCTTCCACCAGCTGCAGCTGGCCACGTGCGCGGTGCTCGCGCGCAGGCTCGCGGCGCAGGTCGAGTAGCGTTCAGCCGGAACGATTCGACCCGCTCTCCTCCGAGGACCCCCCGTGCCCGACGCCATCGCCGTCATCCCGCAGCCCTCCGTGCTCGAGCAGACCGGCGACGCGCCGTTCGTGCTGACGGAGGCGACCACCGTCGTCGTCGACGGCCGACCGGACCTGATCGGCATCGCGGTGCTCGCGGCGGACCTCCTCGGCCGGGTCGGGGGCAGGGCCGTCGAGGTGCGGTACGCCGAGAGCAGCCCCGGCGCCGCGACCGGTGTGGTCCGGCTCCGGCTGGTCGAGTCGCTGCCGCCCGGCGACGAGGCGTACCGCGTGACCTCCCGCGCCGGTCGCATCGACCTCGAGGCCCGCACCCCCGCGGGGCTCGTGCGCGCGATCGTGACTCTGCGCCAGCTCGTCGTCGCCGCACCCGGAGGGGTCCTGCAGGTTCCCGCCGTGCGCATCGAGGACGCGCCGCGGTACCAGTGGCGCGGGCTGTCGGTCGACGTGGCCCGGCACTTCCTGCCGGTGCGCGACCTCAAGGTCGTCATCGGCCTCATGTCGCACTACAAGCTCAACGTCCTGCACCTGCACCTGACGGACGACCAGGGCTGGCGCCTGCACGTGCGGTCGCGGCCGCTGCTGACCCGGCTGTCCAGCAGCACCTCGGTCGACGGGGACCCCGGCGGCTTCTACACGGCCGAGGACTACGCGGACCTCGTCGCGTACGGGGCGGTCCGCGGTGTGCGCGTCGTCCCGGAGATCGACGTCCCCGGGCACGTCAACGCGGCCACGCACGCCTACGGGGAGCTGAACCCGAGCGGTGAGCCGACCGACAGCTACACGGGGATCGAGGTCGGCTTCAGCCGGCTGCACGCGGACCTGCCTGCGACCGGCCCGTTCCTCACGGACGTGTTCTCCGACGTCGCGGCGATGACCCCCGGTGAGTACGTGCACATCGGTGGCGACGAGGTGCTGACGATGGAGGCCGACGAGTACGCCACGCTCGTCGCCGCCGCGTCCGCCGCGGTGCGCGCCGCCGGCAAGAAGGTCGTCGGCTGGCAGGAGATCGCCCACACCCCGTTGGAGCCGGGCACGGTCGTGCAGTACTGGGACACCCGCGTCGACCCGGCTCCGTTCGTCGCCGCCGCCCAGGCCGGAGCCCTGCTGCTCATGTCCCCGGGGTCGAAGGCGTACCTCGACATGAAGTACGACGCGAGCACCGAGCTCGGCCTGGAGTGGGCCGGTCACATCGAGCTGCGCGACGCCTACGACTGGGAGCCGTCGACCCTCATCGAGGGCGTGCCGGCGGAGTCCGTGATCGGCGTCGAGGCGGCCGTCTGGACCGAGACGCTGCGCGACCTGCCGGCGCTCACGCAGATGCTGCTGCCGCGGCTGGCCGCGATCGCCGAGGTCGCCTGGTCCGCACCCGAGCGCCGCGACTGGGACGACTTCCGCGACCGCGTCGCCCGCCAGGCACCGTTCTGGGACCGCCTCGGGCTGTCCTGGTACGCGAGCCCGCAGGTGGACTGGGCTCGCTGAGGCGTCAGGGCGTCAGACCCACGTCTGCAGCCACATGTGCGAGTGCCAGAAGTCGTAGGGCACGATCCACGCGGACCAGAGCGGGTAGAAGAACGCGCTGACGGCCACGATCAGCGCGACCAGCACCCCGGAGCCGATGATCGCCCACCGGCGTTCGCGTGGGTCGAGGTCCTTCGGTCCGACCACCAGGCCGATGACGTAGACCAGCGTGAGCACCACCCAGGGCGCGAACACGATCGAGTAGAACGTGAAGATCGTGCGGTGCTCGTAGGCGAACCACGGCAACCAGCCGGCTACCAGGCCGGACAGCACCGCCCCCGCGCGCCAGTCGCGGTACCGGAACAGCCAGACGAGCGCGACGATGATCGCCGCCGCCGCGCACCACCACAGGACCGGGTTCCCGAGCGCGACGATCGCCTGCGAGCAGCTGCTCGCCCCGCACGCGTCCTGCGCCGCCTCACCGGTCAGCCCGGACACCTCGGTGGGGTAGAAGAACGACGTCGGACGCCACTGCACGATCCACCCGAGCGGGTGGGACGAGTACGAGTGCGGTGTCTCCAGCCCGTTGTGGAACCCCCACATGTCCTGGTGGTACTTCCAGAACGAGCGCAGCGCCGGCGGGAGCCACAGGACGCCCTGGTCCGGGTTCTGCTCCGCCCAGAGCCGACCGTAGGACTGCCGGTGCGTGAACCAGGACCACCACGAGCCGACGTAGACGACGAGCGCGATCCCGACCATCGCGACACCCGCGACGACACCGTCCTTGAGGATCCCCGCGCGCCACCAGTGCCGCACCCCGATGCTCCGGCGGGCGGTGAGGTCCCACGCCACGCTGAGCAGCCCGAACACCGCGAGGAAGTACAGGGCGGACCACTTGGTGCCCAGCGCCAGACCGAGCAGCACGGCAGCCGCGAGCCGCCACCAGCGGACGCCCAGGCGTGGCCCGTCCCGGAGCTCCTCGCCCGCGTCCAGCCGTCGCGCGGTCCGCTCGGCCAGCCGCCGCCGTGCCTGGTCGCGGTCCAGCAGGAGCGCGCCGAACGCCGCGAGGACGAAGAACATGAGGAACGGGTCCAGGAGGCTGATCCGCGACATGACGATCGCCTCGCCGTCGACCGCGAACAGCAGGCCCGCCAGCGTGCCGAGCGCCGTGGACGCGAACAGCCGCCGGCCGATGCGCGCGATCATCAGGACCGCCAGGATCCCGCAGACGGCCGCCGCGATGCGCCACGCGGCCGAGCTGCCGACACCGCCCCCGAGCTGGATCCCGAGGGCGATCAGCCACTTGCCCACCTGCGGGTGCACCACGTACGAGCCGACGTCGGTCAGGCTGCTGGTGTCACCCGCCTCGAACGCCGGGTTCGGGTCCTCGCCCCACGTCGCCTCGAAGCCGTTGACCAGCAGCGAGTACGCGTCCTTGACGTAGTACGTCTCGTCGAACACGAGCGTGTGGGGGCGGCCCAGGTCCCAGAGCCGCAGCACCGCGGCCAGCGCCGTGACGGCGAGCGGCCAGAGCCATCCCGTGAGCCGTTCGCGCGGCGTCGAGCCGAGCCGGAGCGTGTCGTCGCCCAGCAGCCGCCGCAGCAGCCGGCCGCGGGTGGACTCCTCGGGGCCCTCGAGCTCGCGCGGCTCGTCGTCGCGGTCGAGGACCGCCACGGCCACCGGAGCGCCGACCGGAGCGGTCGCGCCGGCTCCCACCGCTGCCCCTGCGCCCACGGCACCGACCGTCGTCTCGGACCCTGCGCTCCGGTCGGCCGTGTCCGTCGCGTCGACGGCCTCCGCCGGCGTGGGCTCGTCGACCCCGACCTCGACGCTCGTGTCGTCGGAGCCAGCCTGTCCGGTGCCGCCGACGGCAGCGGGCCCGTCCACGCTCTCGGCGACGACGGTCGCGCCCTCGACCGTCGTCGGGGCCTCGTCGGGAGCCGGGGAGGGGGCGGGGACCTCCTGACCTTCGGTCAGGGTCGAGGCGTCGTCGTCTCCGGTGGGCGGCACGCGGTCATCGTAGGGGCGGTGCCTGTGCTGCGGGAGGGGGTTCCGGGAGGTGGCAGGCTGACCGGTGTGACCCCTTCGAGCCCCACCGGCCGACCCTCAGGCCGTCTCGTGCTGGCCGCGACACCGATCGGGAACACCGAGGACGCCTCGGCGCACCTGCGTCGGCTGCTCGCGGAGGCCGACGTCGTCGCTGCGGAGGACACCCGTCGGCTGCGGGCGCTCGCGGCCCGGCTGGGGGTCGAGATCGGTGGTCGGGTGCTCAGCTTCCACGAGCACAACGAGGTCGAGCGGTCGGCGGAGGTGCTCGCGGTCGTCGCCGGTGGGGGCACGGTGGTCGTCGTGACGGACGCGGGGATGCCCGCGGTGTCGGACCCCGGGTTCCGCGTGGTGGGCGCCGCGGTCGCAGCGGGACTGCCGGTGACGGCCGCCCCCGGGCCGAGCGCTGTGCTCACCGCGCTCGCCCTGTCCGGGCTGCCGACCGACCGGTTCTGCTTCGAGGGGTTCCCACCGCGCAAGCCCGGCGAGCGGGCCCGGGCGTTCGAGCTCCTGGCCGACGAGCGCCGGACGATGGTGTTCTTCGAGGCACCGCACCGGCTCGACGACACCCTGGCGGCGATGGCCGTCGCGTTCGGCGCGGACCGGCCCGCCGCCGTCTGCCGCGAGCTGACCAAGACGTACGAGGAGATCGTCCGCGGACCCCTGGCGGACCTCGTGGCGTGGGCGTCCGCGGACCAGGTGCGCGGGGAGATCGTCGTGGTGGTCGGCGGGGCGGTCAACGCGGTGGAGCTGTCGACCGCGGACCTGGTCGCGGAGGTCCTGTCCCGCACGGACGCCGGCGACCGCCTGAAGGACGCGGTCGCCGAGGTGGCCGCAGCGGCAGGCGTCCCGAAGCGCGACCTGTACGCGGCGGCCCTGGCAGCCAAACCCCGCTGACCCCCTTGCTCGGCGTCGGCCGACGACCAAGCCCTGAGTGACGCGTCGACGACCGAGTGCGTCACCCAGGGCTTGGTGCCCCGGTGGGCACCGTCCGCGGACAGGGCGGGGCCGACGGCAGGTCATCCCGTCGAACCCGACCTGGGCGCCGTTCCGACAGCCGTCGCGGTCTCCATGTCGGGGTCGTCAGTAGAAGACGGCGTCGCGCGGGCCGACCGGGTGGCGGAACGTCCACCGGACCCACGCCTGGGCCGCGAGCAGCACCGGGACGCAGGCGAGCAGCACGAGCTCGAGGGTCGGTGCCGGCGACGGCACCGGCGCGAGGGCGAGCGCGGCGGCGACGACCGGGAGCACGCCGCCCACGACCACCGCGCCGAGCGCCCGGTGCAGCCGACCGGCCGCCAGCGCCGGACGCGCCACGAGCGCGGACCCGGAGCCGGCCAGCACCACGAGCGGCGGCAGGACGGCGGTCATCGGACCGTCGGCGGGGACGAGGACGACGTACGCGATCGCCGACGCCGCGAGCAGACCCGCCGACCACGGCAGGGACCGGGCGGCCAGCCGGGTGGCGCGCTCGCGCAGGACGCCCGAGGTCCGGACCGCGACGAAGGTGGTGCCGAGCACGCGCGTGACGGCGACCGCGGAGAGCGCCGTGAGGACCGGCACGACGACGCGCGCGGTCGGCGACGGCTGCGGCGGGAGCCACACGAGCGCGGTCCCGAGCAGGGCTCCTGCGGACAGCGGCAGTGCGACCGAGGCAACGACGATCACGCGTTCCCACGACGCCCGCCAGCGGACGCCCGGGCGTCGGCTGCGCAGCCACACGCCGGCGTCGCGGAGCACCCAGGTGACGAGCAGCGCGATCACCAGCGGGTAGGCGACGCCGAGGAGGTCGCGCTCGAGGTCGTGGAAGCCCGCGAGCAGCACGCCCGCGGCGGCGACGAGCCAGACCTCGCCCGCCAGCAGGAACGGTCCGAGGGCGGTGAGGACGGTCCGGCGCTCGCCGGGGGTCCGGCCGACCTGGCGGAGAGTCGCGCCGAGGCCCTGGTTCATGCCGTCGAGGACGGCCCAGCCCGCGAGCGCGCCGACGAGCAGCAGGCTCCAGATCATCGGGGTGCCTCCGCGAAGGTGAGGGGCTCGTCGGCCTCGCGGGCGTGGAGCGCGGGCGCGCCGAGCGTCGGGGACCCGGGTCCGAGGCGGGCCAGCCGGGCGAGCAGTACCCAGTCGACGACGGCCAGGGTCGCGATGAGCCCGACGAGCACGGCGAGCGAGACGAGCACGGTCGTGGCGCTGTGCGTGGAGGTGGCGTCGGAGGTCCGCAGCACCCCGACGACGACCCACGGCTGCCGGCCGATCTCGCGGGCGAGCCAGCCGAAGATCGCCAGCACGAACGGGAGGGGCAGCACGGCGGTGAGGAAGGCGTAGACGGCGTTACGGAACGGCAGCCGGAACAGCGCGCCGCGGATCATGAGCGCCAGCATCGGGAACGCGCCGAGGAACAGCACGAAGCCGCCCAGGACCATGAGGCCGAGCGCGGTGCCGACCACGGGGGACTGCCCGGCCGCGGCGTCGTCGGCGAGGTAGGAGAACTGCGAGAACCCGAACCCGACCGCGAGCAGCGCCCCCACCGACCCCACCACCACGCCGGTGCGCAGCGAGCGCTGGAACAGCTCGTCGTAGCCGGTCTGGCGGCGCAGGTGCCAGGCGCTGATCCCGATGACGACGAACGCACCGGCCAGCAGGCACGCACCGATGACGTGACCGAGCGACAGGACCGAGGCGGGGTTGAGCACGAGCGCCGCGGGGTCGGTGACGTGGGCGACGCCGTCGCGCAGCTCGTAGCCGACCGGGTTGCGCAGGAACCCGTTGGCGACCATGACGGCGAACGCCGACGCGTACCCCGTGAGCACGACGAGCCAGAAGACCGCGGTGTGCACCCACCGGTCCAGCTGGTGCCAGCCGAACACCCACAGCCCGAGCAGCGTCGACTCGAGGAAGAACGCGACCATCGTCTCGACGGCGAGCGGGGCGCCGAACACCTCGCCGGCGACGTCGAGCAGCCCCGGGAAGTGCAGCCCGAACTGGAGCTCCAGCAGGATCCCGGCGACGATCCCGAGCGCGTAGTTGACGAGGTACAGCTGGCCCCAGAACCGGGTGGCGTACTGGTGGACGTCGAGGCGGGTGACCGCCCAGCGGGTCTGGAAGATCGCGACCACGGGTCCGAGGCCCAGGGTCACGAGGACGAACAGGAAGTGGAAGCCCGCGAGCAGGGCGAACTGCGTGCGGGCGGCGTCGACGGCGCTCACGAGAGGGACGCTAGAGCCGGGAGACGGCCGCGGACCCGGCTCCCGGGGGAAGATCGGGGACGGTTCCGGGTGGTCCCCGAGGTGGACCGGCGCACCGGTCAGGGTGGTCCCGGAGTGCGGGGCGCGGGTGCTCGTGATCGGCTGGGGCATGGCTCTGCGGAGGGTGACCGGGTGCGCGCTCGTCGTCGCCCTCGGGGCGCTCGCGGGCTGCACCGCACAGGACAGCCCGGAGACCGCACCGGCCGCGGCATCCCAGCCTCCGTCGGTGGAGGTGACCGACGTCGACGACGTCGTCGGCGACCTCGACGTGCCGTGGGGGCTCGCGTTCCTGCCGGACGGCGACGCCGTGGTCACGCTGCGCAACGAGGCGGCGCTGGTGGTCGTCGGTCCCGACGGCTCGGCGACGGACGTGACCGGGCCGGGCGCCGACGAGCTCACCGACCTCGTCGTGCCCGGTGGCGAGGGTGGCCTGCTGGGCGTGACGGTCCTGGGCGCGGACGGCACCACCGTGGACCTGGCCCTGTACGCGACCGCGGCCGACGACAACCGGGTCCTGCGCGGCACGCTCGACGGGTCGGTCCTGGGGGACCTGCGACCGATCCTCACGGGCATCGAGAAGGCCGGGAACCACAACGGTGGCCGGCTCGCGGTCGGGCCGGACGGCTTCCTGTACGTCACCACCGGCGACGCGGGCGACCCGCCGTCGGCGCAGGACCCGGACAGCCTCAACGGCAAGATCCTGCGCATCACCCCCGACGGTGAGCCCGCGCCGGGCAACCCCGACGACGGCTCACCGGTGTGGAGCCTGGGGCACCGCAACGTGCAGGGGCTGGGCTGGGCGCCCGACGGCCGGATGTTCGCCTCGGAGTTCGGCCAGAACACGTGGGACGAGCTCAACGTGATCGAGCCCGGCGCCAACTACGGGTGGCCGGAGGTCGAGGGGATCGGCGACGGGTTCGTGTCGCCGGTGGCGCAGTGGCCCACCACGGACGCGTCGCCGAGCGGTCTGGCCGTCACCGACGAGGGCGTCTACCTCGCCGGGCTGCGCGGCGAGCGGCTGTGGCGGGTGCCGCTGACCGACGACGGCGTCGGCACCCCGGGGGCGCTGCTGGAGGGGGAGCGCGGGCGGCTGCGCGCGGTCGAGCCGGCGCCCGACGGGTCGCTGTGGGTCGTCACAGGGAACACCGACGGCCGCGGCGACGTCCGCGACGGCGACGACCGGATCCTGCGGCTGGTCGTCGACTGAGCGCGCGCGCACGCTCACCTAGGATCGGCGCATGTCTCGCATCCTCTCGGCCGTCGCGTGGCCCTACGCGAACGGCCCCCGCCACATCGGTCACGTCGCCGGCTTCGGTGTCCCGTCGGACATCTTCAGCCGCTACAACCGGATGGCGGGCAACGAGGTGCTCATGGTCTCCGGCACCGACGAGCACGGGACGCCGATCCTGGTGCTGGCCGACCAGGAGGGCCTGGGCCCGCAGGAGCTGGCCGACAAGTACAACCGCGTGGTCGTCGAGGACCTGGTGAACCTGGGTCTGAGCTACGACCTGTTCACGCGGACGACGACGCGCAACCACTACGCGGTCGTGCAGGAGATGTTCCGCACGGTGCACAAGAACGGCTACATGATCGAGCAGTCGTCCTTGGGGGCCATCTCGCCGAGCACGGGCCGCACGCTGCCCGACCGGTACGTGGAGGGCACCTGCCCGATCTGCGGGTACGACGGGGCGCGCGGCGACCAGTGCGACAACTGCGGCAACCAGCTGGACGCGATCGACCTCATCAACCCGCGCAGCCGGATCAACGGCGAGACGCCGAAGTTCGTCGAGTCGAACCACTTCTTCCTCGACCTGCCCGCGCTCGCCGGCGCCCTGGAGGCGTGGCTCAGGACGCGCACGGACTGGCGCCCGAACGTCCTGAACTTCTCGCTCAACCTCATCGACGACCTGCGCCCCCGGGCCATGTCCCGGGACATCGACTGGGGCATCCCGATCCCGCTGGAGGGCTGGGCGGACAACCCGAACAAGCGCCTCTACGTGTGGTTCGACGCGGTCATCGGGTACCTGTCGGCGTCGATCGAGTGGGCGCGCCGCAAGGGCGACCCGGACGCCTGGCGTCCCTTCTGGAACGACCCCGAGGCCCTGAGCTACTACTTCATGGGCAAGGACAACATCACGTTCCACTCGCAGATCTGGCCGGCCGAGCTGCTGGCCTACGACGGTCGCGGGGCGAAGGGTGGCTCGCCCGGGCAGTTCGGCGCGCTGAACCTGCCCACCGAGGTGGTCTCCAGCGAGTTCCTGACGATGGAGGGCAAGCAGTTCAGCTCGTCGCGCGGCGTCGTCATCTACGTGCGCGACGTCCTGTCCCGCTACCAGCCGGACGCGCTGCGGTACTTCCTGTCGGTGGCCGGGCCGGAGAACCAGGACTCCGACTTCACGTGGGCGGACTTCAAGACGCGGACCAACTCCGAGCTCGTCGCGGGCTGGGGCAACCTGGTCAACCGCACGGCGAGCCTGATCCACAAGAACTTCGGCGAGATCCCGGCGCCCGGTGAGCTGCAGCCGGTCGACCAGGGTCTGCTCGCGGCCACGTCGGCGGGCTTCGACAAGGTCGGCGGTCTGATCGGCACCCACCGCAACCGTGCCGCGGTCAGCGAGGCGATGCGCGTGGTCCAGGAGGCCAACCGGTACATCTCCGAGACAGAGCCGTGGAAGCTCACGCAGGACCGGGACCGTCTCGGCACGGTGCTGCACACGGCCGCGCAGGCGGTCAGCGACGCCAACACGCTGCTGGCGCCGTTCCTGCCGCACTCCGCCCAGAAGGTGCACGAGACGTTCGGCCGCACGGGCACGTTCTCGCCGCTGCCGCGGATCGACGAGGTCACCGACCTCGACGACGACTCGCGCCACTACCCGGTGATCACCGGCGACTACGAGCTCGGACGGACCGTCGCGCCGTGGGGGTCGAGCCCGGTCGTGCCCGGGACGCCCGTCGGCAAGCCCGTGCCCGTCTTCACCAAGCTCGACGACTCGATCGTCGAGGAGGAGCTCGAGCGGCTGCGTCAGGCCTGATGGCGCGGACGCGGACGACCGGGTGGCCCGAACCGCCCGAGCCCCTGCCCCTCGCGGTCGTCGACAACCACACGCACCTGGAGTCGGTGGTCACCTGGGAGGGGTCCCCGTCCCTGGCTGCGCACCTGGAGCGCGCGTCGTCGGTGGGGGTGCCGCGCATGGTGCAGGTGGGCTGCGACGTGGAGGCGATCGCCTGGACCGACGACGCGGTGCGCACCCACCCGCAGCTCCTCGGGGCCGTCGCCGTCCACCCGAACGAGGCCGTCCGGCACGCGGGGGTCGTCGAGGCCGCACCCGACGGCCTCGAGCCCGAGCCGCCGTACGAGGTCCCGCTGGCGGACGCGATCGACCTCGTGGAGCGCACCGCCCGGGCCAACCCCCGCATCCGCGCCATCGGCGAGACCGGCCTGGACCACTTCCGGGCGGGCACCCGGGGCAGGGAGGTCCAGCGCGAGGCGTTCCGGACGCACGTCGCGCTGGCCAAGGAGCTGGGTCTCGCACTGCAGATCCACGACCGCGACGCCCACGACGAGGTGGTCGAGGTGCTGCTCGCCGACGGCGCCCCGGACCGCACGGTGTTCCACTGCTTCTCCGGCGACGCGGCGCTCGCGCGGCTCGCGGTGTCCCACGGCTGGTACCTCTCGTTCGCCGGGCCGGTCTCCTTCCGTGCGAACGACGCCCTGCGGGACGCGCTGCGCGTGGTCCCGCCCAGCCTCCTGCTCGTCGAGACGGACGCCCCCTACCTCACCGTGCACCCGTTCCGGGGCCGGCCCAACGCCCCGTACCTGCTGCCCGGGACCGTCCGCACGGTCGCCGAGGTCACCGGGCGCCCCCTGGTGGAGGTCTGCTCGGCGCTCGCGGCGACGTCCGAGGCGGTCTACGGCTCGTGGTGACGGGTCTGACCCGGTCTGGCACCGCACGGTCGAGTGATGTCGGTCCCGGAGGGCGGACCTCGGGTTACCGGGTCGGTCACGGATCGGTTACGGTCGGACCTGCGTCCAGGACGGACGCATCTTCGTGAGCCCTGCCGAGAGGACCCACCGCGTGAGGCCGGACCAGGAGCGTGCGACGCGCAGTCGCCCCTTCCGTGGTCGTCGAGCCGCCCGCGTGGTCGCCCAGGCCGCCGTGCTCGCGGTCGTGGCGGCCGCGACGAGCGCCTTCGCGGTCCTGCACAAGACCGTGACGGTCGACGTCGACGGAACGGCGGTGGAGGTCGAGGCGTTCGGCCGGACGGTCGGGGACATGCTCGCGAGCGCGGACATCGAGGTCGGGGAGCGGGATCTCGTCGCCCCGGCCCTGGACCAGCCGATCGCGCGGTCGGGCCAGATCGTGGTGCGGCACGGACGGGAGCTCGCCGTCGAGGTCGACGGTTCGGAGCGCTCGGTGTGGACGACGGCGCTGACAGTCGGTGAGGCGGTCGACGGGCTCGGGCTGCGGGACGACGAGGTGCGCCTGTCGGCGTCCCGGTCGGCCGCCCTGGGCCGGGACACGCTGCGCGTCTCGACGCTGAAGACGATCCACCTCGTGGTCGACGGCCAGGTCATCGACGGGCTGAGCAGTGCCGCCACCGTGCGGGAGGGCCTGCGGGACATCGGGCTGGTCCTCGAGGAGGGCGACCAGGTCTCGGTGCCGCTCGACTCGACCGCCGTCGACGGGCTCGTGGTCCTGGTGACCCGGGCCAGCACGTCGGGGGAGACGGTGACCGAGGCGATGCCGTTCGAGTCCACCGAGGTCGAGGACCCGGGGATGGTCAAGGGCAACACCGTCATCGCCACCAAGGGCAAGGCGGGCGTCCGCACGACCACGTACGAGCTCCAGGTGGTGGGCGGCGTGGTGGTCGGCCGGACCCCGATCGCGTCGGTGGTCACCGTCCCGCCCGTCGCCCAGGTCACCCGGGTCGGCACCGCCGAGCTCCCCGACCCGTCGGTCGTGGCCGTCGAGCCGGGCACGGCCCAGGCGCTCGGCAAGGAGATGGCGGCCGCGCGCGGCTGGGGCGACGACCAGTTCGCCTGCCTGCTCGCGCTGTGGAACAAGGAGAGCGGCTGGCGGGTCAACGCGGAGAACACGTCCTCGGGTGCGTACGGCATCCCGCAGGCGCTCCCGGGCACCAAGATGGCGACCGTGGCCGACGACTGGCGGACCAACCCCGCCACGCAGATCACGTGGGGCCTGAACTACATCCAGGCCCGCTACGGCGACCCGTGCGGCGCTTACGCGCACAGCAAGCTCAAGAACTGGTACTGATTCACCCGATTCCCGTGTGATCCCGCTCACGCGTCCTGACGTGGGGGAACGCCGGATCGGCTGCCGAAACAGGGCACATCGCTACCGCATCTGACGGTAGGCGCGCTTGGCAACGCGATCACGATTCGGTTACGGTCGGTGCCGCCCCGCGATCTGGACATCGGCCCACCTGTGCCGGCTGTCGATTCTGCGGGGTGGTCGGCGCCCGCTCCAGGCGGGCCGCCGTGACGGCCGGATCGGGGATCCGGGACCGACGGGAGACACCTCACCAGGTGTCCACAGAGACTCGAACCTGAGGAACACCGCCGGGTGCCGCGCATGCGACACGTCCCGCCCCCCGTGCCCGGGCACCTCGACGGCTGGAGCCCCGTGCAGTTCTCGACCCTGATCCCTGGTCTGTCCGCGCGAACGCGCACCCCGTCCTCCCCGGACGAGCCCCCCACGACGGACCACCGGTCCGGTCGGGCACGCATCCTGCCCATCACCGCCGCCGCTGCGGCGCTCGTCCTCGCGGGCGGGTCGGCCGCGTTCGCGCACGCGCAGAAGACGGTGACTCTCGACGTCAACGGCGAGATCGCGGAGCTGAGCACGTTCGCGGGGTCGGTCGAGGGCTTCCTGGCCGACCAGGGCGTCGTCGTCGGCGACCGGGACCTCGTGAGCCAGACCGGCTCGCTGCGCGAGGGCTCCGAGATCGTCGTGCGGCACGCGCACCAGGTCTCGGTCAGCGTCGACGGCCAGGAGACGTCCGTCTGGACGACCGCGCTGTCCGCCGACGAGGCGCTCGACTCGCTCGCCGCCCGCGGCCAGTCGGTGGCGCTCGTCGCGTCCCGCTCGGCAGCCGGCGGCCGGCCGGAGCTCGCGCTGGACCTCACCCTGCGCGGTCCGGCCGACGTCCTCGTCGACGGCACCACGCTCGAGGTCGCCGACGCCGACGCGTCCGTGGCGCAGGTCCTCGGTGAGCTCGGGGTCGTGCTGAACGCCCTCGACCGCGTGTCCGTCGTGCAGGGGGACACCGGCCGGGTCCAGGTCGTCGTCAACCGCGTCCTCGTGCAGGACGTCACGTCCACGCACGAGGTCGCGTTCGCGTCGACCACGCAGCAGGACGCCACCCGCTACACCGACCAGAAGCGGACGCTGACTGCGGGGGTCCCCGGCGTCCGCACGCTCGTCGAGCGCGTCACCACGGTCGACGGCGTCGAGTCGGCCCGCGTCGCGATCTCCGACGCCGTCACGCAGGCGCCGGTCGACGAGGTCCTGAGCGTGGGGACCAAGGCGCGTCCGGTCGTGACGAAGGCTCCGACGACGTCCGCCCCGGCCACGGGCAGCCCGGTGACCGCCGGCGGCAGCGCCGACTCGCTCAACTGGGCCGCGCTGGCCAAGTGCGAGTCGGGCGGCAACCCGACCATCGTGTCGTCGACGGGCAAGTACCACGGCCTCTACCAGTTCTCGGTGAGCACGTGGCAGGCCGTCGGCGGGGCCGGGCTTCCCTCGGCCGCCTCGGCCGACGAGCAGACCGCCCGCGCGAAGATGCTCTACAACCGCTCCGGTGCCGGCCAGTGGCCGCACTGCGGGAAGTACCTCTTCAGCTGAGCACCCGCCGGAACCCCCGCCCTGCAGTCCGGGGCGGGGGTTCCGCTGTGCTCGCCTAGGCTCGTGCGCATGTCGACCACCACCACGCTGCTCGGGCCTGCGGAGATCCGTGAGCTCGCGGAGCGTGCCGGGGTGCGCCCGACCAAGCAGCTCGGGCAGAACTTCGTGCTCGACGGCGGCACCGTGCGCAAGATCGTGCGGCAGGCCGACGTCGAGCCGGGCGACCGGGTGGTCGAGGTCGGGCCCGGTCTCGGCTCGCTCACGCTCGGGCTGCTCGAGGCGGGGGCCGACGTGGTCGCCGTGGAGATCGACCCGACGCTGGCCCGGCTGCTGCCGACGACCGTCGCGCGGCACGTGCCGGGTCTGACGGTCGTCGCGGGCGCCGACGACGAGCCGGTGGTCCTGCGCGACGACGCCGGGCGCAACCGCCTGACGATCGTCCTGGCCGACGCCCTGGACGTGCACGCGCTGCCCGGCCCGCCGCCCGTCGCGCTCGTCGCCAACCTGCCGTACAACGTCTCCGTCCCGGTCCTGCTGACGTTCCTGGAGCGCTTCGACAGCCTGGAGCGCGTGCTCGTCATGGTGCAGGCCGAGGTGGCCGACCGGCTGGCCGCGCCGCCCGGCAGCCGCACGTACGGGGTGCCGTCCGCGAAGGCGGCCTGGTACGCGTCGGCCCGCCGGACCGCGACGGTCGGCCGCTCGGTGTTCTGGCCGGCGCCCAACGTCGACTCGGCGCTGGTGCGCTTCGACCGTCGCGAGCCGCCCGCCACCGACGCGACCCGGGAGGCGGTCTTCGCCGTCGTCGACGCGGCGTTCGCGCAGCGCCGCAAGATGCTCCGCTCGGCCCTGTCCGCGCTGGCCGGATCCGCCGACGCCGCCGTCGCGGCCCTGGACGCGGCCGGCGTCGACCCGCAGGCGCGGGGCGAGCGCATCGACATCGCCGGGTTCGCGCGCATCGCGGAACACCTCGGGCCGGTCGGCGGTCGACCTGGCATTGTGGAGGCGTGACGCTGACCCCCGTGGCCCCGCTGCCTGAGCACGAGGTCAGGGTCCGCGCGCCCGGCAAGGTCAACCTGTCGCTGCGGGTGGGCCCCCGCGAGGACGACGGCTACCACGCGGTGTCGACGGTGTTCCAGGCGGTGTCGGTGTTCGAGGAGGTCGTCGCGACCCCGTCGGAGCAGCGCACGCTGACCGTGAGCGGCCCGCAGGCGGAGCTGGTGCCGACGGACGGGTCGAACCTCGCGCTGCGCGCCGCAGCCCTGCTGGCCGAGCGCGCGGGGATCGACGACGGCGTCCACCTGCACCTGCACAAGGGGGTGCCGGTCGCCGGCGGGATGGCGGGCGGCTCGGCCGACGCCGCGGCGACCCTGGTGGCCTGCGACGCTCTGTGGCGGACCGGGCTCAGCCGGGACGACCTGCTGGAGCTGGCCGCCGAGCTGGGGTCGGACGTGCCGTTCTCCCTGGCCGGGCACACCGCCGTGGGCTCGGGACGAGGTCACCTGCTGACGCCGGCGCTCAGCCGCGGCGAGTTCCACTGGGCGTTCGCCGTGCAGGACCGTGGGCTGTCGACCGCCGAGGTGTACGCCGCGTTCGACGACCTGCACGGAACGGCGATCGTCCCCGACCAGGACGACGACGTCCCGCTGATGCAGGCGTTGCGCGCGGGGGACCCGCGGGCGCTCGGCGCCGCGCTGCACAACGACCTGCAGATGGCGGCGCTCGAGCTCGACCCGGGCCTCGCGGAGCCGCTCGCGGTCGCGCAGGACGCGGGGGCGCTCGGCGTCGTCGTGTCCGGGTCGGGCCCGACGGTCGCCGCCCTCGGCCGCAGCCGCCAGCACGCGCTGGTGCTCGCGGCGGCGTTCACGGCGTCGGGGGTGGCCGACCGCGTCCTGACCGCGGCCGGTCCGGTGGCCGGCGCGCGCGTCGTCAGCTCGACCGACTGACACCTCTGCTCCTTGACATCTCGTCGCGCCGAGCAATACTTAAGAACATGCTTAACAATGGCGAGCTGGACAAGGTCTTCAAGGCCCTGTCCGACGCCACCCGCCGCGCGATGGTCGAACGCCTCGTCCGCGGTCCGGTGTCGGTCAGCCAGCTCGCCGAACCCTTTGAGATGTCCCTGCCGGCGGTCCACCAGCACCTCGCGGTGCTCGAGGACGCAGGCATCGTCACCTCGCACAAGACCGGCCGGGTCCGCACGGTCCAGCTCGCCACCGACGCCCTCACGGGCGCGGGGGAGTGGATGGGCCGACAGCGGCTGCCCGCCGAGCGCCGGCTGGACCGGCTCGGCGCCTTCCTCGATCCCACCCAAGGACCCCGATCATGACTGTCGACACCACCAGCACCGTCGTCCACGCCACCTTCGTCGTCGAGCGCACGTTCGACGCCCCGCTCGATCGCGTCTGGGACGCGTTCGCCGTGCCCGAGCAGCACGCCCAGTGGTTCGGCTCCGACCCCGGGTTCACCGAGACCGAGGCGCACGAGGACTTCCGCGTCGGCGGCCGGGCCGTGCAGGACGGCCAGTGGCACGACGGCCCGACGAGCCGCTACGAGGCCACCTACACCGACATCGTCGAGCGGTCGCGCATCGTGTCGACCTACGACATGTGGGTGGGCGGCGAGCACCTGTCGACGTCGGTGACGACCACCGAGCTCCAGGCGGTCGACGGCGGCACGCGTCTGGTCTACACGGAGCACGGCGTGTTCCTGGACGGCAAGGACGACGGCAGCACGCGCGAGTCGGGGTTCGCCGGGATCTTCGACACCCTGGCGGCGTACCTGGCCGGCTGAGGTGCGGGGCCCGGTCGCGGACGGCAGGGTGGTCGCCATGCGCGCCACCACGTCGTCCCTGATCACAGCCCTGTGCGTGCTGACCCTCCTGGGGTGCACCTCGACCGGTCCGACCGCGCCGGACCCCAGCGCGACGGCGGGGACCGGGGATGCGGCACTCACCGCGTCCCCCGCGCAGACCCCGGCCGCCGACGTCCCCGCCGAGGTCATGCTGCCCGCAGCAGCCTGGGCGGACATCACCCCGGACGACGTGCGGGAGGACTCGGCGGGCGTCGTCGGCTGGCGCGTCCCGGAGTCGTGCGACGCCGGCAACCCCGCCGACGGGGCGATGCGCACGGTCACGCAGGGCTCCGGGGAGCTCGAGTCCCGGGTCGGCGTGCACCAGGTCGCCGTGCTCGCCGACGCGGACGCCGCGGTGACCGAGGCCGACCGGCTCGCGGCCGCGCTGACCGCATGCACGCAGCGCGTCTCCGACGACGCGACGGTGTACGTCGTCGAGCCGCTGGCCGTCGGGGCACAGGGGGTCGGCCTGGCCACCGACTACTACGGCGACACCGTCGAGGGCGCCCTCGACGACGCGATGGGCACCTACCTGACGGTCACGCGGCGCGGGAACGCGATCACCCTCGTCGCCGTCGAGGGAGGCGAGGGCACGGTCGGCACCGCGCGCGAGACCGCCACCACGAACGCCCAGGCCGCGTGGGAGCTCTTGTGCACCTACGACTCCGCGGGCTGCTGACAGGCTCAGCAGGTCGACGAGTCGTCCGCCGAGGTCAGCACGCCGTCAGGCGGTGACCAGGGCGTCTCGACGACCGGGGGCGCCGTCGGCGTCCCCGTGGGGGTGACGTCGGGCGCCGCCGGCACCCCGACGGGCTGGTCCGCGGCGATCCGGGCCCACAGCTCGGCGGCGGCCGGTGTCGCCACGAGCCGGTTCCTGTTCGAGGGGGCCTGCTGCGTCGGCATCGACACGAACGCGATCTGGTCCGCCCGCAGGTCCCGCAGCGAGAGACCGAACCCGGTCAGGTCCGTGAGGTCACGGAATCCTTGGCTGGCCGTCAGCGAGCCGGTCGCCGCCTGCGCGAGCCGGAACAGGGCGGCGGGGTCGGTCAGCACCTCCCTGCTGAGCACCGACCGCGTCATCGCGGCCATGAGGTCCTGCTGACGCGTGATCCGGCTGGTGTCGGAGCCGTCGCCGATGTTGTGCCGCGCCCGCGCGAGCTGCACGGCCGTGGTGCCGTCGAGGACCTGCGCGCCGGCCTGGACGTGCAGGCCCGTGTACTCCGGGTCGTCGAGGTCCTCCGGCAGGCAGATGGGGACGCCGCCGATGGCGTCGACCATGTCCCGCAGCCCGACGAAGTCGACGATCATCAGCCCGTCCAGCCGGACCCCGGTCAGCAGCTCGACGGTCTTGAACGTGCAGGCCGCCGCGGACCCGACGTCCTGCCCGTGGTCCCAGCCCACCCGGAACGCCTCGTTGAGCTGGCGGTCCTCGCGCGCCGGTGTCGTGCTGCCGTCCGTCATCGTGCACGACGGACGGTCGGCCAGCAGGTCCCGAGGGAGGGAGACCAGCTCGACGCGCGACCGGTCCGCGGCGACGTGCGCGACGATCGTCGTGTCCGACTGCATGCCCTCCTCGACGCCGCCGATGGTCGCGTTCTCGCCGCTGCGGTCGTCGGACCCGATGATCAGCAGGTTCACGGGCGACCCCGCCCGCGCGTCCCCCGGGGGTGGCTCGCTCGCCTCCGGCCTCGCGCTCTCGTCGCCCACGAGGCCCGAGAGGTCGACCCCCGAGACGTTCGACTGGAGCTCCCGGTACACCGCCGCCGCGGCGGCGAGCCCGAAGACGAGGACGCCGACGACGGCCAGGCCGACCGCGCGCAACGCACGGCGTGGGGGGACGGTGCGCGCGTGCTGGCTCATGCTCCGGACGCTAGTGCGCAGGTCAGTGACGGTACGGGCGGTCCGCGTGGAGGCCCTGTGCGAGTGTGCGGGTAACCTTCACAGGACATGGCACACCTACTCGGCGCGGATCGCGTCACGCTCGCGCTGGGCACGCGCACCCTGCTCGACGAGGTCTCCCTCGGGCTCGACGACGGCCAGCGCATCGGTGTCGTCGGCCCGAACGGCGCCGGCAAGTCGACGCTGCTGCGCGTGCTGTCCGGCCTGCAGGAGCCCGACGACGGCCGGGTCACCCGCGCAGGCGGTGTGCGGATCGCCGTGCTCGACCAGCGCGACGACCTGCTGGCCGGCAGCACCGTCCTCGACGTGGTGCACGGGTCCGCCGACGAGCACGAGTGGGCCACCGACTCGCGCATCCGGTCGGTGCACGCCGGGCTGCTCGGCGACGTGTCGCTCGATGCCGACGTCGCCACCCTGTCTGGCGGCCAGCGTCGCCGCGTCGCGCTCGCGGCCCTGCTCGTGCGGGACGACGAGGTGCTCGTCCTCGACGAGCCGACCAACCACCTCGACGTCGAGGGCGTGGCGTGGCTCGCCGCGCACCTGGTCGAGCGGTACCGGGGGTCCAACGGCGCGCTGGTCGTCGTCACCCACGACCGCTGGTTCCTCGACGCGGTCTGCACGCGCACGTGGGAGGTGCACGACGGGACGGTCGACCAGTACGAGGGCGGGTACGCCGCGTACGTGCTGGCGCGTGCCGAGCGGGCGCGGACGGCGTCGACGACCGAGGAGAAGCGTCAGAACCTGTTGCGCAAGGAGCTCGCGTGGCTGCGCCGGGGGGCACCCGCGCGCACCAGCAAGCCGAAGTTCCGCATCGACGCGGCCAACGCCCTGATCGAGAACGAGCCGCCGCCGCGCGACCAGCTGAGCCTGACCCGGATGGCCACCGCCCGCCTGGGCAAGGACGTGCTCGACATCGAGGACGCGTCGGTCGCGTACGGTGACCGGGTCCTCCTGCACGACGTCACCTGGCGGCTCGGCCCCGGCGACCGCGTCGGGCTGGTCGGCGTCAACGGGGCCGGCAAGACGTCCCTGCTGCGGCTCCTGTCCGGGCGGCAGCAGCCGACGACCGGCCGGGTCAAGCGCGGCAAGACCGTGCAGGTGGCGGAGCTCACGCAGGACGTCGAGGAGCTCGACGAGCTCGCGGGCCTGCGGGTGATCGAGGTGATCGAGAGCGAGAAGCGCTCGGTCGTCGTCGGCGGCAAGGAGCTCACGGCGGCGCAGCTGGTCGAGCGGCTCGGGTTCGACCGCGAGCGGTCCCGCACCCCGGTCCGGGACCTGTCGGGCGGCGAGCGGCGACGGCTGCAGCTGCTGCGCCTGCTGGTGGGGGAGCCCAACGTGCTGCTGCTCGACGAGCCGACCAACGACCTCGACACCGACACGCTGGCCGCCCTGGAGGACCTGCTCGACGGCTGGCCGGGCACGCTCGTCGTCGTCTCGCACGACCGCTACCTGCTGGAGCGCGTGTGCGACACGCAGATGGCCCTGCTGGGGGACGGCCTGCTCCGGCAGCTGCCCGGAGGGGTCGAGCAGTACCTGGACCTGCGCCGCAGCGCGACGGCGACCGCGGCGTCCCCGCTGGACGCCCGCGCGCCGACCGAGGCGGCCCCGGCGGCCGTCTCCACCGCCGACCTGCGCACGGCCCGCAAGGAGATCGCCCGGATCGAGCGCCGCCTGTCCCGGATCGCCGACCAGGAGGCCGTCCTGCACCAGCGGATGTCCGACCAGGCGACGGACCACCAGGCGGTGATCGCGCTGGACGCGGAGCTCCGGGCGCTGGCCACCGAGAAGGACGAGCTCGAGGCCGCGTGGCTCGAGGCCGCGGAGATCGTGGGCTAGGAGGTCTCGCGGCGCATGCTGCGCAAGCCCAGCCCGGTCGCCACGCCCATGGTCAGCACGGCGCCCAGCACCACGAGCAGAGGTGCGGTCCACCCGCCGCTGGACGCGTGCACGGCCCCCAGCACGCTCGGGCCGAGCGCGGCGCAGCCGTAGCCGAGGCTCTGCACGGTCGCGGACATGCGGCGCGCGGCGGCCTGCGACCCGGCGCTGGACGCGATGACGGTGAAGATCACGGCGAAGTTCCCACCCTGCGCGACGCCTGCGAACGTGCACCACACCGGCCACCACTGCGGCGCGAGCAGCAGGCCGAGGGGCAGCGCCATCCACCCGACGGCGATCGCGGCGGCCACCGCGGCGACCGGCGCGCGCCGGCCCAGCGCGATCGGCACCGCGATGCCGCCGACCATCCCGAACAGCTGGAACAGCGCCGCAGCCCCGCCGGACGCGGCCCGCTCGAGCCCGAGCGTGTCGTGCAGGACCGAGGGCAGCCAGGCGCTGACCGCGTAGTACCCGAACGCCTGGCCGGCGAACGCGACCGCGAGGAACCAGGTGACGGGCCGCCGCCACACCGCCGGCGCGGTCGACGCGGTGACCAGCGCGACGGGCCCGGCGCGCGAGAACGGGTAGGCCTTCTGCCACACCACGAGCGCGACGACCGCGAGCACGCCCCAGGACGCGAGCGCCCACCGCCAGCCGACGACGTCGGCGAGCGGAGCCGTCAGGGTGGTGGTCAGGACGCTGCCCCCGTTGAGCGCAGCCGTGTACAGGCCGGTCACGCGTGGCACGTGCCCGGGGAAGTCCCGCCCGATCACCACCGGGACGGCGACGTTGCCCGCGGTGATGGCGACCCCGATGAGCACGGTCCCGACGAGGGCCGTGCCGAACCCGTCGGCGGACCGCAGGAGCGTCCCCACCAGGACGGTCACCAGCGACGCCGCGACCACCCGGCCGGTGCCCAGCCGCCCGAGCAGCACCGCCATGAGCGGCGTCGCCAGCGCGAAGCAGAGCACCGGGATGCCCGTGAGCAGGCCGACGCCCGCGGCGCTCAGCCCGAGGTCGGCCCGGACGTCGTCGACGACCGGGGCGAGGGCCGTGATGGGGGCGCGCAGGTTCAGCGCGTAGAGCAGGACCGCGGCCAGCAGCAGCCCCCGCGCAGCCGACGGTGCCATGGACCGAGCAGCCGTCATGCCCTCACGACGCGTCGAACGGCGCGGTCACCTCGCGCAGCAGGTCCGCCAGGCGGTCACGGTCCGCCTCGTCGAGGTCGCCCAGGAGACCACGCTCGACGTCGAGCAGGTCTGCGAACGCCGCGTCCACCCGGTCCAGGCCGACGGGCGTGAGCTGCACCAGCACACCGCGTCGGTCGTCGGGCGCGGGCTGCCGCTCCACCAGCCCGTGCTCCACGAGGCGGTCGATGCGGTTCGTCATGGTGCCGCTGGTGACCAGCGTCTGGGTGAGCAGCGCGCCCGGGGAGAGCCGGTACGGCGCCCCCGCGCGGCGCAGCGCCGACAGCACGTCGAACTCCCACGTCTCCAGGTCGTGCCGCGCGAACGCGGAGCGACGGGCGAGGTCGAGGTGCCGGGCCAGCCGGCTGACGCGGGACAGCACGGTCAGGGGGCGGACGTCCAGGTCCGGGCGTTCGCGTTCCCAGGCGAGGACGATCCGATCGACCTCGTCGCGTGCCACCATGACGCGAGATTACTCGACGTCGAGAGAGATCCCTCTCACGTACGGGGTGAGCGTCGGCCGGCGTTCGAGCGCCGACAACCCGTTCCACGCCAGGTTCACCAGGTGCGCCGCGACGACGTTCTTGCTGGGGCTGCGCGCGTCGAGCCACCACTGCCCCGTGAGCGCGACCATGCCGACCAGCATCTGCGCGTAGATGGGGGCCGTCTTGGGGTCCTGTCCCTGCTTCTTGAACTGGTCCGCGAGCATGTGCTCGACCTGCGAGGCGACGTCCCCGATCAGGCTGGAGAACGTGCCCGTCGCCTGCGCGACGGGGGAGTCGCGCACCAGGATCCGGAAGCCGTCCTCGGACGCCTCGATGTACCCGAGCAGGGCGAGCGCGGTCCGCTCGACCAGCGCCTTCGGGTGCCCACCCTCCTCCAGCGCGCCGCTCAACGCCCCGGTCAGGGCATGGATCTCGCGGTCGACCACGACGGCGTAGATGCCTTCCTTGCCGCCGAAGTGCTCGTACACGACCGGCTTGGACACCTCGGCGCGCGCGGCGATCTCCTCGATGCTGGTGCCGTCGAAGCCCTTCTCGGCGAACAGTCCCCGCGCCACGTCGACCAGCTGGGCGCGCCGCTGTGTCCCCGTCATCCGGGAGCGGGTCGCGCGCTTGCTGTCGTTGGCCACGCGCCCATCATGCCGTGACCGGTCCGTCCGCCCTGGCAGACTTGGCGGCCACGACGCCCTCGGGTGTCGGTCCGCCCTGGTGTAACGGCAGCACGCCGGCCTTTGGAGCCGTGCAGTCCAGGTTCGAATCCTGGGGGCGGAGCCAGGGACGCGGTACGGTGCGAGACATGGCGACGACGCGCGACCTGCGTGCTGCATACGTCCTGCTGGGTCTGTGCGTCTTCGGGGTCGTGTCCCAGGTGGTGGACCTCGCCGCAGGCGCCACCGAGGTCGGCGTCCGGGTCACCGTGATCGTCGTCGCGGCACTCGGAGCGGTGGCGACCGGCGTCTGGATCGCGCACCAGAAGCGGGTGCCGCCGCCGGTCCAGCGACAGCTGACCCCCGCCCCGGACGAGGTGCCGGACGATCCGGACACGGCGGAAGCGACCTCCGCACGCGGGTAGAGTTCACGGTGCGCACGAGATCCGCCGCCCGAGACCCGGGCAGATCCGCGAGGAGCACCCCCAGGTGACGTTCCCCCGCCCGGCCGCCGTCGTCGTCCTCGCCGCAGGTGAAGGAACCCGGATGCGCTCGGCAACCCCCAAGGTCCTGCACACCCTGGCCGGCCGCAGCATGCTCGGCCACGCGCTGTCCACGGCACGCGCGCTCGAACCCGGCCGCGTGCTGGTCGTCGTCCGGCACGAGCGCGACCTGGTGGCCGCGCACGTCGCCGAGGTCGACCCGCAGGCGCTGCTCGCCGACCAGGACGAGATCCCCGGCACGGGCCGCGCGGTCCAGGTCGCGATGATGTCGCTCGACGCCGCTGCGCAGGCCGACGCGGCCGACGACACCACGGTGGGCTCGGCCACGCACGCGCAGGTGTCCGGTGCGGTCGTCGTCATCGCGGGCGACGTCCCGCTGCTCGACGCCGGCACGCTGCACGAGCTGCTCGCCGCGCACCACGCCGACGGCAACGCCGTCACCGTGCTCACGACGCAGGTCGCCGAGCCCACGGGCTACGGCCGGATCCTGCGGGAGCCGGGCACGGGCGACGTGCTCGGCATCGTCGAGGAGAAGGACGCCGACGACGCGCAGCGCGCGATCACGGAGATCAACTCCTCCATCTACGTCTTCGACGCCGACGTCCTGCGCGGCGCGCTCGGCCGGCTCGGCCGCGACAACGCGCAGGGCGAGGTGTACCTGACCGACGTGCTGGCCATCGCCCGCACCGACGGCGGGCACGTCCGGGCGCTCCAGACGGACGACCCGGTGCTGGTCGAGGGCGTCAACGACCGCGTCCAGCTGTCGGTGCTGCGGGCCGAGATGAACCGCCGCATCCTCGAGACCTGGATGCGCGACGGCGTCACGATCGTGGACCCGGCGACCACCTGGGTGGACGTCGACGTCGAGCTCGAGCGGGACGTGACGCTCCTGCCCGGAACGCAGCTGCACGGCGCCACGGTGGTCCGCGAGGGTGCGACCGTCGGCCCGGACACCACGCTGACCGACGTCGAGGTGGGCCCGCGGGCCAGCGTCGTACGGACGCACGGCTCGCTCGCGGTCATCGGGGCCGGCGCGAGCGTGGGGCCGTTCGCGTACCTGCGCCCCGGCACGGTGCTCGGCGACGACGGCAAGATCGGCACGTTCGTCGAGACGAAGAACGCGCAGATCGGCACCGGCTCGAAGATCCCGCACCTGTCCTACGTCGGCGACGCGACGATCGGCGAGCACACGAACATCGGCGCCGCGTCCGTGACCGTCAACTACGACGGCGTGAACAAGCACCGCACGACCATCGGCTCGTACGCCCGCACGGGCGCGGACAACATGTTCGTCGCGCCCGTGACCATCGGCGACGGTGCCTACACCGGTGCCGGCAGCGTGATCCGCCGCGACGTCCCCTCGGGGGCGCTCGGCGTGAGCGCGGGCGCCCAGCGCAACATCGAGGGCTGGGTCGCACGCGCCCGCGCCGGGACGCCGGCGGCCAACGCGGTCGTCCGGCCGTCCGCCGCCGACGAGCTCTCCCCGCAGGCCCGCGCCGAGCGCGACCGTGCCGCCACGGCAGCCGCCGACGCGCCCCCGACCCCGCCGCCTGCCCTGCCGGACTCCACCGGCTCGACCCCGAAGGACTCCGCACGATGACCGGGATCATCTCCTCGGACGGCGAGAAGCGTCTCGTGCTCCTGACGGGCCGGGCGCACCCCGACCTGGCCACCAGCGTCGCGACGCACCTCGGCATCGACCTGCTGCCGACCACGACGTACGAGTTCGCCAACGGGGAGATCTACACCCGCTTCGGGGAGTCCGTGCGCGGTGCCGACACGTTCGTGCTGCAGTCGCACTCGTCGCCGATCAACACGTGGATCATGGAGCAGCTGCTCATGGTCGACGCCCTCAAGCGCGCGTCCGCCAAGACCATCACGGTCGTCGCCCCGTTCTACGGGTACGCGCGGCAGGACAAGAAGCACCGCGGCCGCGAGCCGATCTCCGCGCGGCTCATGGCGGACCTGTTCAAGACGGCGGGCGCCGACCGGCTGATGAGCGTCGACCTTCACGCCGCGCAGATCCAGGGCTTCTTCGACGGTCCCGTCGACCACCTCTGGGCCATGCCGATCCTCACGGAGTACGTGCGCAGCCGCGTCGACACCTCCAACGTCACGGTCGTCTCCCCGGACGCCGGCCGCATCCGTGTCGCCGAGCAGTGGGCCGCCAAGCTGGGCGGCGGTCCGCTGGCGTTCGTGCACAAGACGCGGGACATCCGCAGCCCCAACAAGACCGTCGCCAACCGCGTCGTCGGTGACGTCGAGGGCCGCAGCTGCGTGCTCGTCGACGACCTCATCGACACCGCCGGGACCATCGCCGGTGCCGTGCGCGTCCTGCTGGAGGCCGGCGCCAAGGACGTCATCGTCGCCGCGACGCACGGTGTCCTGTCCGACCCCGCGGTGGACCGCCTGCAGAACTGCGGTGCCCGGGAGGTCGTCATCACCGACACACTGCCGATCGCCGAGGACCGCCGGTTCCCGCAGCTCACCGTCCTCTCGATCGCGCCGCTGATCGCGCGGGCGATCCGCGAGGTGTTCGACGACGGCTCGGTGACGTCCCTCTTCGACGGCCAGGCCTGAGCCTCGTGGACGGCCGCGACGAGGACGTCCGTCGTCGCGGCCCGCGCGGCGGCGTGACGGTCACCGGAGCCGGCGAGGCGGAGGCCGTGCCGGACCGTGCCGTCGTCGACCTGGGTGCCGAGGCGCGCGCCGTGGACGCCGAGCGGGCGCTCGCCGAGGCGGGGCTGTGCCTCGACCGGATGCGCGCCGTCCTGCGTGACGCGGGTGTCGACGACGGCTCGATGCGGACCACGCAGTCGAGCACGTGGACCGACAGCTCCGCCGTCGGTTCGTCGCGCGTCGTGGCGCGGCTCGGCCTGCAGGTCACGCTGCGCGACGTCGCGACCGCCGGGGACGTCGTCGGGGCCGCGGTGGTCGCGGGTGGTGAGCCGGCCCGGATGGACGGCATCCGGCTCGAGATCAGCGACCCCACCGAGCCGCGTGCCCGAGCGCGGGAGGCCGCGTGGGCGGACGCCCTCGCTCGCGCCACCCAGTGGGCCACGCTCGCCGGTCGACGCCTGGGCGAGGTCCAGTGGGTGACCGAAGGGGGAGCCGACGTGGCGCCCCTGCGGATGGGTCGCACGACGGGCGTGGCGAAGGCGATGTCCGTCCCTGTGGAGGCGGGCCAGCAGACCGTGTCCGCGGACGTCACCGTGCGGTGGGCCTGGGACGACTCGACGGACTGACCCGCGGGTTGGGTTCCACGCGCTCGCTCGGGTAGTCTCTTCAGGTTGCCTCGGCGAGGGACGAAGGACGGTCGACGAAGTTCCACGACCACCTGCGCTCCGTGATCGACTGGGCGAGCGCCTCCGCGTGCCCGTCCTGCGTCCCGCGTCGAGGCCACCACACCTGTCTTCATCGCGGCCCCGTGCCGCCATCGCCACAGCCACCACGTCGGCCCACTACGCCGACGCCAGCACTCTGGGAGTACACGTGTCCGAGGTCAAGCTTGTCGCCACCACCCGCACGGAGTTCGGCAAGGGCGCCGCACGCCGCCTGCGTCGCGCCGACCAGGTTCCCGCCGTCCTCTACGGGCACGGCTCGGACCCGCTGCACGTCGCCCTGCCGGGCCACGCGACGATGCTCGCGGTGAAGCAGGCCAACGCCCTGTTCGCCATCGAGCTCGACGGCAAGACCACCCTGGCGATCACCAAGGACGTCCAGCGCGACGTCGTGAAGAACACCATCGAGCACGTCGACCTGCTCATCGTCACCAAGGGCGAGAAGGTCTCCGTCGACGTCCCCGTGACGGTCGTCGGCGAGTCCGCACCCGGCACCATCCACGTCGTCGAGACGCAGACGCTGTCCCTCGAGGCCGAGGCGACGCACCTGCCGACCGAGGTCGAGGTCTCCATCGAGGGCCTCGAGGGCGGTTCGTCCGTCAGCGCCGGCGAGATCACGCTGCCCCAGGGCTCGCTGCTGCTGACCGACCCCGAGATCACGGTCGTCTCCGTGACCGTGCCGCACGCGTCCGCCGAGGACGTCGCCGCCGAGGCCGCCGCCGCGGAGCTCGCTGCGTCGCAGTCGGCCGCGTCCGCCGCCGCAGCCGAGGCCTGAGCCTCAGCTCCACCCCTCGACGCCCGGTACCGTTCCTGACGGTGCCGGGCGTCGTCGTTCCCGCACGTTCCCGCAGGAGGAGATCCCGATGAGCGACGGACCCTGGCTGGTCGTCGGCCTCGGCAACCCGGGCCCGCAGTACGCCGGCAACCGCCACAACGTCGGCCAGATGGTGCTGGACGAGCTGGCGCGCCGGACCGGGTCGACGTTCGGCGCCCGGGCGTCGGGGCTGCTCTCGCGCCGGCCGCAGGCAGCGGTCGCGGAGGCGCGCCTGGGGGTGCTCCCGGGCGGGGTCCCGGGTCCCCGTGTGGTGCTGGCGAAGCCGACGACGTACATGAACGTCTCGGGCGGTCCCGTCGCGGCGCTCGCGAAGTACTACGACGTACCGGCGGAGCGGACGGTGCTGGTGCACGACGAGCTCGACATCCCGTTCGCGGACGTCCGGCTCAAGCGCGGGGGCGGCGAGGGCGGCCACAACGGTCTGCGCGACACCACCAAGGCCCTGGGCACCAAGGAGTACGTCCGGGTGCGCGTCGGCGTCGGCCGCCCGCCCGGGCGGATGGACCCGGCGGACTACGTGCTGCGCGACTTCGCGAAGGCCGAGCTGAAGGACCTGCCGTGGCTCGTGGACGCCGCGGCGGACGCGGTCGAGCTGGTGGTCACGCAGGGCCTGGAGGCCGCGCAGCTGAAGTTCCACACCAAGGGCTGACACGACGACGCGGGGCCACGTGCCCGCCCCGCGTCGCCGGTGAGTGCTCGTCAGCCCTTCTGGACCGCCGCGACGCTGCCGTCCGTGAACACGTTGCGGGCGGCGGCGACCTTGGTGGTCGTCGGGGAGATGATCGCGCAGTTGTAGTGCTTGGTGTCGCGGCCGAAGACGTTGTCGGTGATGACGATGCCGACGAACGGACCTCGACCCTTCTCGGCGAGGTTGATCGTGCACCCGCCGCCGTCGGCCCAGTTCTTGGAGATCAGGACGTCGGAGACGACTCCCTGGTCCTGGGTGAACTGGATGCCGGTGTTGGTGGCACCCTCGATCGTGTTGCCGACGATCCGGATGTTCGAGCCCTGCTGGATCTGGATGCTGTCGTCGTGGCTCGCTCTGCCGCCCTGCAGGGGGTCGCTGGCGTAGTGCACGTTGTCGTGGAGCCAGGACGACTCGATCGTCACGTTGCCGCCGGTGAGGTGGAACGTGTCGATGACGTGGTGGATGTTCGAGCGCTGCACGGTGATGTTGAAGCCCCGGATGCCGTCGATGTACGGCGACGGGCTGGCGGCGTAGAGCTCGCTGTCCTGGATCGTGACGCTCGCGCCGGACGAGTTCGACGTGACGAGCGCGCGCTGGATCGTCGTGGCGTACCCACGGATGCGGCTGTTCTTGATGACCACGCCGGGGGCGGCGACCTTGACGAACCCGTAGACGTCGAGCGAGTCGATGACCGCGCCGGGGGTGCTGATCGTCAGGTCCCCGTCGTGCCGGGTCAGCGTGACGCCGGCGGGGACGCCGGTGTTGGTGCTGCCCGGCTTGACCGTGCCCGGCACGCTGGTTCCGCCGCCGGACGCCGGCGGTGCCGGCTGGGGCGTGGCGGTCGGGGTGGGGGTCGGCGTCGGCTTCGGCGCCGCCGTGGGGGTCGGCGTCGGTGTCGGGGTGGGGGTCGGGGTGGGGGTCGGCGTGGGCGTGGGCGTGACCGTCGGCGTGGGGGTGGCGGTGGGTGTCGCCGTCGGCTTCGGCCCGGGTGTGGCGGCGACGGAGCCGATGACGTAGCCGACGACCGCGGGCGTGATGCGGACGCTCGCCTGCGTGCTCGACAGGGTGATCGTGTCCATGTTGCTGCCCCCGAGCGGGACCAGCGCCTGGTTGCGGGCGGGTGCGTCCGGCGAGGCGACGAGGAACGAGGTCTTGCGGCACGCGGCGCTGGCCGCGCTGCCGGGGCAGGCCGCGACCGCGGTGGGCTGCCAGGCCCCGGTGCCGCGCAGGCCCAGGAGGACGGCTGTGGCGTTGTCGGGCACGTCGGGCAGCGTCAGCTGCAGGGTGGACCCGGACTTCACGACGCCGGCAGGGAGGGTCTGCGGCGCGGCGAGCGGCTGGAGCCGGCCGCCACGCTCCTGTGCGGCGGTGGCGACGTAGTACCCGTCGACGTCGACGCTCAGGCGGTGGCCGCCCTGCTGGTTGAAGAGCTGGACCTGGTTGCCCGTGCCGCCGAGCCTCACGACGACCGACGCCTGGCGGGCCCGTGCCGGCAGCGCGTTGAGCACGGACGTCGAGGCGCAGGTGGTCGTCGGCTGGCCTGCCGGGCACACGGCGACGTAGGACGCCTGCGTGCTGGCGCGGGAGGTCACGCGCAGTGCGACGGCGGTCGCTCCCGCGGGCGCGCCGGCCAGGGTGAGCACCTTCGAGCTGCGGCCGTCGACGGCCAGGTCGTCGGCGACGCGGGTGGGGTCGACGGGCACGTAGAGCGAGTCGGTCGCGGCGCTGGAGGCGGCCGAGTCCACGGTCCACCCGTGCAGGTCGACGAACGCCCGTACCGGGCTGGTGGTGTGCAGGGTGATCTTGCGACCGGAGGTCACGGGGACGGTCACGGTGACGGATCCCGGCTCACCGCCGGCGACGACGAGCTGCGGGTGCTCGGTACAGGCGGCGGAGGCGCCGGAGCCCGCGCACACCGACAAGGACGTCGTCTTCGTGCTGCGGGAGGCGGTGACCTGCAGGGTGGCGGCCGTGGCACCGGCGGGTGCGGACGACAGGTCGAAGGTGAAGTCCTTCTGGGCCGTGAGGTCCGTGCCGGTGACGACGCGCTGGGGGTCGACGGGCCGGTACGTCGTGGTCGGCTCGGACGACGCCGGCGCGACGACGGTGACGACGAGAGCGACGGCCAGGGCCGCGACTGCTGCGAGGGCGGGGGCCGAACGGCGCGCTGCCGTGGCTCGGGCTGCCGTCGGTGCGGTGTGTCGCGGAGCCGATCTACGGCGCTTCACGGCGTGTCGTCCTCGCAAGGGCGTCTCCAGAGTCAGGCGTCCACGGTGTCAGGCGTGCTGTCATGCGGCGCTATGAGTTGGTGGGGTCTGTCGGTGTTTGTCGCCCGGTGTCGGGGTGCGCCCACCATAGGCGAATGCTCCATCTGGGGGAACGCGCGCCTCTCGGACAAGCGTTCTGATAGGCGTAACCATTTCGTGACCTGCGGGAACGCGGAGTCGCACGAGTCTCACGATGCGAGATTGTTTCACCCGTTCAGCCCAACCCAGACGCCGAAACCCGCCCCCGGGGCGAGCCGGGAGCGGGTTTCGGTGTGTCTGGCCGGTCGAGCCGGGAGGTCAGCTGCCCTTGCGGACGCTGGCCACGAGGCCGTCGGTGTAGAAGTTCCCCGACGTGGTCAGCACGGTGGTCGTCGGCGCGATGATCGCGCAGTTCGCGACCTTGGTGTCGCGGCCGAACGTGTTGTTGGTGATCACGACGCCCTGGAACGGGCCCTTGCCCTTCTCGGCGAGGTTGACGGTGCACCCACCGCCGTCGGCCCAGTTCCGGTCCACGGTGACGTTGGAGACGATGCCCTGGTCCTGGGTGAACTGGATCCCCGTGTTGAACGCCCCCGAGATCGAGTTGCCGACGATCTTGATGCCCGACCCCTTCTGGATCTGGATCGAGTCGTCGTGGCTCGGGGTGTTGTTCTGCGCGGGGTCGACCTCGTAGTGCAGGTTGTCGTGCAGCCAGGAGCCCTGGATCGTCACGTTGTTGCCGTAGATGTGCGCGGCGTCGATCACGTGGTGGATGTTGACGCGCGTCGCGGTGAAGTTCCAGCCACGGATGCCGTCGATCCAGCCGCTCGGGGAGGCCGCGAAGAGCTCGCTGTCCTGGATGGTGACGCTGGCGGTGTCGGACGTGCTGGACAGCAGCGCGCGCTGGACGTTGGTGGCCGCGCCTCGGATGATCGAGTTCTTGATGGTCACGTTCGGGGCGGTGACCTTGACGAACCCGTAGATGTCGAGGCCGCTGACGACCGCGCCGGGCGTCGAGATGGTGAGGTCGCCGTTGTGCCGGGTCAGGACGGTGCCGTTCGGCACGCCGGTGTTGCCGGGGCCGGGCTCCACGGTGCCGATCGCGGGCGCGGCGGCGAGCGAGCGGGCGCCGGCCGTCGGGCCGGCCCAGACGTCGGCGACGCGGGCGGTGATCGGCGCGTTGGTGAGGCCGGACGCGGTGTAGGTGTTGACGCCGATGCCGCCGGGGACCTGCAGTGCGGCGGTGCTGTCCGCGGCGGTGAGCGTCCAGGCGGTGGGCTGGGTGGCGCCGACGGCCCAGAGCTTGGCCTGCAGCGTGGCCGGGTTGCCCGTGACCTGGAGGCGGACCTGCAGCTGGGCGGTGCCGGAGAAGCCGAGGCCCGTCAGCGTGGTCGACGCCAGGGTGGACGTCGTCTTGCCGACGACCTTGATGAGGGAGGTGCGGACGCTGCCGTCGGCGAGGAGCTTGCTGCGGAGCCGGTAGCCCTGCGTCGCGTCGATCGCACGACCCGTGACGTCGACCTCGACCGCGCCGCCGGTCGGCGCCTTGTCGAGGCTCACGCGGGCCTGGACCTCGGTGTCCATCGAGCGCACGGCGGCGAGCCCCGCGTACAGGTTCCAGCCGGGCTGGCGGACGGTCATGGCCGCGCTCCCAGCGTTCACGGCGTAGTCGGTGGCGACGCCGCCGACGGTGGTCCACGCGCCGCCGGTGGTCGCGGTTCCCCACCCGCCGGTCACGGTGCGTCCGAAGCCGTCCACGGCGACCGGGGTGAGCGTGGGCGAGGCCGCCGGGGACTCGGCGGTGGGCAGCGACGTCGCGGCGGTCGCGGGGGTGGCGGAACCGACGAGCGAGAGGGCGAGCACGCCGACGCCGAGGGCGACGGCACCCTGACGAGCGAGCGGTGCGAAGGTGCGTGGGCGCACGGAAATCACGATTGTCTCCTAGAGGGTGGCTGCGGAGCTCCCGACCCATCCTTTGTTTCGGCGGCCGGGGGCATCACCATGAGCCAAAACGCTAGGAGCCAAAAATTGCGCGAAACGGGACCAAAGACCCATTGGGCGGAATGGGCGATTTGGTCATCTATGCGTAGAGCGCATATGTCCCAAACGCCTGACCTGCAGGAATGTCGTGAAATTCGCCGACATCCGGGCCCTTATCAGTGCAGATCGGCCAGCGCAGCCCGAATTGTTGTGACGAAGGACACAGCCGAGCGGTCCCAGGTGTAGCGAGAAACCTGGGCGTCCGCAGCGCGGCTCGGGGCGAGATGTCCGGAAAATGCCTCGGCGAGAAGTCGCCCGAGATCGCCCACCGGGTCGCCACCCGTCGGGTCGAAGTACGTGCAGGCGTCGCCGCCGGCCTCCGGGATCGCGGTCGCGGACGACGCGACGACCGTCGTCCCCGCGGCGAGCGCCTCCAGCACGGGTATCCCCCAGCCCTCGCCCAGGCTCGGGAAGACGAACACCGTCGCCTCCCGGTAGAGCGCCCACAGCTCGTCCTGCGGAACCCCGGTGAGGTGGATCGCCCGTGGGTCGGCCGCGAGCGCGGCGAGCACGGCCGGGTCCTCGTTGTCGTCGGCGCCCACCACGACGAGCCGGGCGTCCGGGTCCGGTACGCGGTCGAAGGCCGCGAGCGCGGTGCGCAGGTTCTTGCGGGGCTCGAGGCGGCCCACCATGAGCGCGAACCGGGTCCCGGCAGGGACCTGGCGGGGCAGCGACCCGGGGACGCGGGCCGCCGTGGCGTCGACACCGTTGGGGATCACCGAGATGCGCTCGACGGGCCGGCCGTAGGCGCGGGCGATCTCCCGTCGGCTGTACTGGGACACCGTGGCGATCGCGCCCGCACGGCGCACGGACCAGCCGACGAGCAGCTTGTTGCGCCACCGGGTCTTCCACCCGAAGAACGCCGGGTGGGTCTCGAAGAGGACGTCGTGCACCACGACGAGCTGGCGGCGGGCGTCGCGCGGCGGGCTGAAGTACTGCGTCACCAGCAGGTCGAGCCGGTCCCGTCGGATCGCGGCCGGCCAGAACCGCAGGTTGCGACCCAGCGGGCCGCCGTCGGGGAGCACCCGGTGCTCAAACGGCGCACCGGGACCGAGGAGCCCCGCCACGTGGTCCGCGTCCGCCGAGTACACGACGAAGGTGAGGTCCGGGGCGAGCAGCGGCGCGCGGCGCAGGATCTCCAGGATCCAGGTGCGGGTGCCCTGGTACTTGCCGTCGAGGACGTGCGCGTCGATCCCGACCCGAGTCATGCGGCCACCGTCCGGGGGGCGCGGCCGGTCAGGAGCGCGCGGACCGCGAGCCACGCACCGGCGCAGGAGCCGCGCACGACCGCCCCGACCGGGCTCCACGGGCGCAGGAGCTGTCGTCGGCCACCGCGCAGCAGCACCGACCAGGCGTAGGCCGGCTGGCTGACCAGCCACCGCCCGACGTCGCCACGGCCCAGGTGCCGGGCGGCGAACAGGAGCCGGTTCCGGCAGTTGTAGTAGTAGTACGTCGACGACTTCGCCCTGCTGCCCGCCGCCGGCTCCTGCGTGCCGCCGACGTCGTGCAGCACCTCCAGGTCCTGGCGCACGAGCAGCGTGCCGCCGGCGCGGGTGCACCGGTAGGAGAGGTCGACGTCCTCCCAGTAGAGGAAGAAGTCGTCGTCGAAGCCGCCGAGCTCCTGCCACCACGTGACGTCCGCGGCGAGGCACGCGCCGCTGAGCCACCCCTCGGTCCGCGGCGCCGTGGGCAGGTCGACGTTCCGGGTGCGGCCGGCGCGCAGGTCGATCCGTCCGCCCGTGAACCAGGGGCGCCCGTCCGGCCGCAGGACGCGGGGGGAGACGAGCGTGCGCGGTGTGGCCGCGACCTGCCCCGCGAGCTCGTCGAGCACGTGCGCGTCGGCGGCGGCGTCCGGGTTGACGACGACGACCGCCGTGCAGCCGAGCGCTGCGGCGCGGGCGACCCCGGCGTTGGCGGCGGTCCCGAACCCGGCGTTCGTGGCGTTCTCGACGAGCTCCCAGCCGAGCTCGTGGCTGACCGTGCGCACGGCGTCACGCGCGCCCGACCCTCGGAAGTTGTCGACGACGACGACGGTGGACGGCGTGCGCATCGCGGAGCGATCGAGGCCGGCGAGGTTGGCGCGAAGCAACGAGGCGGAGCCGAAGCTCACGACGACGATCCCGAGCACGGGGGAGACGTTATCTTGTCGGGCACCGTCGGCCGGCTGGCCGGCGGGGTGAAGAGGGAGGTGAGAGCAGTGGGCACACCGCGCACGGCGTCGTCGCGAGTCCGCCTGTACGAGACGGTGCGCACCGCTCACCTCGAACGGGCGCGGGAGCTGGCGCCCGCCTCGATCGTCTACCGCCGGCGGCGGTACGACTTCGATCCCGGGGTCGCCGCCGGCCTCGACCTGATCGAGGCCGGTCCCGTCGCGGCCGCCGTCGTGCTCGCGCGGTCCGACGTCCGCGAGCTCGAGATCAACGAGCCGCTGATGGTGTCGAGCCTGCGCCGGACGGCCCTCGCGCTGGCCGCGGTGACGGTCGCGGGGTGGTTCCGCCGCCGCCGCACCGTCGTCGTCGCGTACGCGATCGCCAACGACGACCCGTTCCGGCCGCCGCGTCGCCCCGGCGTGCTTGGCGCGGTGCGCCGGCGCCTCGACGCCGCGCTCATCCGGCTCGTCGCCGGCCGGGTCGACCGCATCGCCTACGGGACGGAGGCGTCACGGGACCTCTACGCCCGGGTCGTGCCGTCGATGCGCGCCGTGGCGACGTCGATCCCTGCCCTGCCGACCGCGTGCTCGTGCGGGCCGGTCCATGAGGGTGCGCCCGGGACGGTCCTGTTCGTCGGCGCCTTCGAGCCGCGCAAGGGCGTCCTCGACCTGCTCGCCGCGTGGCCCGAGGTCGTGCGGCAGCGACCGCACGCCCGGCTGACCCTGGTCGGGAAGGGGCCGCAGCAGGCCGCCGTCGAGGAGCTCGTCGCCGGTCGGGAGGACGTCACGCTCGTCGTCGACCCCCCGCGGGCGCGGGTGCACGAGCTGCAGCGGGAGCACTCGGTCGCGGTCCTGCTCTCCCGCCGGACGCCGACGTGGCGCGAGCAGGTGGGTCTGCCCGTCGTCGAGGGGCTGGCGCACGGGTGCGCGGTGCTGACGACGACGGAGACCGGGCTGGCCTCGTGGCTCGCGGGGCACGGCCACGCGGTCGTCGACCCCGACGCCTCCGTCGACGAGGTGGCCGCGCACCTCGTCCGGCTCCTCGACGACGGCCGCTCGGCGGAATCCGTCCTGGCCGACCTCCCGGCGCGGGACGGCCGGCTCGAGGCTGACACCTGGCTGTTCGGGGCGTCACCCGTGTGAGCCACGGCACAGACCTCAGCCGGGTGAAATCGGGTCATGGCGGATGAATCGGACAATACGTACGTAATACGTTCATCTCCTGTCCAACACCCCGGGGGAGGTTCGAGCTATGACGTTGACAGTCGGGCACGGTGCCGAGAACACCGACTCAGGCGTCGAACGTCGCCGCCCCGCACTGCACCCACGCCGGTCGTGGGCGTCGCCCGAACCCTTCGTCCGGCGCTCGACGCCGCACAACTCCGGCACGACGTCGCTGCTGGCTGTCCCGTGGCGCAACGCCGCCGCCGGCTACCAGCACCTCACGATCGCCATCGACGTCATCGCCGCCTTCGCGGCCGTCACGCTCGCCGCCGCCCTCGGCACCGGCTCGTTCGGCGCGGCGGTCCTGCTCGGCGCGGTCGCCGTCCTCGTCTTCACCGCGATGGTCACGATCATGCGCGGCTACGAGCGGCACAACCTCGGCGACGGCCCGGACGAGTTCCAGGCCGTCCTGCGGGCCTCGGTCGTCGTCGCCGCCGCACTCATGGCGCTCGCCTACCTGACCCCCGTCGAGGTGCCCCGTTCCGCGGTCCTCGTCGGGGTCCCGCTCCTGGCCGGCACGGCGTTCCTGGGCCGCTACGCCCACCGCCGCGTCCTGCACCACTCCCGCAACCAGGGCCAGGCGATGATGCGGACCATCGTCGTCGGTGACACCGCGTCGGTGTCCGGGGTGGCGCACGACCTCGGCGTCGCGTCCCACCACGGGTACCTCGTCATCGGGGCGTGCCTGTCGGACGTCGTCCCGGAGAACCTCCTCGAGGTCCCGGTGCCGACGCTCGGGTCGCTCGCCGACGTGCCGCAGGTGGTCGTCGACTACGCCGTGTCCGTCGTGGTCGTCGCCGGCAACGCGCTGAGCGGCGACGCCCTGCGCCGGCTGTCCTGGGCGCTGCGTCGTGCCGGTGCGGAGCTCGTCGTCGCCCCCGGGCTGGTCGAGGTCGTGCAGGAGCGCGTCTCCATGCACCCGACCGCCGGCCTCTCGCTCATGCGCCTGGAGATCGAGGCGCCACGGCGCCGGCTCCTGGCCAAGGCGGCCATGGACCGCTCGCTCGGGCTCCTCGCCCTCCTGGTCGCCTCGCCGGTGATCCTCGCCGGTGCACTGGCCGTCCGGCTGACCTCGCCCGGCAAGGCGTTCTACACCCAGACCCGCGTCGGGGTGGACGGGCGAGAGTTCACCATCTGGAAGCTGCGCAGCATGTACGTCGACGCCGACCGGCGCCGGGCGGAGCTGCTGGAGCACAGCGACCGTGACGGCCTGATGTTCAAGATGACCGAGGACCCCCGGGTGACGCCCGTCGGACGCGTCCTGCGCCGGTTCTCGATCGACGAGCTCCCGCAGCTGTTCAACGTCGTGCTCGGCGACATGTCCCTGGTCGGCCCGCGGCCGCCGCTGCGCGAGGAGGTGCGCGGCTACCACGACGCGGTGCACCAGCGCCTGCGCGTCAAGCCGGGCATCACCGGCCTGTGGCAGGTGTCGGGCAGGGCGGACCTGAGCTGGGAGGAGTCGGTCCGGCTCGACCTGCGCTACGTCGACAACTGGTCCGTCACGATGGACCTGATGATCATGTGGAAGACCTTCCGCGCCGTCGTCACGGGGGCCGGCGCGTACTGACCCGCGGCACACGGAGCCGGCTCTGCCGGTCGACCCCGGACGGCGGTACCGCCCCGGAGCCTGACAGGGTAGACATCGAGGCTCAGGATGAGCAGTGGGAGGAATCGGTCGATGGTTGCCACCAGCGCCCGGGCGTTGCGCATCGCGCTCGTCGGGACGCGCGGGGTCCCGGCCCGTTACGGCGGGTTCGAGACGTGCGTCGAGGAGGTCGGTGCCCGGCTCGTCGACCGTGGGCACGACGTCCTCGTGTACTGCCGCGGAGGTGACGAGGACGAGCGTCCGTCGTCGTACCGCGGCATGCGGCTCGTGCACCTGCCCGCCGTCCGTCGCCGCTCCCTGGAGACGCTGAGCCACACCGCGCTGTCCGTCGCGCACCAGGTCCGTCACCCGGCGGACGCCGCCATCGTGTTCAACGCCGCGAACGCCGCGCTGCTGCCCGTGCTGCGCGCCCGCCGGATCCCGGTCGCCACGCACGTCGACGGTCTGGAGTGGAAGCGCGCGAAGTGGGGCGGCGCGGGGCGTCGGTACTACCGCACCGCGGAGTCGCTGGCCGTGCGCTGGTCCGACGCGCTCATCGCCGACGCCGCAGGCATCGCCGACTACTACACGGCGGAGTTCGGGGCGCCCACCGAGCAGATCGCCTACGGCGCCCCCCTGCTCGACGGGGTGGGGGACGCCAAGCTCGCCGACCTGGGCCTGACCTCGCGCGGCTACCACCTCGTCGTCGCGCGCTTCGAGCCGGAGAACCACGTCGAGCTCATCGTCGAGGGGTACCGCCGGTCGGGCGCCACGCTGCCGCTCGTCGTCGTCGGCTCCGCGCCGTACGCCGACGAGTACACCGCGCGCGTCGAGGCCGCCGCCGACGACCGGGTGCGGCTGCTCGGGGGCGTCTGGGACCAGGACCTGCTCGACCAGCTCTACGCCCACTGCCTGCTGTACGTGCACGGGCACAGCGTCGGCGGCACCAACCCGTCGCTGCTGCGGGCGATCGGCGCGGGCGCTCCGACGGCCGCCTTCGACGTGTCGTTCAACCGTGAGGTGCTGGGCGCTGCGGGGCGCTGGTTCGCGACGCCCGACGACGTCACCGCGGCCGTCGAGGACGCCGAGCGCGACCCGGCCGGTGCGGTGGCCCGCGGCGTCGAGCTGCGTGCGCGGGCCGCCGACTACGACTGGGACACCGTGGCGGAGGCGTACGAGGACCTCTGCAGGCGCCTCGCGGCCCGCGCGTTCGCCGGGGTCCGGCGCCCGTCCGGTCGGCGTCGTGGAGCCGGCGACGTCCTGCCCGTACGGTCGGTCCAGCAGCAGGCTGTCCAGGGGGAGGCGACGACGTGACCGAGGTGACCAAGGTGTCGGAACCAGCTCAGCAGCCCGATCCCCGGACCGTCGCGGCCTCGGAGTCGTACCGGGAGACGCTCGCGCGGCTCGGCGGGGTGCAGAAGGGCGCCCGTGGCGCGCCCGCGTACTCGCGGTTCGTGAACCGTCGGGCCGGTCGGCTCCTCGCAGCGGCGTGCTACCGCGCCGGGCTCACCCCGAACGCCGTCACCGCGATCAGTGCCGTGTGGACGTTCAGCGCGATCGCCGTGCTCGCCCTCCTGCCGCCGTCGTGGTGGGTCGGGCTGCTCGTCGCGTTCCTGCTGCTCGTCGGCTACGCGTTCGACTCCGCCGACGGGCAGGTCGCCCGGCTGCGCGGGGGCGGGACCATCGCCGGCGAGTGGCTGGACCACCTGATCGACTCCATCAAGGTCGCCAGCCTGCACCTCGCGGTGCTCGTGGGCCTCTACCGGTTCGACGTCGTCCCGGACGTGTGGCTGCTCGTCCCGCTCGTGTACTCGGCCGTGTGGTCGGTGCTGTTCTTCGCGATGATCCTCAACGACCAGCTGCGCCGTCAGGCGGGCGTGACGATGCGCGCCACGGCCGGGGAGCGTGCCCCCGTGCTGCGCTCGCTGATCGTCGCGCCGACGGACTACGGCGTGCTCTGCCTGTCGTTCGCGCTCTACGGCGCGACGACGCTGTTCATGGGTGTCTACACCGCGCTCTGCCTGGCCACCGCGGGGTACCTCGCGCTGGCCGTGCGCTCGTGGTTCCGAGAGATGACGGGCCTGCGGCGACCGCCGAGCCAGGCTCGTGGAGGAGAAGCGTGACCCTGGATTCGACCGAGGACCAGCAGTCCGGCAGGCCCCGCTGGCTCGTCCCCGTCGCGATCGGCGCGGGTGCGCTGGTGCTCGCGGCGGTGGTGTGGGCGGCCGTGGCCTCCGGCGCGTCCGACGAGGACGCGGCCCCGACGACCTCCGCGAGCAGCAGCGCGACGGTGACGTCGACCCCGGAGCCCGAGCCCAGCGCGTCGCCGACCACCCCACCGAGCACGGAGCCCGCTCCGGCGCCGAGCACCGACCCGGAGGCACCGTTCGTGCCCGGCACGGAGCCTGCCGTCCCGCTGACGTCGACCGCGGAGTTCGGCACCGGCATGTCGGCGCGGGTGGCCGGGCTGGAGTCGGTCGCCGGCGTGGCGGAAGGGCCCGGCGAGGTGGCCGGTCCGTCGGTCCGCGTGTCGGTCGTGCTGACCAACGGCACCGGCGCGGCCGCGTCCCTCGACTCGACCGTGGTCAACCTGTACGCCGGCGAGCAGCTCGCCCCGGGTGAACCTCTCAGCGGGCCCGGCGTCAGCGTGTTCACGGGCACCCTCGCTCCGGGCGCCTCGGCGACGGGCGTCTACGTGTTCCGCGTGCCCCCGGACCTGCGGGACCACCTCCAGATCACCGTGAGCTACGACCCGACGGCGACGACGGTGCTGTTCGAGGGGCCCGGACCGGCGGCCTGAACGCCTGACCATTTCACCCGTTGTGTCCTGTTTAGGGGTGTTTTGGACTCGTAGGATCGGCGTGGGTCGGCCCCCCGCCCGCCCGCAACCGAGCGCTACGAGGATGTGTCATGTCGGTGTACCTCTCTGACGTCCGGCGGTTCGTCGCCGCGGCGACGGCCGTGCTCGTGGCCGCTGCCCTCCTCCTCGTCGTTCCCGGCGCACCGCCCGCGCACGCGGACACCGCGCCCGCCCCCGGGACGCCCCCCACGGTCAGCGCCGACGGCCTGCCCACCGTCCAGATCAACGGCGTCGTCTGGCAGCAGGCGCTCGTCGGCGACACCGTGTACGCGGGCGGCGAGTTCAGCAACGCGCGCCCGGCCGGCGCCGCGGCCGGGGTGAACACGGTCCCGCGCTCGAACCTGCTCTCGTTCGACGTGCGCACCGGCGTGCTCAACCCCTCGTGGGCTCCCAACCCGAACGCGCAGGTGCGCGCCGTCGTGAAGTCGCCCGACGGCAGGCGCGTCTACGTCGGCGGGAACTTCACCAGCATCTCCGGGGTCTCGCGGTACCGCATCGCGGCGTTCGACACCGCCACCGGGGCGCTCGTCACCACGTTCAACGCCGGCACCAACTCCCAGGTCCGCGCGATCGCGGCGACCAACACCACGGTCTACGTCGGCGGCATCTTCACGCAGGCCGGCAGCTCGTCGCGCACCCGCCTGGCCGCGTTCAACGCCGCGAACGGCGCGCTCCTGCCGTGGAACCCGACGGTCGACGACGGCTCGGTCAGCGCCCTGACCGTGTCCCCGGACGGGTCGACCGTGATCATCGGCGGCAACTTCCTGTCGTTCAACGGCGACCCGGCCGCACCCGACGGGCTCGCGCGGGTCGACGCCGTCACCGGCGCCGTCCTCCCGTTCCCCGCGACGTCGCGCATCCGCAACGGCGGCTCGGCCGGCTCGATCCTCGGGCTGGCGGGCGACGCCGAGAACATGTACGGCGTCGGCTACACGTTCGGCCGCAGCGGCGGGACGCTCGAGGGCGTCTTCGCCGCGGACTGGGACACCGGCGAGCTCACCTGGGTCGCGGACTGCCACGGTGACACCTACGCGGTGTGGCCGCAGGGCGACGTCGTGTACGCGGCGAGCCACCACCACTACTGCGGCAACATCCGGTCCGCCCCGCAGCTCGACGAGTGGGAGTTCTACCGGGCCGGTGCGTTCACGAAGGCCGCGACGCAGCTCGCGGGCCGCGAGCACCTCGGGTACACCAACTTCGAGGGGCTGCCCGCCCCGACGAAGCTCAACTGGTACCCCGACCTGGACACCGGCACGTTCACCGGCCAGAACCAGGGGCCGTGGGCCGTCACGGGTGACGACCGCTACATCGTCATGGGCGGCGAGTTCCTCAACGTCAACTTCCGGCGGCAGCAGGGCCTCGTCCGGTTCGCGGTGCGCGACCTGGCGCCCAACGACCAGGGCCCGCGGTTCAGCGCCACCGACTTCACCCCGACCCTGCGCCCGATCGGCACGGGCGCGGTGCGGGTCTCCTGGCCCGCGAACGCGGACTTCGACAACGAGCAGCTCACCTACCGGGTGATCCGCAACGGCGCCGTCGTCTGGACGGGTGACAAGCCGTCGCAGATCTGGGACCGGCCGACGCAGGGCTGGACCGACACGGGCCTGACGCCCGGCGCGTCGTACAACTACCAGGTGCGGGTGTCCGACCCGTTCGGCAACACCGTGACCAGCCCGACCGTGGCGGTCACGGCCGACGGCACGGGACCGGTCAGCCCCTACGCGCAGACCGTGATGGCCGACGGTGCCGCCCACTACTGGCGCCTCGGCGACGGGGGCACGACGGGTGCGATCGACACCGCGGGGATCGACGACGCCATCACCGGCACGGCGCTGACGCGCGGTGCGGGCGGCGCGATCGCCGGGGACACCACGACCGCCTTCCAGTTCGCGGGCACCAGCAACAGCCGTGTGATCGCGAACACCCGCGAGCAGAACCGGAACACCGTGTCCGTCGAGGCGTGGGTCCGGACGACGTCCAACCAGGGCGGGTGGATCGTCGGGTTCGGCAACAGCGCGAGCCTGACCGGCACCAGCAGCAACCGTGACCGGCAGCTGTACATGGAGAGCGGCGGACGCGTGCAGTTCGGGGCCAGCCCCGGGCAGAACCGCACCGTGCGGTCGCCCTCGTCGTACAACGACGGCCAGTGGCACCACCTCGTCGGCACCCTGGGCGCCTCGGGCATGAAGCTGTACGTCGACGGTGTGCTCGTCGGCTCCCGCACGGACACCACCACGGGCCGCAACATGTCGGGCTTCTGGCGGATCGGTGGCGACAGCCTGAACGGGTGGCCCAACCAGCCGTCGTCCAGCAACCTGTCCGGCACCATCGACGAGGTCGCCGTCTACCCGAGCGAGCTCACGGCCGGCACGGTCGCCGCGCACAACACGCTCGGGCGCACCGGCGAAGCCCCGAACCAGCCGCCGGTGGCGGCGTTCAGCAGCCCGACGAACGGGCTCGCCGTGGACGTCGACGGCTCGACCTCGGCGGACCCGGACGGCACCATCGCGTCCTACGCGTGGACCTACGGCGACGGCGGGACGGCGACCGGGGCGAACCCGGCCGCGCACACGTACTCGACGGCGGGCACCTACACGGTCACCCTGACGGTCACGGACGACGACGGCGCCACCGGCGTGCTCACCCGCGACGTGACGGTCGCGCCGCCCGCCCCGAACCAGCCGCCGGTCGCCGCGTTCACGGCGACCCCGGCAGGGTTGTCGGTGTCGGTGAACGGCTCCGGCTCGAGCGACCCGGACGGCACGGTCGCGTCGTACGCGTGGACCTTCGGGGACGGCGGCACCGCGACGGGTCCGACCCCGCCGGCGCACGCCTACGCGGCCGAGGGCACGTACACGGTGACGTTGACCGTGACGGACGACGACGGAGACTCGACGGCCCTCGCCCAGGACGTCACCGTCACGGCTCCGCCGGCGAACGCACCGTTCGCGGCGGACACGTTCAACCGGACGACGACCGGTGGGTGGGGCTCGGCCGAGACCGGTGGCGCGTGGACGGTGGCCGGGGGAGCGGCGAACTTCTCCGTGGCGCCGAGGATCGGCACGATGCGCGTGACCGGTGCCGGGTTCCGGCTGTCGTCGTTCCTGCCGGTGGCGG